>JBJEDF010000026.1:0-46797 GCA_051871765.1 Muribaculaceae bacterium
TTGCCGGGGCGGTTGCCTTGGTGGCTGCCGCTGTTGCCGGGGCGGTTGCCTTGGTGGCTGGCGCTGTTGCCGGGGCGGTTGCCTTGGTGGCTGGCGCTGTTGCCGGGGCGGTTGCCTTGGTGGCTGCCGCTGTTGCCGGGGCGGTTGCCTTGGTTTTGACTTTGAGCGGGACGACTGGAGCCGGATTTAGAAGGTCGGCCGGCAGTGTTTTGGCGACTTGTGGTGCTACTGCCGGATGTGGTGCTACTGTTGTTGCGCCCTCGTGCTTCGACTTGAGGCATGCATAAGATGCCGCAAATCAGCATAATGCCTAATGTCTTAATCAATCGTCTCATAGTCGTATAGGGGATTTAGAGAGTATATTGATATGACGAGCGAGAGCCGTCAAGGTTTAATCGGCGGGTCCTAATTTGAGGATGGCGCCCGTGGTTTGGTCAAAAATCAGCTTTGACGGGGCCTTCTTGTCGGTGAATAAGTCGGGGTCGAGGCCGAAAGTGACGCCTAACTGGGCCAGAGACACCTCTTGCGATGCTATGGTCTTGCCGGCGTAGGTCAGGGTGATGAGAGCGGTGCCGGGCACGGTGTAGGCAACGCCGCCTTTAGGGAAGCGCTTAGGCTCGCCTTTTTCGTTGACGGGGAGGGCTCCGGCATCAAGGATGGTCATCGACAAGGTGATGGGTGCGCCGCTGAGGTCATCGGCGGCTACAAATCCATCAATGGGCGAGAGCCGCGCTATAATCTGGCCGGACACTTCGGTGCTGTCAGGCTCAAAGGTGATGGTCGAGACCGTGGTAAATGTCTTGGTGGTGCCGGCAAACATAGCAGTCAGCGCTGCCTCTTGGGCGCTGATGTTGTCGAGCATGAGCTGCATGGATTTGCCATCGGGCGGCGTGTTGGTTGCTTCGCCCGAGAGCAGGTCTGAGCGCATCTCGCGCAGCTCGAAGACGCGCTGCGCAGCCAGCTCGGCGCGCTTTGACAGCGAGGAACTGAGCGTCATCTCTTGAGTGATGGCTTGGCGAGCGGCCTCTGTCTCCAGGGGTGTAGGCTCGGCGGCTTTGGGAGTGGGGAGGGCGCGAGTGGTGGCGTTGGCTCCGATGTCTTCTGTGTTGATGGCCAATGGTATGTCGGCGGCATTCAGCACCATATACGGAGTGGCGCCGGCCTTAAACTGCGCCACCCATTGGCTCTCGGGGTTGGGTACTCCGCGCGGCACTATGGTCACGCTCTTGATAGTAACAGAGCGCTGTGGCGATGTTATGGCATCGTTGATGCTCAGGTTCTTGCGGGCATAGTTGTAAAACTCGCCCGGCTCTTTGAGAGTATGCTCCGCCTCGATGGTGATATCCACCACGGTCATCGGCAGTGAGTAGATGAGCCCATACTCGGTGGCTTTGCCGGCCGTGAGCTTATGCGATGTCTGGGCAGCGGCGGGGGCTGATGAGTATAGCGCCGCTATGGCGATTGTGGCAATAATAGAGTTCTTCATAATCAAAAATGTGTGTATAGAGAGTTGAGAGGGTGAGCTTGTGATGGTGACGGAGTGGGGCGTATTATTCAATTATGGTCTTGATAGCTTGCCCCACGGCTTCGGCGATGTCAGTGGCCAGAGTGCCGTATGAGCCGTGCTGCCGCGCCGCTATCTCTCCGGCGAGGCCGTGGATATATGTGGCGGCTATAGCTGCCAGCTCAGGCTTGATGCCCTGAGCTATCATGCCGGCCAGGATGCCGGTCAGCACGTCGCCGGAGCCGGCCGTAGCCATTGCCGGCGACCCCGTGGGGTTGAAATACACCTTGCCGTCGGGCCTGACGATGGCCGTATAGTGGCCTTTGAGCACTATAATCACCTGATAGCGCTCGGCCACATCGATGGCGCACTGCAGCCTGGTGGCCGATGACGGTTGCTTGCCAAAGAGCAGGTCAAACTCACCCACATGTGGTGTGAGCACTGACATCACCGGTATGTGGTCGAGCATCTTGGTGCGTATGGCGATACAGTTGAGCGCATCGGCGTCGAGGACCACCGGGTTGCTGTTGGCGTTGGCGACTTTGAGAAATCCATCGAGAGCGTTGATGGTCTCTTCGGCAGTGCCGATGCCCGGGCCTATGGCCACGGCGTCGTACTTGCGCTTGAGCTCTATCCGCGTGATAGATATTTTGCCGGGGTCAGGGTCGCATAGGGCGCAGGGCGCTGCGGTCTGCATGATATTGTATCCGTGTGAGGGCACGTGGCATGTGACCTTGCCGGCGCCGGCGCGCAAGGCGCCTTTGACGGCGAGTACCGCCGCCCCCATCATGCCCAGCGAGCCGGCGTAGATGATGGCGCTGCCATAGTCGGCTTTTGAGGCAAAGGTCTCGCGCGGCAGCAGCAGCGAGCGTATGTCTTGCTGCTCCACGATGCGATATTTTGAGGGGATGTGTGCCACGGCGTCGGTGAGCTCTTTGATGGCGATAGTGCGCCATGAGCCTATCAGCGAGGCGCTCTCTCTGAAGAGGAACGATAGCCGTGGCAGCCCCGGGGTGAGCGTCACCGTGGCGTTGACGATGTCGCGGTTGACAATGCCGCGGCTGGTGTCCTCGGTAAGGCCCGATGGTATGTCAATAGCCACTACTCGCGCGCCCGACTCATTGATGCGCTGCACGGTGTATTTGTATCCGCCGGTGAGCGGTGTCTTGCGCTCGGTGCCATAAATGCCATCGATGATGATGTCATGGCGTGATATCTCGGGAAAGTCAAATTCCAGGCCGATGACCTCGCAGAGGTGGTCGCTGCCATGTGCTTCGATAAATCTGTCGCGAGCGGCCTGACACTCGGGGGTGTATTTGTTGCCTCCGATATTGAATGCCACGATACTGATATGCCCTGACTCTATGTTGAGATGCCGTGCTGCCGCCAGGGTGAAGGCGCCGCAGCGGTCGTTGCCGGCAAAGATGTACATATGGCCCTTGTTGCGCCATTCGGTGTTGATTTCCTTAGCGATTTTGGGCCCGGTTGCTTCTATGATATCATCGAGGCTGACACCCTGGCTGAGCACTCGGCTCTCGATGTCGGTGATTTCTTGTGAGGTGAGTATCTTCATAATGTGCAAAGTTAGTCAAAATCCGCGACATATTAAATCGCACGATTAAAAAACTGATGCAGTTGGCGTTTGGAATGTGTTCCTGGAATGTATTCTGATTTCTGACGCTGACGTAAATATTTGTTGCGGGATATAGGGGTTATAGTAAAAAATGTGCTATATTTGCGTCATTATGCTTTTCTGATACAGATTATACATAATATATCAGCGATATGGCTACTTACATACTGTTTTGGAACCCTGACATCTCGAGTTACACCAAGGAGCGCTTCCTCGAGGATTTTTCTTGTGCAGAGGGCGTGGGCAACTGGAGCTTTTACGATCATGAGCGAGTGAAGCCCGGCGACTCATTTTTTATGGTGAAATGCGGCGCCGGCAATACCGGCATCGTGATGCGCGGCGTGATAGACTCACGCTGCTATCACGGCGAAGACTGGTCGCCCAAGCAGCGCCGCGATATCTTTTATGCTGATATAATGACTTGTGTGTGTATCAATCCATGGTCTGACGCGCCTCTGCTGACGCCCGACGACCTCACCGCTGCCATCCCCGACTTCAATTGGTATGGCGGTCACTCGGGGCGCAAACTTGAGCAGGCCGCGGCCAACTTGCTTGATAAAATATGGCTGGAGTATCTTGACAGCAACCAAGAGATGTTCTGCAACCGCGATGCATGGGGCGATGATTACTATCAAGGCATCATCTCAAAGGCTCAGGCTAAGAAGCTCGTCAAGAGGCACGGCTGCCGCTGCGAGATATGCGGCTACTCCTACGCTGAGGTCTTTGGCACTAAGGAAGCCGCCGACCGCGACCGCAATGCCTATCCTGTAGTGGTGCGCAATCCGGCGCTTGACAGGTTGCTGTACAATATCTGCGGCAACTGCGCTATTATGCCCGATGAAGCGATAGCGGCAAAGCTTCTTGAAAAACAAAATGCCAAGTGATAAGCCCGGAGTGATAGCCACTGAGGCCATCATAGATTACTATCAATCAACCAATCCCCCGCGTGCTTAAGCAAAAAGCAATCGCCGACTGCAAAAATTATGTAAATCACGGCGTTTTTGCTTGCACAAATCAAAAATCCTAATTATATTTGCGCTGTTAATCTAACCTCTATACATAGGTAACATCAAAAACACCTAAAATTCATTATTATGGATATTAACCGTATTATGGCAGACCTGGAAGCCAAGCATCCGGGCGAAAAAGAGTACCTTCAGGCTGTGAAGGAAGTGCTCCTCTCAGTAGCTGATGTGTATAATCAGCATCCTGAATTCGAGCGCAACAAAATTGTAGAGCGCATGGTCGAGCCCGATCGTATCCTCACCTTCCGTGTGACATGGATTGACGATAAGGGCGAGGTGCAAAACAACATCGGCTATCGCGTGCAATTCAACAATGCCATTGGCCCGTACAAGGGCGGCATCCGTTTCCACGCTTCTGTCAACCTCTCAATACTTAAATTCCTCGGCTTCGAGCAGACCTTCAAAAATGCCCTCACCACCCTGCCCATGGGCGGCGCAAAGGGCGGTAGCGACTTCTCGCCGCGCGGCAAGAGCGACCGCGAGATCATGCGCTTCTGCCAGGCTTTCATCCTTGAGCTTTGGAAGATCCTCGGCCCCGACCAGGATGTGCCCGCCGGCGATATCGGCGTAGGCGGCCGCGAGGTAGGCTACATGTATGGCATGTACAAGAAACTAACCAACCAATGCACCGGCACCTTCACCGGCAAGGGCCTGTCGTTCGGCGGCAGCCGCATCCGTCCGGAGGCTACGGGCTTCGGCGCTCTCTACTTCGTGCAGAGCGTCCTCGCCAAGAAGGGCGTTGACATCAAGGGCAAGACCGTGGCCATATCAGGCTTTGGCAACGTGGCGTGGGGCGCTGCTCTCAAAGCTACCGAGCTCGGCGCCAAGGTGGTCACCATCTCCGGTCCTGACGGCTATATCTACGATGCCGAAGGTCTCAATGCCGAGAAGATCGACTATATGCTGGAGCTGCGCGCTTCGGGCAACGACGTCGTTGCTCCTTACGCCGACAAGTTCCCCGGCTCTGTCTTCTATGCCGGCCGCAAGCCCTGGGAGCAGAAGGTGGATATCGCTCTGCCTTGCGCTACGCAGAATGAGCTCGGCGGCGCTGACGCCAAGATGCTCGTGGACAACGGCGTGGGCCTCGTAGCCGAGGTGTCAAACATGGGTTGCACCCCCGAGGCTATCGACACATTTATTGCCGCTCGCATCACCTATGCTCCCGGCAAGGCTGTCAATGCCGGTGGCGTGGCCACTTCGGGCCTCGAGATGAGCCAGGATGCCGAGCACCTGCAGTGGAGCGAAGAAGAGGTAGATGCCAAGCTGCACTACATCATGAAGAGCATCCACGAGCAGTGTGTGAAATACGGCACTGAGCCCGATGGCTACATCAACTATATGAAGGGCGCCAACATAGCCGGCTTTATGAAAGTGGCCGATGCTATGATGGGTCAGGGCATATATTGATAGCTGCCGGTGTGTGGCCGCCGAGCACTCCGGTGCGGGTCGGCGCCCTCCACACTTCGCACTCCCACTATCACAACTATCACAAGAGAGAGCCGCTGTGCTTGATGCCGGCGGCTCTCTTAACGTTTGTGTGGGCTTTTTACAGTTTTGTCGGTAAATGTTATAAATTTGTCGAGATTTTCATCATATTGACGTAAATCATTTTCGTAAGATTATAAAAATAAGTATCTTTGCGAAATTAATGCTAAATATGCAATCCTTTTGCCACGGCAATTGGGGAGCATAATTGCATTTTGTAAGAGTATTATCCCCGAAAGATATCCGATTGCGCTTGTCGGTATCGTGATAATATGGTATTTTAACGAATTTATCTATCAAAAATTTATATTAACTAACGATCAACTAAAATGAAGCTTTTACAACGTTGGGCTGCGGCCGTGCTGCTCGTAGCTGCAAGTGTAATAGGAGCCAAGGCGGCAGATACCGACCCGGTCACGCTGGTCGGCTATCTCCACTATAATGTGCTTTGGGGCGACTTGTCGGCCGGAAGTGATGTTACCTATTACGGGTTTTATCAATTTGCGAGCAACGGTGAGGGCGGTGCCACTCCGGTGTCGCCGACAGGTATGGATAATCAGTGGGCCAATTGTGGAGGCGTATATGCCGATGGCAAATACTATTGCTACAACGTGTCAGGCACATACCGTGCTTACACTCTGACGGCCAACGTCTTCGATGCCACCACCTGGGAGAAGGTGGCTTCGCATAGCTTCTACTATGACAACTCTCAGAAAGAGAGCGAACAATCGCTCAAAGCTACCTACGTGCCCAACGCCCTGGCCTATGACCCGGTGTCGGGCACTATCTATGCTTTCACGCATAAATACTCCAACACCGACGATGGCTGGCTATGCACCGTCAGCCCCGATACCGGCGAGCTGACGGTGCTCGCTCACACCGGATATGTGGCTTCCGGTGCCTGCGATGCCACCGGTAAGCTCTATGGCATCGACCACGACGGCACTCTGCGAGTGTATGCTCTCGACGGCACCTCCACCGAGGTGGGTGCCACCGGCTATTTCCCCTATCTTGACCAAGAGGCTTACAATGGCGGCTCGGTCATCGACTTGCGCACCGGCGATATGTACTGGACCGTATTCGGATTTACTTCGATGCGCGACCGCAACTGGAATGAAAACGCCGTGCGTGGCCTGGTGAAGGTCGATACCGCCACCGGCGCCGCTCAGATGCTGTGGAGCTATCCGCTGGATTATGTGTTCAGCGCGCTGATGATGCCATCGTCTCACCCCAAAGCCCCGGATGTCATCGCTGACCTCACTTTCACACCAATGACCGCAGGCTCTACCACCGGCGTGATAGCCTGCACATTGCCCTCATCGACCTATGACCAGACCAACATCACCGGCAAGCAGGTGACAGTGGAGTACTTTGTTGACGGCACCTTGCGCGGATCCGTGTATGCCGCTGCCGGCTCGCATTTCGAGGCCGACATCAATGGCCTCACTCAAGGCAACCACACCGCATCAGTGGTGGTGACTTACGATGGTCAGAAGAGCCTTGCAGCTACGGCCACCGCCTTCTTCGGCGTGGATACACCGCGCGCCGTCACTGGCCTGACGCTGACCTACGATGCCTCATCAAATACTGCCACATTGTCGTGGTCTCAGCCTCAAGAGGGCGTCAATGGCGGCATCATCGATACTGACAATATTCGCTATAAGATTGTGCGCAACCCCGGATCTGTGATGCTCAAGCGCTCATTCAACGGCACCACCTTCACCGAGCCATGCGATTTTGACTTCGGCCTTTACTACTACACCGTCACGCCCTATTACACCACCGATACATCAATAGAGGGTGCCTCGGCCAATAGCAATAAGGTGCAGATGGGCAAGCCCAAGGCGATGCCTTACACCGAGACCTTTGACACGGAGTCTTCGCTTAACGCCTGGACAATCATTGATGCCAACGGCGATGGCGGCGACAACTGGGAAGACTCTAACTGGAAGTTTGACCCCGTATATTACTGCGCCTTCTATTTCGGCTGGTATGACACCACCGCCGACGATTGGCTCATCACGCCGGCGCTCGAGCTGGACCCCAACAACCTCTATAAGCTCACCTTCAAGCAGTATGGCTACTTCGGCTACGAAAAGCATTTCACTGTCAACACCGGCGCTACCGCTGATGTCGATGGCATGTCAGCCAACATTATCCTCGACAAGGTGACTTACTCAAGCAGCGCCGATATGCCCGGCGTGGAGGAGACCGTGATCTTCGCTCCGCGCGAGGGCGACCGCTATGTGGGCTTCCACAATATCACCACTTCATATGACCACCTCAGCATCGACGATGTGCATATCGAGGTGTATAAGCGTGCCGATGTGCCCGCTGCTGCCACCGACCTTGCGGCTGTAATCACCGATGACAATCAGGTGACGGTATCGTTCACCTTGCCGACCACTACGGCCGACGGAAATGCTATCACCGATGCGCAGCTCACCGCTAAGATATACCGCGGCACTTCTGACGAGGTGCTCGCTACTCTGACGGGCGCTCCCGGTCAGAAACTCTCGTGGATAGACCAAGATCCCTCGCAGGGTACCAACATCTATCGCATCGTGGTGTTCAACGCTAATGGCGCCGGCCTCGAGGCCTCGGCGCAAGTGGTCCTCGCCGGTGGCACGCCACAGCCGGTGTCTGACGTCACGGCTCGCCTCGTCAATCCATCACAAGTGGAGCTGACATGGACACCCTCTATAGCCACCGTTGACGAGAACGGCAGCCCCATTGACCTGGCCACCGTGCGCTACTTAGTGTATAAGCCCATAGCCACCGAGGCCGGCACAGAGTATAAGCTCATAGGCAGAGATATTGACGGCACGAAGTTTATTGACAACAACCCCTCCGATGGCGTCAGCGGTTTGCAAGCCTCCTTGCTCTACTATGTGGCGCCGGTCAACGGCGATGACGAGGGCTATGCCACCGCCTCAAACTATCTGCCCTTCGGCAAGCCCTACGACTTGCCCTTTGCCGAGACATGGTATCAGCAAGAGGAGGCCACTCAGCCTTGGTCGCGCATCCTCAAGAATGGCGCCACATGGTATATGCGCTCGCAGCCTTACGAGCCTACAGCTCCCCTGCATGACGGCTACGGCCTGATGACCTGCGAGGCCGATTATGGCCTCTCAAGCGGCGTAGGCGGTTACGCAACACCGATCATTGACTTTAACTCAGCCAAGACCCCGACACTCAAATATTGGGTATATACCTCGCCGGAATACGGCAGCGATATCAAGCTCGAAGTGTATGTCTATGACACCAAGTCGTTTACTATCATCCCGTCGGCCACCGTCAACCTCAACGACGCTCAGACCGCCGGCTGGAAAGAGTGCAGCGTGAACCTCGGCGCTTATGTCGCCGGCAAGCAAGCCTCAATAGTGTTTGTCGGCTATGTCACTCCTGACAATAGCATCCACCTCGACGACGTCAGCATCGATGGCGTGGCTTACAACGCCGAGCTGCGTGTGTCGTCGCTTAAAGGCACCGCTGACGTGGCAGCCGGCGAGGCCGCATCGTTCAAAGCATCCGTTGACAATATCGGCTCTACCGCCGTCAACGACATCACGGCGCAGCTGACCATCGGCGACCGCGTCATCGACACCAAGACTATAGCATCTCTCGCCCCCGGAGCTTCGACGGTGGTAAGCTTTGACTTCACCACCAACGATGACGAGGTGGGATTGCTCACGGCAAAATGCGCCGTGTCTGCTTCTGACGAGGTGACCGCCAACAACGCCTTGACAGCATACATCAACGTCAAGCAGCCTAATTATCCCTACATCGGCGCTATCAGCGGCCGCGGTGGCGATGGCGGCATCGTGGTGGATTGGCAACGCCCGTCAGTAACCGACTATCAAGAGCATTTCAACGACAGCGCCGAGGCCTACGAGCCTTTCGCCATCGACAACGTAGGCCAATGGACTATGGCCGATGAAGATGGCGGCGATAACGCATGGTTCAGCGACGGCAAGGGCGGCGTAATCACTTGGCCCAACTACAACAAGAAGCAGGCCTTCATCGTATATGACCCCGCCCGGGTAGAGAGCGCCTCCATGCCCATTGATGCTAATAGCGGCAACCTCTTCTTCGCCTCGTGGCCCGTGGCCGGCGCTGCCAACGATGACTGGATGATTTCAGAGGAGCTCTCCGGCGATGCACAGCTCATATCGTTGTATGCGCGTGCCATCATCGGCGCTGCCGATGAGTTTGACCTCATGGCATCGTCAACGACGGCCAATGTTGCCGACTTCGAGGCCATCAACGGCGATAGCCCCGTGGCTGTCAGCGGCGACTGGAACCTCTATCACTTCGCGTTGCCCGCCGGCACCAAATACTTTGCTATCCGCCACGGCGGCACTGCCGGCAACGGCCTTGCAATCGACGATGTGATGTATGTAGGCTCTCCCGTCACCGTCGTGCCTGACGGCTATGTGGTATATCGCAACGGTGTCAAAGTCACCGACGAGCCGATCACCGCTCAGAGCTATTTTGACACTGACGTGATCTTGGGCGAGACATACACCTATCAGGTGGCTTGCATCTACAATGGCATCGAGTATCAGCCGATGGCATCTGCCATCGTAGAGTGGTCCGGCATCAGTGAGGCTGACACCTCGGCTGCTGTGGTCACTGCCGGCGACGGTGTCATCACCGTGACCGGTGCTGCCGGCAGCGACATTGACGTCTTTGCCACTTCGGGCATCCTTGTCGCTCACACCGCCGCTGCCGACAGCGCTACATACCATGTGGCTCAAGGCGTGTACGTGGTGCGCATCGGCAACTATGTGACTATAGTAATAGTCAAATAAAACTCACAGGTAAAAATTATCACACACATTATATATAATAGATAATGAAAAAATCACATATCCTATGCGGCGCATTGGCGATAGTGGCGGTTAGCGCCACTATTATCAGCGCTCGCGATGGCATAGTGCGCGGAGTCAGCGCCGACAAGGCTGTCAATGCTATCGCTCGCCCCGCTGACGGCGAGGCTCTCAGTCAGATACGCAGCGCCCACAGCGTAGCCACAGCAGCCACCCGCGTGGCTCAATCGCCGGCTATCGTCAGCGATGACGACGTCACGCCCGTGTATTCGCTGGTGCCAACTCAGGCTGAGTTTGAGTCTATGCTCATCGTGGATCCTACGCCCGATGACCGCGCCACCTTTGAGTACAACAGCACCTATCCTCTGCTTTATTGGGACCGCGCTAATTCGGAGAGCGGCAATGCCGATGTATGGATATTTACCCCTGCCGTGCAGCTGCCCTCAGGCTCGAATATGTACACCGTGTCAATCGAGGCTTCATCAACAACCAACTATACCACCGAATCGTTTGAGATAGCGATAGGCCGCGAGCGTTCTGTCGAGGGCATGACACAGATTATCCTCACCGAGCCTGCAATCTGCGGCAAGGAGTTTGCCACCTGCAATTCGCAGTTTGCCGTGGCTGAGGCCGGCACTTATTACATCGGCATTCATGCCACATCAGCCAACGCTTCCGGATGGCGCCTGGGCTTGCAAAACCTCAAGATTGGTATGTCGGCGGCCTCATCGCTGTATCCGGCTGCTGTCACCGACCTCACGGCCACACCTGATGCTTCAGGCGCCTTGAAGGCAACCGTGTCGTTTAAGTTACCTACCACCTATCTCACCGGCGCTACCATAGAGTCAACCGCCGCCATCACCGCACGCGTGTCCTCCTCTGAGGAGACGGTGAGCGTCTCCGGCGCCCCCGGCGAGGCCAAAGAGTGCACCGTGACGATGCCGGCCGGCATCAGCACTATCACCGTGGTGACGGCTTCGGCCGATGGCGACGGCGGATCTACAAAAGTGACGGCGCGCTGTGGCCTTGACACCCCGGCCGATGTGGTGCCCTCGTGGAATGTGGGCGACGATGGCAAGACCATTGACATATCATGGTCGGCTGTCACCACCGGCATCAACGGAGGCGTTGTTGGCAACGATGTCAAATACTGCGTGTATTCCATCAGCTACGACGACAACCGTCAGCAATACGTCTGGACTCCCCTGTCGGGTGACATCGCCGAGACCGAATACTCTTGCACCGCCGTCTCTGACACCCAGTCGCTGTATCAATTTGTGGTCACCGCAAAAAACAGTGCGGGCGAGAGCGATGGCGCCTATGTCTATGCCATGCTCGGCAAGCCTTACGCCGTGCCTATGACCGAGACTTTTGCCGGCAAGAGTGTGAAATATCAAGGCCTGTACATCGATTATCCAACTGACGACTATCAGTCATCGTGGGCGCTTGATGACCCGACGCTCCTTGGAGATGATGTGCCTGCCACCGATGGCGGCGCCCTGATATGTGTCAACACCGAGGCTTATGTGTCATACAAGGGCTATCTCGAGCTGCCTAAGTTCACGCCCGCCGGCTGCGACCGCGTGCGCGTGACCCTAACCACCTTTATCAGCAGTGCCACCGCCCCCACCGATGTCTATCTCAAGGGCAACAATGGCCTGAATGTGCTGCTCGGCACCATCTCGGCCTCGACACCGGGCAGCGGCTGGACCGATGTCTCGTTTGATATCCCCACTGAATACCTCAACCGCGGTTGGCTCAACATAGCCTTTGATGTCAGCGTCAATTACTTTGAGCAGTTCTTCGCTCTCGATGGATATAAGATATACCAGCGCGTCAGCGATGATTTGGCACTGTCGAGCCTGAGCGCAGATACCTCTGTGCATCTGGGGCAGACGGCAACGATTGAGGCCGAAGTGACCAACATCGGTTATGCCACCATGGCGGCGCCCGCTGTCAAGGCTCAGATCCTCGATGGCACCACCGTGATTGACGAGGTGGAGATGACCACCACCACCACGGCATCGCTCAACGAGGGCGACCGCGCCACATATACGGCTGACTTTGTCATTCGCAAGTCTGAGTACGCCGGCCGCACCTTTACAGTCAAGGCGTATATCTGCAGCAGCGATGGCGACGACTCCAACAATAGCCTCACATCATCAGCCATCCACGTTATAGCCTCGGCTGACCCCGTGGTCACCGACCTCGCCGCGTCAGTCGATGCCGACAACGCCTCGGTGGCACTGACGTGGTCAGCCCCGCGCACTGACATCTACGAGGAGTCGTTTGAGACCTATGCCCACGGCGACTACCCCTCGCAGCTGGGACAATGGAAAAATATCGACTTTGACGGCCGCAACGGATATGTGCTCGAAGGCTTCGGCATCCCCGACGAATACGGGCCTAAAGCCTTCCAGGTGCTCAATACCGATGCCCTCGGCCTGTCTGAGGCTCTGCCTGCTGTCACCGGATCGCAGTTTGCCGCCGCCTTCAGCGTGATAGAGGGCCAGTCAGACGACTGGTTGATATCACCACAAATCAAGGGGGGCTCGCAGCTGTCATTCTACCTCACCGTGATTTCATCGCTCTTCAAAGAGACCATTGAAGTGATGTACTCCTCTACGGATAGCGACTTTGACTCCTTTGTCGTGCTCGACGGCGGCTCCATCGTCACCGACGACGAGGGCTGGACCAAATACACCTTCACCTTGCCGGCCGATGCTCGCTATGTGGCCATACACTATGCCTCGTATGACGCCTTCGGCATCTTCATCGACGACCTGCTATGCAGCCCGGCCGACAGCGACACCACCATCGACAGCTACAATGTATATCGCGACGGCGAGCTCTTGGCATCAGGCGTGACCGATACCGCTTACACCGACACCGCTGTTGACCTCAGCGCCGAGCATAGCTACAATGTGGCTATAGTGGGCTCTCGCGCCGGCGCTACGGCTGAGTTCCCCTGGTCCAACACCGTCGTCATAGGCCGCACAGCCCTCACCGACCTTGAGGCCGCTACCCTGCAGGTGAGCACCGCCGCCGGCCAAATCATCGTCAGCAACACCGGAGGCGCAGCTGTCACCGTTTACAATGTGTCCGGAGCCATCGTGGCTCGCTCTTGCGGCGATGCTACCTTTGCCGTGCAGCCCGGCCTTTACATCGTCAACGCCGCCTCGGCATCAGCCAAGGTGATAGTGCGATAGCGCTGTGATGCCGCGCGCGTAGCGGCGGCAAACCTACGATCAAGATACAGCGATCCCTGAAAGGATGTAGCCACATTCTTCCGGGGATCGCTTTTTGTCAGCTATCCGTGGGCTTTGCCCTCGGATAATGCACGGCTGCGCAGGCGCGCTGCCGTGGTGACGGCTTTCAGCCTTAGTCAGCGGCGCATGCCGGGCGCGCCGAGTGCTCCGGAATTGATGCGGAGGTAGGCGAGGCGAGGGCTGAAGGCGACGGAGGCCGCGCCTTGTGGTGATGGGCGCAGCCTCCGGGTGTCGAAAATGAAATGCTTTTGTTGCTTATTTGCCGGCTTTGCGGTCTCCTATCCGGCGATGTTGTTTGACGAGTTGCTGGGTGAACTTTCGTTCGGCGTTTTTAAGCTTTAACAGTTGTTTGGGGGTCAGTATAGATTTGAATTTTTCGAAGTATCGGAGCTCTATCTCGCCTTCTTTCGACTTGAGCTCGTAGAGGGCACGAGCGGCGCTCTCCATCTCGGTGTCGGAGGCGTTGTCATTGGCTTGGACTTTGCGCACGAGAGCACGGGTCTCATCGCCGATGGCGGTGATGGCATCGTCCATTTCGTCGTAGATGGGGAAGAATTCTTTTTGCTGGTCTTTTGTGAGGACGAGCTCTTTGGCGAGGTAGTCGTTGCGGTATGAGCGCACTTCGGAGAGCCAACGCTGCTTGTCGTCGTCAGAGAGGGCTTGGGAGCGCGGGGCGGCCCATAGAGTCTGGGTGGCAACTGCCAGCAGAGCTATTATCAGTAGTCGTTTAGTCATAATGGCAGTGTGGGTGTGAGTCATTGTTGGAAGTTGGTTTCAGTAAATGAAGTGTTCTCGATGGAGTCGATGTAAGCGAGAGAGTCGCATAGTGACTCGGCATCGATGCCGGTGGCCATCAGCTCGTCGTAGAGGTCTTGGTCGTCGATATCGCTGATGACGTAGTCGTTGACAAAGGTGTCGTTGCTGAATGCTTCGGCGATTATGGGGTTGTCGGCAATGGGTGTCAGTGACGATTGGTCTGACATCAATGAAAACATTTTGAGCATACACCATACGCCGGCAAACATTGCAGCCATGTAGGCATAGGGGCGTATGCGCTGCCACAGCGAGCGCGGCGCGGCCACCACGGTGGGGGCTTCGAGCTCGGGGCGTTGCGGCAAGCGCGCCAGCATATCGGCGGCGAAGGTGTCAAAGTAGCCTTCGGGCACCGTCATGCCGTCGTGGCGGTCTATGCGGCTTAGTATAGGAGAAGAGGCATCTTTTTTCATTGTAGAGTAAATGCTTTTGTCAATATGACTGCTATGACGGGCTAAAGTTTAATCGTGTGATGAAAAATATTGCTCAATTTTTTTTACGGCGAGGTGGTATGATGCTTTGAGGGCGCCGACCGAGGTGCCGAGGATTTGCGACATGTCTTCGTATTTGATGTCGTCGTAGTATCTCATATTGAACACTATGCGTTGCTTCTCGGGCAGCAAGGCTATGGCTTGGCGCAGCTTCAGGGCGAGGGCGTCGCCATCAATGTCGGTGTCGGAGGCGATGGTGTTGATGATGGCGGCTTCTTGGTCGTCGAGCGAGAGGCCTTGGCGCTTGCGCTCCTTGGCCAGGAACGACAGCGCCTCGTTGATGGCGATTTTGTAGAGCCAGGTGGAGAGGCGTGCCTCGCCGCGGAAGTTTTCGAGCGATGACCATGCTTTGAGGAAGGTGTTCTGAAGCAGGTCGTTGGTGTCTTCGTGGCTTTGCACCAGGCGTCGTATCTGGCGGTAGAGCGGCTCGGTGTATATGCGTATGACCTCGCCGAAGGCCTCGCGGGCTTTGCCGGGTGTGCGTAGGCGCTCGATGAGCTCACTGTTGTCTGTCGGTATCTCTGCCACTGGTGATTTCTATTGCCATGGCGAGCATTAGGCTCGCTGATTGATTTGCTTACAAAATTAGCAATAATATTGATTATGGTAAAGAGTTTGTGGCTGAGTTTAATGATATTTTTGATATTTTGACTAACTTTGCCCTCGAAATGAATAAGATTAAGATACTGACAGTGGCGGTGGCGGCGATGACGCAATATGCCGTCGCCGATGAGATAGCGCTGTCGGCCGACAGCGCGGCGCATGTGCCGCACCGCTTGCGCGAGATAGAAGTGTTAGGCGTCAAGCAGTCGCCCGATGCCACTTTGGCATCTGCCGTTGAGATTAATCGCCGGCAGGTGGAGCGTCTCGACGCCGCGGCGATGAAAGATGTGTCGGTCGTGGTGCCAAACTTTTACATGCCTGACTATGGCTCGCGCATAACATCATCGATATATGTACGCGGCCTGGGCACTCGTATTGACCAGCCGGTGGTGGGCCTGACAGTAGATGGCGTCACCTTCTTAAATAAGGACAACTATGACTTTGACATCCCCGATATTGATAGGGTGGAGGTGCTGCGCGGAGCGCAATCGGTGCTCGGCGGGCGCAACACCATGGGCGGCCAGATTAATATCTACACCATCTCGCCGTGGCGCTATCGCGGCGTAAGAGCAATGGCCGAGTATGGGCGTGGCAATACGGCAAGGGCAGCCGTGTCGTGGTACGGCCGGCTCTCTTCGACGGTAGCCACCGGCGTGGGGGCCTATTTCACTACCACCGATGGCTTTTGGCGCAATGACTACAATGATGCGCGGGTGGGCACCGAGCGCCAAGGCTCGGCGCGGTGGAAGCTGTCGTGGAGGCCTGCCGAGCGCCTGTCGGTGACCAATACGGCGTCTGTATCGCTGTCGCGTCAGAGCGGATACCCCTACGAGTCGGTGGCCACGCATCAGCTGTCGTACAATGACACCTGCTATTATCGGCGCAACGCCTTTGCCGATGGCCTCACCATAGCCTATTCCGGCAATAGGATTACCGCCAACCTCATCACCTCGCTGCAGTATCTTGATGACGATATGACGCTTGACCAGGACTTCACCCCGCAGGATTATTTCACACTCTCGCAGAAGCGCCGCGAATGGGCGGTGACGCAAGATGTGTTCTGCAAGGCGTCGCGCGGCGCTTACAAGTGGCTCGGCGGCGTCTTTGCCTCGTATCGCACTACTGACATGACGGCGCCCGTCACCTTTTACGACACCGGCATCAGCAGCCTCATCGAGGACCATCGCAACGCCATCAACCCCGAGTACCCCATCGCCTGGAGCGAGCGCTCGTTTGTGTTAGGCAGCGACTTTGACAGCCGCGACTGCGGCCTGGCGATATACCATGAGAGCACCTACACGGTGGGCGATTTCACCTTGCAGGGCGGCTTGCGATGGGATATAGAGCACAGCGCGCTCGACTATCGCAGCCACTGCAACACGGCCTACGACACGTGGCATCTGCCCCCCGACGGCGGCGAGCGCGTGCTGTATGCCCACACTCCCGTGGTCATTGACGACAGCGGCAGCCTCAGCAGCACATACAATCAGCTGCTGCCCAAGGTGGCCGTGGCTTATGCACCCAAAGCGGCGGCTGACCGCGGGTGGCACCTGACGGCCGTGGCATCATTCTCAAAAGGCTTTAAGGCCGGCGGATACAACATACAGATGTTCAGCGATGTGCTGCAGCAACGCATCATGGGCATCATGGGCCTCTCGGCGGCCTACGATGTAGATCAAGTGATAAGCTACAAGCCCGAGAAGAGCTGGAACTATGAGCTGTCGCTGCGACTGAAGGACCGCAGCCTCGGCGCCGCCGGCACTATCTCGGCCGACCTCACCGGATTTTTTATCGACTGCAGCGACCAGCAGCTCACGGTGTTTCCCGAGGGCACTACCACCGGGCGCGTGATGACCAACGCCGGGCGCTCATACAGCCGCGGCGCCGAGCTGGCGTTGAGCTATGCTACGGCCGACAGCCGTCTGCGCTCTGAGCTGAGCTATGGCTACACCTGCGCCACCTTCAAGGATTACAACAATGGGCGCAGCGACTTCTCCGGATGCCGCGTGCCCTACGCTCCGGCCCACACACTCTTCGTGTCGGCTGACTATGCGATGCCGATAGGCGCGGTGTCAGGCCGGCCACTGACGCTGGGCTTTGGCGCCAATGTGCGCGGTGTGGGCGATATCTATTGGGACGAGGCCAACACCCTGTCGCAGCCATTCTATGCGCTGCTCGGCGCTGACATCCGGTTGCAGACCGCCCGGTGGAGCGCCACCGTGTGGGCGCGCAACATCAGCGCCACGCGTTACGACACATTCTACTTTGTGTCGATGGGCAATGCTTTTGTGCAGCGCGGCAAGCCATTCACCGCCGGCGTGACTCTGCGCCTGAGCCTCTGACGCCGGCTATGACGGCTCTTGAGCCGTGAGTGCCTCGATGACGGTAGCTCGATATTTCTTGCCTATGGGAATGGGCGGAAGCGCATCGCCCAGGCATACCTCCGAGCATGTGTATTTGGAGATGCGTCTCCGAGCTACTATGAATGAGCGGTGCACGCGCAGAAACTCATCGTGAGGCAGCTGCTCTATCAGCGCGCTCAGCGGCATCTTGGAGAGCACCGTGGAGCCATCATATTGGTGTATTCTAACGTAATTGCCTATTGACTCGGCATACATGATGAAGTCAATAGCTACGGTCACATTCTTATAGTCAGATTTGAGCACTATCTGCCGCGCTGACGTCTCGGTAGCGCTCAGCAGGTGGCGCATCTTCAGCCGCTCCACGGCATTGTCCATAGCTTTGACAAAGCGCTCGTAGAAGAACGGCTTGTGCAGAAAATCCACGGCGCAGAGGTCAAAGCCCTCGATGGCGTAGTTGGCGTATGCCGTGGTGAAGATCAGGCAGCACGCCGGTGGCAGCCGCTTAGCGATGTCGATGCCTGAGGTCCCATTCATCTCGATATCGAGAAACACGATGTCGGGCTTGCTGTCGAGCACGCGTTGCAGCCCGGCCTTGGGCGAGGTAAAAGTCTCGAGCGCCACATCGCCATATCTATTGCAGTAACGGTCGAGGATCGTCAGCGCAATCGGTTCATCGTCAATAGCAATACATCTGAGCATAATACTAAGTGTTAAGTTGCAGTTTCACCTCAAAAGTGCCGGCGGCCTTGTTGCGGTTGATGTCAAGGCTATATTTGCCGGGGTATAGCAGCTCCAGGCGTTTGCGGCAATTGGCGATGCCCATCTGATTGCAGCCTTTAGCCGGGCGGCCAAAATCGCTATTTGTTACTTCGAAATGCAGAGAGCGGCCGTCGTCGCCCTGCCATAGCTTTATCGTTATGAAGCAAGTCTCATTTGAGGAGATGCCATATTTGAAGGCGTTTTCCACAAATGTCATCAGCAGCACGGGCGGCACCGGCACCGAGCCGTCGGTCACGCGGCAATCAAACACCACTGAGGCGCAGCTGTTGAGGCGCAGCCTTTGCAGGTCAATATACTGAGTGATGTAATCAACCTCATCAGCCAATGACACCAGCTGGGCGTTGGCGTTGGAGTAGATGTATTTGGTGATGTTGATGAAGCGCTCCAGGGCGGCTTCGGTCTTATCTGACTTGGTTAGCAGCAGTCCATAGATAGTGTTGAGCGTGTTAAACATAAAGTGGGGGTTGATTTGCGCCTTATATAGCGATAGCTCGGCTATATCACGCTGTATCTCAAGGTCTTTGCTCTTGATGCGCTGCTTGGAGGTCTCGGCGAGAAGCCCCACCGCCATGCTGAATATGGTGACTATGATGTAGTGCAGCCACACGGCTTGCTGATTTTGCCTGACGCCCCATATCGTAAATCCCGATGCTCCTATGTCGCAGTGCTTCATGTGGTGATAATATGGCGATGTGATGTCGTATGATGAGAATGCCATTGTCACCAATAGCGATGCCACGATGGCGGCGCCGGCAGCAATTCTCGCCTTTGAGGTGCCGAATAGCCGCGGCAAGATGAAGTATTTATATACGAAGTAAGTGGCATACAGCCACAGTATAAACGATGTCAGGAACGCAGGATAGGTGCCCCACCATCGCTCTACCGGAAACATCAGTATCATCAATGGCAGGAACACCAAGCAAAAGGCTATGTCGATATATACTCCGATATGTTTCATCATTTATTCATATTTCGCCGATCGTTGAGAAGCGGCGCTACATTATCTGTGCTGCTCAAAGAGCCAATCTTGCACGCTCGGTATGCCATAGGCCACAAACCAGGTGGCGCGATGGCTGCCACCGGTCAGATGCGTGAACAGCAGGCTGTTGCCGTCAGCGCGCATCTCGTCAGCTTTTGCCGATAAGTGCTCCGGCGATAGTGTCATATCCCACGTGGCTTCGCTGACGGTGTGGCCATTGTTGCGCCACAGCGCCACAGCCTCACCCTGAAGGGTGCTTGACGAGACATCGCCCTCGCATGATATGATCCACACATTTTTGTCAGCTAAGGGCGCCATAAGTGAGGGGTTCCATTTGCCGGCTACGAGCAGCGCTGCGGCAAAGAGGTCGGGCTCTTTGAGCATCATCACTATTGACGACATACAGCCCATTGACTGGCCGGTGGTGTATATCCTGTCGGCATCGATGGAGTATTGTTGCTGCAGTGCCCGTATCAGCGCTATGGTGGCGTCAAGGTGGTGGCTATAGTTCCAATTGTCATCGACGGTGATGACCGGGTATTCGGGCGCCACGACAAAGCATTCGTTGCGCGCCTGTGCCTCGCTCTCAGCCCACGACGTGGCGCCGTTGCCTTGATACAGTGTGTGAGTGATAGGGCCGCTTGCCACGCCCGCATCGTGGATAAAGAGCACGAGGGGATACTTCTTGGCGGGGTCGTAATTCTTAGGTATGAAGATATTATATGGCAATACTTGCCCGGTGTAGGGGCTTACAAACTCGGCCTGCACGAAGTCATCGGCTACGAGGCATTGCTCGCGGGTGCTGTGCATAGGGGTGTCGTCGGCGGTGATGGTGCGGCCTTTAGCAGTCTTGATGTCGGCGATTTGCGTTACGGTGGCATCGCCCGGATATTCATCGTTACCGCCGGTGCTCCATCCGGCTCTGAGGCCCGGGCCGCCTTGCATGCGGTCGCGTTCCTGTTTGAGGGCTCGCTCCTCATCAGTGATAGGCTTAGGCTGAGCATATATGTCGGTAAAGGCCTCAAGCTCTATGATTACGAAGCGCCCGTCGGCACCTTTGAGAGCGCGTTGCGGCTGTGTCGTGGCATAGACGCGTGTCACATCCTTGCCCTCTACGGCGTAGCTTTGGGCGGAGAGGCTGCGGTTGCGTATGTCAGTATTATACTCGAGGATTATGGTCTCCACTTTGCGCCCGTCGCCGAAAACGCGGCTGACGGCGGTTATTGACTGCGGCGGTAAATGCTCGGCGTGAGCTGCGCCGCACAGCAAGGCTATGAACACTGCTGCGACTGATGTCTTGGCTTTATTGATAGAGAGTTGTAACATAGTTGATTAGTATTTGGCTACGGCAAAGTTACAAATAAAGTGTCATTATTGCGGCCTATAATAAATAACGTTTGCCACCAAAAAAATGTTATACTTCCCCCAATACGGCAATTTAATGATTTTTTTAGATTTGACTCCTTATATTTGTGCTCGGAAATCGATATTTGATATCTATAATTTTAAGAACAAACTACTATGAGAAAGATTTTGATAGTGGCGATAATGGCACTCTTAGGATGCTGCGGCGCGTATGCGCAGCGTCATGGCGGCGACCATCGTCAGCAGCCCTCAGTGGAGCAGCGTGTCAGCGAGCTTAGAGATAGCCTTGCACTGACAGACCTTCAGGTGGAGCAAATTACAGCTCTCTACACTCAATTTCAAGAGCGCACACAAGGCGGCGACGCCAATCGCTCACGCGAGCAGCTCCGCACCGAGCGCGAGGCTCTCAACACTCAGATAGAGGCTCTGCTCACCGATGAGCAAAAAGTGCTGTTTGAGCAATTTAACTCGCGCCATAACCGTGGCAAAGGCAAAAGATAAGTATAGATATATTGCTTGTACTTGCATTTGTAATTGATGTTTCTGTAATGAGGGGGGCATTGGCTATGCGAATGCCCCCTGAATTACGCTCTAACGAGCACTTGACAAAACACATCTTCTTAATACCTACGTATTGAAATGAAAGCAGCGTTATCCCTAATGATACTATCGGCGTGTGTGGCGTGGTCATGCTCCAAGGCCGACACCACTGCCTCTGAAGGCACTCACTATAAGACAATCATAGTGTCGAGCGACACTGTCACCGTCAAGTCGCAGTATGCAGCGCGCCTCCAAGGCCGCCAAGTGGTGGAAATCAGGCCACAGATAAGTGGGCTTATTACTGATATCTGTATCGACGAGGGTCAGCGAGTGACAAAAGGCCGGGTGCTGTTCAGGATTGCCCCCACGCCTTATCAGGCCGCCCTTGACCGGGCGCAGGCCGATATGAAAAGCGCAGAGGCTCAGCTCGCTACCGCGCAGCTGAAGGTGAATAGTATGCAGCAGCTCCATGACAGGGGCATCATCCATGACTACGATTTGACGGCTGCGCAAAATGAGTATGCCGAAGCAGCGGCGGCTGTGGCCGTGGCTAAGGCTCAGATTGTGGCGGCGCGTAATGACTTGTCATATACGGTGATTAAAAGCCCGGCTGACGGCGTGGCCGGTATGATTTCATATAGGGTAGGAGCACTGGTGAGTAGCTCTATCACCACGCCGCTGGTCACCGTGTCTGACGACAGCGTGATATATGCTTATTTCTCGCTGTCGGAGAGCGCCTTGGCCGTCATTGCCGCGCAATATGGCTCGATTGATGCTTTTGTGGAGTATGCCCCGGAGGTGAGGCTGCTCACTGCCAACGGCGCCACATATCCGGCCGCCGGGCGTATCTCCGCCATCAGCGGCATTGTCTCAGGCGAGACCGGTGCGGTGATGTTGCGCGCTGATTTTGACAATGCGGGCCATCAGCTGCGCGATGGCGGCGCCGCCACCGTGGTGTTGCCGCAAACGCGCTCCGGCTGCATCGTGATACCACAAGCCGCCACCTATGAGCTGCAGGGCAAGACTTTTGTGTATAAGGTCGTCAATGGCCTCACACAGTCTGCACCCGTAGAGCTCTTTAGCATAAACAATGGCAGCGAATATATCGTGGAGGCCGGCCTGGCTGTCGGCGACACAATTATTGCCGAGGGCGCCGGACTGCTCTCTGACGGCGTTGCCGTGAGCGCAGACAAGGCTCCGGAAGCACAATAACAAAGCAGAGTATGACAGTAAAAACTTTTATCGACAGGCCGATATTGTCGGGCGTGATATCGCTGGCCATCGTACTGGTAGGAGCGATAGGACTGTGCCAACTGCCGCTGGAGCAATTTCCCGATATAGCGCCGCCTACGGTGCGTGTCACGGCTTCATACACGGGCGCCAACGCCGAAACGGTGATGAAAAGCGTGATAACGCCTCTTGAGGAGCAGATTAATGGTGTGGAGAATATGATGTATATGACATCTACTGCCACTAATACCGGCTCCGCATCGATAAGCGTCTATTTCAAGCAGGGCACTGACCCCGATATGTCGGTGGTGAATGTGCAGAATAGGGTGTCGGCAGCGCAGGGTTTGCTGCCCGCTGAAGTCATTAAGTCGGGCATCACCGTGCGCAAGCGCCAGACCAACTCGCTCAAGGCCATCTCGCTGTACTCGCCCGATGCCACATATGATGCCAACTTCCTCACCAATTACATGAAGATTAATATCGAGCCGCGTATGTCGCGCATCGCAGGCGTGGGCGATGTGAATATTTGGGGCGCAAGTTACTCTATGAGGATATGGCTCGACCCGCTGAAGATGGCTATATACAATCTGATGCCGTCAGACATCACTGCCGTATTAGATGAGCAAAACGTGGAGTCGCCGTCAGGCACGCTCGGCGCTGAGTCAGCCAATACCTTTCAGTATGTGCTGAAATATCGTGGCCGTTACGAGAACGAAGTCGATTACGCAAATATGGTGATTAAATCGCTCCCTGACGGCGATGTCCTCCGCCTCAAAGATGTGGCACGCATTGAGCTGGGTGCCGAGAACTATGCTATGCTCAGTAGCACAAGCGGACACCCCGGAGCCAATTGCATGATGGCGCAGACTTCGGGCTCTAACGCCAATGAGGTGATCAAAGAGATTGACAAGGTGTCTGCCGACATCTCTTCCTCGCTACCTAAGGGAATGGTGCTCACCGATATCACCAGCACCAAGGATTTCCTTGATGCTTCGATAGCCAACGTCGTTGAGACACTGCTCATAGCCATCGTGCTGGTGATAATAGTGGTGTGGTGCTTCTTGCATGACTTCCGCGCCACGCTGATTCCTTCATTGGCCATCATCGTGTCGCTGATGGGTGCGTTCGCTTTCCTCGCCGTTGTGGGCTTTAGCCTTAACCTGCTCACTCTGTTTGCGCTGGTGCTGGTGATAGGTACCGTCGTCGATGACAGCATTGTGGTGGTGGAGGCCGTGCAGGCAAAGTTTGACGAGGGCTACTCCTCGCCTTATCAAGCCGCCATTGATGCTATGGGCGGGCTGTCATCGGCGCTGATTACAACTACTGTCGTATTTATGGCGGTCTTTATCCCGGTGAGCTTCATGGGCGGCACCACCGGCACTTTTTACACGCAATTCGGACTGACGATGGCGGTGGCCGTGGGCATCTCACTCATCAACGCTATGACACTCAGCCCCGCCCTCTGCGCTTTGATATTGCGGCCTCGTGGACTCGCTGCCGGGCAGAGCCGACCATCTTTTACTGATAGGTTTCATTTTGCCTTCAATAGATCGTTTGCTCGCGTGAGGTATAAATACACACGCGGTGTGACTTTCCTGCTCAGACACAAGGTGATGCCATGGACTTGCGTGATAGTGGCTTGTGTGGCGCTGATACTGCTGATGTGCACCACCAAGACGGGGCTCGTGCCACAAGAGGATATGGGCACTATCAATGTGAATGTGCAGACGGCTCCCGGCTCAAGCCTCAGCGAGACTGACTCGATAATGGATAGGATAGAGGCCGCAATATGCGACATACCTCAGATCAAAATATATTCGCGCATCAGCGGCAAAGATGCCGTGCACAATCAATCGGCTTCGGCAGGCTCGTTTACCATCAGACTAAAAAACTGGAGTGAGCGCACCGCCGACGGCGATGACGTCAATTCGGTCATGAACGAAATATATCGGCGCACCGACAGCATCACGGCGGCCTCAATCAGGGTCTCTACACAGCCTATGATTTCGGGCTATGGCACAAGCAATGGTTTTGAGCTGTATGTGCAGGATAAGAAGGGCGGATCTGTCGATGACCTGCTCAAATATACTCGCAGCTTTATCGCCTCGCTCAATGAGCGGCCGGAGGTGTCGCGAGCATACACCACGTTTGACACCAAGTATCCTCAGTACATCGTGGAGGTCGATGCGGCCTTATGCAAGCGCCACGGGGTGTCGCCCGCTGATGTGCTCAGCACATTGGCCGGCTATGTGGGTGGCAGCTACAGCAGCAACCTCAACAAATTCACCAAGCTTTACAGGGTGATGCTTCAAGCCGCTCCGGAGTATCGTCTTGACACCGAGGCTCTCAACAATATATATGTGCGCAACGATGGCGGCATGATGTCGCCCATCACGCAATATCTCACGCTGACGCGTGTCTATGGCTCGGAGAGCCTGTCGCGCTTTAATCTGTTTTCAGCTATCTCGGTGATGGGAGTCCCTGCCGATGGTGTCAGCTCCGGTCAGGCAATTGAGGCTATCAAGGAAGTCGCCGCCGAGGTCTTGCCCGAGGGCTACGGCTATGAATTTGGCGGCATGTCGCGCGAGGAGGCCTCGGCGGGCAACACCACGGCCGTGGTCTTCGCGCTGTGTATCGTGTTTATCTACCTTATATTATGTGCTCTATATGAGAGCCTTATGATACCATTCGCCGTGATATTGTCAGTGCCCTTTGGCCTCGCCGGCAGCTTCTTGTTTGCCAAGCTGTGGGGCCTGGAAAACAATATCTATATGCAGACGGGCCTGATTATGCTCATCGGCCTATTGGCCAAGACGGCAATATTGCTCACAGAGTATGCCTCGGAGCGCCGACGTAGTGGCTTCTCAATAGCTGCAGCCGCTTTGCTTGCCGCGAAAGCACGTCTTCGCCCGATATTGATGACCTCGCTGACGATGGTTATCGGCATGTTGCCGCTGATGTTCTCCACCGGCGTGGGCGCCAAGGGCAATATGTCAGTGGGCGTAGGCACGGTAGGTGGTATGCTGATAGGCACCCTGGGCTTGCTGTTTGTGGTGCCGGCGCTCTTCATACTGTTTCAGCATCTGCAGGAACGCTTTTTGCAACGTCGCCGCTGACGATTATTGAACAACGTGTCTGAAGTCTCTATAACGTTACTTGAGCAGCTTATACTATGATGTTTTGTTTTTCCATTTCTAAAAAGTGACCATTATGACGCTTTTTGCTAATGGCGGCGAGTGGCGACCTTGGCCGGTGGAAAAGAAAGGCTGCGCCGGCATTGATAGCGGCGCAGCCTTATAGTGTAGGGTGGGGAGCTGGCGATTATTGGCGCGTGAACTCGAGTACTGACATATCATTGTCGTCAATGCCGATGATGGTGAGCTTCTTGCCGTTTGAAGTTATGCTGTAGGTCAGAATGTCCGGCGTGCTGTCGTCTTCATAATATAGCGTCAGCTTTGTCGAGGTCGCTACGTATTCAAATCTCCAGACATTTTCATCTTCAAAATAGTCATATCCGGTGCCATCGCTTTTGAATATGATGTAATAGGGGCAGTCCCACAGGTCGCCATAGGCGTCGTGGGTACATTTCCATTTGCCTACGATTGATTTTGAGTCTGAAGGTGAGTCGTCATCATCGTCATCGCCGCAAGCAGTAAAGCCCAGCGCGAAGGTCATGGCGAGCATCAGGAATGCTAAGTACTTGATTTGTTTCATGTCTTTAGTTATTTTGTAATGTTTGATTGGATTTACGCGCAAAGGTAAGCATAATAAGCCGTATTACCCCCCCCCAATTGTTAACAAATGTAAATGTAATTAAATTGATGACAGATTATATAAATATTGGCGCTAAATGTGGTAACTTTGCCCCGGTTAATAAAAGCACTCTTGAATATGAATAATCAGATAGTAATACTTGACGGGTATGTGGCCAACTCAGGCGATTTGTCGTGGGAGGGGCTGAGCCGATATGGCGAACTTGTGGTGTATGAGCGCACAGCGCCGGAGCAGATAGTGGAGCGCTGCTCTCGGGCGTGGGCGGTGCTGACCAACAAGGTGGCGCTGACGGCTGAGACGATAAGCGCTATTTGCGCTGTCAACCCTGACCTGCGATACATAGGCGAGATAGCCACCGGATACAACAATATCGATGTGGCGGAGGCGCGCCGGCGGGGCATCACGGTGTGCAACGTGCCGGCTTACAGCACTATGTCGGTGGCGCAGACGGTGTTTGCGCTGTTGCTTGCCATAACCAACAGGGTTGAGACCTATTCGGCGAGCGTGGCGGCCGGCGATTGGTCATCGTGTGCCGACTTCAGCTACCGCCTCACGGCGCTGTCTGAGCTTGACGGGCAGGTGATGGGCGTCTATGGCTTGGGGAATATAGGCAGCCGTGTGGCTATGATAGCCCATGCGCTGGGCATGAAGGTGATAAGCCCCACTTCCAAGTCTGAAGCCGAGCTGCCGCCATACGTGACAAAGGTAAGCCTCGACGAGATGTTTGCCGGCGCTGATGTGGTGTCGCTCAACGCGCCGCTCACTGCTGCCAACATGGGCATTGTCAATGCACGCACATTGGCGCTGATGAAGCCCTCGGCCATACTTATCAATACCGCTCGCGGAGGCTTGGTCAATGAGGCTGACCTCGCCGCCGCCTTGCGCGACAACCGCATCGCCGCCGCCGGATTAGACGTGCTCGCCACTGAGCCTCCGGCTGCCGACTGCCCGCTCATAGGATTGCCCAACTGCTTTGTGACGCCACATGTGGCATGGCAATCGACGCAGGCGCGCCGCCGCCTCATCGATGTGTGCATCGCCAACGTGGCGGCCTTTGTGGCCGGCCGACCACAAAATGTGGTAGGGGACTGACGGCCTCTGCCGAGGCATTATCTGTCGCGGCGCAGGTGGAGGTAGCTCTGTAGCATACCCACAAAGACTGCGCCGCCGATGATGTTGCCTATCGTGGCGGGCACCAGGTTGCGCCATAGCATATCGGAGATGCTCACAGCGGCGCCCTCCATCATGCCGCAGGGTATGAAGAACATATTGGCCACGCAGTGCTCATAGCCCAGCATCACAAACGCGGCCACCGGCAGAAAGCAGCCCACCACCTTGCCGGTGAGGCGGTCGCTTGACATGGCGAGCCACACGGCCAGGCACACACACCAGTTGGCGCCGATGGCTCTGACGAGGATTACCCCCCAGGGCGTGGAGCATTTGGCTTGGGCTATCGAGATTATGGCTGAGTGATAAGGCTCGCCGGCGGTGATACCGGCGCTGTGAGCCATAAGCCACGCCACGATGAGCGCTCCGCCGAAGTTGCCGAGCCACACTATGCCCCAATTTGCGCAGATAGCCCGCAGGCCGGCTTTGCGGCGCCACGCTCCGGCTATCATCACGGCATTGTTGCCGGTGAAGAGCTCCGCGCCAAGCACCACCACGAGCACCAGCCCGATGGGGAAGGTGAGGCCGCTGAGCACCTTCTGCAGCGACGGATTGCCCGCCGATGCCTCGGTGAAGCCGTAGCCTATTACCGTGGAGAGCAGCCCGCCTAAGGCGATGTATGCTCCGGCGGCGATGGCGGCGGCGATTTGGCGATGGCGGTCAGTGTGTTGTAGGGCTAACTTTTTCTCGGCGGCGATAGCGGCGGCCTCGGTGGTTTCTTGTGGTGTCTTCATTGCGGCGCAGTGTCGTTGGTTGGTGCAAAGGTAGCACTTTTATTTCATTTCTTCAAGAGCCATCGGCCGGACAACATGCGCCACAAGAATATTGCGCCCCTGAGGGTGAGCTCTATGGCCATCGCTATCCACACGCCACGCAGACCCACCCTCGGCGCTAAGATGGCAGCCACGGGGATGCGCACACACCAGATGCTGCCGAAGTTCATGATCGCCGGCACAAGGGTGTCGCCCACGCCCACAAAGGCGCCGTATGCCACTATCGAGGCGGCATACATAGGCTCAACGAAGGCTTCGATGCGCAGCACCTCGGTGCCGAGCGCTATGATAGGCTCCACGCCTGTCATCATCGACATCATCATGGGTGCGCACAGCCATAGCGCTATGCCCATGACGGTCATCACCGTCACGCCCAGCCCCACGGAGATGTAGCAAAAGCGCTTGACCAGATCGCGGCGCCCGGCGCCATAGCTCTGACCAGTGAGCGTGGTGGCTGCATCGCCGATGCCGAAGCCCGGCATATAGCAGAGGCTCTCGGCGGTCACGGCAAAGGCGTTGGCGGCGATGGCTATCACGCCCAGCGGCGCCACGATGATGGTGACCATAATCTGCGCGCCGCAAAAGATGGCATGCTCCAGAGTCATAGGCACGGAGATTTTGACGGCGCGCCGCAGCACATCGCGCGTGGGGCGGAATGAGCCGCGCGGCCGGCCGTGAAGCCGCAGCTCCGGGTGGCGATAGCATAGATAATAGGCCATGGCGCCGGCCACGAGGGCGTTGGCGGCAGCAGTGCCTATGGCGGCTCCGGTGACGCCGAGGTCGGCGCCCGGCAGTGTGATGTCAATGCCTCCGGGCAGGCTGATGTGATGTGTCGGGAATATCAAGAAGAAGTTAAAGACAATGTCGAGCACACACATCAGCACATTGAGGATGCTTGGTATCTTCATCTCGCCGGCGCAGCGCAGCATGCCGGCGGCCAGATAGTTGACCGTGATCAGCGGCAGCGCGGCGATGAAGATGGCAAAATACATAGAGGCATCATGGCAGATGATGCTGTCGGCGCCTAACCAATGGGGCAGCGGCTGCGCTATGATGAGGCCGACGGCTGTGATGATGACGCTGAAGATGAGGCATGCGGTGATGCCCTGGCGCAGCACATTGCGCGCCCCACCGGCATCTTTAGCTCCCAGACGGTGTGCCACCTGCACGCTGAAGCCGGTGGTCACCGCCGAGCAGATGCCGGTAAAGAGCCACAGAGAGCTGTTCATCAGACCCACTGACGCCGACGGCGCGGCGCCGAGCTGCCCCACCATCGATGCGTCGATATACATCATGATGATATTGGACAGCTGTGTCAAGATGGCAGGCAATGCCAGCTTGACAGTGAGCGCCACCTGCTGACCAAAGGTCATGGCGACGCCATCGCGTATCATTTTGATGTCAGTTCTCAGGGCTTACCGTGATGTTGGGGTCGATAGATTCTGTTTGGATGTCGGCGGGCTTGATGGCTTCGTGGTCAAGCGGCAGGGCTGTGTCATCAGGCGCGGGGGCTTCGTTGCGATGCTCCTCAGCGGGGGCGCTTGCTGCCGCTTCGCCCCGGGGCGCGGCATCTGCGTGGGCCTCAGCCGTAGCGATGGAGTCGGCGGTGCTGACACCGGCGCTGTCGGTCATCGCCGAGTCGGCGAGGGCGGTGAGGGGGCGCGGCTTGGGCGAGGGGGCGCGGCCTGACGATACCATAAGGTCTTCCATGGCCTGAGGTATCACGAAGATGTCATCTTTGTCAGCCGGGCGCATATCCTCAAACCATTGAAACTTTGAGAGCCTGAACAGGCTCTTCTTGGCCATAAACAGCGGGGTGACGGTGCCGGTGGTCTCGGGCCACATCTTGATGCGCTCGGTGCTGTTGTCTTTGAAGTCGGCGGCGAGGAAGCTGCTCTGGGTGTTGACCACCTTGTTGATGGTGGAGTCGTTTTCCTCCGGATACATTATTATCTCCACATTGCCGTTGATGTCGAGGTGTCGCAGCTCGCCGTTGTCCAGATAAGCTGTCATCGATTTGCCGCTGAGCTGGTTGTAGTGTATATCCTCGATGTGCTTGGCAGCGAAGCCGAAGTCAGGGAGCATGGCGCGGTCAATGGTGGAGTCGTTGACGTGGAGCACTATCACGTTGCCGAAAATCTGCTGCTCGTCGCTCCAGATCACGGGGTTGATATACATGTGTATCAGCGAGTCGCGCTCGGTGAAGCGCAGCGAGTCGCAGATGCCTTGAGCATCGCTGCGGAAGAAACGCACGCGCGGATACATCACGGCGATATGAGTGGAATCGACGCGAGTATAAGCCTCGGTGCCTGCCACGGTGTCGGCGGCGACCTCCACGCTGTCGATGCGCAGAAACGACTCTATGTATCGGCCATGGGCATAGATGGTGTCGCCTTTAGAGAACTCCATCAGCCGGGCGCGGCCGGTGACAAACGAGCTGTCGCGCTTCTCGTCATAGAAGCCGTATTCGCCGGTGAGGATGGCGCTATGCACCGAGTCGGTGAGTATCATATTGCCGAAGGCCTCGCCATAGCCGGCGTTGCGGTCGTAGAAGATGGTGTCGGCTTGGAGTGTCTGGCCATCTTTCATGACCACGAGCGAGCGGTCATAAAGGTTGGTCAGGTGGGTGTCGGTGTTATATACGCCTTCGCGGGTGTATATCACGCCGCGCTCGTTGACGACCTCGCTGGGCGAGTATAGCTCGGCAATGTGAGTGTCGGTGTTGTAGTATAGCGTGTCGGTGTAGATGTCGAGCGTGTCTTTTTCGTCGCGCGAGTTGAGGTGCACGTGGCTGTAGAAGTTGGCTTCTTTAGTCGATGGCACATATTCGCCTTCGATAGATGTGAGTCGATTTTTCTTGTCGTAGAGCACGCCACCGGTGTTGTAGTATCCGAGGTCTGTGGCGAGGTCGTAGGTGAAGACGTCGGTCTCGAGCTTGACGTCGCGGTTGATGAGTCTCACCTTCTTGCCAAAGTCGGCATAGAGGTAAGCTATCTCCTGCGGCCCGCTGTAGTTGAGCTCATCGGCATAGACAAAGAGGGTGTCGCCTTGCTCCATCTTGACGTTGCCAAAGGCGTCGAGCGACTCGGTGTCGGGGTAATAGTGGGCGCTGTCGCAGTACATGTTCATAGCGCCTTTGGTGAAGTGCACATTGCCCTCGAGCACCATAAACGAGTCGGCGGTGACTTTGTGGAGCACATTGGCGTGCTCGAGAAACACGCGCTTGCCCACATTGCGATTGGCAGAGGGTATCTGGGGCTTCAGCGGCGTATGCTTGCGCGCAGGGCCGCCGGCCGCCAGTGCCGACATCAGCAGCAATGGCGCCAACAATAATATCAGAAAACCAAAACCGGCACGTCGCATCGCGGTGAATTAGTCCTGCTCGTAGATGTCATCGTGGCTGTCAGTGGCGGCTTCTGTCGTGTCGGCCTCTGTAGCAGCGGGGTCGGCCTTCTTAGCCTTGATCCAGCCTTTGTATTCAAAGTCGCAGCCTCTCCAGCCGTCTTCGATGCGCACGTAAGTCTCGTCGATCTTTTTCAGCAGCCATTCATCCACGATTTTTTGCTGCCGGTAAGATTCATACATGTTTTTAATTTGCTGATAGTCATCGGCGAGGTTGGCTTTGTGAGCCTCGATGCGGCGAGTGAGCTTAACGATGGCCACTAACTCGCGGTCACTTTTTGGGTCGCGCATGATGAACGGCTCAGAAATCTCGCCGGGCTGTAGCTTAGCCACCGCCTTGGCCACATCCTGCGGCAGCTGCGACATCTCAAACTGCGTGGTGCCGGTGGCGCTGTTGACCATCACGCCGTTGGAGTATCGGGTGTCTTTGTCTTGCGAGATATATCGGGCGGCATCTTCAAAAGTCATGCCTTTTTTGCCGGCAATGATGTCAGAGCGCACCGAGTCGAGGCGCGCGATAGCGTCGATGAGGTCTTTTTCGGCCACCTTGGGGCGTAGCAAGATGTGGCGGGTGTTGATGCGGTCGCCACGTTTCTCAATGAGCTGTATGATGTGGAAGCCGTATTCGGTCTCCACGATTTTTGACACCTTCTTGGTGTCGTTGAGGTTGAAGGCCACGGCGGCATATTCGGGCACTAACTGACCGCGCCCCATGAACCCTATCTCGCCGCCGCGCACTGCCTCCGGAGCTTCGGAGTATAGGATGGCGAGGGTTGAGAAGTCGCTCTCGCCGCGGTTGACGCGGTCGGCGTAGTCGCGCAGACGCGCCTTGACGTCTTCAATCTCTTGGCGTGGAATGGCCGGGTTGAGGGTGATGATTTGCGCCTCTACCTGCAGCGGCACGTATGGGATGCTGTCTTCGGGCAGTGTCTCGTAGTAGCGGCGCACATCGCCGGGGGTGACTTTGAGATTTTTGGTCAGCGATTGCTTGACTTGCCCTACGCGGTAGCGGTTGCGCATATTGGTGGCGTAGTATTCTCTGATTTCGGGGAATGGCTTGCGGAAGTATTGCTCCACCTTTTCGCGCGAGCCGAGGTTGGTGATTAGATAGTTCATCTGGGCGTCAACTTGCTGCTGCACCATAGACTCCGACACCTCCACGGTGTCGAGGTCGGCTTGGTGGAGAAAGAGGCGCTCTATTGCCATCTGCTCGGGGAGGAAGCAGTAAGGGTCGCCCTTGATGGTGATGTGGTCTTGCTGAGCATCTTGGTAGGCTTGCTCTATTTCAGACTTGTAGATAGGCTCATCGCCGATGACCCATGCTACTTCTTCGATGATGTTGTCGTTAGATGTAGCGGTGGCGGTTATTGCAATGGCGGCGATTGCGCTTGCTACTATATGATAACCTTTGATTTTCATACTTTATGCGTTATTGTTGTATGTAGTGCTTGTTAGTTGCGGCTTTAAGTTCTTCGATGCGCTCCTTAAGCTCGGCGATGCGCTCGTCTTTTTCTAATATCAGCTGTTGGAGCAGCTTTACGCGCTCAGAGAGCACGGCGTCGCTGACATTAGCAGCGGTGTGATTGCCGTTGACGCCGGCGAGTGTCGGTGCATCCTTAGCCGAGGCGCCTTCTTTGAAGAAGAAGTCAATATCGACGTCAAGCTCTGTGGCAATGCGCTCCAAGTCGCCGGCTTGGATTTTATTCTCTCTGATGCAGCGGTGCAGGTTTTGCTCTGTCATGCCCACGGCGATTGCCAAACCGCGCAATCCTCCCTTGCGTCGTTCGCATAAGCTCTTGATGCGTTGTAGCTCCATAACTATGTCTCCTAATCTTTGGGGCGGATACTATGCCGTGTGTAACAACAGGTGCTTAGGCTAAAATATATTTTCGTGACGAAAACATTTGTTAGCTTTGCGCCCTAAAGTTACAAAAAAGAAATCAAAACTTCAAGCATTGGTTTTGAAAAGGCTGTAAAAGGCACGTCTGAGCGTGATAATAGTGCGCTTTCGGCCGGTCAGTCACGATGCCAGAGCACGATGTCGGCGGCAGCAAGCGATGCCTTCACGTCGATGAGGCGTTGGTTGGCAGAGCCGCGAAACAGAAGGTCGGTGTCGCGTAGAGCTTCGATGTACGGGCCATCGACCACCACTTGTATGAAAGGGAGCAGTGCTGCCATATCGTGATCTACGATGATGTCGGCCCACTCAAATCCGGTGTAGCACCAGATGGTGTATCCGGCCTCAGAGATGCTTTTGACCAGATGTAGCAGCTCGGCGGCCTGGTACAAAGGGTCGCCGCCGGTGAGTGTGACGTTGAAGTCAGCGGCGAGCACTCGCTCCATCACTTCGGCGGCAGAGGAGGGCGCTCCGCCGCCAAAGTCCCATGTCTGCCTGTTGTGGCAGCCCGGGCATTTGTGAGCGCAGCCGGCAAAGTATATCGATGTGCGCAAGCCCGGACCGTCAACAGTGGTGCCTTCGATGATGTCAATAATGCGCATGCAGCGTGGATGGCGGGGGTGATTATTCGTGGACCACGCGGTCGTTAAGCTCGGCGAGCTTGGCATTGTTCCATCGGTCAGTGGTGCCCACGAGGTATCCGGTGATGCGTTGCAGCTTGTCGATGGCAGTGCTGTGGCATTTTGGACATTCGTGGAGGTCTTTAGATGCATCTTCATAGCCGCAGTTCATGCACCGGTTGCGGTTGTGGTTGACAGAGCAGTAGCCTATGTTGTATCGGTCCATGAGATCTACGATGTCGGATATTGCCTCGGGGTTGTGAGTGGCGTCGCCGTCGATTTCCACATAGAAGATGTGACCGCCGCGAGTGAGCTCGTGGTAAGGCGCCTCGACCTCGGCTTTGTGGCGCGGCGAGCAGTGGTAATATACGGGCACATGGTTTGAGTTGGTGTAGTATATCTTATCGGTGACGCCGGCGATGATGCCAAACGACTTGCGGTCTTTGACGGTGAATTTGCCGGAGAGGCCTTCGGCCGGGGTGGCGAGCACGGAGTAGTTGTGGCCATAGCGCTCGGCAAATTCGTTGGCGCGAGAGCGCATATGGCTGATGATGCGGAGGCCCAGCTGCTGTGAGGCTTCGCTCTCGCCGTGGTGCTTGCCGGTGAGGGCCACCAGACACTCTGCCAGGCCGATAAATCCGATGCCGAGGGTGCCTTGGTTGATGACGCTCTCGATGGTGTCAGTGGGGGCGAGATGCTCGGCGCCGTTCCACAGCTTGCTCATCAGCAGCGGGAATTGCTTTACGAGAGCTGTCTTTTGGAATTGGAAGCGGTCATTGAGCTGGCGAGCGGCTATCTCGAGCACGTTGTCGAGCTTGGTGAAGAACATATCGATGCGCTCGTCGGGGTCTTGTATGTTCATGCACTCGATGGCGAGGCGCACGATGTTGACGGTGGTGAAGCTGAGGTTTCCGCGGCCGATAGATGTCTTTTCGCCGTATCGGTTTTCGAAGACGCGAGTGCGGCAGCCCATGGTGGCTACTTCATAGAGGTAGCGCTGCGGGTCGGCGGCATCCCACTTCTCGTGCTGATTGAAGGTGGCATCGAGGTTGACGAAGTTGGGGAAGAAGCGGCGCGCCGTCACTTTGCATGCCAGCCGATAGAGGTCATAATTGGGGTCGGAGGGCAGGTAGCTGACGCCGCGTTTTTTCTTCCATATCTGTATGGGGAAGATGGCGGTGGCGCCGTTGCCTACGCCTTCGTAGGTGGAGTTGAGGAGCTCTCTGATGATGCAGCGCCCCTCGGCCGAGGTGTCGGTGCCGTAGTTTATAGAGCTGAAGACTACTTGGTTGCCGCCGCGCGAGTGTATGGTGTTCATGTTGTGGATGAATGCCTCCATGGCTTGGTGCACGCGGCTGACGGTGCGGTTGACGGCGTGCTGCAAGATGCGGTCATCGCCGCTGAGGCCGTCGAGGGGCTTGTAGATGTAGTCAGTGAATTGGTGCTGATACATGTGCGAGAGGTCTTTGCCATAGAGCATCTCGAGGTTTTTGACCTCCTCGATAAATGATGAGCGCACAAAGGGTGCCAGATAGAAGTCAAAGGCGGGTATTGCTTGACCGCCATGCATCTCGTTTTGAGCCGTCTCGAGTGAGATACAAGCAATGACGCTTGCCGTCTCGATGCGCTTGGCGGGGCGTGACTCGCCGTGGCCGGCAATGAAGCCGTGGTTGAGGATGCGGTCGAGGGGGTGTTGCACGCAGGTGAGGCTCTTGGTGGGGTAGTAGTCTTTGTCGTGGATGTGGATATATCCGTGGCGCACGGCATCGCGAGCCTCGGCGCTGAGCAGGTAGTCGTCAACGAAAGGCTTGGTTGTCTCGGAGGCAAATTTCATCATCATACCGGCCGGCGAGTCGGTGTTCATGTTGGCGTTTTCGCGAGTGATATCGTTGTTTTTAGCCTCGATGATTTCGTGAAACATATCGCGCGTCTTGGCTTTTCGCGCAATAGAGCGCTGGTCGCGATATGCAATGTAGCGCTTAGCCACCTCTTTGCGCGGGCTTGCCATGAGCTCTAATTCTACGAGGTCTTGTATCTCCTCCACAGTCATACGCTCGGAGCCGCGCGAGCCTATGCGGCACGCTATCTTGTTGATCAGCGATTCGTCTTCGCCGAGCTCGGTGGTGAGCATGGCTTTGCGGATTGCTGACTTGATTTTTTCTTCGTTGTATCCTACGACGCGGCCGTCGCGTTTGACTACTATTTGTATCATGGCTGAGAGTTTGATGGGGTTTGCTTTAATGAATTATTAGGGTGTTGGGGGGGTGAATAATCGAATGGCCGATATTCTTTGCAAAGCTACGCAAATTTTATTAAAATGGCAACTTTTGCGGGCTAAAAATTTTCAAAATTACCACTTTTGGGAAACTTTTGCGCCGGGCTGAAATTTTAACACACTGAAACACAATGCGTTGAAATTTTTTTTGGAAAACTTTGTCGGCGATGGCTGTTGTGAATGTTATCGGCGAAGTGTCCGGGCAGGGTGGTGCGGGTGCTGCATAATATGTGGCTCTGAGTGCCGGCGGAGGAGCGGGTGAGCTGCAATAGGCCATATTTACAATATGTTATGAACATTCGGGCATATCGTGGTGTTATAAATATACAAACAACGCTAATCAACTTTTCTGACATTAATCTATCTAATAATTTAAGACTATGAAAAAATCAAGTTTGGCATTGGCATTAGTGGGAGGCGCGGTAGCGGGCGCAGCCATCGCCTTATTGCTCGCCCCGGAGAAGGGCAGCGACACCCGCAAGGCCATCAGCCGATTTATCAAAAGCCATTGCCCCGGATGCAAGGATTGCTCGCTCGATGAAATCACCGAGGAGATAGCCGCAAACATAGACGACACTACCGCAGAGTAATCACATTCAGACACCGCCCATATCCACAAGTCTGACTAATGTCCTTAATTCGGAGGCAATACCCTCGGCCGCTGAGCCTGAGAGCAAATGTGGCTTGGCAGCCGGGGGCTCTTTTAAGAAAAGACCTAAATCCACAAAAGTGTCATTATGCACCACACCACCACTACCGCCCCCACCACCATTGAGCGCTTGGCACGGTTGCTCACCATCTATGCAAAGCTCAGTATCAGTCAGGCCCGAATGATAGTGGCGGAGCGCATATCATTATTGTTATCGACCATAGCAGTGACGGCGATTGCTATAGGGCTTGGGCTTTTAGCCTTGGTTTTCGTGTCGATAGGTTTAGGCCACTTACTTGCCGTCACCATAGCTCCGGTTGCCGCATATCTATATGTGGCAGCCTTTTATGTGATAGTCGCCATAGTGGTGATAGCGCTGCGGCGCCGGCTGATAATCAACCCTATAGCGCGTTTTGTGTCGAAAATCATATTGTCATCACCAACAAAGCAGAGTCTATGAGCCGCAGCGGATTAAATATTCTTGAGCTTGACGAGGCGGCGATAGCCCGAGGTCTTACCCTGGAGCAGATGCGTCACCGCATAGCGGTCAACAGCGGCGCCTTGGCTGTGGTGTCGGCGCAGATGCGTGAGCACCTGGAGCAGATAGTGCAGGGCAATATCGCGCTGCGAGCTGTTACTCACACGAGGCTGTCGCGCGGCCTGGCCGTGCTTGACTATCTCATCTTGGGCGTTAAGGCTTACCGGAAATTGGCTGTGCTGCTTAGGCATCGGCGCGCAGGTTCTGCATCTCCACCAGCCGGCGATAGTGGCCGTTGATGGCCATCAGCTGCTCGTGGTTGCCGCGCTCCACAATAGCGCCCTCGTGCAGCACATATATCATATCGGCATGCATTATGGTGGATAGGCGGTGGGCTATGACGATGGTGGTGCGGCCGTGCATCAGACGCTCGAGGGCTTGCTGCACTATGGCTTCGCTCTCGGAGTCCAGCGCCGAAGTGGCTTCATCGAGGATAAGGATGGGCGGATTTTTGAGTATGGCTCGTGCTATGCTCAGGCGTTGACGTTGCCCGCCGGAGAGGCGGCAGCCGCGGTCGCCGATGATGGTGTCATATCCATGCTCCGATGCAGTGATAAACTCGTGGGCATTGGCTATGCGAGCGGCATTCTCTATCTGCTCTTGTGAGGCATGATCTACACCGAAGGTGATGTTGTTGCGAAAGGTGTCATTGAAGAGGATGGCTTCTTGATTGACGTTGCCCATGAGCGAGCGCAGGTCGTGCACACGCATCTGCCGTATGTCGATGCCTCCCACCGTGATGGCTCCCTGCTTGACATCGTAGAAGCGAGGCAGTAAGTCGGCGAGCGTGGATTTGCCGGAGCCTGATTGGCCTACGAGGGCTATTGTGGAGCCGGCGGGTATGTCTATGCTGATGTCGTGGAGCACTTCATGGTCGCCGTAGCTGAACGAGACGTTGCGGTAGCTGATGTCGGTGGCGGGGGTAGGGGCGAGCGCGATGGGATTGTGGGGGTCGGTGATAGGGTTGTGAGCGTTGAGTATCTTATCTACACGCTCCATTGAGGCGAGGCCTTTTTGTATGGCGTAGGCGGCTTTTGACAGGTCTTTGGCCGGATTGATGATGCTGTAGAAAATCACCATATAATAGATGAATGATGCTGCATTCATCGACGAGGCGCCGGAGAGGATGAGGCTGCCGCCAAACCATAATATTATGGCTATGGCTATGGTGCCCAGCAGCTCACTCATAGGGTGGGCGAGGGCTTGTCGGCGCGCCACCTTGTTGGACAGGTGATAGAACACTTGGTTCTCGCCGTGGAAGCGGCGTTTCACTTTGCTCTCGGCATTGAAGGCCTTGATGATGCGCAGGCCTCCGAGCGTCTCCTCGATGTTTGACATTAGCACCCCCCATTGGTTTTGGCCTTCGAGAGAGGTGCGTTTGAGACGCTTGCCCACGCGGCCCATGACGATGCCTGCCAGCGGCAGCAATACGAAGACAAATAGGGTGAGCTGCCACGAGATGGTGAGCATCATCGTCAGACACACCACTATCATCACCGGGTTTTTAAACATCATGTCGAGGCTGGCCATGATAGAGTTTTCAATCTCGGCCACATCGCCGCTCATGCGCGCCATCACATCGCCTTTGCGCTCAGAGGTGAAGAAGCCGATGGGCAGGGCGGTAATCTTGTCATAGACGTGGTTGCGGAGGTCACGCACGATGCCCGAGCGCATAGGCACCACGAAGTAAGAGCTGAGATAGGCGGTGCCGGTCTTCAGTGCGGTCATAATCACCAAGGCTATCGCCAATAACGCCAGCGTGGCGGCGGGGCCATAGGTGGTGATGGATAGCTGTGTGAAATAGTAGAAATTGTTGACGACAACGTCTTTGAGCGAGCCGTCAGCGAGGGCCATATATGCATAGTGGGTCTCCTTTATCTGAAACAGCATCTCCAGGATAGGGATGATGATGGCAAAGGAGAAAAGTGTGAGAAAAGCAGTGAGGATATTAAATAATATGTTGAGCGCCAAATACTTCTTATATGGCGGCACAAAGCGGCGTAATATCTTTATAAATTCGCGCATGTCAGGCTCGTGGTTAAGTGTCAGTGCGCAAAGTTACAAATTATTTTTCAATACTCAGGCATATGGAGCCGCTCAGCTTAGATATACGGCCGAGGTCTGTCGCCACCCTTGCGAGGCGTTGCGCAGGTGTATGGTCACCAGCCCGGCGAGGGAGGCTTGCTGATGGCGGATGTATGTGATTATGTCGGCCAAAGATGTGAAGCCGGTGGAGTGCACGGTGGCTACGGTGGCATTGCCGCTGACGGCGGTGGCAAAAATGGTGTCGGTGGCGTGGATAGTGGACATAACTTTGAGTGTTGGTGGTTAACACTGCAAAGATAGTGCACCGGATGGGCCACGTTTTTGCCCACGAAGGTGAAATATGGTTAATGACCGAAGTAATGCAGGAAGGCAGTAGCCACGTTGACATAAATGATGAGGCCCACTATGTCGTTGGATATCTGGATAAAGGGGCCGGTGGCGAGCGCCGGGTTGATATGCAGCTTTTCCAGCGTCAGGGGCACCACGGTGCCTAATATCGAGGCAAACATCACCACGCAGAATAGCGAGCACGCCACTGCCAAGGTCACGGTGAGCTGGGTGGGGAGCATTATCAGGTTATACACAAATATCACGGCCGCAAGGATTGTGGCGTTGAGCAGGCCTATGAGCACCTCTTTGCCTAACTGCTTGCCAAACTCGCCAATGTCGAGCGAACCGTTGGCGAGGCCTTGCACCACGATGGCTGAGGCTTGCACGCCGACGTTACCTCCCGTGCCACCGATGATGGGGATAAAGAGAGCCAGCGCCGTCACCACCTGCAGCTGCGCCTCAAAGCCACCGAGGATGATGGAGGCGAGGATGCCGGAGGCGATGCCGATGAGCAGCCACGGTATTCGCGCCTTTGTTTGCGCCAAGATAGAGTCGTCGGCGTCAACGTCAGACGACAGACCTGATGCCAACTGGTAGTCGCGTTCGCTGGACTCGCGCACCTGGTCCATCACGTCGTCAACGGTGATGCGCCCTAACAGGCGGCCGATGGAATCGACCACGGGCATAGCCACCAAGTCATACTTCTCGAAGTCGAGCACCACATCGTCGATGGGCGTGTCGGCCTTGACGCTCACGGGGTCGGTGTCCATCACATGCTTGATTTTCGACACTGACGGGTGTGTTATCATCTTTTTGAGGGGGAATATGCCGCGCAGCTTGTAGTCGTTATCGACGACATAGACATAGTATATCTCGTCCATATCCTCGGCCTGCATGCGCATCTCTTTGATGCACTCGGGCATCGACATATTCTCGTTGACCACGATCATCTCCGTGCCCATGAGACCGCCGGCGGTGTCCTCGTCATATTTGAGCAGGTCAATGATGTCGCCGGCTTGCTCCACGTCGTCGATGTGAGAGAGCACGTCGTCGCGGTCGTCTTCGTCGAGCTGCTGTATGATATCTACGGCGTCGTCGGTGTCGAGGTGGTCAATTTGCTTGGCAATCTCCTCGGCGGGCATGGCCTCGAGGAGCTTGCGGCGGTCTTCCTCGTCAAGCTCTATGAGCACCTCGGCGGCTTTTTCCTCGTCGAGCAGCTTGTATAGGAACTCAGCCTCTTGCAGGTCGAGGTCTTGGTATAGCTCGGCAATGTCGGCGGGGTGGAGCTCGGCTAACTCGGCTCGCGCCGTGGCTTCATCATTGTCTTTGATGACAGCGCGGATATGCTCCAGATATTCGGGTGAATACTCTTTCATAGTGCTGAGGCTTTACGAAGGTTGGAGATAATGTTGGTTAACTCTACAAATTGGGCCACTGACAATTGCTCGGGGCGCATGGCCAGGAGGGGGCTGTCAGGGAGCGTTGCCGCCGGAGGTATCAGTCCGCGCGCCGAGTTGCGTATGGTCTTGCGTCGCTGGCCGAAGGTGGTCTTTACCACGGTCTTAAACAGCGCCTCGTCGCAGCCGAGGTCAGTGACGCCGTTGCGCACGAGCTTCACCACTCCCGACTTGACCTTGGGCGGCGGGTTGAACACGTGCTCGGAGACCGTGAAGAGATAGCTCACATCATACCAGGCCTGAAGCAGCACGCTGAGTATGCCTCGCGTCTTGGTGCCTTCGGGGGCTGCCAAGCGCTCGGCCACTTCGCGCTGGAGCATGCCTGAGCAGCAGGGTATTAAGTCGCGATAGTCGAGGATCTTGAAAAATATCTGTGAGGAGATATTGTAGGGGTAGTTGCCGATGACGCAGAAGTCACCCGTAAACACCTTGTCGAGGTCCATTTGCAAGAAATCGCCCTCTATGATATGGTCGGGGGGCAGCTCGGGCATATATTGGCGCAGATATGCCACTGACTCCTTGTCAATCTCGGCCACCGTGACGTCGTGGCCTCGCGACAGCAGGAAGCGTGTGAGCACGCCCATGCCGGGACCTACCTCCAGCACCGGAGTGCCGCGGCGGTCATCGAGCGTGGCGGCGATGCGGTCCGCTATGCTCAAATCCGTGAGGAAGTGCTGCCCGAGAGCTTTCTTTGGACGAACGTTGGCCATATCTCGTATTTTTCGGCAAAGGTACAAAAAAACGATTAAAAAAACATTCACATCGGGCATTTTCTCGCAAAGCGCCCCCGCCTCAGCGTAGATATTGCCGTGGTGGCGGGGGTGTAGAGCGAGCGGGGCGGATTAGCGCACCACGCGTTTGCTGATGCGCGATCCTTGGCGATAGATGTATATGCCGGGGGAGAGATTGTGCTCGCTTGAGAGCTTGATGCCTGCCGGGGTGTAGATTTCGACGGGGGCATCGGCATCGGTTATCTCGGCATCGGTGACATAAGTGCCGTCTTTGGTCATATAGAGGCGCATAGAGGCGGTGATGGCGTAGAACGACAGCTCCTGACTATAGTCAAAGGGTGTGCTGCCGTAGTATGTAGCCATGACGGGCAGTGCCCCTTCGGAGTCGTCTTGCATGGCGTAGAAGTACAGGCCGGTGCGTGGGGTGCCGGTGGTCTGCTCGGCCATGATGCAGAGGTTGCACGTGCCGTCATAGTCAAATGGGGTGTCAAGCACGGCTACCGTCTCGCCAAAACCGGGCAGCACGTTGAGCTCGCCCTCATATACGAGGGTGAAGGCCCCCTTGTCGATGGCGGCGTTGGTGGTGAAGCTGTCGTCGGCGACATTGGCCAGATAGATGCGTGTGGCAAAAGGCACGGCTGCCTTGTTGTCGTAGAGGCTGTAGTGGTAGGTGATGGCGTAAATCTTTCCGGCTGAGGCATTGATGGCGGCGCGAGGATATATGGTCTGCGTCATGCTGCAAGCGTCGCGGAAGTCGTAGGGCGTAAAGCCTGACAGACGATTGTTTTGAGAGAAGTCAACCCACTCGCCCTCGCCGCTGAGCACTTCGACGGTCACCGCAGCGGAGACGTCGTTGGCGGCATAGCCATCGTTGGCGGCCGCTATGCGAGCTCTGATGTCGATGGAGCCTTGGGTCTGCGGTGTCCAGGTGATTGTTGTGGCCACATCGGTCAGCGGCTCGATGCTCTCACTGTAAGTCTGCTCAGCGAGGATATTGTCGTTGCTGTCAATGAGTTGCAGTTTGTAGCCGTTGATGCTGTCGTAGCCTTTGTTGCTGAGCGCCACGGTGTAGGTGGATGTTTTGCCCACCTCTGCCACCATAGAGCCGGTGATGGTATTTGCGGCCATGTCGGTGTCAAAGAGCTCCACCACCTCGATATCGGTGATGTGCACGGGGCTGAGGTTGCAGGTGCTGATGGCGAAGTAGTATGCGTTGTCAGCCGTCACGCTCACCGGCAGCTGCATGTTGCTCCAGTAGCCATCGTTGGTGAAGTGAGTCTTGGCGTCGAGCACCGTGGTTTGGGCTGCCGCGGTGTCATCGGTGCCTATGGTCACCTTGTAGTCAATGGGGAATAGCTGGCCCAAGGTGCGCACGCAGTATTTCAGGAGGTAGTGATGCCCGGCATAGAGCTTGATGGGAGGCGAGATGAGATAGTCAGAGGCTGAGGCTTCGGGGTCAATGAGCTTCTCGGGGAAGTACTTCATGAACCACTGGCCATTGGCTTTTGTGGTCTCGCGGTAGAAGGTCTGGCCGTCGGCGTCGGCGTCGATGATGGTCCATAGGCGCGCTGCCTCGTCAGTGCCGAAATCGCAAGCGTAGGGCACATCGAGGGCGTTGCCTACGATTACTGTGGGCGATGTGGCAGAGAGGCCTGTGCCGTCGGCGTTAGAGGTGGTGATGAGGTAGTAATAACCGGCAATGTCAGTGATGTCGGTGTCAGTGAGCGTGGTTGCTGCAATGTCGGTGGCCACGGTGTATTCGTCGGGGTAGCGCGTGACGGTGTATCGCAGTGAGGAGCTGTCAAACCAGCCTCCGTGGGCTCCGGCGGCCGGCGCTTGCCATGATAGCGCTATGCTGTAGCCGTCGCCGGAGGCGGCGGCTGTGATGTCGGTCACTTGGCTGGGAGTGTCGCGACCGATGAAGACCTCCGTGGCGGTGGTGGAGCGGCTCTCGCCGTAGCTGTTGCGGGCCACCACCTTGTAGGTGTAAAGGCCGCTTGTCTCTACCGCGTCAACATACTCTCCGGCGGTGCCGGCAGCTTGGCTTGAGGCGGTAAACACCTTGTTGCCGTTGCGATATATGTCAATGTCGAGCGCCGCGGTGATGTTGTCGCCTCCGATGGTCAGCGAGGGATTGCTCCAGGCGATGGTGGCTGATAGCGCGCCGGCGGAGGCGGGCGTGACTGTCAATTGCTCTACGGGCCGAGGTGCTTGGCTATCGTAGGCTGTAGGGTCGATGTATAGAGCCACGAGCTCTTGGTTGTGGGGCAAGGCGCTGATACGCTCAAAAGTGGCGCTATTGTCGGCGAGGGAGAAGCATCCTAAGAAGCTGTTAGGCACGGCGGTGCCATCGCTGAGAGAGGAGGCATAGAAGCCGGCCCAATATAGCTTGCCATCGTAGGCGTTAAATTCGGCTGATTGGATTGATGAAGGCGTGATGCCGCTATCGGCCACCTTGGTGCCTATTTTGCCATTGACCTTATCGATGGTCCATAGCTCGCCGGCGTCGTTGATGCCGTAGAGGGTGCCGGAGGGCGCGGCGGCGAGAGCCACGAAATTATAGTCGCCGAGGATGCCTATGCGCTCCACGCTGCAGTCGGTGCTGTCAAAGGTGAAGAGAGCCAGGGGAATGTCAATGTCTTGGCCATCGTCGGTGACTGTGCCGGAGCCTAAGTCAAAGGCCAAAGCATAGATGGTGGATGTGGTGGCATCGTAGGTCATATCCTGATAGATAAGCCCGGCGGCATCGTCGAGGGCATTGTATGATGCGAGGGTCGTCACTTGCTTGCTGTCGAGGTCGACCTTGAGGATGCGGTATGGCACCATGCCATCGTCAGAATCTATCAGATAGTAGTCGCGGTTGACACACACGCCGGCTCTGAAGTAGTGGCCTTCGAGGCTGCACTCATCGCTGATGGCCTCAGGGGCGTTGAGGTCAAAGGATACTAGCGCCGGCACTGTGTAGCGGGCATCGTCAGGAGCCCACATTCTCACGGCATAGCCGCGATTTACGTCTGACGCCGCTATGGTCAGGCATGCCGATGCAGCTGTCAGTGTAAGGGTTAATAAGCGTCGTGTATTCATAAGGAAAGTGATGCAAAGATATGTATTGCGCGATTTTTAGCGTGTGGATTATGTGTCGTAGGTGATACCGGTGCTACACCCTGACTTGCCCCGGCCGCAGGGCGAGCATCTTAGGTGGCACGCAGGCCCGGATGGCATTGACTATGGTGTCGATTAGCGATGTGCGGGCATAGTTGATGTTGGTGAGCATGACAATGCGGCGCGTGGGCGAGGGTAGTGCAAAACGGCGCACCAGCCGGCGCCGCTGCGGCTCAAGGAGCTCCACTGCCAGCTCAGTGACGAAGGTGATGCCGCTACCGTTTTCCACAATGTGCATAAACGTGTCAATGCTGCTCATGCTGAATGATGAGCGGCTTTGCTGCGCCCCCTCCATTTGGCAAAAGCGCAGCAGCTGATTGCGGAAGCAATGGCCCTCGTCGAGCAGCCACAGGCGCTCGTTGTGCAGTTCGGCGGTGCGCACCACGTCTTGGCCAAACAGCTTGCTTTGGCAAGAGACATAAGCATAAAACTGCTCAAAGAAGAGCTCGTGCTCTACGGTGCCGCTTTGAGGCCCCACATCGGCTATTACGGCGGCATCAATGTCGCCCGTTTGCAAGGCTGCCATGGCTGCCGATGTCTTCATCTCGCTGATGTGCACATCTATTTCGGGGTTGTTGTCGATGAAGCCCGGCAAGAAGCGCGGCAGCAGGTATGGGGCTATGGTGGGGAGTATGCCTATATTGATGCGCCCGGCTTTGGAGTTGCGGTGCTGTGCCGAGATGTCGCTGATGCGCTCAGCCTCGAGGAGTGTCTGCTGAGCCTGACGTATGATTATCGCGCCGATATCGGTGGGCTTGATGGGCTGGCTCGAGCGGTCAAAGATGCGCACCTTCAGCTCATCCTCTAACTTTTGTATCATTGCGCTCAATGTAGGTTGCGTCACGTGGCAGCTGTCGGCGGCCTTGGCAAAGTGTCGGTGCTTATTGAGAGCTACGATATACTCTAACTGCTGTAATGTCATGGCTCGGGTGGTGTGGCGGTCAATGGTTTTGCGACTATATGTGTGCAAAGATAGTGAAAATCGGGCTAATAATAAAGTGTCGCGTGATTTTTAATGGCTCTGTTGATAATCAAAAGGCCGATGAGATGTGCCGGACGGAAAT
>JBJEDF010000027.1:0-46712 GCA_051871765.1 Muribaculaceae bacterium
TCACGGGCCCTTCCTCGGCTAAAAACTCAAGCCATTAACTGAATATCCCTAATTAGAGGAAATGTTTCCTTGTAAGTTATAGCATTGATATTGCCTATGATCACAAACTTTTTGTCGGCTTTGACAATCCAAGCGAGGAATTCGCGGAATAGCGAGAACGGAGGATTAGTGACGATGATGTCGGCCTCGTCGCGCAAGGCTGTGACTTCGTCGCTGCGGAAATCGCCGTCACCTTCAAGATAATGCCACTGGATATCGTGGAAATCAATAACGCCATCGCCGCTGACATCATGGTCGAGGACAAATATTTTACCGCGGACAGAGGTCTTTGCCGGGTCGTACTGCGGCGCGTCCTGTTCAAAAAGCGAGGGGTGCCACGGGGTCTTGTACTTTTTGCTTTCGGGTGCATACGATGTTGAAATCAGCTTTTTCAGGCCGAGTGTCTGAAAATGCTGAGCGAAATAGAGCGTGAAGTTGCTCGACTCAGGGTCATCGCAAGGCAGGAGCACCGTCATGCCTCGGAATACGTTGGGATTATAATCAAGGTAGGCGTTGATTTCACGCTCAATATCGTAGTACTGAGTGTAAAACTCATCATTTTTAGCGGCCTTTGCCGCCGACAGAGATTCATTAGCCATAGAGACTAAGGCATTAAATATGTGTGCGAGAGAGTAGTATAGCTATTTCTCATCAACAAACACACGATGATACATTTCACAAATATGGCGCAGGCCCGCGGTGATAGCTAAGAATAGCAAGACCTATTTTCTGACCTGCGATGTGCAAAGATAGCAAAAAAATTGAAGTTTTATCAGTAAGGAATCCTCAAAAAAGATTAATCGCCATAACAAAAAATTAGTGAGGAGAGGGCGGGGAGGAGGGAGAAGATGTGCGGAAGAATGATAAAAGATGTTTATAATGGCGAAAAGTAGCAAAATAATGGTATTTTTTTGTTACTTTTGTGGGAAATAGGCGTCTAATGAAGGCGTAACAATCAAATATAGGAATATGAAACGAATAATAAACACCCTATTGTCAATATCTTTAGCAATGATGACAATGCAAGCAGAAAATCCTTTTTATCACGAGTTTACGGCACATCACGGTGCCGTGCCGTTCTCGGCCATCAACAACAGCTACTGGGAGGAAGCCATCGATAGCGGCATCGCCAAGGCCCAATCAGAAATAGACGCCATCGTAAAGCAACGGTCGATGCCGGACTTTGACAATACGATAGCCGCGATGGCCTACGGAAGCAAAGATCTAAGTCGGGTGCTCAATGTGTTTTTCCCGCTGCTGTCGGCCAATGCCGATGACGAGATGATGGAAATCTCGGCGCGTGTGATGCCGAAGCTGAGCGACTTCACTACGGGCATCACCCTCAACGAGGCTCTGTGGGAGCGTGTGAAATATGTGTATGACAATCGCGACAAGTATGACCTCGATGATGAGGACAAGATGCTGCTGCAAAACACTTACGACTCGTTTGTTGAGGCGGGTGCCAACCTGCAAGGCGAGGACCGAGAGACCTATCGGCAGCTGTCGGCCGAGCTGTCGTCGCTGACCACCGACTTCGGGCAAAACGTGCTTAAGGAGAACCGCACCTATGAGGTGTATCTCACCGGTGATGATTTGGCCGGGCTGCCCCAATCGGTGATAGATGCGGCAGCACAGGGCGCCGCCGAGAAGGGCCGCGCCGGCGAATATCGGTTCACGCTGGACCAGCCGGTGTATATCTCGTTTATGAAGTATTCGCAGCGCGCAGACCTGCGCAAGAAGATGTATATGCTGTACAACGGGCGCAACTCAAAAGGCGAGTTTTCAAATATGGAGCTGATGCCGAAGATTGCCGATTTGCGCCGTCGCATAGCCAACCTGCTTGGATATAAGACCTACACCGAGTATGCACTGCAGCACACCATGGCTAAGACGCCGGCCGGGGTCTATGACCTGCTTGACCGTCTGCGCGAGGCCTATACACCGGCGATGAAGGCTGAGATGGCAGAGCTTACGGCCTTTGCGTCGCAGTGTGAGGGTCATGATGTTACGATCAATCCGTGGGATTATTCATACTATTCCAATAAGCTCAAGGCTGCCAAATACTCGTTTGACGAAGAGGCCTTGCGCCCCTACTTCCCGCTTGACAGAGTGATAGACGGAGTGTTTGGGCTTGCCACTCGCCTGTATGGGCTTCACTTCACTGAGAACGACAGCGTAGATGTGTATCACCCTGATGTTAAGGCCTACGATGTGACCGATGATAGCGGCAAGTATGTGGGCTTGCTCTATACCGACTTTTTCCCACGCGCTACGAAGCGCCCCGGCGCCTGGATGACCAACTTCAGCGAACAGAGCATCACGCCCGATGGTGTCAATCACCGACCGGTAGTGACCATCGTGATGAATTTCAACAAGCCTACTGCCGATACGCCATCACTGCTCACGCCGTATGAGGTGGAGACGTTTCTGCACGAATTCGGGCACTCGCTGCACGGCCTTCTTGCCGACACCAAGTATCCGTCGATGTCGGGCACCTCGGTGTATCGCGACTTTGTGGAGCTGCCCTCACAGTTTAATGAGAATTATCTGACAGAGAAAGAGTTTCTTGACACCTTTGCGCGCGACTACCGCACCGGCGAGGCCATCCCCCAAGAGATGATAGACCGCCTTGTGGCCTCAACGCGCTATGGCGCTGCCTATTCATGCATACGCCAGCTCACCTTCGGCTACCTGGATATGGCTTGGCACAGCACCACGGAGTATGTAAGTGACCCGGTAGAATTTGAGAAGCAAGCCATCGCCGATGTCTCGGTGTTCCCGTATATCGAGAGCACAATGATCTCGCCGTGCTTCAGCCATATCTTCTCGGGTGGCTATGCATCAGGCTATTATGGCTACAAATGGGCTGAGGTGCTTGACGCCGATGCGTTCTCGCTCTTTAAGCAGAACGGCATCTTTGACCCGGCCACCGCACATAGCTTCCGCGACAATATCTTGCGCAAGGGCGGCACGGTGAAGCCCGATGAGCTGTATCGCCGCTTCCGCGGCCAAGACCCGACGATCGATGCGCTGCTTGAGCGCGATGGCATCAAGACCGAACATAGCGCCGGCGTGGCACAGCCCCGTAAAGACTAACCCCTCGGCACAACGATGAGTCACAAGACCGACACCCGAGCAAGCGTCGTCATCATCGGAGCGCCATTCAGCTATACGGCAGGGCATTATATGCGTATAATAGCACTGCGGTGGCTGTGGCGCTACGGAATGATGGCGGCGCTGCCGCTTATAGGCCTCGCGATAGCATCAATGTATGATTTGCGCCTGTTAGTAGTGGCATTGATATTGGCGTTGGTGGCATATCCGCTCGCGATGTGTGTGGTGTATATGAGCTATGCCTTAAAGCCGGTGACGATAGCCAACACACAGATGCATCATTGGGTGTGCAAGTCAGACGGCATATATATGGAGATTGACGGCGAGCACAAGATGGACATACCGCAGCCCTATTGCCGCTACAGCGATATAGCGAGGTATGAGGACTCGGGGCGCGATATCTTGCTGATATACAAAGGCAACCGGCCCGACGGCTTTGTGGCTATGCCGGCAGGCAGCCTCACGCCGGAGCAAATGGAGCAGTTGACGAGCCTGTTGCGGCAGTATGACATCACCACCGGCTGATGATGCGGCGTAACTATCTAATGGCATAGTTTTTGCTCACAATGATGATAGAGTCATTCATTACAACACATAATTGAATTATGACACACGACGAAGTCAAGACATTCAACAGCCGCGTGGGCAAGCTATTGTCAGAAGGCAAGCTGCGCGAAGCCTTCGCCGATATGCGGGCCCACAGCGAGCGTATCATGGCATGGGAATTGACCTCACGCATTGACGCCATAGAGCAGCATTATAAGTATATGCTTAAGTATTTAGCCGATGGCGTCACCGACCCGGAACGCGCCGGCCAGTACGCCAATATCGTGAATGCATCATACACGTTGCTTGACGCGGTGACCCGCGAGATGAAGCTGCCCGACACGGCAACGCTATATTTCAACACGGTGCGCAGTCAGCGCGCCACACCCGGGCGTGGCATCACCGCCCAGACGCAGAGATACCTTGGCCTCGCCGACCGATATGAAGCGGAGGCTGAGGGTGTGGCACGCGATTTGTTTTCGGCGATATGGGCCACGTTTCCCCTCGGCAACAGCGATATCGAGAGCATCACCGCGCTCACGGGCAGCGAAGATGTGCCGTGGAGTGTGCGACAGCTGATGGTCAGCGCCTTATGGCTCGGCGCGATAGAGTATTTTGACGAGCAGCGCATGGTATTGCTTGCGCGGATGTATGTTGACGATACATTGGCGAGTGAGATACGTATGATAGCGTTGGCGGGCATGATGTTTGCGCTGCTGCGCCACAGCGAGCACACGGTGCCGCCGAAGCTGCGCCACGCAATCGATGCAATGAAAGAGAGCGCCACGTGGCACTCCGACATGATAGCTCTGTGTCTGGAGATGACACGCACGCTCGCCACTGAAGAGATATCGCGCAAGCTGCGCGATGATGTGTTCCCGGAGCTGATGCAGTTAGGCAAGGAGATAGAGAAAAAGCTCAACAACAACGAGCTGCCACAAATCAATAGCCCGGAGGACCTTGTCGAGAACCCGGAGTGGGAAGAAATCATGCGCAGCAAAGGCTTGCATGACAAGCTGATGGAGCTGTCAGAGCTGCAGAGCGATGGCGGCGATGTGTATATGGCAAGCTTTGCACATCTGAAGCACTTCCCGTTTTTCAATCATATATCGGGGTGGTTTATGCCGTTTGACGCGCGTCAGAGCCAGGTGGCATCAATGGGCAGCAAAAATGCGGGTATGATAGAGTTGCTGACGTCAATGCCGTTTTTGTGTGACAGCGACAAATACTCGGTGGTGTTTTCGCTGAGCAGTATGCCACAGTCTCAGGCTATGGGCAACGCCTTTCAGAAGACTCCTGAAATGGAGGAGATGCTTAGGTCCATGCACGACGAAAAAGGGGTCGAAGACCGCCACCGTGCGTTTTTCAACGGCTATATAAAGAATGTGTATCGTTTTTACAATGTGTATAGCCGCAGGGGCGAGTTTTACAATCCGCTGGCGCATAGCGCCAAAATCACCACTCTGGCCATCGTGGGCGACATCTTCAGCGAGGCCGATACGCTTGAGATAGTGGCCGAATTTTTGTTCAGGCAGAAATTATATGGCGACGCCATGGCGGTGCTGCAGCGCCTTGACGCCGTGGCGTCGCCGACGGCCGAGCGCTTTCAGAAGTTAGGCTTTTGCGCAGAGCGGTCAGGCGACTATGTCATTGCCTCAGAATACTATGACCGGGCATATCTGCTTGACGGCAACTCGCGGTGGACGATACGGCGGTTGGCGGTGAGCATGGGCAAGCTGCGCCATTATGACCGAGCCGCCACACTGTGGCAGAAGTTAGTGGATCAAGAGCCGGAGGATATAGGGCTGCTGCTGCGCCTGGCATCGTCGTTGACACACAGCGGCAAGTATGCCGATGCCCTGCCGGTGTATTACAAAATAGAATACCTTGATGACGGCAACGTCAAGGCCAAGCGCGGCCGTGCCTGGTCACAGCTGATGCTGAAGCAATTTGACGAAGCCGAAACTACCTTTGCCACGCTGGCATTATCGGCTGAAGCCCGGCCCATCGATTTTGTGAATGCCGGCCATGCGGCCTTGGCACGCAATGATTACGCCGCAGCCATTATGCACTATCGCGACGCCCTCAATATCGGGGGGCTGACATCGGCCGGGCTGTCAGAGGCATTTGACCATGACGCCGAGTCGTTAAAGAGCCTCGGTGTGGATACGGCGCAAGTGCCGATGCTCGTAGATGCAATATCATATATAAATAAGAGTGAATAAATAACATATGCAATAACAACATAACCCAACGACACACTACCATGGTAATCCAACGCATCCAAACATTGCTGCTGCTGATAGCTCTCGGCGCAATGGTGACATTCACGCTCACCCCCTTTGCCTCACTGACGGTGGGAGGCATCACCTCCACGGCCACGCCGTGTGACCAACCTATATTGCTCACCATCAGCGTCACGGCTGCGCTGCTGCTGTTGGCTGACATCTTTATGTATAAAAATCTGAAGCGCCAGATTACTATCGCCGCCATCGCCTCGCTGCTTGAATGTGGCGCCGGCATCACCGCCGGCATCATGGCCTTTGTCACGCTGGAGCACGCCACACCGGTGCTCTCCGGCGGCATCATTGCGGCCGTGGCAGCGCTTGCGCTGACCCTTGCGGCACGCCACTTTATGGTAAAAGACAAGGAGTTGCTGCGCAGCTACGACCGCCTCAGATAAAGACAAAATCCGTCCCCACCCCACTCACACGATAAAGCACCCCCACTCTACTGACGATGAAACACATTGCCGATCTATTACAGTTTATGGACTCATCGGTGGTAAACTTTTACGCCGTTGACACCCTGCGTCGCCGCCTCGAAGCTGCCGGCTTTGCCTCGCTGGATATGCGCCAACCGTGGCATCTTGACCGCGGTGGCAAATACTATGTGACACAGAATGACTCAGCGCTCTTTGCCTTCATCGTAGGCACTGACGAGGCGTCGGCCGGGTATAAGATAATCTCGGCGCATAGCGACTCGCCGGGTTTTCGGCTGAAGCCCAACTGCGAGATGCTGAGCGACGGGCGTATGCTGCGCCTGAACACCGAAGTGTATGGCGGGCCGATACTGTACACGTGGTTTGACCGGCCCTTGTCGCTTGCCGGGCGCGTGATACTGCGCAGCGCCGAGCCTCTGCGCCCCATCCACCGGTTGGTGCGCTTTGACGAGCCATTGCTCACGATACCTCACTTGGCAATACACTTTAACCGCAGCGTCAATGAAGGCAATCCTCTGTCGAAGCAACGCGATATGCTGCCTATCATGGGGCGGCTGTCACCGGACATAGAAGCGAAGGGCTATATAAGCCGACTGATAGCTGAGCGCCTGGGTGTAGCAGCCGATGATATTCTTGACTATGACATATCACTGTATGACACCACTCCGGCATCGACGGTGGGCATCGACGGGTCATTTGTGACCGGCGGCCGTCTCGACGACCTGAGCATGGTGCATGCAGCACTGACGGCTCTGTTAGAGTGCGACCACGACACGTCAAGAACGACCTGCACCCGCGTAATGGCTATCTTTGACAACGAAGAGACGGGGTCCGGCTCAAAGCAAGGCGCCGCCTCGCCCATACTGGAATACATACTGCGGCGCATCAATGCGGCGCTTGGCGGCAGCGACGAAGACTATATGCGTGGCGTGGCATCGTCGTTTATGATATCGGCCGATAATGCCCACGGCGTGCACCCCAACTATGTAGATAAGCAAGACCCCACCAATCACCCGGTGCTTGGCGACGGCCCTGCAATAAAGATTAACGCCAACTGCAAATATATGACCGACGCCGACTCGGCAGCCGTGTTCCGCGCGATATGCGACAAAGCGGGAGTGCCGTGTCAGTACTTCGTGAACCATAGCGACTCGGCGGGCGGCTCCACGCTGGGCAATATCCTGACATCGCAGATAGCAGTGCGAGGCGTGGATATGGGCGCCCCGCTGTGGGCGATGCACTCGGCACGCGAGACCGCGTCAGCCGCCGACCATGAATATACGATAGCCGCGTTCACCGCCTTCTACGATTGCTGACAGAGGGCGTCAGGAGACTACAATTGTGCCAAAATGCCGCGCCGCTTATGCCATCAGAGGCGGCGCTGCATTTTGGCACAATATTTGCTAAATTGATAGTGGATAAAAAAGACACATACACACACAGATGGACAACATATTCTCAAACAGTTGCAACACATTGATGGGCAAGGCTCGCAGCGAGGCCATCAAGCACAACATTGGCAAAATCACGCCGGAGACGATACTTCTGGCTCTGCTTGATGACGAGGAGTCGGCGGCCTACAAAGCGATGGAGCAAGTAAAAACGGGGGGCGACAGCCTCGCGCAGATGCGTGGGGCCTTAGATGACAGCCTTTATAATTTGGATATCACGCGCAGCGAGGGCAATATAGCCGAGGCCTCCGGCGATATGGAGATGGACCAGCTGTCGGCGCGCGTATTCAAGCTCAGCAGCCTCGAAGCGCGCATGCTCAAAGACAGCATGGTGGAGCCGATACACATCATGCTGGCGTTGTTTCACAACTATGATGTGCGCAACTTAGTGGGTTTCGCACCATTTTTCAGCGCGGGCATAGATTACACATCACTGCACAAATATGTGACAATGAGCCGAGGCCTGACAGTCAAAAATGCCGGCGATGAAGATGCCGACGATGGCGACGACCTGACGGTGCCCGGCGAGCGTCAGGAAGGTGAAGGCGCCGCCAAGCAGCGCGCTAAAGCCACTCGCAGCGGCGCCTCAGACACGCCGATGCTCGATAAGTTTGGCCACGATATGACCCGCGCCGCCAGAGAGGGGCGTCTGGACCCGGTGGTGGGGCGCGAGACTGAGATAGAGCGCTTGGCTCAAATCTTGAGCCGCCGCAAGAAGAACAATCCGGTGCTCATCGGCGAGCCCGGTGTGGGCAAGTCGGCGATAGTAGAGGGCCTGGCGATGCGCATCACCCAGCGCAATGTGTCGCGCATCCTCTTCAACAAACGCGTGATAGCGCTGGATATGGCTTCAATAGTAGCGGGCACTAAGTATCGCGGCGAATTTGAAGAGCGCATCAAGGCTATCCTCAATGAGCTGTCAAAGAATAGCGACATCATCTTGTTTATTGACGAGATACACACCATCGTGGGCGCGGGCAACGCCCAGGGGTCAATGGATGCGGCCAATATGCTCAAGCCGGCGCTGGCACGCGGAGAGGTGCAGTGTATAGGCGCAACGACCCTCGACGAGTATCGCGTCAACATCGAGAAAGACGGCGCCTTGGAGCGTCGTTTCCAGAAAGTGATGGTTGAGCCTACCACGGCAGAGGAGACGCTGACGATATTGCACAATATCAAAAATAAATATGAGGACCACCACAATGTGACATATACCGATGACGCTCTCGAGGCGTGCGTGAAACTCACCGAGCGATATATCAGCGACCGCAAATTTCCCGACAAGGCTATCGATGCCCTTGACGAGGCGGGGTCGCGAGCACATATCTCCAATATCAAGGCCCCGGCCATCATAGAGGAACTGGAGAAGAAGGTGGAGGAAGCCACGCAGATGAAGCTTGAGGCGGCTCGCGCTCAGAAGTTCGAGATAGCCGCCATGTGGCGCGATAAGTCACACGCCTACGAGGATAAGCTCGCCGAGGCCAAGAGCCAATGGGAGAAGCAGATGGATGAAGACCGCACCATCGTGGATGCCGACAAGGTGGCCGAGGTGGTGGCTATGATGACGGGCGTGCCGGTGCAGCGCATCGCGCAGGCTGAAGGCGCACGCCTCTTAGAGATGTCACCGGCTATCAAAAAGGCAATCATCGGTCAAGATAAAGCCATAGAGACTGTGGTCAAGGCAATCCAGCGCAACAGGATAGGCCTCAAAGACCCCAACCGGCCGATAGGCACATTTATGTTTTTAGGGCCCACGGGTGTGGGTAAGACACATTTGGCCAAGAAGCTGGCCGAGTTTCTCTTTGATACGGCCGATGCGCTCATCCGCATCGATATGAGCGAGTATATGGAGAAATTCACGGTGTCGCGCCTTGTAGGAGCTCCTCCGGGCTATGTTGGCTATGATGAGGGCGGCCAGCTGACCGAGGCTGTGCGCCGTCACCCCTACTCTGTGGTGCTGCTTGACGAAATCGAGAAGGCACACCCCGATGTGTTCAACTTGCTGCTGCAAGTGATGGACGAGGGACGATTGACTGACAGCCTGGGGCGTCGCATCGACTTCAAGAATACGATAATCATCATGACGTCAAACATAGGGTCGCGACAGCTTAAAGACTTTGGCGCCGGCGTGGGCTTCAACACACGCGCCGTCGATAATGACTATGCGCAGGGCGTGATCCACAAGGCGCTCAACAAGGCATTCTCGCCGGAGTTTCTCAATCGTGTAGATGACGTGGTGATCTTTGACCAGCTCGACCGCGAGGCCATCTATAAGATCATCGACATAGAGCTGTCAGGCTTTCATCGTCGCTTGAGCGATTTGGGCTATGCTCTGCAAATCAGCGAAGCCGCCAAAGCCTACATTGCCGACAAGGGCTATGACAGCGCCTACGGAGCACGCCCGCTGCGCCGCGCTATACAGAAGTATCTTGAGGACCCGCTCGCCGAGCTGATCTTGGGCGCCTCGCTGCAACCCGGCGGCACCGTGGTGGTGGATTACGACAAAGACACAGACAAAATCACCACTAAGGTGGAATGATAAAAGATCTACAACGAAAACGAAAACAAACTACATACATATATAAGTAACTATGACTAAAGGTAATATCGGGGTTACAACCGAAAACATCTTCCCCGTCATCAAAAAGTTTCTTTACAGCGACCATGAAATATTTCTGCGCGAGCTGGTGTCAAATGCCATCGATGCCACGCAGAAGCTGCGCACGCTCGCGTCAGTAGGCGAGTATAAGGGCGAGCTTGGCGACACCGCCGTGGAAGTGGTGGTGGATAAAGAGGCCGGCACGCTCACGGTCAAAGACCACGGCATAGGCATGACCGCCGAAGATATCGACAAATATATCAATCAGATAGCCTTCTCGGGCGCCGAGGAGTTTTTGACAAAGTATAAGGATACGGCCAATGCCATCATCGGCCACTTCGGACTGGGCTTTTACTCGGCATTTATGGTAGCCACGAAGGTGGAGATACACTCGCTGAGCTATCGCGAGGGGTCAGAGCCGGTGCGCTGGACCTGTGACGGCTCGCCCGAATACACCATGGAGAAGGGCGAACGCAGCGAGCGCGGCACCGATATCGTGCTGCATATCGATGACGACAGCAAGGAGTTTCTCGAAGCCGCACGCGTCGAGGCTCTGCTCAAGAAGTATTGCAGCTTCTTGCCGGTGGAGGTGCGCTTTGAGGGCAAGGTAATCAATGCCACAGAGCCCAAGTGGATGAAAAAGCCCACCGAGCTCACCGATGCCGACTATCGCGACTTCTACCACGAGCTGTATCCCGGCCAAGATGACCCGCTGTTTTGGATACACCTCAATGTGGACTACCCGTTCACGCTGACGGGTATCCTGTACTTCCCCAAGATTAAGAATAACTTTGAGATTACGAAAAACCGCATACGCCTGTACTGCAATCAGGTGTATGTCACCGACTCGGTGGAGGGTGTGGTGCCGGAGTTTATGATGCTGCTGCAAGGCGTGATAGACTCGCCTGATATACCGCTGAACGTGTCGCGCTCATATCTGCAGAGCGATGCAGCGGTGAAGAAAATCTCGGGCTATATCACCAAGAAGGTGTCGTCGCGCCTCGAGGAGCTGTTTAAGGCTGACCGCGCCGACTTTGAGAAGAAGTGGGACGATATCAAAATCTTCATCGAGTATGGTATGCTCTCTGACGAGAAGTTCTGCGACTCGGCCATGAAGTTTATGCTGCTGAAGGACACCGAAGGACGCCACTTCACCGCCGACGAGTATAAGGAGCTGGTCAAAGACTCGCAGACCGATAAAGACGGCAACCTGGTGTATCTCTACGCCAACAACCTTGAGTCGCAGTACAACTATATCAAGGCAGCGACCGACCGCGGCTACGATGTGCTGATGATGGATGGACAGCTTGACCCGCATTTTGTGGGGCTGCTCGAGCAAAAGTTTGAGAAGACACGCCTGGTGCGCGTCGATGCCGACATCATCGACAACCTCATACGCAAAGAGGAGCAGCGCAGCGTGGATCTCACGGCGTCGCAGCGCAATATCCTCACCACCCTGCTGCGCTCACAGCTGCCCAAGGTAGAAAAGGCCGAGTTTATGGTGACCTTTGAGGCTCTGAGCCGCGAGAGCATGCCTATCGTGCTGACGCAGAGCGAGTATATGCGTCGCATGAAGGATATGGCCGCCTTGCAGCCCAATATGAGCTTCTTCGGCGAGATGCCTGACAACTACAATCTGGTGGTCAACACCGAGCACCCGCTGATAGCCAAGATACGCGACGCAGCGGAGGCCGCGGTAGGCTCGCGCATCGAGCCTCTCGACAAGAAGATCGCCGACACCAATGCCGCCATCGCCGATATCAAGGAGGAGAGCGACGAGGCCAAGCAGCGCCGCAGCGACCTTGAGAAAGAAGTGGCCGACGCACGCGCCGAAGAGGAGCGCATCATCAGCGAATATGCCACAGGCCAGGACCTGCCCAAGCAGCTGCTTGACTTGGCCTTGCTGGCCAACGGGCTGCTGCGCGGCGAGAGCCTCTCGGCCTTCATCGCGCGCTCAGTGCAAGGCATGATGTAAGAAAAATTCTCGCAAATAGCAGATACGCAAGGCAAGGCCTCGACTTTTGGTGAGTCGGGGCTTTGTCGTTTTATAAAATATTCGTAACTTAGAGGCTCGATAACAGGCACTTTGCCTGACATATTCCGTCATAGACCTTCATTAAGCTACTGATTATGATAAGAAAGCATATATTCTACGGGGCGCTGATTTTTGCGCTCGGGTGTATTGCAGGTGGCGCTGTTACATACGGCATACTGACTAAAGAGTCACAACCATCGCCGCCGCCACCACCACCACAGCAGACACCGCCACAAAAACCTACGCCTGCCAAGCCGCTATCAAAGTATCAAGGCATTGATGTGTCAAATCATCAGGGCCGCATTGACTGGTCATTGGTATCGAAAGACGAGAATATTAAGTTTGTGTATATAAAAGCGAGCGAGGGAGCGACCTACACCGACAAGTCATATACATATAATATCACAGAGGCGCGAAAAAATGGCCTTAAGTGTGGATCATATCACTATTTGCGCAACACGAGTAGGATAGCGGCTCAGTTTGAGAACTTCAAATCGACTGCCAAGAAAGAAATGCAGGACCTCATACCGATGGTCGATGTAGAAGAAAAAGTGCACAAGGACAGCATCAAGCTGTTTTGCTCGCTTGTAGAGGCTCACTACGGCAAGCGGCCGGCAATCTATGGCACTAACAGGTCATATAACACCTATTGCGCGCCCGACTTTAATGACTATATATTGATGATAGGTCGGTATGGCAAGAAAAAGCCGATAATCAAGGGCAAGGGTCGTTATAGCATCTGGCAATACAGCGAAAGGGGAAGGATTGACGGCATTAAGAAGGCTGTGGATTTGGATAGGATACATCCGGATTTTGACCTAAGCGAGCTGGATATGCGATAGCTATGACGCATATTAGCATAGTAAATCAGCGCCTCGGCAGCATAGCAAAGAGCTGTCGAGGCGCTGATTGATTGTGTATGGAGAAATGGCTTCCTCCGCGGGCGTGGCGTCAGATTTCAGTGTATGTGGCGGGGTCGTACCACTTGGAGTACATCAGATAGTTGTGGGCAATCTTTTGGTTGATTTCTTTAGCCTGAGCGCTATCGACCATCTTGATGAATTTGGCAGGCGCCCCACCCCACAGCTCGCCGGGGCCAATCTTGGTGCGCGAGAGCACTACGGCGCCGGCAGCCACGATGGCGCCTTCGCCCACTTCGGCATCGTCCATGACCACGGCTCCCATGCCGATGAGGGCATAGTCGCGTATCTTGGCGCCGTGGATGGTGACGTTGTGGCCTATTGACACATCGTCGCCAATCTCGATGGTGGATTTCTGATAGAGAGTGTGGAGCACGCTGCCGTCTTGGATATTGACGCGGTTGCCGATGCGTATGGAGTTGACGTCGCCGCGCAGCACAGTGCCGAACCATACGCTGCACTCATCGCCTATAACCACATCGCCAATGATTGAGGCGTTAGGAGCAAGGAAGCAGTCTTTACCGATTTGGGGTGTAAAGCCGCGCAAAGGAATCATTAAAGCCATAGCTATGTGATATTTAATATTTGATAGTTTGTGATTACAGTGCGATTAGAGGGCAACCGTCTTTTCTTCGAGCCACGTGCGCTCAACTGAGTTGAGGCAGGGCGAGAGCATGGTACGCACGCGAGTGTGGTACTCGTTGACCCACTGTATCTCTTCGGCAGTCATTATCGAGGTGTCAAAGAGTGCGCGGTCAAAGGGGCAGAGCGTGAGCGTCTCAAATTTGTAGAACTCACCGAAGTCAGTGGTCATGGCTGGCACACAGAGCACGAGGTTTTCGCAGCGAATGCCGTGGACACCCTCGCGGTATAGGCCGGGCTCGTTTGAGGTAATCATGCCGGGCGTCATGGGAGCGGGCACATAGTTGAGGCGTATGGATTGCGGGCCTTCGTGCACGTTGAGGAAGTGTCCGACGCCGTGGCCTGTGCCGTGGAGATAGCTGAGGCCTTCAGCCCAGAGGGCACGGCGAGCGATGGCGTCGAGCTGCGTGCCGCACGTGCCTTGCGGGAATATCATCTTGGCCAGAGCGATGTGCCCTTTCATGACGAGGGTGAAGTCGCGGCGCTCGAGGTCGGTAGGGGTGCCGAGGCATATAGTGCGCGTGATGTCGGTGGTGCCGTCGAGGTATTGTGCGCCCGAGTCGATGAGCAAGAGGCCATTGGGGTGTATGGTGGCATTGCTCTGCTCGTCGGCTTCGTAGTGGACTATGGCTCCGTGAGGGCCGTATCCGGCAATGGTGCCGAAGCTCTCGTCAAAGAACAGGGGGCTCTGCGAGCGGTGGCGATACAGCACCTTAGCCACATCAAGCTCGGTGAATGTGGCGCCGGAGGCCACGGCTTGCTCAATCTCCATCAGCGACTTGACCATGGCGACACCGTCGCGCAGCATAGCGGCATGCACGCCGGCTATCTGGGCATCGTTTTTGCAGGCCTTGAGCATCGCTACCGGCGAAGCGCCCTCGACAGCTCTGGAGCCCAGAGCGGCAGCTAATGCTGAGACGGTGCGTGCCGGCTCGATGAGCACCTTGGCGTCAGCGGGGAGCGAGGCGAGGAAGTCCTTGACGGCGCTGTAGTCCTTGACGGCAACGCCTTGCTCGGCGAGATATGCGGTGGTGTCGTCGGTGAGCTTGGCGCTGTCAATGAGCAGCACCGACTTGCCGGCGGGAGCCACATAAAGGAACGAAGTTGCCACGGGATTGTACTTGACGTCGTCGGCACGGATATTGAGCAGCCACGCTATCTCGTCGAGCGCCGAGATGAAGGCGGCGTCAGCGCCTTGAGCCTCCACGCGCTCGAGCACGGCGGCAATCTTGTCGGCGGCAGCGATGCCGGCATATTTGATGTCATGGACAAATATCTTGCCTTGAGGCAGGGCCGGGCGGTCAGGCCATATCTCGTCGAGGACGTCGAAGTCATCGGCGAGGAGTATGCCACGCTTGGCAAAGGCGGCTGTCATGGCTCGTGCTTCGCTCAATGGGAGCAGCATGCCATCGATGCCCACCTTGTCGCCGGCGGCGAGGTGTGAGCAAATATAATCGTTGATTGACGGGGTGCCGGGGACACCGTCCTTCATCAGGGTGATATCTGTGCCGTCGAGCTGGTCAGCAGCTTGGAGGAAATAACGAGAGTCAGTCCACAAGAAAGCTTTGTCAGCGAACACCACGAGCGTGCCAGCCGAGCCGGTGAAACCGCTGAGATAACGGCGAGCCTGCCAGTGCGAAGCTAAGTATTCGCCGGCGTGAGGGTCGGCTTGGGGTACGATAGCGGCAGCGATGCCTGCATCGGCCATTTTTTTGCGCAACATACCGAGACGTTGCTTAATTTCTTCTTTCATTGTAATATGGTTTTATGTCAGCGCAAAGATAGCGAAAAATACTGAAAGAGCGGCGCATAGGGCAAAAAAAAGATATAGCCCGAAGTCTCGCGACTGAGGGCTATATCATCATTCACTGTGATAATTAACCACTTATACATGAAGTGGCAGTGGTGTGGTCACTTGCGTTTGTAGTAGAGGTCTTCTGTGCAATCCATACCTACGACGTCAGACATATCGTAGCAGAAGTGGAGGATACCGCTTTTGATCTCTATTGTGGCCTCGAGGTCCATCTCGGCATATTCAGATCCTTTGAAGCGGAACTTGTTGCCCTTGATCTCGTATTCAATGCCATTGCATTTGTTGCCGGAGAAGTTGAGCGTCTCATCCCAGAAGCCATCAGCGCCGATGTAATCGGCCAACTCGTCGAGGTTGTTTTTGCCGAACGAAACCGTTTGGCCCATGACTTTTACAGTGGCGTGGTCAAAGCCCCAAGAGCCTTGAAGCTCGGATTTGAGGTCACCGCCGGGCTCGTCGTCACCATCGCCGTCGTCATCACTACAAGCGTTGAAGCAGCAAGCAAGTGCCACCATAAGCAAGATGCTTAAGAGTTTTTGCAGTTTTTTGTCCATAGTTATTGAGTATTAAAAGTGTTAGGTTTGAGAAGTCGTACTATACTATCCGTGTCACGTTAGAAACGGTAAGTAACGCCAATGTTGATGGGGAGGCGGTTGAAGTACTGGATATACTGATATTTGATTTCAGCGCTCACGGCAATCTTGGAGGTGATGTCGTACTCGATACCGGCACCGACGTTGAACATAAACTTGTTGGCCGAGGTGCCACCTGCATCAGCAGCGTCTTCGATATCACCGAAGATATCATCCCAACCGCCACGGCCGCGCGAGAGGTAGTCAAAGATGTCATCGTAGTCAAAGTCGCCGTAGTCGAGGTCACCTGCGTCAAAGCTACCGCCGCCACCGAGGTGAGCGAAGCCTACACCGGCGATGGGATATACGCGAAGTTTATCGGAGAGGTTGATGAGATAGTGAGCGTTGACAGCTAAGTCGATGACATCGCAGCCTTTAGATTTGAGCCAATAGTTGAAGTTGGCTTCGAGACGCACGGGAGCGGCAACATTGTACTGGAAGCGAGCTCCGATGCCGAAGTTGGTGACCGAAGCGCCGCTTTCGAGGCACGGAGCCACACCGAGGTTAAGTCCGGCAGCCATGTCACCGGTTTCGATAGCAGCAGCGCCGAGGGTAGCGGCAGCTGCTATGCTGATTGCAAATAAAAACTTTTTCATGTCTCAAAAAATTTTTTGGGTTAGTGATTAGTGATTGTTGATTGAGTATTTAGTTTATCTTAATCCACTTTGAAGAGGTCCACCTTGCGCACGGCTACGACATAATCGTTTGATGATTTGCCTCCTGTATATTGATAAATATAGTAGCGGTAATATGCATTATCGGCGTCAAGCTCCGTTGATGTCCATCGACTATAATAGCCAAGCGATAAGGTAAACTCATCACAAGCGGGCATATACCATCCGGTCACAGAGCCGGTGTTGAGGTCGTCAACAATGGCGAATGCGGGATAGTTTTCGCGCCAATTGGGCACGGAGTGGATAGTAGCGGTGTTGGCCTCGCCATCAGTGCGCGAAGTGGCGCCGGTGGGTATAAACTGTGTTGACCACGCAGCACTCGAAAGTGTTTTATACACCTTACCACCCTCGTCAAGGGTGTAGATGATGCCCTCCACGCCATTGTCGTCAGCTACATTATCGCCGACAGCATATTTTGACTGATGCACATCAATATACATATTTGTGCCCTCAAAGGTGATGCGGCCTTTGCGATTTTCGGTAGCGGCGGTGGTGATAATGCTGATTTTGCCGCCATTCTCGTAGAATGATAGCCAGTCAGCATCAGATGATATGGTGTAAGGCAGCTCGGAGGAGATGTCATAGACCTTGGTGTTGCTTGTGCGGTCAAAATAGAGCTCAAAGGGCTCATCGGTATCACCAATCCACAGCGAAGCCGCCTTCTGTATCAGCTTTGTTGAGGCCGATAGGTTGCCGCCCTTCAGTGATAAAGTGATATAGCCCTCGCGAGCGTCGGAAGACTCGTTGGCATCGACGGAGAAGGCTACCCAAGAGCCGGTTTCGCCAAAGCGAATGAAGTGGCACCAATCGGGCATCTCTACCTCATACTCCACATCTCCCCAGTCGTTGCGCAAGTTGGAGGTAAATCCTACCCACTGCTCATCGGAGGCTGAGGCCTTCAGCTCCACTACATCTTGAGAAGCCACGAGGGTAGCGCCTGACTGGGTCACGGTGAAGCTCTTTGTCATGGCTCCTGCGCGGAGGGTGACGGTGGCTGTGCGCTCCTCGCTGTTGAGGTTGGTCTGCGCGGTGACGCATAGGTTGTAATATCGCACGCCATCAGATGCCGAGCGCGCTGCGGGCTTGGCTTTTTCTTCGCCTACCCAACGCAGGGCCGACATCTTGGCAGCGGCGCTGCGGCTGTTGTCGGTTGCTTCGACCGAGAGCCACGAGTCATCGCTGCTGGTGATGGTGATATTGCTGAGGTCAATGTTGCTTGAGAAGCCCACGTTGCGAGAGTCACGGTTGACATCCATCTGCATATTGTCAGCGACGTCAACATTGAGGAAGGGCTCTGTGCCGGCCTGGGTGACCAAAATGCGATACTCTTTGCCATAACCGGTGGTGGCGACGATGGTCTGCGTCTTGGGCTCGGCGATGGTCGAAGGCTCGGCATGGATAAAGACGGCGTCGCGCAAGAAATAAGAGTCGAGCGTAGAAGCATAGTCATAATATACTCCGGGGAGCGGGTCGGCACAATCAAGGGTGAACGGAATGAGGGTGGAGTTGGTAAACTGCACCATAGCATCACCGCCATCGGCATCAAACGTCACTGAGCTGACATCAGATTGGAGGGCCTCGTCGCGGCCATAGAACGGCTGCTGATATTTGATATCGGCGCCGAGCACTTCGTCATATATGCTTGTGACGTAGCCTACGACGTATATGCGATACCAAGCGCCATTGTTATAAGCTACATAGCCATAGTTAGGCACCACGGCCGACTTGTCGGCATATCCGGTCTTGGGAATAGTGACGATATTGCCCAAACCGGCTACCTTGCCGAGCGAAGTGATTGCCACGCCGGCAAAATTGTCGGCTTTGTCGATATACATATTGCCGAGATATGTGCCTCCATTGTTGGAGTTGCGCATCGACAGCAGAGCGGTGCCCTCGGGGTCGCTAACAGGGGTGTCAGGCGCCGGCTCTTCCTTACCGGGGTCATCTTTACCGGGGTCATCGGGCTCATCGTCAGAGCAGCCTACAAAGCAAGTTGCAGCAAGCGCTAAAGCTGCATAACTGAAGAATGACAGGAAATTTCGCTTCATAAAGAATAACAAACGTAAAGTGCCCTGCCATTCCACTACTCGGGCAAAAAAAATAAAACGAAAGGTGTGAGGAATGTATCTCTGTCTTACCTTGACTTCAGGCCTTCGCATTGCCCATTCCATAGATAAAACAACAGCCCCACACCATTAGCGAAATAGCGAATGCGGAAATGGCATACGGTGCTGCACGATGCCGCATACGATACGTCGAACGATGCAGGTGCTATTGCAATCTTATCTTCATGGAATACTCAAAGTTGCGAAGTTTGAAGTCAGAAGATAAAAATTTCAATAACACCTTTTTTTGACTGCCCATATCTGCTAAAGCAAACACGAGCAATCATCTACAATGTAGATGCGAACGGGTCGCGGGGCTGCTCTCAGCCACTGACGTGTCCACAGCGCAAAAGTATAAATTATTTTGTAGATGGCAAAATTTTAAGATAAATTTTTTTAAAATAATGCAATCGATATGTAATCGGAGCGTCGCAAATCAGGGAGCTGCAAGCCCAAAAACCTCAAAATAAGAAAATAAAAACGCCCAAAAACCTCAAAATAAGAAAATAAAAGCACCAAAAACTTGAAAATAAGAAAATAAAAATGCCCAAAAACCTCAAAATAAGAAAATAAAAGCACCAAAAACTTGCAAAATAAGAAAATAAACACTACTTTTGTGGCAGATAATCAATGCCTTATGACAATACATAGCATCTTAGCCATATTATACGACCAAAAAGAGGATATCAAGACCTTAATGTCGGAGCCACTATGCACACGCGCCGAGGAGCGTGAGCTCGAATTGGCATCGCCATTAGCACAAGTTGTCATCGGAGTGCGTCGCAGCGGTAAGTCAACACTATGCATGAAATTTCTGTATGAACATGCCATAGATTTTGCCTATATCAACTTTGATGATGACCGGCTGCACAACGTAGCTACCGCAGATCTCAATGATATACTAAACGCCTTATACCAAGTGTATGGAGACTTTAAATATCTCTTTATCGATGAGGTGCAAAATGTGGATGGATGGCAATTGTTTGTGAACCGCCTACTGCGACATCGTATACATATCTTTATCACGGGGTCAAATTCAAAGCTACTCAGCAATGAGCTCGCCACACACCTCACGGGTCGCCACAGACGCATTGAGATGTTCCCATTCTCGTATGCAGAATACTGCGCAGCCATCAAGGTAGATGTTAAGTCTAAGACCACCAAGGCCGAAGCCCTACGGCAAAAAGCGCTCCTCGACTATTTATACAACGGAGGCTTTCCCGAACTGCTACACACAGCTCATAAGCGCGCTTATATCAACACCCTACTCGACTCAATCATCAAAAACGACATCGCCGGGCGCTTCAGAGTGCGACATGTAGATGTGTTGGCCAAACTGGCCAACTATCTGGCCGACAATTTCTGCCAAGAATTTCGTCCTCAAGAAGTAGCAGCACTCTTAGGAGTCACAGCACCTACTGTAAGCACCTATTATTCCTATCTCAAGGAGGCATTCTTGCTGTTAGGCATCCATAAATTCTCCTACAAGAGTAGCGAACGTATTCGCAATGAGAAGGTGTATGTAGTCGATACCGCTTTCATACAACACCGTGAAAACACATTCTCTACCCAAAATCTGGGGTGGCGATTAGAGAATATGGTCTATATAGAACTGCTGCGCCGATACCGCCCAAAGCACATTGATGTATTCTATTATAGGTGCAGCCAATGGGAAGTGGATTTTGTGGTGGCTGACAGCGGCAGGGTAATCAAACTGATACAAGTCAGCTACGATATATCATCAGAAAAGACACTGAAACGAGAACTTCGCGGCCTGATAAATGCTTCAGAGAAATTCGGTTGTGAAGACTTGCAGCTCATCACAGCCGACCGGAGAGAAACCATAAGCATAGGAGACAAGACCATACATGTGGTGAAGGGATGCGAATGGCTGATGAAAGCTGAGGCCTCTGAGTAGCGGGGTCAGCAGCAGGGTGCTGAGGAGACCTTGCGCGGCATCACGGCATCGGCGATGCGATACCCGGTCCAGGCTACAAAGACCGAGACTACTGGTGTGACGTAGTTGAAGACGCAGTAAGGGAGGTACTCGAATGTGGGCACTGAAAGGACGGTGGATTGTGTGATGCCGCAAGAGTTCCATGGCACGAGCACCGAAGTGACCGAGACGGAGTCCTCAAGGGTGCGGCTGAGGAGGCGGCTCTCGAGGCGGAAGCGGCGATACACGTGGCGATACATATTGCCGGTGAGTATTATTGCGAGGTATTGGTCGGCGCTGCAGATGTTCATGGCCACACCGCTGCCGAGGGTGGTGCCTACGATAGATGTGCGCTTGCGCAGGCGTGTGGTGATAGCAGCCGAAAGTGTGGCGAGCATGCCGGTGCCCATCATCACGGCGCCGAAGACCATAGCGCTAAGCACCAACAATATGATAGAGGTGATGCCGGAGATGCCTCCGGTGGCGACCAAGCTATCCACGATATCGGAGCCGGTGGATACATCGTTGCCATGCCAGAGCAATGCCGGCACCTGTAGCAGGTCGGGCGCATTGTGTCCCTGGAAGACGTATATGCCGATGACGCCGGCCACGGCCGCGGCAAAGAGTATGGGCAGCGAGGGCACTCTCAAGGCAATGAGAATGATGGTGGATAATGGTATGAGCAGCGTGAACGGCGACAGCTGATATTGCGATGCGAGAGCTGAAGCGATGCTGTCGGTGTAGGTAGCGTCGGAGAGGTCGTATGTGCAGCCCACAATGACGAAGGTGGCGAGCGCTATCAGCATGGCCGGCACGGTGGTGACCACGAGATAGCGTATGTGGGTGAAAATATCTACGCCGCAGGTCGATGAGGCGAGCACGGTGGTGTCGCTCAGCGGCGACACCTTGTCGCCAAAGTAGGCGCCGGAAATCACCGCTCCGGCGATCCATCCGGGCGAGTATCCCATAGTGGTGCCAATACCCATGAAGGCGATGCCCATTGTGGCAATTGTGGTCCACGAGGAGCCGGTGACGACCGAGACGACAGCTGCTACGGCACATGTGGTGGCCAAAAAGAATTGCGGGCTTAATGCCTGTAGGCCGTAATCTACGAGCGTGGGCACCACGCCTGATGCCATCCAGGCCGTGGAAATCATAGCGATGCAAATGAGCATGGGCACTGTGGGCAATATCTGTCGCGCGCTGCGCGTAAAGCCCAAGCGGAGGCTGCGGCGGCTGACGGTGCCGCACACGAGGCTCTCGATAAATGCCAGCGCTGAGACTGAGAGCAAAATCACCGGAGCATAGTCAGCGATAGCGCCGGCACCGGCAAAATAGACGATAGCCACCAATCCGAGAATTAGCACACCAATGGGGAGCATAGCAACGCCCGGCGACGGCGACTTGCTCGCCGTGATGGGCAACAATTTTTTTACCTGCATTGTATATTATTGTAACCGATTATGGGTTGGCAAAGTTAGCAAAAATATATCAATTCGGCAAATTTGCAATGCATTTAGTGATAAATTAAAAGCAAGGCGGGGTGGTATGTGCAGATTTTTAAGCGTTGCAGCGACATTGCTGCAGGGCTGTATCAGCGGGCGGCATTGCGATAAATGATTACCGCAATAATGGCATAGATGATGTTGGGTATCCACATTGCCACCATAGCAGATGTGAGGCCGCTGATGGCAAAAGTCTGGGTGATGGTCATGAATAAAATGTAGCTGAAGCTCAACACGAGGCCGATGCCGATGTTGAGGCCCATTCCGCCTTTTGATTTTCGTGAAGATAGGGCCATGCCTATGATGGTGAGGATGAAGGCTGCCGCAGTCATGGCAAAGCGGCGGTGGTATTCAACCTCGAAATTCTGGATGTTTGCTACGCCGCGTTTTTGCTGGCGTGAGATATACTCACGCAGGGCCGGTGTGGTCATCTTTTCGTGGTCATTGACGGCGATGAGGAAGTCGCGCGGCTCGAATGGTATCACGGTGTCGAGCTGCCGGCCTTTTGTAATTTCTTCGCGTCCGGCCTTAAAGTCGCGAATGACATAGTCTTTGACGCGCCAGCTGTAGAGCGTATCCCACTCAATGCTCTGCGCGGTAAGACGCGACACGAGCTTTTTGTCGCTGTCGAAGAGGTCGAGGGAGAAGCGCACGCCGCGCTTGGTGTTGGCGTCGTAACGGCTCATATAAGCGATCTCGCCGGGCGCTACCATGAGCATGATGTTAGAGCCATAATCCACGCTCTTGTTCTTGACATAGGTGTTGGTGTAATTGATGCGCTTGACATTGGCGGGCGGAATGACGTAAGCGCTGAGCAGGAATGTGGCTATGGCGATGACACCGGCGGCAATCATATAAGGTCGCAGCAATCGCCTGAAGCTCATGCCTGTGGAGAGCATGGCAATGATCTCGGAGTTGCCGGCTAATTTGGATGTGAAAAAGATTACTGCAATGAAGGTGAATAGCGGCGAAAACTGATTGGCGAAATATGGCAGGAAGTTGATGAAGTAATCAACGATTGTGGCTTTGAGTGGCGCTTTGAGGAAGGCGTCGAGCTTCTCGTTGATGTCAAACATGACCACTATGGCGAGGAGCAGCAATATCGCGAAGATATATGTGCCCAGGAATTTTCGCACTATGTAACGGTCAATTAGTTTGAACTTCATATTATGCGTAGGCTTAAAGGGGATTATGCGGCAAAAGATCAGCAGAGATGTGGTTAAAGGCGTCGGCCGAGCTTCTCTACCATCATAGTTTTCCAATCGTGGAAGTCGCCGGCGATGATGTGGTCTCGCGCCTGCCCCACGAGCCAGAGGTAAAAACCGAGGTTGTGGATTGAGGCTATCTGCATAGCTAATAGCTCTTGCGCGATGAAGAGATGGCGGAGGTATGCCTTGGAATAAACGCGGTCAACATACACCGGACCGTCGGCCCAGATGGGCGAGAAATCGTCGGCCCACTTGAGGTTGCGCATATTCATGGTGCCCTCCGGGGTGAATAGCATGCCGTTGCGGCCGTTGCGAGTGGGCATCACGCAGTCCATCATATCTACGCCTCGGTCAATTGCTTCGAGGATATTGATTGGAGTGCCCACCCCCATGAGATATCGAGGCTTATTTTCGGGCAATATTTCGTTGACGACTTCAATCATGCTGTACATCACGTCGGCAGGCTCACCCACGGCGAGGCCACCGATGGCGTTGCCGTCAGCGCCAAAGTCGGCAACAAAACGCGCCGACTCACGTCGCAGGTCGGGATAAGTGCAGCCTTGGACTATCGGGAAGTAAGCCTGCGAGTAGCCGTAAAGGCCGTCGGTGTCAGCGTAACGACGCCAGCCGCGTTCGAGCCACCGCTTAGTGAGGTCAAGGGATTTTCGGGCGTAGGCATATTGGGAAGTGCCGGGCGGGCACTCGTCGAGGGCCATCATAATATCCGAGCCTATAGAGCGCTGCAGGTCAACGACCTTTTCCGGGGTGAAGAGGTGCTTAGAGCCATCGATGTGGCTGCGGAAGAATGCGCCCTCGTCAGTGAGCTCGCGATTGGCGCTGAGCGAGAACACCTGGAAGCCGCCGCTGTCGGTGAGGATAGGCTTGTCCCAACCATTGAATCGGTGGAGGCCACCGGCTTTCTCGAGAATGTTAGTGCCCGGGCGCAGGTACAGATGGTAGGTATTGCCCAGGATTATTTGGGCTTTTATGTCATCGCGCAGCTCACGCGTGTGCACGCCTTTGACGGAGCCCAAAGTGCCAACGGGCATAAAGATGGGAGTGAGCACGTCGCCATGGGCGGTGCTAATGATACCGGCACGAGCGGCACTATCGTGGTTTGTGGCAATGAGTTGAAAGTCCATTAGCAATAATTTACGTGCAAAGATAGTAATAATCTGCCAAACGACATTGCCTCGATGAGCTGAAAATGGCTAAAAGGGTCTGTTGTAGTAGAAATGGAGCACGGATATCTAAGAAGACACAGCCGTGGAGCTCAAAAAGAGAGCGCCACGGCCGTATAAGCGTTTTGTGGGGATTGCAAATTATCGAGCAGCCTCGATAGATTCTTTGCGGAATTTTTTGAGGAGCTTTTCGAGCTCGAGAGAAGCTTTGCGAGCGCGAGCGCCGGCAGCCTTGTTGCCATTTTCAGCCTGGAGGTTGGCATCTTTGTTAAATGACTCGCAAAGAGTTGCAATAGCAGATACTAATTCTTTCATCTTTAGAGAATTTATTGGTTTGGTTAATATGATATGCAAATGTAAAAAAAGTTTATCTAATTAACAAAATATTTTAGCATTTTTTGAGAAAAAAGGATAAAAAGCATAAAAAAGCGCCCCTCAGATAAGCATGAGGGCGCTTTTTTATACGTGAAGTGAGAGTTATCTATATCAGGCGTTCTTGACCTTGTCAACGATAGCTTTGAAAGCAGCGGGGTTGTTGATGGCGAGGTCGGCGAGCACCTTGCGGTTGATCTGGATGCCGCTCTTGTGGATGAGGCCCATGAGCTTGCTGTAAGAGAGGTCCTCGAGGCGAGCAGCCGCGTTGATGCGCTGTATCCAGAGAGCGCGGAAGTTGCGTTTTTTGTTTTTACGATCGCGATAAGCGTATGTAAGACCTTTTTCCCAGGTGTTTTTGGCAACGGTCCATACGTTGCGACGGCAACCGAAGTAACCGCGAGTGAGTTTCAGAATTTTTTTACGACGAGCGCGCGAAGCGACGTGATTAACTGATCTTGGCATTTTGAGTGAAGGTTTTTGGATGATAGCGTCCGGCGTCAGTAAGCCGGCCCTTTAGGCTGAGCATCCGGTTAATAAAAAGATTGATAGTGGCCGGTGACATCACAGATGAGCCGGCATGCCCTATGCAATGATTACTTAAGGGCGAGGAGAGCCTTGATGTTGCTTTGGTCAACTCTTGACACCAAACCAAAGTGGGTGAGGTTGCGTTTTTGCTTTTTGGTTTTCTTAGTCAAGATGTGGCTCTTGTACGCATGTTTTCTTTTGATTTTTCCTGACCCGGTAAGAGCGAATCTTTTTTTGGCACCGGAATTAGTTTTAATCTTGGGCATTTTGTTAATTATTTGATTGATTATTATTTGGTGTCAACACGTGACACATTATATATATATGCGATATGATATATTTTATTTTTTCTTAGGCGATAGCATAATGATCATACGCTTTCCTTCGAGTGTAGGCATAGACTCTACCTTGCCGTATTCTTCGAGGTCGTTGGCAAATCGAAGCAGCAGCACCTCGCCTTGCTCTTTGAAGAGGATTGAGCGGCCTTTGAAGAAGACGTAAGCCTTGACTTTAGCGCCTTCCTGGAGGAAGCCGATAGCATGCTTGAGCTTGAAGTTGTAGTCGTGGTCATCAGTCTGGGGGCCGAAACGTATCTCCTTAACAACGATTTTGGTAGCTTTAGCTTTGATCTCCTTTGCTTTTTTCTTTTGCTGGTAGAGATATTTCTGATAGTCCAAAATCTTGCATACCGGGGGCTCGGCGTTGGGAGATATTTCTACCAAGTCGAGCTCTAACTCGTCGGCGATGCGGCGTGCTTCCTGAATGGGATAAATGCCTTGGGTGACATTGTCGCCAACCAATCTCACCTCACGAGCGCGAATGTTCTCGTTGATGTTATTGGGGTCTTTGGTGTTGCGCTCCACACGCCCTCTTGGGGCGCGGTTGTTGTTGGCATTAGCGTTAGCACCGGCGGCGTTAGCGGGCCGAGGGGCGGGGTGGTAGGGCTTTTTTTGCATTCAGTAAGCTTATTGATTTATCAATTGGTTGACTTCGTCGGTCAATTTCTCTGCAAAGGTAGTAATTTTCATCGAACCTTTATCACCTTCGCCCTGTTTTCTTACCGAGACTTCGCCGGCGGCCTGTTCTTTTTCGCCAACGATTAGCAGATAGGGCACACGTTTGAGCTCGTTGTCGCGTATTTTGCGGCCAATCTTCTCGTTGCGGTCGTCAACGAAGCATCGCACGTCGGCTTTGGCGAGAGAGCGCGCCACCTCGTGGGCGTAGTCGTTGAACTTCTCGGAGATTGGGAGCACGACTGCTTGGTCGGGGGTAAGCCACAAGGGGAGCTTGCCGGCGGTGTGCTCGAGGAGCACGGCCACGAAGCGCTCGAGAGAGCCGAAGGGGGCACGGTGGATCATCACCGGGCGGTGCTTGGCATTGTCAGAGCCTACATATTCGAGCTGGAAGCGCTCGGGGAGGTTGTAATCGACCTGGATGGTGCCTAACTGCCAGCGGCGACCGATAGCGTCCTTGACCATAAAGTCGAGTTTTGGGCCGTAGAAGGCAGCTTCGCCCAGCTCTTTGCGAGCTTTGAGGCCTTTTTCCTCGCAAGCCTCAATGATTGCTTGCTCGGCGAGATGCCAATTATCGTCGGAGCCTATGTATTTCTCCTTGTTGGCCGGGTCGCGCAGCGATATCTGAGCCTCGAAGTTGTCAAATTTGAGAGCCTTGAAGATGTAGAATATGATGTCCATCACCTTGAGGAACTCCGTTTTAATCTGGTCGGGTGCGCAGAAGATGTGGGCATCGTCCTGCGTAAAGCCGCGCACACGGGTGAGACCGTGGAGCTCGCCGCTCTGTTCATAGCGATACACGGTGCCAAACTCGGCGAGTCGCATAGGGAGGTCTCTGTATGAGCGTGGGGCAGCGCGGAATATCTCGCAGTGGTGGGGGCAGTTCATTGGTTTGAGCAGGTATTCCTCGCCTTCCTCGGGGGTGTGGATAGGCTGGAAAGAGTCCTTGCCGTATTTGGCATAGTGACCGGAGGTGACATACAGTATTTTATTACCGATGTGAGGAGTGATCACCTGGAGGTAGCCATATTCCTTTTGTATCTTGCGCAAGAATTGCTCGAGACGGTCGCGCAGGGCGGCGCCTTTTGGGAGCCAGAGGGGGAGACCGGCGCCTACATTCTGCGAGAAAGCGAATAGCTCCATCTCCTTGCCGAGCTTGCGGTGGTCGCGTTTTTTAGCCTCTTCGAGCATTGTCAGATACTCGTCGAGCATCTTTTGCTTGGGGAAAGTGATGGCATATACGCGCACCAGCTGATTGCGCTTTTCGTCGCCGCGCCAGTAAGCGCCGGCGAGGGAGAGCACCTTTACAGCTTTGATGGGCGCGGTATTTGGGATATGCGGGCCACGGCAGAGGTCGGTAAATTCGCCCTGGGTGTATGTGGTAATGTTTCCGTCTTCCAATTCGGAGATAAGCTCGCACTTGTATGTCTCGCCGCGGTCGCCGAAGAACTTGAGGGCGTCGGTCTTGGATATGTCGTGGCGAACGATGTCTTGCTTTTGACGGGCCAGCTCCAACATTTTTTTCTCGATGTTGGCAAAGTCAGCTGCTGTCAATTGATTATCTCCGGGGTCGATATCATAGTAGAAGCCGTTTTCGATAGCGGGGCCGATACCAAACTTGACACCGGGATAAAGGATTTGAAGCGCCTCAGCGAGGAGGTGTGCTGACGAATGCCAGAAGGCGTGCTTGCCTTCGGCGTCGTCCCACTTAAAGAGTTTGATATGCGCGTCGTGGTTGATCGGGCGCGTCAAATCCCACTCTTGCTCGTCAACAGAAGCAGCCAGCACATCTTGAGCGAGACGCGGGCTGATAGACTCGGCAATCTGAAGGGGAGTGATGCCTGCTTCAAACTGCTTAACGCTGTTGTCTGGAAAAGTAATGTTTATCATTTATATTACACTATTAATCAATTGATTAGCTCACACAGCGAGTTAATCAACCAAAAATCAAGTGCAAAGATACTATTTTTTAGCCAATTACGCAACAAGGCGGCAAGTTTTTTTGTCAAAACTTGTCGCCTTGCGATAGGTTTAGAAGCTGAGGGATTATTGCTTTACTCGATGTCGAGCTCAGCTTTTTTAGCTTTGAGGGCTTCTTCAAACTTAGCGCCGGCCTCATCGATAGCCTTCTTGGCAGCCTCGTCCTTCTTGATAGCCTCAACCAGCTCCTTGTCAGTAGCGAGCGACATCATAGTGCTGAACATCTCCATAGAGATAGCTTCGAGCTCTTCAGAGGAAGAAGCTTTTTCGATTTTATCGGTAGCATCCTCGATCTTACCCACCAAATCATCGGCAGGGCCCTTAGAGCAAGATACTACAGAAGCGGCTGCAACGGCAAGGAAAGCGATTGCAAGTGTCTTAATCTTTTTCATTGATTTTGATCTTTTGATTTTGTTGTTAAAAAATATTTAGCGATTGCAAAGTAACAAATTTTTTCATTGTTAACAGCTACTTAATATGTTAAATAATGTAAACAAATAGTCGTTGGTAATGATGTACTATCGTTTGGAAATTTTCCACAATTGCTCCAATAATGCAGAAAAAAATACTGACATAATGATAACGGCGCCCCTATCCGGGGATACAGAGCGTGGTTGCAGGCCCGGCGGAGGCGTCGCGATTAACAAATTTTTAGCATAGTGCAAGTTTCATATCATTAAAAAATGAGTAATTTTGTAAGTAAATCCACATTCACAACTAATTAAACCACAATAGCAATGACAGAATTGAAAAAACTTGCGTTGGCGGTGTCGGTTGTGCTTATGCCATCGCTAACGGCATTATCACAAGGCACCATCACGCTAACCACCGAAGCGCCTGTCGGCACGACCATCAAAATCCTGCCTAATGTAAAATCATCGACAGCGCCCGTCACCATCGATTACGGCAATGGAGTAGCAGTCAACTACACCGTGGACCCGTCAATGGCGGCTTACAACCGATGGATCACCGGCACCGTAGAGGGCACCACGATAACCATCACCGGCTATCTGACCGAGCTGACCATCAATGAAGCGCAACTGACATCGGCATCAATTGATGGCATGTCGAACCTCTCAGAGCTCAACCTGTCGAAGAATAAGCTCACATCATTTGCGCTTCAATCCGAAACGCCGCTGACAACGCTGAACCTTAGCGACAACACCATCGTCAACAACACCGTTGACAACCCCACCCTCACGCTTGAGCATGCCTCCAAGACCCTCACGAGCCTGTCGCTGAGCAAGAACCCGGGGCTGGAGTGCCTGAACATCGGCGACCTGACATCGCTGGAGTATCTCACCATCGATGACTGTCCTGACTTCGGCTCGATATTTGTGTGTCTGCCCGAGGATAGCCGCCCGGCGCTGCGCCAGATCAACATTAACAATTGCGCCTTGGCCCACTTCTATCCCGTGAACCTGCCGGCGCTCACCACGCTGGGGCTTGCCAACAACAACCTGATGACCACCGGCGACACCTCGCCCTTTGAGCTTGGCAACTACCCGGCACTGACATCGCTCAACATCTCAGGCAACGCCTTCATCACCACACTTGATGTCACCGGCTGCACAAAATTGGAGACGCTGAGCGCCTCTAACACCGGACTGACCGACATTGACATCTCCCAAGCGCCCGATTTGCGCTCACTGTATCTGGCCAACACAAACATATCATCGCTCGATTTGGGCAATAATACCACACTCAAGTCGCTCAACGTGTCAGGGACAAATATCAGCAACATCGACTTTGCCAAGCTGACATCGCTGACCGATGTGAATATCTCATACACCAACATATCGCGAGCCGTGGTAATGTATGCCTACTATCTGCAGAAATTCGAGGCTCGCAACACCAAGCTCGAATTTGTAGATTTCAACGGTCAGCAGCCCAATCGCATGACGCTTATCGACCTGCGCGACAATACTCTGATGACGTCAGAGACCGTGGATTACACGCTCCACACCCTGCCCGTAGCCAAGAGCTCATACGGCAGCACGCCCAACTTGCTGCTCAGCGGCTCCAACGCCGACCATGCCGACACCGGCTATGCCACATCAATGGATATGGGGTGGATATGCGATGTCGCCGGCGATGGCACGGCTCAGCATGAATTAGTGAGCGTGACACTGCAAGATGCCACCGACACCGGCGAGAATAAGACCGGCACTCTCGACAGGCTGTATCCGATGATGGGCATGGGCCTCGACTACGATTTGGATATATACAGCACCACCGGCGGTAAATTCCTGGTGGCGCAATGGAAGCCACGATACTATCAGTCAATCATGAGCGTGACCAATGAGGCTCGCATCGGTGTGCCCATATACATATATGTCTATCCCGAGGAGGGCAAGCGCTTTAAGAGCGTGACAGTCAATGGCCAAGAGATATTCAGCCAGTGGTTTGTAATCTCGGAGAGCTCCACCATCAAGGTCAACTTCACCGCCGAAGAGTCATCAATAGTGCTCACCACCACTCCCGGCCAATCGATGTCAATGCTTGTAAATACTGCCAATAACAACGGCACCGTATGGGTAGATTGGGGCACCGGCACACGCACCGAATACACCGGCCAGAATAAATACACCAGCGGATATGCCGAGCTGTCAGGTACTCGCATTGATGGCACCGCCGCCGCTGCCAACGTCACTATCTATGGCGATGTGGCCGGATTAGACGTCTCCGGTTTTGGCGATGCCGCCGATTATTTCGGTCTTTGGGACAACGCCATCACGGCCATAGACCTTACCAACGCCTCCGATATCAAGCTCCTCAACGTGTATTGGAACCCGATAAGCACCATCGACCTCTCCACGCTGCCCAACCTCGAGGTGCTCAACACCAGCTACACCAACCTCAAGCAGCTCGACCTATCCCACAACCCCGGCATCATGTGGCTCGAGGCTTACAGCGATGGCTATGGCGATGAAGACGAAGGCATCAGCCGCCTCACCGCGCTCGATGTGACTAAGCAAACGCAGCTATTATTCATAGACGCTAAAGGCAACGATTTATCATCAATTGACCTATCGGCCAACAACAATCTATATAGCCTCAATCTCAACAACAATAGCATCGGGGCTATCGACCTGTCGCAATGCACGAGCCTGGAGTATCTGTCGCTTGCCGACAACGAGCTCACCAATGTAGATTTCAGCAACAACCCCGCCCTGATAGAGCTGACCGTGGCCGGCAACAATCTCACAGATCTCAATGTGTCAGCCAACGTGGCACTTGAAGAGCTGAGCTTTGCCAACAACGATATCCACCACATTGACCTCTCGGCCAACACCGCCTTAGGCAAGCTCTACATCAACGGCAATGGCATGACCGCCGATGAGCTCAACGACATCTACTATCTGCTGCCGCTGAGAAATTCGGCCTACGATGAGAAGCATGACACCAACCAGACCGGATGGAACCTCGCTGTGATACAAGGTGGTGACCGCAGCGAGAACGAAGGCACGCGTGCCGACTCAAGCATAGCCAAAGACCGCCAATGGACACCCTCGCACGAAGGCACCAACGGCGGCAGTGACACCGCCTACCTCGATGTGCTCTACGACAGCACCTACGGCACAGTCACCATCACCGACGACAGCGGCAACGAGTATGGCCACGGCTCAAAAGCGCCCAAATACGCCACCATGCACATCAACGCCGCCGCTGCAGACGGCTACGCAATGAAGTCGTTCACACTCAACGATGACGAGCCACAAACCGGCGACACATTCACCATGCCCGGCATCTACACCAAGCTGCGCATCACCTTTGCCGAGACCGAAGGCATCAACGACACCGCCGCCGGCGATATCAAGATAGGAGCCTCACACCATCAGATCATAGTGGCTGCACCCGGCAAGGCCAAGGCCGAAGTGTTCAGCCTCACCGGAGCCGCTATAGCATCGTCAGCGTTTGATGCAGCCGATGCCATCAGTGTGGCTGCCGGCACATATCTGGTGAAGGTCACCACCGACGATGCCACAGCATCAAGCATAGTGATTGTCAAGTAACAAAAGCCGCTATCCTATATAGCTGCAACCACCATTATTGCGAGGGAGGCCGCGCCGACATAAAAGGCGCGGCCTCTGCTTTTTATGTTTTTTTACCAATACAATCCGCCAAAAAATTGCACCATTGAAATAAATTTACTAATTTTGAAAATAATTTCAACGCATAATCATATAAGACAAATAGGTTTATACCATTATGGACAATAACGATTTTCGTAAATATGCCACTCGTCACATCGGCATCAACCCCTTAGCGCTGGACCAATACATGTCGGCGGTCAATCATACAGTCTCTGCGAGCTACATCAGCCCGAGCATCATCGAGGAGCGCCAGCTCAATGTAGCGCAGATGGATGTATTCTCTCGCCTGATGATGGATCGCATCATCTTTTTGGGCACCGATGTCAACGACTACACGGCCAATGTGATACAGGCACAGCTGCTGTACCTCGACTCGTCAGACCCCGGCAAAGACGTCACCATATATATCAACTCGCCCGGCGGCTCAGTGTATGCCGGTCTGGGAATATATGACACCATGCAGTATATAGGCAGCGACGTGGCCACGGTGTGCACGGGTATGGCTGCATCGATGGCTGCCGTGCTGCTTGTAGCCGGCGCCAAAGGCAAGCGTTTTGCCCTGCGCCACTCACGCGTGATGATACACCAGCCTATGGGCGGTGCTCAAGGCCAGGCCTCAGATATAGAAATCACAGCTCGCGAGATACGCAAGCTCAAAGATGAGCTATACCACATCATATCAGACCATTCGGGCCAGCCCTTCGACAAGGTGGAGAAAGACTCTGACCGTGACTACTGGATGACAGCTCAGGAGGCTTGTGATTATGGTATGATAGACCGCGTACTTATCAAGGCAAAACAATAACGATGGCGCGCAGTAAGACACCGGTATGCTCATTTTGCGGCCGTGCCGGAGACGCGGCTTTCGGACGTCTCTTGGTGCCCTCGCCTGACCAAGATGCGTATATCTGCACTGAATGTATCGAGACTGTGCATGATATGCTCGAGACCGAGAAGGAAGAACGGCAGTCGCACGACAACGAGGAGTTCAAAGCCTCGATAAGCAAAAACATGCCCAAGCCCGCTGAGATTAAAGCCTTTCTCGACGAATATGTCATCGGGCAGGACGATGCCAAGAAGTATCTGTCAGTAGCTGTATATAATCACTACAAACGCTTGACCCAACAGGCCGACGACGATGTTGATATCGAAAAGAGCAACATCATCATCGTAGGCCCCACCGGCACCGGCAAGACGCTACTGGCCAAGACCATAGCCAAGATGCTGGATGTGCCCTTCACCATCGTTGACGCCACCGTGCTGACCCAAGCCGGCTATGTGGGCGAAGATATTGAGAGCTTGCTCACTCGCCTGCTGCAAGTGGCGGATTACGACGTAGATAAGGCCCAGCGAGGCATCGTCTTCATCGACGAGATTGATAAGATAGCACGCAAGGGCGACAACCCGTCAATCACGCGCGATGTCAGCGGCGAGGGTGTGCAGCAAGGCTTGCTCAAGCTGCTCGAAGGCTCTATCGTGAATGTGCCGCCACAAGGCGGGCGCAAACACCCTGAGCAAAAGATGATACCGGTAGATACAAAGAATATACTCTTTATCTGCGGCGGGGCCTTCGAGGGTATCGAACAAAAGATAGCCCACAGGCTCAACAGCCATGTGGTGGGCTACACCACCGATGGCGCGCGTCGCCATATTGACCGCGAGGATTACCTGCGCTATGTGGCGCCACAAGACCTCAGAGCATACGGCCTGATACCTGAAATCATCGGTCGCTTGCCCATCTTGACACATCTTACGCCGCTTGACCGCGCCGCGCTGCTGCGCGTGCTCACCGAGCCTCGCAACGCCATCACGCGCCAATACATCAAGCTGCTGCAGATGGATGGCGTCAAGCTCACATTTGACCAAGGCGCGCTTGACTTCATAGTAGATAAAGCCATCGAGTTTAAGCTCGGTGCTCGCGGCCTGCGCTCCATCACCGAAGCGATTATGGTCGATGCAATGTACGAGATACCGTCAATGCATGTGACCGAGTTTGAAATAACGGCGCAGTATGCTCAAGAGAAATTCAACGCATCAAATTTTGAAGCTGCTACCGTATAGTAATAACAACAACCAACAATAAGATACCCTTCACCCCCCCCAAAAAATAGCCTTTTACTCCATATACCATCAAAGCCTCCTCTATGTTCTCCTCTCAGCAACTTATTGACCAGCTCAAGCTGCACTTCGGGTTCAGCACCTTCAAAGGCAATCAGCAACAGATCATCATGAGCCTGCTTGAAGGGCACGACACATTTGTGCTGATGCCCACCGGCGGTGGCAAGTCCTTATGTTACCAGTTACCGGCATTGATGTGCGAAGGCACCGCCATCGTGGTGTCGCCGCTGATCGCCTTGATGAAAAATCAGGTAGATGCGATGCGCAACTTCAGCGAGGACGACAATGTGGCTCACTTTCTGAACTCGTCGCTGTCGCGTGCGGCCATCGAAGATGTCAAAAAGGATATCGTAGCGGGGCGCACAAAGCTGCTGTATGTGGCACCGGAGTCACTTACCAAGGAAGAAAACATAGAGTTTCTCAAGAGCGTAAAGATATCATTCTACGCCATTGATGAGGCACACTGTATATCGGAGTGGGGTCATGACTTTCGCCCTGAATACCGCCGCATACGCCCTATTATCAACGAGATAGGCTCACGACCCGTGATAGCGCTGACAGCTACCGCCACCCCCAAAGTGCAGCATGACATACAGAAGAACCTGGGCATGCAGAGCGCCAATGTCTTTAAGTCGTCATTCAATCGTCCCAACCTATACTATGAGGTGAGACCGAAGACCAAAAATATTGACCGCGACATCATACGGTTTATCAAACAGCACGAGGGGAAATCAGGCATTATCTATTGCCTGAGCCGTAAACGCGTGGAGGAGCTGGCCGAATTACTGCGCGTCAATGAGATCAAGGCTCTGGCATACCACGCCGGCATGGATAGCGCCACACGCACTGCCAATCAAGATGCGTTTCTGCTGGAGCAGGTTGACGTGATAGTGGCGACTATCGCCTTTGGCATGGGGATAGACAAACCCGATGTGAGATATGTGATCCACTATGATATGCCTAAGTCGCTCGAGGGATACTATCAAGAGACGGGGCGCGCCGGTCGTGACGGAGGAGAAGGCCTATGCATCACCTTCTACTCCAACAAAGACCTCCAGAAGATGGAGAAATTTATGCAGGGAAAGCCATTGACAGAGCAAGAGATAGGCAAGCAATTGCTATTGGAGTCAGCCGCATATGCCGAGTCGGCCGTATGTCGCCGCCGCACCCTCCTGCACTATTTTGGCGAAGGATATCTTGAAGACAACTGCGGCAACTGCGACAATTGTCTTAACAAGAAGAAACAAGTGGAAGCAAAAGATGAACTTTTGGCAGTGCTTGAAACGATTTCAGCACTCAAAGAAAAATTCAAATCCGAACATATTATCGATGTGATGACCGGCAAGGCCACCAACGATGTGCGCACCTACGGTCAAACCGAGCTTGAAGTCTTTGGCTGCGCCGAAGGCTGTGACCGCCGCTTCATCGGAGCTGTCATTAGGCAGGCTCAGCTGGCCGGATACATCACGCGCGATATCGAGAACTACGGGCTGCTGAAGATTACGCCAGCCGGCATCGCCTTTATGAAATCGCCCAAGTCATTCAAAATCGTGGAGGACAACGAGTATAATGACGACGACGATGCATCAATCGTGAAAGGTGGGTCAGCATGCGCCGCCGACCCGGAGCTGTATGCCATCTTGTCGGCCCTGCGCAAGAAGATTGCGGCCAGCGTCAAACTGCCGCCATACGTGATCTTCCAAGACCCCTCGCTCGATGCGATGTCAACCACCTACCCCATCACACTGGAAGAGCTGCAAAACATACCGGGCGTAGGGGCGGGAAAGGCCAAGCGCTATGGCGATGAGTTTGTGAAGGTCATCAAGGCCTACGTCGAGGAGAATGACATTGAGCGACCGGAAGATATGCGCGTGCGCTCGTTCCCCAAGAAGAGTATGCTCAAAGTGTCAATAATCCAATCTATTGACCGCAAAATCGACCTCCGCCAGATAGCGGAGTGCAACAATCTCGACTTTGACCAGCTGCTCGATGAGATTGAAGCCATTGTCAATAGCGGCACCAAGATCAATATCGCATACTTTGTTAATGAAATAATTGACCCCGATGACCAGGAAGAGATCTACGACTACTTCAGAGAATCAGAAAGCGACTCGCTGGAAGAGGCATACAAAGAGCTATGCCCCGCATTCTCAGAAGAAGAAGTGCGTATGGTGAAGATAAAATTCCTGTCGGAGATGGGCAACTAACCAACCATAACGATATAATGGATTCACAATCACTCATTGACCTCTACACCGAGCATGTGGGCCAGGCGCCGGCCTCTATTGACGAGCTGCCGTCGTCAGGCTCCAACCGTCGCTATTTCAGGCTTACAGGCAAGGAGCATCTCATCGGGGTGTTGGGCACCTCCAAGCAAGAGAACGAAGCCTTTATCAGCTTTGACCGTCATTTCGCCTCAAAGGGCATCCCGGTGCCGGAGGTGGTGGCCGTAAGCAAAGACGGCATGCAGTATCTCCAAGCTGACTTGGGCGACACCTTGCTGTTTAACGCGATAGAGAAAGGGAGGCTCACCAAGGTGTTCTCGCCGCATGAGCGCGAGCTGCTGATAAAGACCATCAAGCTATTGCCTCGCATCCAATTTGCGGGAGCTGAGGGTCTGGACTTCTCGAAGTGCTATCCCACTGAGTCGTTTGATGAGCGCTCCATCATGTGGGACCTCAACTACTTCAAATATTGCTTTCTCAAAGCCACAGGCATAGAATTTGAGGAAGACAAGCTGGAGGATGACTTCCAGGCCATGACGCGCGAGCTGATGAAGGCCGAGAGCAATACCTTTATGTATCGCGACTTCCAGTCACGCAATGTGATGATATATAATGGTGAGCCGTGGTTTATTGACTTTCAGGGCGGTCGTCGCGGACCATACTACTATGATGTGGCATCGTTTCTATGGCAAGCCAAGGCAAACTTGTCAGACGAATTTCGCAATGAGCTGATACTTGAGTATCTGAAATCCATGCGCAAATACAGGCAGGTGGATACGGCCGAGTTCTTTGCTCGTCTGCGACACTTCGTGCTGTTTCGCACCTTGCAGGTGCTCGGCGCCTATGGTTTCAGGGGCTATTTCGAGAAGAAGCCCCACTTTATGCAAAGTGTGCCCTTTGCCATCGCCAACCTGCGCAGGCTGATAGCGATGCCGTTTGCCGAATATCCCTATCTGAGCGACCTGCTCACGCGCCTGGTGAATATGAAGCAATTCAGCGATGGCCTGGAGAAGCGCTCGCTCACGGTGCGTGTGATGAGCTTTGCCTACAAGAAGGGCATCCCCAACGATGTCTCGGGCAATGGCGGCGGCTATGTGTTTGACTGCCGCGGCATCAATAACCCGGGCAAATATGAGCGCTACAAGCCCTTCACCGGTCTCGACCGCCAAGTCATCGACTTCTTGGAAGAAGATGGGGAGGTGATAACATTTTTGGAGCATTGCTATGCGCTCGTTGACGCCACAGTCAAGATATATATAGAGCGCGGATTTACCAACCTGATGGTGTCATTCGGCTGCACGGGCGGCCAGCATCGCTCAGTGTATTGCGCCCAGCACATGGCCGAGCACATACACAAGAAGTTTGGCGTAAAGGTAGAGCTTGTGCACCGCGAGCAAGATATCGAGCAACTATTTGCCATACGCCAATGAAAGCTATGATTTTTGCCGCCGGCGTCGGCTCGCGACTGAAGCCCTTCACCGATGCCCACCCCAAGGCATTGGTTGAGATAGGCGGTCGGCCTATCTTAGGGCTTGTGATCGCCAAATTAGCAGCCGCCGGTGTGGATAAAATCATCATCAATGTGCATCATTTCGCCGAGCAGATTTACGACTATCTGTCGGCTCATGATTTCGGCGTAGATATCGCCGTAAGCGATGAGAGCGCCAAGCTCCTCGACACCGGCGGCGGCATCGTGGCAGCTGCACATCTGCTGTCCGACGATGATGGCGAGCCCATCATCGTGCACAATGCTGATATCCTCACGGATTTTGACATCAGAGCAATGATAGAGCAATGGCGCCGGACCGAGCCCATGGCCCTGCTGATGGCTGAAGACCGCGACACCTCGCGCAAGCTGCTCTTTGACAATAATATGAAGATGAGAGGGTGGATAAATAGCGCCACACACCAGGTAAAGCCCCCCACACTCAGCGCCGAAGCGGCAGCCGCATGTGGGCAATTGGCATTCGGAGGCGTGCATATACTCTCGCCTGAGATATTATCGCACCTATGCCGCTATGCCGCACACACAGGAGAGAGCAATCCCAAATTCTCCATCACTGACTTTTATATCTCGCAATGCAGCGCGCTGGACATACGCGCATACCGCCCGCCCCAACCCTACAGATGGTATGATGTGGGCAAGCCGGAGACGCTGCAAGCTGCCCGCGCAGCCTTTGCTAACGATAAATAACCACCAAGCCCTAACCACAAACACGCCATCGATGGATAGAACAACGCCATTACCACTTTACGACTTTTTTGAGACACGCCGCACCGTGCGCCGCTACAGCAATCGCCACGTTGACGAGGCTCTTATCAGCAGATTGCTGACGGCGGCATGCCACGCCCCCACCACCGGCAATATGCAGCTCTACAGCATAGTCATCACGCGCGATGACGCCGCTCGAGAGCGTCTGGCGCCGGCCCACTTCAATCAGCCGTCAGTGACGAGCGGAGCCGGCATCGTGCTCACGTTTTGTGCCGACTTCAATCGTTTTGAGAAATGGTGCCGACAGCGTCAGGCCTCGCCGGGGTTTGAGAACTTGCAATCCACGATGTCGGCAATTCTTGACACCGTGATTGTGGCGCAGCAGTTTTGCACCCTGGCAGAAATGAGCGGGCTGGGCTGTTGCTATCTGGGCACCACCACCTACAATGCCGCAGATATATCGCGCGAGCTGAAGCTGCCGCGGCGTGTAATCCCCGTCACTACGCTCACCGTGGGCTATCCCGACGGGCCGGCGCCGCTGTCCGACAGGCTGCCTGTCAGTGCCATAATCCACAGCGAAGTATATCACGATTACAGCAATGACGACATCGACAAGGCGTATGCCGAAAAAGAGGCACGCCCCGACTCGGCAAAATTCATCGCCGAGAATGGCAAAACCACCCTTGCCCAAGTGTTCACCGATGTGCGCTATCCGCGTAGCACCAATGAGGCCTTTTCGGAGACCTTCATGCAGATACTGCGCGACAATGGTTGTATCTGAGACGTCAAAAGCCAACGCCACACTACGAGATGCCTAAACATAATATTTGCAGAATTGCGAAAATAAATGTAACTTTGCTCTCAAAGTGTTAGCGACTAATTATATCATATTTGATAATACCAGAAAAAACAATATAACATCGACATGAAAATAACGCTTAATATCGATTATCGCACCAATTGGGGCGAGTCGGTTTATGTAGTCGGCACCCCGGAGCAGCTCGGCGGTGGCGATGAGTCGCAGGCTGTGAAGCTGTCGCTCGAAGGCTCAGAGCATTGGAGCTTGACGGTAGAGGTGCCGGAGTCTGCGGGAGATTTCAATTACTGCTACATCGTGCGCCACGACAATGGCTACACCAAGCACGAATGGGGCAAGCCTCACACCTTTGTCAAAGCGCGCGCCGCCAAGACGTATGCTGTGTATGACCGCTGGCAAGACCAGCCTTACGACAAGCCATATTATGCCTCGGCATTCACCGAGTGTATATGCAAGCGCGGCGATCGCGACAAGCAGCTGAGACCTCGCCAAGCCACCGTCATGGTGCAGGTAGCAGCGCCTATGTTGCGGCCGGATCAAAAGTTAGCCGTCAGCGGCGCCACCGACTCGCTGGGCAATTGGGACCCACAAAAAGCCATCGTGCTCAGCGATTACGATTATCCGCAGTGGACCGCCGTAATCGATATTAAGGGTATTAATGCCGACACCGAATATAAATTCCTAATCCTTGATGCTAAAGGCCAAGTGGTGGCATGGGAAGGCGGCAACAATCGCACCTTCGGCATCACTCCGGCCAAAGACAGCGCCACGATACTTGCCGGCATGCGCTTTATCAACCCGCTCACGCCGTGGAAGGGCGCAGGCACCGCCATCCCGGTATTCTCTGTGCGCAGCAACGAGGACTTCGGCGTAGGCGACTTCTATGACCTGAAGCTGATGGTGGATTGGGCTGTCAAGACCGGGCAGAAATTCTTGCAGATACTGCCCATCAACGACACCACGATGACGCATACCTGGACAGACTCCTACCCCTACAACTCCAACTCATGCTTTGCGCTGCATCCTATGTATCTGCGCTTGTCAGAGCTGGGTATTCTCGCCGATGCCGACCGCCGTCTGCATTACGACAACCTTGCACGCGAGCTCAATGCCCTGCCTGAAATCGACTATGAGCGCGTCAACCAAGGCAAGATAGCGTATTTCCACGAAATATTTGCGCAAGAAGGCGCCAAGGTCATCGCGAGCGATGAGTATCAGGCGTTTGTGGCTAAGAATGAGCAATGGCTCATGCCTTATGCCGCCTTCTGCGTGCTCCGCGACAAGTATGGCACAGCCGACTTTGCGCAGTGGGGCGAATATGCCGTATATGAGGCCGCCAAGGTCAAGGCCTTCATTGAGGCAAACCGCCACGATATCGACTATGTATGCTATCTGCAATACAACCTCGACAAGCAAATGCGCCACGTGCATGAGTATGCCAACTCTCACGGCATCGCTATCAAGGGCGATATACCCATCGGCATCTCGCGCACCAGCGTAGATGCATGGATAGAGCCGCGCCTGTTCAATATGGACTGCCAGGCCGGCGCGCCGCCCGATGACTTCTCAGTGCAAGGCCAAAACTGGGGCTTCCCCACCTACAATTGGGAGGAGATGAACAAAGACGGCTTTGCATGGTGGAAGGCACGTTTCCGCAAGATGGCCGAATACTTTGACGCCTATCGCATTGACCACGTGCTCGGCTTCTTCAGGATATGGCAAATCCCCTGCAATGCGGTGCACGGCCTGCTGGGTATGTTTAATCCGGCACTGCCCTTCACTGTCGATGAGCTGCGCTATAACTATGACTTCTGGCTCGATATCGACCTGCAGACCACGCCCTACATCATGGACTACTTCCTCGGCGACTTCTTCGGCGAATACACTGATGAGGTGCGCGAGCGCTTCCTCTACAGCATAGGCTACGGCAGATATAAGCTGAAAGACCCGTTCACCACCCAACGCGGCGTGACCGAATACTTTGCCCACGAAGAAGATAATGAGAAAAATCGTCGTCTGCGTGATGGTCTCCTCGGCTTGATTGACGATGTGCTCTTTGTGGAGGATATGTATGAGAAGGGCAAATACCACCCCCGCATCTCAGCCCAATTCACCTATATCTACCGGTCGCTCAACGACTACGAGCGCTGGTGCTTTGACCGGCTCTACAACGACTTCTACTACCGCCGCCACAACGACTTCTGGTATGGCAAGGCGATGTGGAAGATGCCGCCGCTGCTCGAGGCCACCGATATGCTCACCTGCGCCGAAGACCTGGGTATGATACCCGACTGCGTGCCCGCCGTGATGAGCGCCCTTGAGATCTTGTCGCTGGAGATACAGCGTATGCCCAAAGACCCGACCACACCTTTTGGCAACACATGGAACTATCCCTACTACTCGGTGTGCACCACATCGACCCACGATATGGGAGGCATACGCTCATGGTGGGAAGAAAACAGAGAAAAGACGCAGGAATTCTACAACTCGGTATTGCGACAGCACGGCGAAGCCCCCTTCTACGCCGAGCCGTGGATATGCGAGCAAATCCTCGACCAGCACCTCAAGTCGCCGTCGATGCTCTGCATAATACCGCTGCAAGATTGGCTCTCGATGGATGGCAATCTGCGCCGACAAAATCCGGCAGAAGAGCAAATCAATGTGCCGGCCAATCCACGACACTACTGGAGATACCGCATGCATCTCAAAATCGAAGACCTCATCGCGGCCAACGACTTCAACGGCAAGTTGCACGACAAAGTGGTGTATTCAGGCCGATAAGCTACGCCCCAACGACCGACACACTGAAATAAAAAGACTTGACAACGACAACGACAGACAAACGTTCGGTACAGATACTCACATCGCTGCTGGCGGCACACGGCATCACAGATGCCGTTGTGTCGCCAGGCACGCGCAATGTGCCTATCGTCATGTCGCTCAAGCGATGCCCGAGCATCAACACTCACTGTGTCATCGATGAGCGCTCGGCTGCTTTCATAGCGCTGGGCCTCGCTGACATCTCAGCGCGCCCGGTGGCGCTGGTGTGCACCTCGGGCACAGCCATGCTCAACTACGCCCCGGCAGTAGCCGAGGCATACTACCGCCACATACCATTGATAGTGGTCTCTGCTGATAGGCCTGCCGAATGGATTGACCAAGATGACTCGCAGACACTGCGCCAGCCGGGCTCCTTTGCCAACTTCATCAAAGCGACATACAATATCGCCTACGACTCGCCTACTGACACCCAGCAGTGGTATATCAATCGACGCATCAACGATGCTATATTATGCGCAATGTCGGGCGCGCGAGGTCCGGTGCACATTAACATCAGCCTTGACGAGCCTCTTAACGGCACCATTGACGGCGATGAGGCCATATCGCCCGACAATGTCAGACGCATATCACTCACCGAGCCGAGGCCCGCTCTCAGCGCCGACGATGCTCGCAAACTATCTGAGGCGCTCGCCGGCCGCAAGGTGATGGTGATAGTGGGATTTCACGCACCGGACTCGCGCCTTAACGAGGCGCTGAAATCATGGTCAGCCATCCCCGGAATAGTGATAATGCACGAGGCGCAGTCTAATCTGCGACATAGCTCGTTTATTGACAATATTGACGGCACACTGTCGCGCTTGCCGGCTGATGCCGAGACACAAGAAGTATCTCGCCCGGATATCATAATCACCATGGGCGGGTCATTGGTCTCGCGTATGATAAAACGCCGGCTGCGCAAATACCGGGGCAGCGACTCCGAGCACTGGAGTGTAGGCCTCCACGACCATGCCATAGATTGCTTTAAGGGACTGCTGACACAGCGTATTGCCGTTGACGAGGCATCGTTTGCCACCGATGTGCTCAAATATCTAAGTGCAGGGCAAGCTACGCCGGCAGCGACACGGTTTGTTGAGCTATACTCCAACGCCTCGGCATCAGCTCACCGCGAAGCCACAGCCATGGCCCAATCGGCGCCGTGGACTGACTTTGTGGCGCTGAGCATAATCACGGCCTCAGTGCCCGGCAATTGCAATGTGCAAGTCAGCAATGGCACTGCCATACGGTATATGCAGCTATTCCCCTCCGGGGGCATGCGGCGTGTCGATTGCAACAGAGGCGTCAGCGGCATCGATGGCTGCACCTCCACCGCGATAGGCGCCTCGCTGGCCTATACTGCCGGGCCCACACTATTAATCACCGGCGATATGAGTGCGCAATACGACCTCGGGGCATTAGCCTCTACGCTGCTCACTCCGCGCCTCAAAATCATCGTCATCAACAATGGCGGCGGTGGCATTTTCAGGTACATACCCTCCACCCGGGATTTGCCGGAGCGCGAAAGCCTCCTGTCAGGCAATGTCAATCTGCCATTAGAGCACCTTGCCGAGGCCTTTGACTTTGCATACTACAAAGCCACCGACCGCGCATCGCTCATTACGGCCTTAGATGATATGTACTCGCAGTCAGCTCGGCCGGCTATCCTCGAAGTGGTGACGCCTCCTGATATTAGCACTGACATCTTGGACACCTACTTCTCGGCACCATAAGTGCCCCATCACTAACCACCCTAATAATCCGGTACAAAATAATAGATATGGAACAGCGCAATTGGAAACCTATCAAGGAATACACCGATATCCTATTTGACTACTACAACGGCATAGCTCGCATCACCATAAACAGGCCGCAAGTGTATAACGCCTTCCGGCCGCAGACCAATGCCCAAATACTCGAGGCATTAGACTATTGTCGCGACCATAGCGAGGTGAGAGTGATAGTGCTCACCGGTGCGGGCGACAAAGCGTTTTGCTCAGGCGGCGACCAAAACTATAAGAGCCGCGGCGGATACAGAGATGCCGACGGCACTCCACGCCTCAATGTGCTTGACGTGCACAAAGCCATCCGCTCTATCCCCAAGCCGGTGATAGCGGCGGTCAATGGCTATGCCATCGGCGGCGGCAATGTGCTGCAAGTGGTGTGTGACCTGACCATAGCGTCAGACAACGCTCGCTTTGGCCAGACAGGGCCTAAGGTGGGCAGCTTTGATGCCGGCTTCGGCTCATCATACCTGGCTCGATGCGTAGGGCAAAAAAAGACGCGCGAGATATGGTATCTGTGCCGACAATACACCGCGGCCGAAGCGCTCGAGATGGGCATGATCAACAAGGTGGTGCCTCTGTCTCGTCTTGAAGACGAAGTGGTAGAATGGTGCGAGACGATAATGAAGCGCAGCCCCTTTGCCATACGTATGATTAAGCGCGCGCTCAACGCCGAGCTCGACGGGCAGCGCGGCCTGATGGAGTTTGCCGGCGATGCCACCCTGATGTATTATCTGATGGACGAGGCTCAAGAAGGCAAGAACGCGTTTTTGGAAAAGCGCGACCCGGACTTTGACCAATTCCCACAATTTCCGGGATGATGCACGCCGCGTGGGCTAAGTATCGCCTGACATTCAAATTTGACGCTCGCACCTCGCGCGGCAGTATGCGCAGCAAGGACACATACTTTGTGCGCATCACCGATGACTCCGGCCGATGCGGCCTGGGCGAGTGTGCCCTCTTTAAGGGCCTGAGCCATGACGACCACGACGACTACGAGGCGCGCCTCAGCGAGGCTTGCGAGCATATCGCTGACCGCTCATATATCTCGCCTTACAGCTCAATCCGCTTCGGCATTGACACGGCGATAGCCAATCTCGCCAATAATGCCGAAGGCATTGTTTTTGATAATGACTTCGGCCGAGGCAAGTTATCCATACCGATAAATGGCTTGATCTGGATGGGCGACAAAGCCACCATGGCCGAGCGCATTGCCGAGAAGTTAGCAGCCGGATTTAAAGTGCTCAAATTAAAAATAGGAGGCATAAACTTTGACGAGGAGCTCGACTTGCTGCGGCTGATACGCTCCACATTTCCCGCCGGGACACTTGAGATAAGGCTTGACGCCAATGGGTCATTTGCGCCTCACGAAGCGATGAGCAAGTTAGAGCAGCTGGCAGCCTTTGACATTCACTCCATAGAGCAACCCGTGAAGCCCGGTGAGCGGCTGCCGGGCAACAGCCCTATAGCCATAGCCCTCGATGAGGAGCTGATAGGCATACACAGCACCGAGCAAAAGCACCAGATGCTGCGCAGTCTTAAGCCTGACTACATCATCATCAAGCCGGCTCTCTGCGGTGGTCTCAATGAAGCATCACGGTGGGCCGACGCCGCCGAGGCCGAAGGCGCGGGA
>JBJEDF010000028.1:0-2323 GCA_051871765.1 Muribaculaceae bacterium
ATCTATGACTCTGGCAAATAATCAATTAGCTATTAACTGAATATCCCTAATTATAGTAACTTTGCACTGCATTTAGCGGCGATGTACAAGGCAAGCGATATGTCGCAATCGGCACTCGCAAGCCTTTTCAACCAGATGTATGACCTCGCGCAAGGCAAGAAGGCCGCTACTATCTTTGAGGAGGCTGACACTACAGAATATCCTCTTGCGGAAGTTATTAAACAGGTATTAAACATAGATTATGAACCGGCAAAAAATGGAAACAACAATGTCGCAAATGGAGGTGCTGATGTGGCTCTCCGTAATCAAGTTGGCCAAGGAGGGAAACCCCGAAGCAATGAACCTCCTGCAAGTGGAGAACAAACTCCGGCAGGAACAGAGCCGACTGACAGTGGAGCAGGAGCTCCAGATGATAGCGGAGGAGGCGGAAATGACTCGGAACGCACGGACAATCTATCGAAGAAAGTAGAAATATCAAGTGCAGAGCGAACAGAAATGGCCTCTCGCATTGTCGATTGGCTTTCAGATGACAACCTTTCAAAAGCATTTGGAAAAACAAGAGGTGAGATATTTGAGGAGTTTGGTAATGAGCTGATGCCCATCGCCTACATCCCGACACAGTTTATGTCGTTAGTAAACCCCGCACTGAAAGACGCGAGGATTTACTGTGGGAAAGGATACTTTATTGACCATGCACTCCGCAATCATGGAGCCACAGGAACTCAAGTGTCAATCGATGATGTTGATGTAAGCAAGTATCTCAATATTCAGACAGTACTTGACAGTCCAGATGCAGTAAAGGAGACAACCGTAGATGGCAAGCGTACTGTTATATTCATCAAGAAGATTGGCAGGTTCTTTGCAGAGCTGACCCAGGTGGAGGAAGATGGCAAGATAGTTCTACACAAATCGCTTTTCAACCAAAAGAAAGAGCCGTATGCCAAATTGAATGACATACGGCAAAAAGATACATCGTCGGAGGGCGGCACTTCCTCCATCAGTCATGCAGTAAATCCTGCACCCGCAATAAGCCTTAAATCTCGTGGCGATGTTATTTCAGACAGCAAGCTTCAAACCGCAGCGTCTCAGCCTCACGGACTTGTTTCTGACGGCAAAGGTAATACTTTGTCGGGAGAAAAGCAAGAGGATGTGACAAAAAGTGCTGAAAATGAGCAGGGAAACGAGGCGCAAAGTGACAAAGATAGCACTGCTGAAAGCACGGCGGCAGAGCAATCGGCAGAAACGCAACCTACTGCGCTGCAACCAAGTAACGCCGTTGGCAGCTTAGCTGAAGCATATATCCGGGCGCAGAATGAGTATGACAGCATACTGAACGACTATATAGAAGGCAGAATAGACCAAGAGACGCATGACAGCGTGTCGAGCGAACTGTGGCAAAAGCGTAACGCGGCGCTAAGTGCTCTTGAGGAGGCGCTGCTTACGTTGGATGACAATGAGCTGATAGCGGTCGGTGCGGCTGATAAGAGGCTGAATGGGATTGTGGAGTTGATGCTACAAGACCGCAAAAACAGCAACGCGCTTGTCACGGCCTGTGAAGCGCTGCTCGAGAGCCAAGGCGCAATAGTCGGCAAGCCAAACACCAGGTACAAGCTCGCAGACATAATCGATAAGAAATCCAATCTTCCGCAGCTCTTAGGCGTGTATCACGATGGAGGATATGCCGTTGCTACTGACACACATGTGCTCGTTGCGGACAAACGCGAATATGATGCCGCTAACGATGGCAAGATAATCGGCCTCGATGGAGTGGAGATTGACGGCAAATATCTACCCTGGCAGGTAGTTATGCCGAAGCAGGTAAGAGCAATAGGGCTTGATGTCAAGGATATGCTCGGTTTTATAGCGGGTGTGAAAGCAAAAGCAAAAAGCCTCACTCCAAAGCGAAAACCTTCCGATATATGCGTACTTGTCAACATAGGAGGCAATATTTGCACCTATCGGATTGACCAGCTGGAGCGATTTTGCAAGGCAGCTGCATCACTTGACGCCAAACTATATATTGCACGCAGGGGCGGCGCAAATAATCCGCTTTACGCCGAGGGCGAAAATGGATATGCAATGATAATGCCAATGGGGCAGCCCGGTGAGCCTCCGCGCAACGAGAGTGGCCATTATATCTATGACAAGGCTGTGTCCATCGGTGAGAAGGAGGCGAGTGTGTGGAGTGATAACGCCAACGCTGTTGAGCGCAAAAAGCTGACTGATGCCATCGGGGCACAAATTGCTGAAAATGAGGCGCAGGAGTCGCAACCGGGCGCCGGCGATGTGGATATGCTGCGTCGCAAATGGGAGGCGATGAAGG
>JBJEDF010000029.1:0-2289 GCA_051871765.1 Muribaculaceae bacterium
TTGATTTTTCTTATTCACCGGGCGTAAAAAAATCTTTTTTTTATGTACCTTTGCACCGAAATTCATATACAACACAATTAATACATAATAATTTCACAATGAGAAAGAATATCGTTGCCGGTAACTGGAAGATGAATACCACTGTTGCCGAAGGCGTGGCTCTCGCCAAGGAAGTAAATGAAGCTCTCGCCGGCTTCAATGCCAACTGCGATGTAATCGTTTGCGCTCCTTTCACACATCTTGCAAGCATAGCATCTGTCATTGACCAAAACAAGCTCGGTCTGGGTGCTGAGAATTGCGCTGACCACAAGTCCGGCGCATACACCGGCGAGGTGTCTGCAGCTATGGTAGCATCAACAGGCGCAACCTATGTCATACTCGGCCACTCTGAGCGCCGTCAATACTACGGCGAGACTGCTGAGACCCTGCGCGAGAAAGTGGCGCTCGCTCTCGCCAACAACCTTACCCCCATCTTCTGCATCGGCGAGGTGCTCGAGGAGCGTGAAAACGGCACTTTCAACGATGTGGTTAAAGCTCAGATCGTTGATGGCCTCTTCAACCTCTCAGCCGAGGACTTTGGCAAAATCATTCTTGCATACGAGCCCGTTTGGGCTATCGGCACCGGAAAGACGGCTACTGCCGACCAAGCCGAAGACATGCACGCTCACATTCGTGCCGTCATCGCCGACAAGTATGGCAAAGACGTTGCCGATAACACCTCAATACTCTATGGCGGCAGCTGCAAGCCCTCTAATGCTGCCGAGCTCTTCGCTAAGCCCGACGTGGATGGCGGCCTTATCGGTGGCGCTTCGCTCAAGTGTGCCGACTTTATGGGCATCGTCAAGGCCTTCTGATTTCAAGCTCTATAGCTTGACAAAATCTTACTCTCTCATCTTGCATCGGGCGCTACTTAGTGGCTCTCTCTGCTCAACGCCCGATGCAGGATTTCTTTCATAAATACACTTAGCAGTAATTAGAGTATGAAGCGACATATCACATTTTTATCGTTGATAGCGATGCCTGTGGCCTTGCTGTCGGCCCAAAATACGATAGTCGATAGCATCAATGCCGCCGGCACTATCACCATAGAGCAGCCGGCAGCGCTGAACTCGCGCCTCGTGGCTGAGCAGCCCGACGATGCGGCAAACACCGAGACATCGACTGATGCCACTGCAAAGCCCTCGCGTGCCGCCCGCTCAGGTTATCGTATCATGGTGTTTGATGATAATAATGTGCGCACGGCCAAAAATGCTGCCCAGGTGCGGAAATCGCAGGTCCAGGCACGTTTCCCTCAGCTACGTGTGTATGTCGTCTTTAATTCGCCATATTGGCGCGTAAAGGTTGGCGACTTCCGCACACGCGCCGAGGCCGAGCATGTGATGTCGGAGATTAGAGCCGCTATACCCGCGGCAGCCTCTTCGCTGCGCATTGTGCGCGACCGCATCAACGCCACAGACTAAGACTCATCTACCAACAGACCATTATGACCGATAACCAACGCATACAAGCCATAGCCGAACATTATCGTGAGATATTGCGACTCGTGGGCGAAGATGTGGAGCGTGAAGGGCTCGAAAAGACACCAATACGCGCCGCCAAAGCTTTGTATTATCTGACATCGGGATATCGTGCCGATGCCTCAGAGATAATGAAGCAAGCTCTATTTGAGCATGACGGCTCGCGCATGATAATAGTGAAGGACATAGAGTTTTACTCAATGTGTGAGCATCACATTTTGCCTTTCTTCGGCAGGGTCTCTATCGGATACATCCCCGATGGCAAAATCGTAGGGCTGAGCAAGCTCGCCCGCATTGTCAATGTCTTCGCCCGCAGACTGCAAGTGCAAGAACGCCTCACCGGGCAGATATGCTCAGAGGTGATGAATGTGGTCGGTGCAAAAGGCGTGATTGTGATATGCAACGGCGAGCATCTGTGCATGAAGATGCGCGGTGTGGAAAAGCAAGATTCCTCTACCACTACGGTCGATTATGCCGGCGTGTTTGGCCAGGATATCACGCTGCGCGAAGAGTTCTTTGCCAATCTCAAGGCAATGTAATCCCGGCACTAAGCCCCCCAAAAAAATAATAACAAAACGTATGCGGCAATCGGTGTGTCACCCACATCGGTTGCTCGCTTTTTTAGCGGGGAGGCAATACGCCGGCGCCACATAAATGGTCATTTATAATCATTTTGATATTTTTATGAATATCATATCGGGGCAATATGAAATAAAAGTATTAAATTTGCCTATCCGTTAAGGATTACACCGTTAACCTAATTATATCATAG
>JBJEDF010000030.1:0-12186 GCA_051871765.1 Muribaculaceae bacterium
TGCCTTGTGGTGTAATGGTAGCACGTCGGATTCTGGTTCCGCCTGTGAGGGTTCGAATCCTTCCAAGGCAACAAGCAAGGTCGCAGCTGACATCTCCCCCGTCAGCTGCGATTTTTTTATTCTCCCCCCGGGAGACAAAAAAAGAGACGAAATCAATACCCGCCGGGGATGATTTCGTCTCTTATGTGGTCAGGCTGATGTGTCGCAGCCTGCGTGTGTGCGGTTTATGCGCGGTTCATTACATCATGCCGCCCATGCCACCCATACCGCCGGCAGGCATTGCCGGTGCGGGGCTTTCTTCCTTCTTGTCGGCGATGACACACTCAGTGGTGAGGAACATACCGGCAATCGAAGCGGCATTTTCGAGAGCTACACGAGTGACCTTGGCCGGGTCGATGACGCCGGAGGCGAGGAGGTTCTCGTAAGTGTCAGTGCGAGCGTTGTAGCCGAAATCGGCCTTGCCCTCACGCACTTTTTGCACTACTACGGCACCCTCTACGCCGGCATTAGCGGCGATCTGACGGAGAGGCTCCTCGATGGCGCGACGCACAATGTCGATACCGGTCTGCTCATCGTCGTTAGCGCCCTTGAGGCTGTCGAGAGCTGCGAGGCAACGGATGTAAGCGACACCGCCGCCGGGGACTATACCTTCGGCGATAGCGGCACGAGTAGCGCTCAGGGCATCGTCAACGCGGTCTTTCTTCTCCTTCATCTCCACCTCGGAGGGTGCACCTACGTGGAGTACGGCCACGCCGCCTGAGAGCTTGGCGAGGCGCTCCTGCAGCTTCTCGCGGTCATAGTCGCTCTTGGTCTGAGCGATTTGAGCCTTAATCTGAGCCACACGGTCGGCGATAAGCTCGCTGTTGCCGTCGCGATTGACGATGGTGGTGTTCTCTTTGTTGATGGTCACCTTGTTAGCGGTGCCGAGATCCTGGATGGTGGTGTTGGCCAGCTGCATGCCCTTCTCCTCTGAGACAACGACGCCGCCGGTGAGGATTGCGATATCCTCGAGCATCTCTTTGCGACGGTCGCCGAAGCCGGGAGCCTTGACAGCGCATATCTTCAGCGAGCCGCGCAGACGGTTCACAACGAGTGTGGCGAGAGCCTCTTGCTCTACGTCTTCGGCGATGATGAGCAGCGAACGGCCGCTCTGCGCCGTAGCTTCGAGCACAGGCAGGATATCCTTGAGGTTGGACACCTTCTTGTCGTAAAGCAGGATATAGGGGTTGTCCATGACGCACTCCATCTTCTCGCCGTCGGTGACGAAGTAAGGCGAGATGTAGCCGCGGTCAAATTGCATACCCTCTACCACCTCGATAGTGGTCTCGGTGCCTTTAGCCTCATCTACGGTGATTACGCCTTCTTTATTTACCTTCTCCATGGCTTCAGCCACGAGGCGGCCGATGGTATCGTCATGGTTAGCCGATACGCGAGCCACGTCTTCAATCTTCTTGAAGTCATCGCCCACAGGCTCGGCGATAGCCTTGATGTTCTCCACAACCTTAGCCACGGCTTTGTCGATACCGCGCTTGAGGTCCATGGGATTAGCGCCGGCGGTCACATTCTTGAGACCCACGTTGATGATGGCCTGAGCGAGCACGGTGGCGGTGGTGGTGCCGTCGCCGGCGTCATCGCCGGTCTTTGAGGCTACTTCCTTCACGAGCTGTGCGCCCATATTCTGGAAGGGGTCTTCGAGCTCTACCTCGCGAGCCACGGTGACACCATCTTTGGTGATGTGAGGAGCGCCGAATTTCTTGTCGATGATGACGTTGCGACCTTTCGGGCCGAGGGTGACCTTCACGGCATCGGCGAGAGCGTCAACGCCTTTTTTGAGCTCTTCGCGAGCCTGGATATTGAATTTGATGTCTTTTGCCATAATTGTTGGTGTGATTAATAAGTGTTAGTGGTGTTTGAGATTAAGAAAGGTGTTATTTTACGATGGCGAGGATTTCGTTTTGGCGCATGATCAGCACCTTATCGCCGGCGCCGAGATCTACCTCTGTGCCTGCATATTTGCCGTAAAGCACGACATCGCCTTCTTTGACTACCATCTCTTCGTCTTTTGTGCCGTTGCCGGCAGCTAAAACGGTGCCCTTGAGGGGCTTCTCCTTTGCAGAATCAGGAATGATAATGCCTGAAGCAGTGACTTCTTCTGCCGCAATGGGGCGGATAAGCACACGGTCGGCAAGTGGTTGTAGTTTCATGATTGTATATACTTTTAGGTTGATTATTGTTGTCAATGAGGGTATATGCATATTCTGTGCCAAAAACACGAGTTTGGCGCGCAAGGACTCAAAAAAAAGTCGCTCACGCGCCAAAACATCGGCCAATATACAGCGGTCTAACTGCCTGATTACTTGACTGTAATCATCGTGCCGGCGCTGTGTGCCGTCAGCTCCGGAGCCAACTGCGATTGCAGCGATGCCACGCCGGAGGTAAACGTGCCTGACACCCCGGCTGTCATATCTATCGCCAAGTTATACACCCCTCGCGGCAGCCTGTCGATGAAGATATTGGTAGTGGCATCGCGGTTCTCGCGATAGAAGTTCAGGCCCTCGGCGCGGATGTATCCGGGCAGCTGCTCGGTAGGCTCGAGGGTGGCCGGGCGCTCATCGATGATGGTGACATACTGCATATCGCGCTTGACATCGATGGTGATCACCACCTGCACGCGGTCGCCGCGATGCATCACCGACGTCTGGCGCCACCCGCCGGCAGCGGCATCGTCGCGCACCATAAAGCGCTTGGTGATAGCGATATCGTCAGTGGCATGCGCCGCGATAGCTGCAGCGGCATCAGAGCGAACCGTCATCACCGACCCGTATGAGGGCACCTTCAGCGCCGGCGTCACCGTGAGCTCGGCGCCGGAGGCCGCCGCCGGCAGCGTGGCTATGATATATCCCGTGGCCGATGCCACCCGGTCGGTGGCGAGAGCGTGGCCGTTGATGGTCACCGCTGAGGCATCGTCAGGCGCAAGGGCGGTCCAGTCGCTGCCGTGCGAGAGCAGCGCCGCAACTAAATTGGCGGGATTATATGCTCCGAGGCGCTCGGTGGCCTGCGTGCGCAGCACCAGCCATTGCCGCATGCCATCGAGCAGCACAGTGTCTGACGACAGGCGGGCGAAGGCGCGCAGCAGCGTGGCATAGGCATCAACGCTCTGCACCGATGGCAGCGACGTGCCTTGGCTCGGCGTGGTCACGGCAAACTCGCTCACTGAGCGCATTATCTCTGCGGCGACCTCGCGGTAGCCATTGGCGCATAGTATCAGCGCATAGCGGGCTTTGAGCGCGCTGGGCGCCGCCTTCCGGTTGGCAATGATATCGTTGACACACTCGGCTATGGCATGCTTGGCCTCGAGCGATGGCTCAATAGCAGGATAGAGCGAGTGGATATAAGCCAGCGCCGCCTTGTCGATGCACACGCGCTTGGCGTCAAAGGCCGCCTTGTCATAGTAAGCGATGGCGCGAGCTACGATGTCGGCAAGCTTGCCCTTGGCCGGGAGGAAGCCCTGCTCATTGAGCAATCCCATGCTCGCGAGCACCGACTCGGTGGCCCATAGCGATGGCTCGGTGGCCTGAGCGCTCCAGCGTATGCCGCCATCGCGGTCTTGCAGGCGTTGCAGCACCTCGGTGGCCTCGTGCACTGACGCAGCAATAGCCTTGTCGGCAAAGAGCATCTGCAGGCGCGCCATACGCGCCGTGGAGCATTCGGCGGCACGCACCCACGGCGTGGCCTCTAAGGTGGCTATCTTCAGGCTCTCGTTGGTGGCCAGGCGCGACACCAAGGCCGAGTCGGCGGGCGTGGCCTGCCACTTATCCACCACGTCGGCGATCTCTGCATGCTCTGCCTTGAGACCCTTAGCCACGAGGGCGGCAAAGAGGGCGTTGCTGGCCTCTGAGGCACACAGAGGCTTCTCCGCGACAAGCGTCGGCAAGGCCTTGACCACGTCCCACACCGGATTTTGGCAGTATTGCAGCGTCATCGTCTGCGACACTGACGATGGCAGCATCATAGAGAAGCTCTCATCGCCGGGGTTGAGGTAGAAGCATTGGCTCTCCACCACAGTAGCCGTGGAGGGCATTATAGCCACGAGGGCTTGCTCGCCGTCGGTGAATTGGTCCACGGTAGCGCGCACTCGCACGCCCATCGCGGCCTTGCCCGAGGCAGCTTTGACAGGCATCGTCACCACGGCCGAAGCGCCGGCGCCGATGGTGTCAGTGTGCGTCACGCTGCCGAGTATCTTGCCGCCGAGGTCATAGGTGTCAAAGATGGTGGTTATCACGCGCTGCTCGCCGCAATTATTGAACACCGTGGCGGCAATGTCGGCCGTGTCGCCTTGGCGCAGGTAGCGCGGCACATTCATCGCCACCATCACGGGCTTGGCGGCGGTAATCTGCTCTGTGAATTGCGCTGACCGCACATCAGGAGTCCACGCAAAGGCTCTCAGCTCCCACTGTGTGTTGGCGTGAGGCACTTCAAAGTCGAGTGTGGCGATGCCATCGTCATCTATCGTAAGCTCAGGCAGCCAGAACGCCTGCAGCACCTCCGTGTCGCGATAAGCGAAATCATCGGGCCGCGACTCGGGCTCCGCAGCGCCGGCATCTGCGGCGTCAGCTTCGGCGGACTCCTCGGCCACCTCGGCCTCCGCGACACCGGTGGCTGCTGCCTGTTTCATTGACGCACGCGCCGAATAGAGCACCCGCGGCCCTGACATATCTATCATGGCACCATTAGCCACATAGTAGTCGGTATCAAAGGGCGACTTAAATGTAGGCCTGTTGAGGGTGGTGAGCTCGCGCTCGGGCAGGTCGCCATAGGTGTAGGCCGCGGCATGAGCCCATAGGTAATCGGCGCGCAAGCGCGGCGACTCCATCAGGCGGCTGAAGTCAGCGGGCCACGTCATGGGCTGTATGGCCGATAATGCGTTGTTGTACATCGTGGCTATCATAGCGCCGGCGCGACGCGCTGAGGCGGCATCGGTGAGCTTCAGCGTCAAATGCTCGGTGGCGCCGGGAGTGACAAGGGTGCGCATACTCTCGCCGCGCAGCGTCAGCGCCTTGCTGTCGCTGAGAGTAATTCTCACGGATTGCTCGCTCACCTCGCCGGCGGCCACGCTGATGATTTTGACAATCGCCGAGGTGCGGCCGGAGGGGAGCGCCACGGCAATCTTGCCGAAGCCTTTGCGCAGGGTGTGAGCCTTGACGGTGACGAGGCTGTCGCCGCAACACACGGCATAATATATATATGATGTGTCGGCGGCAGTGCCCAGGGTGATGGCGGCGCGGCCGCTGTCGGTGGTGATGGCATCATTGACCACAAGGAGGCCTACGCCATCGGGCAAGGTGCCTCGTTTGCTGTTGTAGAGCATGCACGGACCGCTGTCCAGATCATCGCATTGGGTGGAGTCGGCGGCGGCAAAGGTCCAGCGGTAGTATCCCGCCGGCACCTTGGAGAGGTTGACACTGAAGGGCTTGCCGGTGGTGAATGTGCCTTGGCCGCAGACATTGCCGGTGGCTTCATCGGCGAGCGTATAGCGAGCTTCGATTGCCTTTGCCTCGCCCGAAGGCAGGAAGGCATTGACGGTGAGAGAAAGCTTGTCGGCAGCATCTACATTTTCAAGACGGGTGTCGAGCTGCAGCACACACGGCTTGCCTATCGTAAACGATGTTGAGGCCGTGGCGGCATTGCCGGCGGCATCGGCAACATGCACATTGGCCACAAAGCAGTCATAGTCGGAGTCGCGCAGCCGGGTGAGCGGCACACTGATGGCATAATGACCCTCTACATCGGTGGTCGCGTTGCCGGCCCACACCTCTACATAGCCCTCTCGCAGCCATCGCCATCGCATTGCATTCTTGATTGTCACGCCCACCTTGGCTCCCACCACGGGCATGCCGGCGTATGTCACGGCATGGCCGATGACTCTCACGCTGTCGCCGGCGATAGTCACGCTGTCGGCCACCGCGCTGAATTGCGGCATCTTGAAGTCTGACACCATGACGCGGCTCGAGCCTACATACGCCGACTTGACGTCGGCACTCCGCACGGCTATGCGGTAATAGCCGGTGAGGCCGCCTTCGGGCAGAGGCGCGGCGGCATGTGCGCGCCCCATATCATCGGTGACGCAGTCGGCCGAGAACACCTGCTTGCCGTTAGGGTTAGTGACTATGATGGTGAGCTCGCGCCGGGCCTCCACTGCGCGGCTGCGGCCATCTGCCTTGTCGCAATAGGCGATCACGGCGATGGCGAGGGTGTCGCCACGGTGGTATATAGGCCTGTCGGTGAAGATTTTAGCTTGGTAGCTGTCACGGCGCGCTCCGTAGCCATAAGGCACGTTGAGGGTGATGCGATTGGCAAAATTTTGAGCGTCGCCCTCGGTGTCGATAAATGTGAAGCCGAGATTTCGATGCGCATCGATACCCTCGTCAGGCAAGGTAAGGGAGAGGATACCCGAGGCATCGGTGATGCCCAACGGCTGCGACCCGCGCATCACGGTGATGCCTCCCACCGGGGCTCCGCTATGTGTGTCGGCCGTGATGATAGCCTGTGAGCTGCAGTTGCCCAGGGCTATGGGCACATACCCGGTGCAGAATATCAGCTCGCCGAGGTCATCATCATGGTATAGCTCCATGGGGCGACGCTTTTTGTCTTTGGCAGAGGGCGGCTGCGGCAATGCGCCGATATACTGTTGCAACCTGTAAGTGCCCGGCTCGGCTATCACAAGGCGCAGCTGCGTAGTAGTCTCGGATAGTATCGAGTCGGTGACTACGCTGCATGTGTCGATGGGCAGCCAGCGTGTGATCGAGGCGTCGGCGGCGACCACGGCGTCAGCGGCTTTGTAGAGCACCGCGCCTATGCTCGAAGCATTAGCATAGCGAGCCGTGATGGTGAGCGTGTCGCCCGGCGCCACTATCGAGGGGTATTCGATGCTGAGCGTCGGCTGCCCAAACGTATCGAGGTAATATCGCAGGCGCTCATTGTCCCAATAAGAGGGAAATAGCGCCAGCGACCGGCGCAGCAAGGGAGCCACCACGCTCTTGCTGTTGTCGTCGGAGCAGGCCTCGGCGGCCCGCACCAGAAATATGCGAGCGCTCTCGGCGTCACTGCACTTGCTGTATGCCTCAAGCCACGCATCTACCGCCGCCCCCGGCATAGTCTCGGCAGTCCAGTAGGCCCACGGCGCAGTCACGGGCTTGTGGGTGGCGAGGATACGATGCCGCACCTCGTCGCGAAAGTTTGAGCTCACGGCATTAAGGTCGGTGCTTAGAGCCGCTATGAAATCAGCCACCGTGGTGAAGTATCGGCTGCTGAGGGCATCGCGCTCTACCACGCCGCTGAAGCGGCTGAGCGAGGCGCGCTCGGGTGGCAGCGTCAACGCCAGCGTCAGCGCCGAATCGGCGAGCGCCTGCACGCGGAGGCGCAGCAGCGCGGCGTCATACAGCCGGCTATCATACGCCTTGTCAGTCGTTGCAGCCTCTAAGGCAAGGAGCACGGCTCGTGTGGCATCATCGCGCTCTGCGGCGGCGAGAGCGCTCACACGCGCGGGCATTGCTGCGATGCTGTCGGGGTCTATCATGCGTTTGGCAGTGATGATTTGCAGCAGGGCTTCGGCCTTGGCGGGCCCGTCATCGCGCGCCACTGCCTTGGTCAAGGCGGCCTCGGCATTGGCGATCACCGTCTGCGGATAGGCATAATCGGGAGCGCCGCCACGAGCCATAGCCGGCATCAGCAGCGCAATTATGCAGATGATTGTATTTCTCATAACTTTATTGATGTGATATAAAAAGCCATTCATAGCGAGTCTGAATAAAGCATTGTCTCTATTAGACTAACCACGAATGGCTTAGTTTATTGTATGTAGCCCGTTTTTGGCGCCGGGCTATCGGAGCGTCATGGTCGGCGTTTACTTATTGAGGGCGCAGCCTTTGCACTGCTCGGCTATCCGGGTGAAGAAGTCATTGCCCTTGTCATCAACGAGGATGAAGGCGGGGAAGTCCTCAACTTCGATTTTCCAGATGGCCTCCATACCTAACTCGGGATATTCCAGGAGCTCTACTTTCTTGATGGAGTTTTGCGCCAGAACGGCAGCGGGGCCGCCGATAGAGCCGAGATAGAAGCCCCCGTGCTTGTGGCAGGCATCGGTCACTTGCTTGGATCGGTTGCCCTTGGCTATCATTATCATTGAGCCGCCGGCTGCCTGGAATTGGTCAACGTAGGGGTCCATACGACCGGCCGTGGTGGGGCCAAACGAGCCTGAGGGCATGCCCTGCGGCGTCTTGGCGGGGCCGGCATAGTAGATGGGGTGATCCTTGAGATACTGTGGCATCTCTTCGCCGCGGTCAAGGCGCTCTTTGATTTTGGCGTGAGCTATGTCGCGACCCACGATGATGGTGCCGCTGAGGCTCAGGCGGGTGGATACCGGGTATTTGGTAAGCTCGGCGAGGACTTCGGACATGGGGCGGTTGAGATCTATCTTGACCACATCGCCCTCGCCCTGTCGGCGATACTCTTCGGGTATCAGCTCGCCGGGGTTGGCGTCGAGCTTCTCGATCCACAGTCCCTCGCGATTGATTTTAGCCTTGACATTGCGGTCTGCCGAGCAGCTCACGCCAAGCCCCACGGGACACGATGCGCCGTGGCGCGGCAGGCGTATCACTCTGATATCGTGAGCAAAATATTTGCCGCCGAATTGTGCGCCAAGGCCCAACTTCTCGGTCTCGGCCTTGAGCTGCTTCTCCAACTCGATGTCGCGGAAGGCATGGCCCAGCTCATTGCCGCTGGTGGGAAGGCTGTCGTAATACTTCACTGACGCCTTCTTGACGGCGGCGAGGTTCATCTCGGCCGATGTGCCTCCGATGACAAAAGCGATGTGGTAAGGCGGACAAGCAGCCGTGCCCAGCGACTTCATCTTCTCCACCAAGAAGGGAATCAGCGTCTTGGGGTTGATCAGAGCCTTGGTCTCCTGATAGAGATAGGTCTTATTGGCAGAGCCGCCGCCCTTAGCCACGAAGAGGAAGTGGTATTCGTCGCCCTCGCCGGCGTGCAGGTCGATCTGCGCGGGGAGGTTGCAGCCGGTGTTGACCTCATCGTACATATTCAGGGGCGCATTCTGGCTATAGCGCAGATTGTCAGTGGTATAGGTGAGATACACACCCTCTGACAGGCGCTCGGCATCGTTGCACCCCGTATATACATTCTGGCCTTTCTCTCCGTGTATGACGGCTGTGCCGGTATCTTGGCAGAAGGGCAGCTGGCCCTTCGCGGCAACCTCGGCATTGCGCAGCATCGTCAGCGCCACAAACTTATCGTTAGCGCTGGCCTCCGGGTCGGCAAGGATTTTGGCAACCATGGCGTTGTGCTCGCGACGCAGCATAAAGGCGTTGTCGTGGGTTGCCTGGCGTGCCAGCACCGTGAGCGCCTTCGGGTCGATGACCAGCATCTCGCGGTCGCCCCACTTTTCTACTTTTACATAGTCTGATGTCAGATGGTAATACTCTGTGGTATCAGGTCCCAGGGGGAACATCTCCTGATACTTGAATGGTTTCGTAGCCATAATGCGTTTTATGTGATGGATATTTACGTGTTTGTTTTTTCGATACTGCAAATATAGCCATAATTATCCAAAAGATAAAGCATTGTGGCAAAAAATACTCGCCGCCCCGCCGGCCTCGACTCTTACCACGCTCGCCACCGCCGTTATTGCGCCACTGCTCTCATTTTGATTGAAAAACACATTTTTGCCGCGCATCATTTGACGATATAAAGATTATTACTATCTTTGCGACCGATATCCAAGCGCTTCGCAATGCATCGTGCACCGACACGCTTAAAAGCAAAATGAGTAACTTAAAGCACTTTTTTATGAAAAGAATTCTACTTACACTATCATTTATCGGCGTGTGCGCCACGATGGTGACTGCTGCCACCGGCGACAAATTCTATTCCGATGGCATCTATTACAGAGCTTTGTCGTCAACCACCTGCGAAGTCTTTCGCCCCAACTATGTCAGCGGAGACATCACAATTCCGGCTTACGTTACAGATGCGACCACCAACACCACCTACACCGTGACTTCGGTAGGCCAAGAAGCCTTCTGGGGGCAGGAGGGCATCACTTCGTTTTCGCTGCCTTCGACGCTCACGCTTATCAACCGCAACGCCTTCAACGGCTGCACCGGCATCAGCGCTATCACAATACCCGACGGCGTCGAGACAATCCACAACAGCGCCTTCTATAATTGCACCAAGCTGACTTCGATCTCTATGCCTGCTGACCTGACTACCATCGGCGATGACACCTTTGCTTACTGCTCTGCGCTCAAGACCGTGACCTTCAACAACAAGCTGCAATCTATCGGCGCCCGAGCCTTTGAAAAGTGCACCGCGCTGACAGAGGCTTCGCTGCCCGCTTCGCTGCTCACCATCGGCGAGAGCGCTTTCAGCAACTGCCTCGCTATGCGCTCCGTCACCATCCCCAACGGACTGATCTCGATGGGCGACAACGTATTCAGAGCATGCGCCTCGCTGTTCTCCGTGTCGCTTCCCTCCACTCTGACGGCTATCAGCAGCAGCACATTTGAGGAGTGCGCGATACTCACCACCGTCACCGTACCCGACGGCCTCACTACCATAGGCAACAACGCCTTCAAAGACTGCTCGGCTCTCACCGGCTTCGTAATTCCCTCTACCGTGACATCAATAGGCGACTATGCATTCTGCGGCTGCAGCAACCTCACCACCGCCACCATCCCCGACGGCGTCACAGAGGTGGGAGCTTCGGTGTTCAGCGGATGCTCCGCATTGGCGTCGGTAACTCTGCCGCCTTCAATCACCAAGATCGGCGCTGAGGCCTTCATGTCATGCTCTGCCCTGACCGAAATCACCATCCCCGCCAACACAGCCACCATCGGCCAGCGCGCTTTCAGCCTCGCCACTAAGCTCGCCAAAATCACAAGCTACCGCGTCGAGGCGCCATCAATACTCGAATACACCTTTGAGGCTGTGTCGCCGACTTCGTGCAAGCTATATGTCTCCACTCTCTCGCATGACATTTACGCTGTAGCAGACTACTGGAGCAACTTCACCAACATATATCCCATACTCCAAATCACCGGCCTCGACATCGACCGCACGGAGATGAGCCTCGCTGTGGGTGAGGAGGCCGACATAATAGCATCTTATCAGCCCGCATACGCCGATGCCCTGCAAGTGCAGTGGACATCATCAAACCCGAGGGTAGCCACCGTTGATGACTACGGCCACGTCACTGCCATCGCCGACGGCACCATCACCATCACCGCCGCCTCGCGCGACAACGCCATGATCAGCCGCTCATGCACCGTAGTCTGCGGCACCGGCATTGGTGGCGTTGACGACATCGACGGCGCTAACGACACGGCACGCATCGCTATCGTGGGCCGCACGCTCTCCATCGACGGCGCTACTCCCTATGCCGCCATCAGCCTCGTGCGCCCCGACGGAGCCACCGCGGCTATCGCGACAGCTGCCGCCGACGGCTCCGCCTCCATCACGGCGCCCGCGCCCGGCTTCTACATCGTGGCCGGCCTCGCCACCCCCGCAAAGGTAATACTCAAATAGCCTGCAACCAATCCCCACCCACATACACAGAGCACTCCGAGACCCCCGGTCCTCGGAGTGCTCCGTTTCTCCCCCCCGACAACGCCACAACCTGTAGGGGCGCAATATTTTGCGCCCGCACCAACCACACCCACGAGCCGCCCACCAAATGCCTTGTAGGGGCGCAATATTTTGCGCCCGCACCCACCGCGCCGCCCGCCACGCCGCCCACCGCGCCCACCACGCGCGCCGTAAGGCCGCGCGCCCCACGCGCCGCCGCTAACTTTAGGCTGAAAGCCGTCACCACGGCGAGCCTGGAAGGCTCGCTGTGCATTAGCCGGGGGCAAGGCCGCCCGGGGCGGCCGCAGCCCTCGGTCAGATGACTACTACGCATAAAGTCTGCAAAGACGCAACCTTGCCCCACAAACCGCGCCACAATCCCCTACCAATCAAAGACACCACCTTGCCACACGCACCACACCCCAATCACCTGCTAATCAATATATTGACCACACGCTCATACCTCCAATTAGCCCAATCTCGTCATCCCCATCCACCACCGCAAATGTTAAAGATTATGTTAACGCAACACACTTCATCTCAATTGTA
>JBJEDF010000031.1:0-11904 GCA_051871765.1 Muribaculaceae bacterium
TTTAACACTCTATCCCCTCGTTTTTAACAAATGCACCGCATCTTCGGCTTGAGCCAAAATTTGCGATAAATTGTCGCGCAGTAGCCTGATAATTAGCGTTTTGTCTTTTTGGGTCTTGATTTGGGGCTGATGCGGCATTGATGTCATTATTTCATAATTAGCCTGCCAGGCGTCAATGTTGTCCGAAAACGGAAGTGGGCGACCTTTTGAGCATTTTTAATTGTTATCTTTGTAGCGAATTAGTGAAACGCACACGCGTCATGCGCCTACAATCTACTATACTCATCGCCATATGTTCATTGGCTGTAATGCCCTCAGCGTCAGCCCTCGACGTCACTATGCCTGACACTCTTGCGGCGGTCACTGGCACCGTTGCCGCGCCGGTGGCCTCCGGCGACACCATCCCCGCCCTCGACCTCACTCACTGGCCCGAGATGCCGACGCCGCCCGCCACTATGTCGCTTTATGCGCTGCCGTACTCCGACAAGCTCAGCCGCCCTGACTGGCCTCGCCTCTGGGCCAACACGGTCCTGCTGAGTGGAGCCTTCGTGGGCACGCTGTTGGTGCTCGAGTGCTTGCCCGAGGGCGCTACCAACTGGAACCGCGACGAGATACAGAGTGTGCCGCTCTTCACCCGCTGGTACAACCACGTCATACGCGATGGGCCCGAGTGGGATGGCGACAAGATTATCTTCAACTATGTGCTGCACCCTTATGCCGGCGCCGTGTATTTCATGGCGGCGCGCTCGTGCGGGTTCAACTATGTGCAGTCGCTGGTGTACTCCACCTTGGTGTCAACGATAGGCTGGGAGTTTGGCATAGAGGCGTTTATGGAGCGGCCATCGCTGCAAGACCTCTTCATCACACCCATCGTGGGCAGCCTTATCGGCGAAGCATTTTATCGCGTGAAGCGCCACATCGTGGAGCGCGACTACACCCTTGCCGGCTCGCGGCTGTTAGGCAATGTGGTGTGCTTTCTTGTAGATCCGGTCAATGAGTTTCTTGACTTGTTTCGCGGCAGCCCCACGCGCCGCTTGGCACGCAACCGCGCAGCGATATCCTCAAGCCTGACGCCGAGCGCTCTCAGCGGCGCTCCGGGCTTCACGCTTGCCGTGACCTTCTGAGCCTTTCTGAGCCGCCGGGGTCACTTGTCGTCGTCATCGTAGATGGTGGGGTCGGCAATGCCGGCGGCGGCGAGAGCCTCGCGACGCTCGCGGCAGGTGCCGCACCGGCCGCAGTGGTGCTCGCGGCCCTTGTAGCACGAATATGTGTGGGCATAATCTACGCCAAGGCTCTTGCCGCGCTCGGCGATCTGTGCTTTGGTGAGCAGCGTGTATGGCGCAGAGATGGTGATGCCCTCATAGGTGCCTGCCTTGATAGCTGCCGACATGGCGTCGATAAATTCGGCGCGGCAGTCGGGATATAGGGCATGGTCGCCGGCGTGGTTGGCAATCATCACGGTGGTGAGGCCGCGGCTCTCGGCGAGGCCGGCGGCGGCAGCCAGCATGATGCCGTTGCGGAAGGGCACCACCGTGGAGCGCATATTGTCGAAGTCGTAGTCGCCGTCAGGCACCGCATCGGCGCCCTCTAACAGCGAGCTGTGAAACATCTCGCCAATGAAATCCAGGTTGATGACGACCAGCTCGATGCCTAACTTTGCACAATTATACTGCGCACACTCCAGCTCGCGAGCATTATGATTTGAGCCATAGAGGAATGTCACGGCCAAATCTATCTGCGAGGCATACTCATAAAGCATTGTCGTGGAGTCCATGCCGCCCGACAGCACCATCAAAGCGTCTTTTTTCATCTTCAGGGTAATGACTTAAAATAGCGTGTTGATTATATTGAGTAGATTGATTGTCAGGGGAGTGGTGGCCTGTAGGCGCCGGCGCGCTCACTCGTTGCGAAAGGCGGCGAGCATGCGGCTGCGAGCCAGCTCTTGGTGCTGCTCGTCGGCGTAATTGGCAAAGGGGTATATCGAGATGCCGCCGCGAGGTGTAAACAGGCCTATCACCTCGAGGTATCGAGGACGCATCAGCCGCACCAGGTCCTTCATGATGATGTTGACGCAGTCTTCATGGAAATCGCCGTGGTTGCGAAAGCTGAAGAGGTACAGCTTGAGGCTCTTGCTCTCTACCATATCCTCGTCGGGGATATAGTTGATGATGATTTTGGCAAAGTCAGGCTGCCCGGTCTTGGGGCATAGCGATGTGAACTCCGGGCAATTGAATGTCACGAGGTAGTCGTGCTCGGGGTGCTTGTTTTTGAACGTCTCAAGCACCTGCGGGGCATACTCCGTGGGATACTTGACGCCGGTGTTGCCCAGCAGGGTGCAGCTTTTTACTTCGTCGGCAGTGCGCATAATATGTAGGTCGGGCGTCGGGCGCCCATTTATGTTAACAAAAAATGGGCAAGCTTACTACATCGCGCCGCTACGACCCACTACCCTTGCTTCGGTCAGGACCTGGGGGAATTTGCGGGGAGCAGCCGTGTAGGACTTACCCACCGCAAAGGTAGCACTTTTATTTCAAACTACCAAATGAAAAATCAGTAGCGGCCATATTTTCAGTATCGCCGGCTGTCGCCGGGCTATCAAAGGCCGGTGTGCTCCCACACATACAGGCGGTCAGAGGGGCGCACCTTGGCGGGCACGGCGATGGAGAATGCATCGCCCTTGACGGCGCAATCCACGCTTTTGAGGTCCACGCGGATGTCGTCGGCGGTGAGCATCAGCGCGCCCGTGGTGGGCCCGGTGATGATGATTTCGTCGCCGCGGTGCAGCTCGCCGGCCTCCATCACAAACTCTGCCACGCCGAGCTTGGAGTAGTATTTTACGCCCTTGGCGGCGTAGCGCTTGACGCGCGTGGCCGAGGAGCCGTATTTTGCCGACCATTCGCCCAGGCGCTGACCCAGATAGTAGCCGTCCCAGAAGCCGCGGTTGAAGATTTTGGCCAGGCGCTCGTCCCAGGCTGCAACCTTGTCGGCGGAGTATGTGCCGTCGCACACTGCGGTGATGGCCTCGCTGTAGCAGCTCACCGCCGTGGCCACATATTCGGGCCCGCGGGCGCGCCCTTCAATCTTAAAGACGCTGACGCCGGCATCTATCATGCGGTCAAGGAAGTGGATGGTCTTCAGGTCCTTGGGCGACATGATGTACTTATTTTCGATGTCGAGCCGGTCGCCCGTCTCGCGGTCGGTGACGGTGTATGCGCGGCGGCATATCTGGGTGCAGGCGCCGCGGTTGGCGCTGGAGTTCATCTCGTGCAGGCTCAGGTAGCATTTGCCCGACACCGCCATGCATAGGGCGCCGTGGCAGAACATCTCGATGCGCACCTTGCGGCCGTGCGGTCCACATATATTTTCAGCCTCGATGGCGTCGGCGATAGCCCTCACCTGGTCGAGGCTCAGCTCGCGCGCCAAGACCACCACGTCGGCGTATGCGGCGTAGAAGCGCACCGCCTCGATGTTGGAGATGTTGCACTGTGTGGAGATATGCACCTCCACGCCACGGCTGCGAGCATACATGATGGCTGCGATGTCGCTTGCGATGATGGCCGAGATGCCGGAGCCGGCCACGGCATCGATGATGCTGCGCATCCGGGGCATATCGTTGTCATACATGATGGTGTTGACAGTGAGATAGCTCTTTACGCCGGCGCGGTCGCAGATGTCTGAGATGTTGCGCAGGTCATCGAGGGTGAAGTTAGCGCTTGAGCGCGAGCGCATGTTGAGGCCCTCGACGCCGAAGTACACGGCATCAGTGCCGGCATTGATAGCGGCGTGGAGTGACTCATAGCTGCCCACGGGAGCCATAATCTCAAAATCGTGGCGATTCATAGGGAGTAGGTATATGCTTTGCAAGCCCTATAAGCCCGTGTGGGCCTATAGGGCTGTGTGATATTGTTAATGATGTGACAAAACCGTAAGTTATTTGCCGGCAGGAGCAGCGGCAGGAGCGGCGGGAGCAGCGGCGGGAGCAGCAGCGGGAGCAGCGGCAGGAGCGGCGGCAGGAGCGGCCTTAGCGGCGGGAGTCTGTGTGGCAAACTGGTCGCCGGTGGGCATGGCCGGAGCGGGAGCCTCGGTGCTCTGTGTGCGCAGGTTGACACCGTTGCTGACCTTGGGCATGGTGAAGGCTGATGCTATTGACAGCAGAGCCACCAGCGCTGCCAGGGTCCACGTGGTCTTCTCCAGGAAGCTGTTGGTCTGGCGCACGCCCATCACGGCGCCGGCGCCGGCAAATTGCGAACCCAAGCCACCGCCTTTTGATTTCTGTATCAAGACGATGCCAATGAGCAATACTGCTACGATTACGGTTAAAACGATAAGTACAACGTTCATATTTTATTTTTTAGTTTCTATGATTGTTTATTGCTTGGTGATAGCTTTCAGTTGCTGTATTTTGATAAGTTTTTGCAAAAAACGCAATTGGTCTGCAAAGTAAATACTTTTTTTTGGATAATTCAAACTTAAAGCGGATATAATTTCAAAAGCGCGCTCATAACGGCCCTGTTTTATGAAAATTTTAGCCAGGCTCTCGCTCAGGAGCGAGTCGTCGGCGTGTTCGGGCTCTGACACGGGGGCATCGGAGGGTTGCGAGCGCGGCATGGGCGGCGGCGTGGCGTGCTCGGTCTTCTGCTTGATGATAAACGAGTCGATGCGCGCCTGCTGCGAGTTGTCGCCCGAGGGCGGTGTGGGCGGCATATCCTGCTCTTCTTCTTGGGCGAGGAGCTCGCCGTAGTCGGGCGTGGGGTTGAAGATCAGGCGCTCGAGCAGGGCGTCGTCTTCGGGTGTCGAGTGGCCGTAGGTCTGCAAGAAGGTGTCGATGGCATCGTTGGTGCTGACTGCCGGCTGTGGCGCTGCGGGCGGATATATGTGCCTGATGTCATTGCCGGTGGGGTCGATGAGCGCCATGATGGCTTGCTTGTCGCCGGCATTGACAGCCACGCGGGCGCGCAGCTCGCGCCGCTCGTCGTCGCTGAGGTAGTCGTCGCCATATCTCAGGAGCAGCGCCGCCGCGAGGGTGAAGGCGTGGTGGCGCGCGGCGGCATCGCGCAGCACCTCGCAGTCGGCCTCGCTGAGCGCTGTGGGGTCAGCGGCGGCGCGGCGCATGATGGCGGTCAGCCGGGGAGCGGCGGCGGTGTCGTGAGGGTGCTGCATAGTGGCTGTGGCGTAGAGATTGTGTTTGAATTACCAGTTGCCGAGGGTGGCGTTAAAGATTAGATCGACTAACTCTTTTGACAGCTCCTCACACAGCTGGTCTTGCACGTCGGTGAGCATCTGCGAGCTGTCAAAGTCGCGATAGGCGCTGAAGGTCTGGTCTATGTCCTTGCCCTCCTGCTTGTTGTCGATATATTTGATGCGCACACTGATGGTGAGGCGCGTCTTGGAGGCGTAAGCATCTTCGGTCACCGCCTGCGGCGTGAGGCTGTAGCCGGTGATTTCGCCTTCGAGGCTGATATCCGAGGCGCCTTCCACCCGCTGCAGGCGCGTGTTGCGCGAGATGTAGTCATACAGCTCTGTCTCAAAAGTCTGCTGCAGAGGCGGATACACCAGCGCGGCGCGGATAGGAAACTCGCTTACGCGTATCGTCTTATAAATGGTGTAGTCGATGGCAGATCCGTTGAGCGTATATTTCAGGCGGCACGACGAGGCCAGCGCCGAGAGCGCCACGAGCACTATGGCTATGGTCCTCAGATATGAGCGGCGGCCGCCGCCGGGGTGTATCGGTCTTACCTTATTCGATGCCATATTCCTTGATTTTGCGATAGAGGGTGCGCTCCGAGATGCCCAGCTCGTCGGCAGCGGCCTTGCGGCGGCCGCTATTGCGCTCGAGGGCCGCACGTATCTGCGAGCACTCGTCGGCGGCGGGCGCCGCCGGGGTGTCAACGACTGTCAGGTCAGTGTAGGGCGTCAGCGCCCGAGCCAGCGAGGGGCCGTGTGAGGCGCTATGCGCCGCGGCGCCATCGGCGTCGAGGCGGGCGTTGAGGTCGTCAAGACGCGACTGCAGCCTGAAGATCATGCCCAGCAGCATGTCGCGCTCGCGAGCATAGCTGTGGTCATTGCCCGGGATTACCGCCGGCGCATACATCGTGGCATTGGCCGGCAGATAGTTGCCGAGGATGTCGGCCGACACCTCGCCCCCGGCTTCAAAGAGGGCTATCTGCTCTATGACGTTCTTGAGCTGGCGCACATTGCCGGGCCAGCGGTAGTGGCTCAGCACCGTGCGAGCATCGTCGGTGAAGGTCACCGCCGGCACCGTGTATCGCTCGGCAAAGTCGGCGGCAAACTTGCGCGCCAACAGCAAAATGTCAGAGCCGCGCTCGCGCAGCGGCGGTATGGTGATTTGCACTGTAGATAGGCGGTAGTATAGGTCCTCGCGGAAACGGCCCTCCTCCACCGCCTTGAGCATATCCACATTGGTGGCGGCAACCACGCGGATATTGGTCTTCTGCACCTCCGACGAGCCCACCTTGATAAACTCGCCGGTCTCCAGCACCCTCAGCAGTCGGGCCTGCGTAGAGAGCGGCAGCTCGGCGACCTCATCGAGAAAGATAGTGCCGCCATTGGCTTCCTCAAAGTAGCCCTTGCGGGCCGACACGGCGCCCGTGAATGCGCCCTTCTCGTGGCCGAAGAGCTCCGAGTCAATGGTGCCCTCCGGGATGGCGCCGCAGTTCACGGCTATATATTTGGCATGCTTGCGAGCATTGTAGGCGTGGATGATCTGAGGGAAAAACTCCTTGCCGGTGCCGCTCTCGCCCGTGATAAGCACAGATAAGTCAAATGGGGCCACACGCATAGAGCGCGCCACCGCCGACATCAGAGCCGGCGAGTTGCCCACTATGCCGAAACGCTGCTTCACCTGCTGCAGTTCGGCGGGTTGCTGTGATGGTGATGAGTATTGCATATCAGTGGCGACGCTAAATATTGCTAAGTGTGGTATGTATTTTTTATAGACAGATTGAGACCGCAAAGATACAAAAAATTCCGCCACCGTGCAAACCACCCGCCCGCCCCATAGCGTCAAAGTGCACCCGGGTCAACAATGCCAATCATCCACAACATGTAGGGGCGCAATATTTTGCGCCCGGGTCGATGGCGCCATATCGACCACAATTTGTAGGGGCGCAATATTTTGCGCCCGGGTCAACAATGCCAATCATCCACAACATGTAGGGGCGCAATATTTTGCGCCCGGGTCAATGGCGCCCACGAGGCGGCGCTAACTTCAGGCTGAAAGCCGATACCACGGCGAGCCTGAAGGGCTCGCCGTGCAATAGCCGGGGGCGAAGCCCTCGGATCCCGGCCACCACGCATATAGTCTGGAAGACGTCACCTTGGCTACTTTGGCGGCGCTTATATTATTGATTATCAAACGTTTGCGAGGGGGCGAGGTTTCGTCTTTCAGACTTTATGGCTCTATGCACGCTAACCGAGGGCTTCGCCCCCGGCTATTGCACAGCAGCCTTTGCAGGCTGCTGTGGTTTTGCCCTCCAGGCAACATCAGCCTCACGGCTTGTGCACCCACTACGCCATATCGCCTCCAAATTTGATGCGTGGCGCGCAAAATTTTGCGCGCCGGCAAGCAGATTTTGTCACTTTCGCAACAAAGATTTGCAGGGAAGCGCGAATTTGAGTATTTTTACGCATAATTTTTACATTATGAGCTTTACTAAACTAAATTATCACATAGTATTCAGCACGAAGATGCGCGAACAAACCATCATTGAGGCATACGAGCGCGATTTCTATGCCTACGCTTTAGGCGTAGTAAATGCTCAAGGCGGACACCTATATCGCATTGGTGGAATGCCTGACCACGTGCACATCCTCGTGGCTCTGAAGCCGGAGCAGAGCGTTTCGAATTTTGTGCAGCAGCTCAAGCAATCCACCAGCCGTTGGCTAAGGGAAAATCCCAATTTCAGGCATTGGAAAGGCTGGGAAAATGGTTATTGTGCATTCACCTGTTCGCCGGTTGACATATCTAATATAGTTGATTATATCAAAGGTCAAAAGCAGCATCACAGGAGAGTGGCATTTATTGATGAATATCGTAGCTGGCTAATTGTCAATGGTGTATCGCCTGACACACCATTCTTCCCATAGCTCATGGGCCGCGCCGTTGAGGCGGCGCGCAAATGATTAGCCCGGGCACGAGTCCACAATTTGTAGGGGCGCAATATTTTGCGCCCGGGTCGATGGCGCGAGGCGGCGCTAACTTCAGGCTGAAAGCCGTCACCACGGCGAGCCTGAAGGGCTCGGCGTGCAATAGCCGGGGGCGAAGCCCTCGGATCTCGGCCACCACGCATATAGTCTGGAAGACGTCACCTTGGCTACTTTGGCGGCGCATATATTATTGATTAACAATGGTTTGCGCAGGGCGAGGTTTCGTCTTCCAGACTTTATAATAATGATGACGCTAACCGAGGGCTTCGCCCCCGGCTATTGCACAGCAGCCTTTGCAGGCTGCCGTGGTTTTGCCTTCCAGGCAACATCAGCCTCACGGCTGATATGCGTGGCGTGGCCACGCATCGTCGCCCTTTTGCCCACCCACAACGCCAATCATCCACGCAAATTGTGGCGCGGATGGTGCGGGCGCAAAATATTGCGCCCCGGCAAATTGTGGCGCGGATGGGGTGGGCGCAAAAATTGCGCCCCGGCAAATTTGGCGCGGCCTTACGGCGCGGATGAGGGTGTCGCGTCATTGCATGTTGTGGGGGTTGTGAGGGGGATTTGGTGCAAAATTGTTTGAGATTAACGTTATTTAACTTCGATTTTTTGCCTTTTGGGGGGTCTAATGTGTAACTTTGCAACGGCTTAGGAAGTGTCAGCTATATTAGCTGCACTAATTTGGTTTATAGAGATATCCACGGTATAGGTACAAACATTCAAGCGATCTGAGGCATAGGCACCCGCCGTAAGGGTGTAGGCGTTAGGCGGATTGATGGGTTGCACATACAGTGTGAGATTTAAGCCGCTTGGGGCGACTATCACTCGACACTTCGTTGGCCTTCTCATCAACTAATAAATATCAATATGTCTAACAATAATGTAAATAGTATGTCTATGAAAAAGGTTTTACTATTGTTCTTCGCTATCCTCTCCGTCTCGATAGCAGCCTCAGCCAAGCAAGGCACGGCCTTGACAGAAGATTTCTCTTCACTCAAAGATGCGAGTTCATTGACCTTCGGCACTACGTATAAGTGGGATCTTGAATGGTGCGCTATGCGAGCTGATTACAAGACTCTGTACACAATGTCCAGCAAGAACTTTGGCACGACGACTTCACCTAATTATGCATTAGGCTGCACAAATGGTAGTTATGCATCTATTACAGAGGCAATTATAGTTACTTCTGCAAAAGCAGGTACGGTAAGTGTTGATGTTATAGTGTATTATTCAGCAAGTTATGCCAATGGCAGGGGTGCTATATATAAAATGACATATAATTCAGATTTAGGTCGATATGAAAAGGGCGACAAAATCTGCTCTATAGATACAAGCAAATACAATACAACAACATGGACTACAATGTCAGGCGTGTTAGATGAGGATGGATATATCGGTATTGAATTTGCTTATGAATATATTGATAATTACAAGAACATCCCCCTCCTCCCCAACACCGTCAGCGGTACTATCAAAGCCAAGGATGGTGTGACCACCATCTCCGGCGCTACTGTTGACCTGCTTGATGGCAGTGGCAATGTGGCTTACTACACCACTTCGGGTGCTGACGGCACATACACCTTCGGCGAGACGGTTGCCGATGGTGATTACACCCTGCGCGTAACCGCCGATGGATACCTGACATACACCGCCGAGGCTGCTACCACTATTAGCGATGACAAAACGGACCTCGATGCTTCGCTTGATCCTAAACCGGTCAATTATTACAACTTCGGCGGCACTGTCTTCTACAATGGTGAGGCAGTTGAAGGTATGTGGCTTAACCTTGTCGGTGGCGACACAGATATGACCTGTACGACTAAAGAAGACGGCGCATTCAGCTTCATAGATGTGCTCGAGGGTACTTATACCTTAACAGTAGATAGCGAATCGGCTGGCTACAAGCCTTATACAAAAACGATTACTCTTGATAGAGAGATTACCGACCATGAGGTAGAACTCAGCAAATACAAGCTCTCAGGCTCGGTGATATATCGCACCGGCGAAGGCGATGAGGACTATGTGCGTATTAAGGGCGCCTCGGTTGTGCTTAAGCAAAAGCAAGGCGACACTTACACTGAGATTGGCTCTGCCACAACTGTGGATGGTGGCGCATTCACCTTCTCTGAACTCAGTGGCGGTGACTATACTCTGACAGCGTCAGCCGACGGATTTGTTACAACAGAGTCTGAACCTATTGGTCTTAACAGCGATGCTGATGTAGATCAGCAATTAGTGCTCGAGTGGTCTAAATCCACCATCTCCGGCACCGTGATGCGCAACGATGTCGATGTAAATGCTGCGCTTGCCGGCATCACCGTGGAGCTGCGCTCGGGCGAGGATGTTAAGACAACTACTTCTGATGCCGATGGAGCATACTCGCTGGTGATCCTCGGCCAGCTCGCCGAAGATGGATATAAGCTGCATGTTGACGCTACTGATTACTTCCAGGAATTTACCTCTGACGTGACACCTGAATATCAAGGCACAGTTACTAAAAACATAGGCTTAGACCCCGTGCTGCTGGAGTATGTGGCCGTCATTGAAAACGAAGACGGCGAGGCTCTCGAAGGCGCCGCTATCACCGTTGCTAAGGCGGCTCCCAAGCAGATTATCGACAGCTTTGAGTACTTAGCAAATTATTCCGGAGCTGCAAAAGAGGGCCTGCTTGCCAACGGATGGTTGGCTGTATCAAATTCAGGTTCTCTTAGCCCGGATAGGAGCGCTGCCTATCAAAAGGATGGTCAATGGTCATTGAAAATGGCGAGCGTCAGTGATTTTTATTGTATTATAGTGCGAGCAGCCAAGGCCGGCACAGTGTCAATTTGGACTTTGCAGGAAACGTATGCCGGTCAAGTTGAAGCCTACAAAATGAAAGACAACGGCGATGGCACATACTCGATAGATGGTAGCGTTTTAGCATCAAAAACCACAAGTGCCAATTGGGCACAGTTGAGCTTTACCCTTGATGAAGACTGCTTTATAGGCTTCAAAATAAAAGGTAGCTACATTGACTACTACGTCAACGACTATGGCACTTCATCAACTGCCGCTCCCGCCTATGCAGCTCCCGCTCTCGCTGAAGAGTCCGGTGATACACCCTCGACCATCAAAATCACCAAGGATCCCATCGACCTGAAGACCTTCACCATCGCTATCCCCAAGGTTGATTATGTCGAAGGCACATACTACACCGCCACCGCTTCGGCTACCGGCGCTACACTCAAGGACACCGGCGCTTCGGAAGACGTTTGGGAATTCACCTTCAGCGAGGATGAGACACAGACACATACTTCAGTCTTCGTGGGCGGTACACCCACCGGCGTATCTGACATCAGCGTGGATAGCACCGACGCCGACGAGGCCGAATACTACACCCTGCAGGGCGTGCGCGTGACCAACCCGCAGAGCGGCATCTACATCCGCCGCACCGCCACCGCCGCCACCAAGGTCCTCATCAGATAATGCCCCATACCCTCCCTCATACCGCTGCGGCGGGCGCTCAGCGCCCGCCGCTCTTTTTTATACCCCCCCGGCAATCTATTGTCGCTCATATATCTTATTACAATAGCTAAACTTATATCGCTGATTAGCAATAGTTTGAGAGGGGGATGGCTACAATAATGGCGCTTATATCACAATGATTTTAGGCCAAATAGGTGCTTTTGTAGCCCACGAGGCGCCGCTAACTTCAGGCTGAAAGCCGCAACCACGGCGAGCCTGAGGGGCTCGCCG
>JBJEDF010000032.1:0-44191 GCA_051871765.1 Muribaculaceae bacterium
ATCGATGTGCTTTTCTCCCGAATATCTGAGAGCGGCAGCGCAGCGAATGAAAGAGATGGTGCGTCAGCAGGAAAAGAAAGACAGGCTGTTGAGGAAAGAAAGAAAAAAGCGTTAGAGCTATGGGCAAAGTCCAGTGCTACTACACCGGCAAGCTGTGATGCCGCCCCGGCAGCGGCTTTCTAAAAAGTCACCAACTTGGTGACTTTTTATAGTGCTGATAGCAAACAGCTCCAATAGCTTTTACACACAGCACTTTGATAATGAGACTATTAGAGATCATGAACACTCGTGTTCATAATCTCACAAATTTTTGCTCGGCATCGCAGATTGCCTCTATCATTGAGAGGTCTTCTTTGCGAATGCCGTTGTGCATAAATTTGTTGTCTAATCCTTTATCCATAGCGTCAAGCGTTTTGTGGATAGAAAGAGTCCCAGTTTGTAAGTTCGGTAGTGTTGGCTATATACAGCTTTGAATATAGCCAGTTGCGGCCTTGCTGAATGAGGATACCGCCAAAAAGCGGCTGCTCTTTGGTGGAGTGTGCTGTCATATAGTCAATGAGTGCGTTGTGCTTTTGCGGAGCAAATAAGTCACTGCCGGCACTCTTTGTATCAAACAGGTAAATGTGTCCGTTCTTCATTCGCACCACGAAATCAACGTAGAAAAGTGCTTTAGCACCTTCTTCGCCTTGCAGGTATTCAATTGCATAGTGCTGCTTACCCTTGTCGCCGTTCTTATACCACCAGTCGATATATTGATAGTTGGCTTCAAGGAAAGCCGCAAATTCTTTTTCCGGGTTCGATGCTGCATTGAGCTGCACGAAAGGCATGAGAGCGTGGTTTTCGGCCGATGCAATATGATTTGAGTCGCTGCCATATACACGTTCTTCAGGCACACACCATTGGTATTCCACAAATTTCCTTGCACCTGCGGCTTTCTGCTTTGTGATTTGTCGCATCTTGGCGTATTTCTCCAACGCTCTGTCAATGAGTCGGTCGAATTTCGGGCGGTTGTCGTGGTAAAGCACCACTTTCTTCGCATCGGTTTCAAATATGCCGAAGTAGTCGGCAATCATTTCGAGCAGATAACCGGCTATTTTGTCGGTTCTGCCTTTCGATTCAAACTGATGCCCCTTTTGGTCGATGTAGTCAAGGAAAACGCGGTCGATTTCCGATGACTTTCTTGCATATTTCACTTGTTCCACTTTAAGCGTCTGTTCTTCGTTTTGGAAGTGCACGTTGCGTGGAATTTCAATGTTTATAGTCTTGACGTCGAGCCTTAAAGAGTTACTTTTCGTGACACGGAGGCGGTTTTCGTTGATAACTTCGTCGTCACTTTCTGGGATAGGCGCGAAATCATCATCGCCGTTCAGTGCAGCGAGTTCCGCAAGAGAGAAAATATTTGCGCCTTGCATAAGTTTGAACAAGGTGAGAGCTTCATCGTAAAGCACTTTGCGGAAGTCGGGTCCGAGAATGTTACGAGTGTTGTTCGGACGGTCGGAGTAGCACGACGGCAATGATACATTCTCCAAATCCTTGCGGCGATAGGCTACGATTGTGTTTTTCACAATGTAGTCGGCATCGGCAGTTACGATTTGTATCTTGTCTTTGGCGATGTCGGTATAGACGTAGCCATAGTTCAACATGTCGTTGCTATAATGCTTCTGTTCCGGCATACGCAAGATACGTCCCACGGTCTGAATGGTGAACGTAGCACTTTGCAGCTTGCGGAAGATGAGCAGCACTGCGGCTCTCGGGCAGTCCCAGCCAAGTGCTATTGCTTCTTTGAATAGCAGCACTTGTGCCATGTTGTCCGGCTTTTCAAGATTGGCGAGATTGCTTTTCTCGCCGGCGAGCCACACGGCAAGGCGACCATTCTCCTCTGTGATGTCGCACATCACTTTGAGGTAGGTCTTCACTTGCTCTGCCACTGCCTCGTCTTCGGTAGTCATCGACTCGCCTGTGTCATTTGGCAACTGAATGAGCAAAAGCGGATTTATGTTCACGCCGAGAGCTTTATAGGCATCGGCAAGTTGATTTCGCTTTGCGAGTGCTGCTTTGATAAGGCTCTCGTTCAGTCGGAGTTCATCGCTGAAATTAAGTTCGATTTCAGGGTTGAGCACCACTTCTTTCTTTATCATTTCAGCCTCGATAACCTCGCTGCGATATACAGCCACTTTTTCGCGTGGATTGGAGGTTTTCGGAGTGGCTGAAATGCGAATTTCAATCTTTGGATTTATTTTTTCGAGCACTTGTGCCGATTTGTCGGCAGTCTTCGACCAGAACATGTGTTCTTCATCGATTATGGCAATAATCGGCAGCCCGAGTTCTTCTTGCGTCTTGCGAGTGATTTCATAGAGCGAAGCACTGCTTTCGCTGTCACGCACAAGCACGTTGTTTTTCTTGTTGATGCTTTCCCAGTTTACGAAAAGTATCTCACCGGGTTGTATGCCCTCGCTTTGGTCGAGTTCGTCAAACATTACAGGCGTGAGTTTGCGTGTTTCGGCAAAAGCGCCTTTCAGTGAGCGGTAGCTCTGAATGTGAAGCTGTCGAGGAGCGAACCAAATAAACGCACACTCTTGATATTTGCTGCCACCGCGGCTGTGCATCTCGTCGATGAGTGTGGCGAGTGCTTGGCAAGCCATTACGGTTTTGCCTGCACCGGTGGGAGCTTCAAAAACTAATTTTTGTCGGCTTCCGCCGTCGTTGAGTAGTCGGATTGTCTTATCCACAAGTTCGTTGACGGCTCGCTGTTGGTATTGTAGATTTTTCATGCTTCACCTCCTTCCTCTGCAAAGTCAAAAAGTCCGCCCGGGTTGTCTTGCTTCGGCTCTGTCGGCTGTTCTTCAGCCGCAATGTTGCGGTCTTTTGGCTTTGGCAAGATGCGTTTATATGTATTGTAGATTGCTTGCGGCAGGGCGCAGAGTTGCACCTTGTCGGCAACGTCCTCAAATTCTGCCTCCCATGGGTCTTCGCTCGGCGAGAATACATACACCTTGATAGGCTCGGCATAGTCGGTCGATGCGATGAGCGGCACGAGTTCGGCGATGGCTTCCTCTCGATAAATCACGAGCATTTGCTTTTTGCCGTCGTCGAAGAAGCGGAATACGCCTTTGTAAGTTTGCTGTCCGGCAAACTGCTTTTTCTCTGTGTAAAGGTCTTCCTTTATGCAGAGCATATCGGTGGAGAGATTAACTAGGCGACGCATATTCTGCACCGAACGACTGCGACCCACGAAAGCGGTGCGGTAGTAGCGGAGATTGTTGTCGTGAAGTCCTTCCACAGCCTCGCCGTTGGGCTTAGTGTAGCCGTTAATCACTCGTTTGTTACGCTCGTATGTGACGTTCTCGCAGATACCGTTCTCATTGTTGGTGCAGAGAATGCAAGTGCGCTTGCCGCCATCCTCTGCATTAAGATGCATCACAGCGTGAAGCGTTGTGCCGCTTCCAGCGAAGAAGTCGAGAACTGTATAGCATCTATTATCTGTGTATGAAGTTACAGCCTTAATAAATTTTGCAATAATATCTTCGTCTTTGGGGTGGTCAAAAGCCTTATACCCTAAAATGAATTCAAGTCTTTTTGTCGCGCCTCGTCCATCTTTATAGAAAACACTTGACATTACTTCATATTCGGTGTTTTTAAGATAACGTTTTAAGCAAGGTACTGTTGTTTCGTCAGCTCCAAAATGTATTAAATCAGCCTTAAGAATTGCTGGAAGTTTGGCTTCACTGAAACGCCAACCACCTTTCGGGACTTTACAAGGCTTTCCTGTTTTGGGGTGAATTATGTCAAATCTACCACCATTTCCTGTGCCTTGAGCAATATCTCCTGGGAAATATAGACCTCCTTTGTCAACGCATTTATACTGCATTTGTCTTTTAGCAGGATTGTATGAAGGTAATTCTCTGAAAAATTTTCTCATTCCGTTTTCAATGGAAGCGTAGTCAGTTCCAAATATCGCAGAAAGACGTTCAAATTCAGAATAAATATCATTTAACCCTTCTTTTTTCTCTCGCCAGTTATTGTTCTCAGTTATTAAGTCATAAGCAAGCAAGGACGCGCGGTTTTTACAATATACCAAACAATATTCGTGATTTATAGCAAATTGAGCTGCCATTGACTTTCTTCCTTGGTGCCAAATAAACTGACCAGCAAAATTTTTAGCACCAAATAATTCCACGTCATCGCACAAAACTTTTAGATTTGCAGCTTCGTTATCATCAATTGAGATAAATATAACACCGTTCTCAGCCAATAATTTTTTTGCTATCTTTAATCGTCTTTTCATAAACGATAACCACATAGAGTGCTTATAGTCATCATCAGCATTTACATAGTTGTCATTATAAACGAAGTCTTCATTACCTGTATTGTAAGGAGGATCTATATAGATAACGTCGATTTTCCCTTCGTGAGTGTAAGCGAGCGTGGAAAGAGCTTCGAGGTTATCGCCCTCGATTAGTATATGATTAGGAGCATCAGGATTATCGCTTATGATTGCACGGTCGCTTACTTCAGTAAGCATCGGCAATTCTTCTCGCAGACGTTCTTCCACATCTTCGGGCTTGTCCTCCCACACAAGACCGTAGGTTTTGCTTTCACGAAGCAAGCCGAGAAGTGCGGCTCGCTCTTCATCAGTGATGCCATCGAGCGTCTGCACTCGTTCGATAAGTTTTCTTCTATCTTCTGCTTTCATTTTTAGAACGAAGTTATTGTTTGTGGTGGTGAGGTGATTGATGTTTGTGTTGCAAGTGCAAATATACGAAATAATTTTTATGTGAAATGGGCGTGAGGGGATTAGTTATTAACATTTTTTGCGGCGTGGAGCGCGGCGCTGTGCACGCGACTTCGGTAGCGCATGGGGCAGCTTCGTGTGGGGTACGCGCTGCAAAGGTAGCGCGTGGGTGGGCCTGGATTTGGCCCGGCGATGTTATTGTTTATTAAATGTGGTGACGGGGCACTGTGAGGCGGCGAGGGCTTGCCGGTGGAGGGAATTTTTGCTATCTTTGTGGGTGGGAAATTGATTTTATTTTTTATGAATATGCAACAGGGATTTATGCTGCCCGATTGGGCTAAGGGCACTAATTGCGCAATCACGGTGTGTGATGCTGATTGCAAGATAATATATATGAACGATAAGGCTCGCGCCACGTTTGCCAAGTATGGCGACCTGATAGGTGCAGACCTATTGGCGCATCACAATGAGCGGTCAGTGGGCATCATCAAGCGCTTGCTCGCTGATGGGGGCGTGAATTGCTACACGATAGAGAAGGGCGGTGTGCGCAAGATGATATATCAGACGGCGTGGCGGGCGGCTGACGGCACGGTGGGCGGCCTGGTGGAGATTTCGATGGAGCTGCCGGCGGGCGAGCTGCCTCACTATGTGCGCGATTGACGCCGGGGGCTGCGCGGCGGCGCTTTAGCGATTTTTTCAGCAAAAAAAATTGCTCGGGCTGTTGCATATTTCGCGCAAACGCACTACCTTTGCACACGTCAAATCAGACGAGATGATGGACATTAAATCCGAGACATTATCCCTGCATCACAAAGCAGCTTGTCCGGGCACGATTAAGCATTTGCGATCGTGCTTGAAAAGTGAGCGCCGCGATGCGGGATTAATTGTTTTTAGATACATACTCATCACATTTTGATACGTTCTATGAAAGTCCTTGCAGCACCCCCGGTAATAGCCCGCAAGAAGCGTCAGCCGACGCTTACTGCCCGCCTGACGCCGGCGCCGGGTGCTTGTGGTGCACCATACGATGCCGATGCAGGGTCATCACTTATGCTACATCAATAAAAACACAGGTACAATAATTCTTATCACTTTCAAAAAACAAAAAAGATGTCATCTTTGCGTTTCAAACTCATCGAAGAGGCTTACAATCGTAAGCCGGTAGAGGTAAAAATCCCCAATGAGCGTTCGGAGTCGTTTTACGCCAAAGCGGTATTCAATCGCCAGAAGATGTTTGAATACTTGCCCAAAAAGACCTATGACGCTTTGGTAAATGCTATCGAGAACAAGGAGCCCATCTCTCGCGAGATAGCCGACAGCGTGGCCGAAGGCATGAAGCGCTGGGCTATCGACAATGGCGCGCGTCACTACACCCACTGGTTTCACCCTCTCACTGACGGCACTGCCGAGAAGCATGATGCCTTTATCGAGCACGACGGCAAAGGCGGCGTGGTAGAGGAGTTTACCGGCAAGCTGTTAGTGCAGCAAGAGCCTGATGCGTCGAGCTTCCCCAACGGCGGCATCCGCAACACCTTTGAGGCACGCGGCTACTCGGCATGGGACATCTCGTCGCCGGCTTTCATCCTCGATGAGACGCTGTGTATCCCCACTATCTTTGTGTCGTACACCGGCGAGTCGCTTGACTATAAGACGCCGCTGCTGCGCGCCCTCAACAGCGTAGATAAGGCTGCCACGGCTGTGGCTCGCTACTTTGACCCTGAAGTCAACCATGTAACATCATATCTGGGCTGGGAGCAGGAATACTTCCTGGTAGATGAGGCTCTGTATGCCGCCCGCCCTGACCTTGTGCTCACCGGCCGCACCCTTATGGGCCACGAGAGCGCCAAAAACCAGCAGCTCGAAGACCACTACTTCGGCGCTATTCCCTCGCGCGTGGAGGCCTTTATGCTTGACCTCGAGATAGAGTGTCACCGTCTGGGCATTCCCGCCAAGACACGCCACAACGAGGTGGCTCCCAACCAGTTTGAGCTGGCTCCTATCTTTGAAGAGACCAACCTCGCCAATGACCACAACTTGCTGCTGATGTCGGTAATGTCAGAGGTGGCACGCCGCCACAACTTCAGAGTGCTGCTCCACGAGAAGCCTTTTGCCGGCATCAACGGCTCAGGCAAGCACAACAACTGGAGCCTGGGCACCGACAAGGGCAAGATACTCTTCTCGCCGGGCAAGACCCTCAAGGACAACTTGCAGTTTATCACCTTTGTGGTCAACGTGATGGCCGCCGTGCACACCCACAACGCTCTGCTCAAGGCCTCAATCATGTCAGCCACTAACGCTCACCGTCTGGGCGCCAACGAGGCTCCCCCGGCCATCATCTCTATCTTCACGGGCAGCCAGTTAGCTCACGTGCTCGATGTGCTGGAGAAATCTACTGACAACGAGCTCACCGACCTCTCTACGAAGGACGCTATGTCGCTGGGCGTGTCGCAAATCCCGGAGATCCTCATCGACAATACCGACCGCAACCGCACCTCGCCATTTGCCTTCACCGGCAATCGCTTTGAGTTCCGCGCCGTAGGCTCATCGGCCAACTGCGCCTCGGCAATGATAGCGCTCAACGCCGCCGTTGCTGACCAGCTCAACCAGTTCCACGCCGCCGTAGAGGCGCGTCTGGCCAAAGGCGAAGGCCTGCGCGAAGCTCTCCTCGCCGAGATACGTCGGCTCATCAGAGAGTCCAAGCCCATCCACTTTGACGGCAACGGCTACAGCGATGATTGGAAGGCCGAAGCAGCTCGCCGCGGCCTCGACTGCGAGACCTCAGCACCAAAGATCTTCGATGCCTACCTGCGCGAGTCATCGGTGGAGATGTTTGCCCGCACCGGCGTGTTCTCGCGCCTGGAGCTCGAAGCCCGCAACGAGGTGAAATGGGAGATTTACACCAAGAAAATACAAATCGAGGCTCGCGTGCTCGGCGACCTCGCCATCAACCACATCATACCTGTAGCCACCCGCTACCAGTCGTTACTGGTAGATAACGTGGTCAAGCTCAAGAGCCTCTTCTCAGGGGTCAAAGGCGCCACCATCGTGGCTCACGACCTGGAGACCATCGAGAAGATTTCGGCACACATGGATGTAATCAAAACCGAAGTTGATCGTATGGTAGAGGCACGCAAGGCTGCCAACCGCATCACCGAAGAGCGCGAGAAAGCCATCGCCTACCACGACACCGTGGTGCCGCCCATGGAGACCATCCGCTATCATATTGACAAGCTGGAGCTTATGGTTGACAACGAGATGTGGCCCTTGCCCAAATATCGCGAATTACTATTCATTCATTAATGGAACAACTCAAGCACGAGTGCGGCGTAGCCCTAATACGACTACGCCGTCCTCTTCAATATTACAAAGAGAAATACGGCACCTACGCCTATGCCCTCAACAAGCTATACCTGTTGATGGAGAAGCAGCACAACCGCGGCCAAGAGGCTGCGGGTCTCGCTGTAGTAAAAACCCACGCCCCTGCCGGCCACGAGCTGATATTCCGCGAGCGCGCCTTAGGCAAGGACGCCATACCCATCATCTTCGATAAGGTGCGGCGCGACCTGCCCTCCGATATCGAAAATCATACCATCGAAGACGTGGAGCAATATGCACCCTTTATCGGCGAGATATATATGGGGCATTTGCGCTACAGCACCACCGGCCGCAGCGGCTTGGCCTATGCCCACCCGGTGCTACGCCGCAACAACTGGCGCTCACGCTCGCTGGCCTTGTGCGGCAACTTCAATATGACCAACACCGATGAGATTTTTGAGCAGATAGTAGCCACCGGTCAGCATCCACGCCTCTATAGCGACAGCAATATGCTGCTGGAACAGATAGGATATATGCTCGACAAGGAAAACCACAGGCTCTATCGCCAATATCGCGATACACTTCACGACCCGGACTTGGCACGCGCCATCGAAGACAACCTCGACATCGCCAAAGTGCTGCGCGACGCCTCACCGGCATGGGACGGCGGCTTTGTCATCTGCGGAGCCACCGGCTCGGGCGACTGCTTTGCGCTGCGCGACCCCCACGGCATCAGACCGGCATTCTACTACTATGACGACGACATCCTCGTGGTGGCATCAGAGCGCCCCGTCATACGCACCTCCTTTGACCTTGAGGCCGATGACGTGCATGAGCTGACACCCGGCTCCGCCATCATGATGAACAGCAAAGGCGATATCACCATCGCCGACATCCTCGGAGAGAAAGACAACCGCCGCTGCTCGTTTGAGCGCATCTATTTCTCGCGCGGCAGCGACGAAGATATATACCGCGAACGTAAAGAGCTGGGGCGCCGCCTTGTGCCGGAAATCTTGACGATGATTGACCGCGACATCGACAACGCCGTGTTCTCATTTATCCCCAACACTGCCGAGGTGGCGTTCATAGGCATGGTGCAAGGCCTGGAGGAAGCGCTCCACGCCGACAATACCGCACGCGCCAAAGCAATGATAGCCGCCGGAAATATCGACGGCGAGGTCATAGCGCGCTTGCTGCAGCGCAAGGTCAGGGTAGAGAAGGTGGCCATCAAAGACGTGAAGATGCGCACATTCATATCCGAAGGCTCATCGCGCGACGACATGGCGGCACACGTCTATGACGTGACCTACGGGTCAGTGCGCGAGAATAGCGACACGCTCATCGTCATTGACGACTCAATTGTGCGAGGCACCACCCTGCGCCAATCAATCCTGCGTATGCTCGACCGCGTACACCCAGCCCGCATCATCATAGTATCATCGTCGCCACAGGTACGATACCCCGACTATTATGGCATAGATATGTCGTCGATGGACCAGTTTATAGCCTTCAAGGCCGCCGTAGAGCTGCTCAAAGAGAGCGGGTGCGAGTATGTGTTGCACGACACCTATCAGCGCTGTCTCGAGCAGATATCGCTGCCCGCCGCCGAGCAGACCAACTGTGTCAAAGCCGTGTATGAGCCATTCAGCGATGTAGAGATATCAGCCAAGATAGCCGCGATGCTCAAGCCCGCCGAGGTGCGCGCCAAGGTGGATATCCTGTATCTACCTCTGCCTGACCTGCATAAAGCCATCCCCGGCTGCCCCGGCGACTGGTATTTCTCGGGCGACTATCCCACGCCCGGCGGCGTGCGCCAGGTCAACCGCGCTTATATCGACTACTACGAGGCCAATATCAAAAGCCGCCACTGACAACGTCAGAGACCATAGACTGATGATATGGCGGCAGTGGTGTTAATTACCGGCATTCGGGGCTTTGTGGGTAGTCATCTCTCCTCGTATCTCGCAGCAGCGGGCCACGAGGTGATAGGCGTGTCGCGCCGGCCCGACCCGGCTCGGGGCATCTTCTCGTGGGACGACATGCGCCACGACCGCCTGCCGCGCATCGATGCCATCATCCACGCCGCCGCCATAGCTCACGACACCGACGGTAAGATACCCGAGGAGCATTATCAGAAAGTCAACGTGGGGCTTACGAGGCTGACCTACGACTACTTCTGCAGCCACGCCTCTGTAGGCACATATATCTTTGTCAGCTCTATTGCCGCAACACAAGCATCCATGCGCGATGCCTACGGGCGCAGCAAGGCAAGCGCCGAGCAATACATCGCCGACAATAGCGAACGCAGCCGCGACCGGCGGGTCGTGGTGCTGCGTCCGGCAATGATTTACGGCGAAGGCAACAAGGGCAATCTGCCGTTGCTCTTCAATGTGTTGCGGCGCGGGCTGCCGTGGCCGCTAGGCGCTTTTAAGAATACACACTCATTTGTGTATATTGACAACTTTTGCCACGTGGTAAGCCGAATGATAGAGCGGCGCGAGGTGGCCGGCACATTTGCGGTGGCCGATGACACTCCGATATCCACCACGCGCATCGTCACGCTTGCCGCTGAGGCCACCGGCCGCAAGGCTCGGCTATGGCACATACCCAAGCCTATGGTCATAACGGCGGCAAAAATCGGCGATGCCTTGCGGCTGCCGCTCAACAGCCGGCGGCTCGGCAAGCTCTCATGCAACCTCATAGTGGATAATACCGCCCTCAAACAAGCACTGAGCATCACGGCGATGCCGGTGGCCACAGAGGAGGCATTTCGCCGCACTTTTGCCGCTATGGCGGCCGATTGTCAATCTAAGTAAGGCCGGCGGCTGTATTTTATATTGCACTATAAGCAAAAAAGGCTTATCTTTGCAAAATATTTTCAATAGACACATAACACAGACTAAAACTCACTGTAATGAAAGATATCGTACTGAGCGGCATCCGTTCGACCGGCAACCTCCATTTGGGCAACTATTATGGCGCGCTGAGCAAGTTTGTCAAGATACAAGACACCTGCGACTGCAATTTCTTCATCGCCGATTTGCACGCGCTGACCACCAACCCGGACCCACAGCAACTGCACGCCAACGTGAAAAGTATTCTTGCCGAATACCTCGCTGCGGGGCTTGACCCGGAGAAATCGACAATCTTCGTGCAGAGCGATATCCCTGAGATAGCCGAGATGTATCTGCTGCTCAATATGCATGTGGGCATAGGCGAGCTGATGCGCACCGCCTCGTTCAAGGATAAGGCGCGCAAGGCGCTCGGCCTCGGCGCTCCGGAAGCCTCCGATGGCGATGATGAGGCTATTGAGCGCCAAATCATAGGCACCGACTCAAACCGCCGCGTCAATGCGGGCCTGCTCACCTACCCCACCCTGATGGCCGTGGATATTCTGATACAAAAAGCCACCAAGGTGCCCGTGGGCAAAGACCAGCTGCAACACCTGGAGCTGACGCGCCGCTTTGCGCGCCGTTTCAATTCATTCTACGGCGTAGATCTCTTCCCCGAGCCCACTGATTTTGACTTTGGCGGCGCGCCGGTCAAAGTGCCCGGCCTCGACGGCTCAGGCAAGATGGGCAAGAGCGAAGGCAACTGCATATACCTCATCGACGACCCCAAGGTGTTGCGCAAAAAAGTGATGCGCGCCGTCACCGACGAGGGCCCCAAAGAGCCCAACTCACCCATGAGCGAGCCGGTGGCCAACCTATTCACCCTTTTAGAGCTGACCTCTACGCCCGATGTGGTGAGCCACTTCCGCCAAGCTTACGCCGACTGCTCAATACGCTACGGCGACCTCAAGAAGCAACTTGCCGAAGATATCCTCGCCGTGACAACCCCGATACGCGAGAGAGTGCAAGACATCCTTGCCGACGAGTCTTATCTGGCACGCGTAGTGCGCCAAGGCGCCGAGAAGGCACGCTCACGCGCCTCGCAGACACTGCGCGAGATGCGCGAAATCATGGGCATCAGACCACTGTAACACACTCACACAAAACCGTTTGAGTGCCTTGATTACCACGATAGCCATACGCAATATGGTCTGCCATCACTGCATGGCAGCCGTCAGACACTGCTTCGAGCAGGCCGGCATCGCCGTGATGTCAATAGCGCTGGGCGCGGTCACCGTTGATGCCTCGGCGCTCACCCCCGAGAGCCTGGCGGCTCTCGACAAGGCGTTGGCTGCCGAGGGCTTTGAGCGCCTGGAGAATAGCGAAGACGCGCTCGTGGAGCGCATTAAGGCAGCGGTCATTCACCATGTGCGGCAAGAAGACGAGTGCCGATTGAATATGTCGGCATGCCTGGAGCTGCACCTGGCCATGCCGTATGAGTCGTTGTCGCGGGCCTTTACGGCGCGTGAGGGGCGCACCATTGAGAAGTATCACATAGCCCAGCGCGTGGAGTGGGTCAAGGAGCTGATGAGCTATAAAGAGCTGACCCTCGGCGAGATAGCCTACCGCACCGGCTATTCGAGCACGGCACACCTCTCGCGGCAGTTCAAAGCCGTGACGGGGCTGACACCATCGCAATATATGCAGCTGCCACCCTCGCGCAAGGGGCTGTGTCAGGTATGAGAGCCGGAGAGACCGGCATAGAGGCAGTGCAGGCGCGCCATCAGCGGCCGAAGAGCTTTGCTATAAGGTCGGGGCGATGCAGGCGATGCAGTGAGCGCGTGATGTCAACGCGATAAGCACGGTCATACCAGAAAAAATACTTGCGCTGAGCAAGCTTCTCCTCGTGACGTGTGGCGCAGTACACGTGCTCGCCGGTGTAAGGGTGTATCCCCGAATAATAAATCTCCGATGCTACGGTCATAGGCGTGGGCGTGAAGTCTTGCACCTGCTCCAGGTGAAAATCCAGACGCTTGGTCTCAACGGCGAGTAGAGCCATATCAATCTCCTTGCAGCCCGGGTGCGAAGAGATGAAGTAAGGGATTATCTGCTGACGCAATCCGTGGCGACGATTGACATCGTCAAAGATACGTTTGAACTCGTGAAAGAGGGCAAACGAAGGCTTGCGCATAACCTCCAGAACCGAGTCTTGCGTGTGCTCCGGCGCCACCTTGAGGCGACCCGACACATGGCTCGTAATCAGCTCCTCATTGTATCGGCGATTGGCGGCATCAATCTCGGCGCAGCCCGAGCGATGCATCGACAAGTCATAGCGGACACCGCTGCCGATGAATGATTTCTTCACGCCCGGCAGGGCATCAACAGCGTGGTATATATCAAGCAACGGCCTATGGTCATTGCATAGATTAGGACACACCACCGGGTGGAGGCACGAAGGCTTGCGACACTTGCGGCACACGTCGCGATTGCGCCCTCCCATGGCATACATATTAGCCGAAGGGCCGCCCAAATCAGTGATATAGCCCTTGAAGTCAGGCATCGCCGTCACCTGGCGTGCCTCGCGCAAGATTGACTCTTTTGAGCGCGAAGCAATAAACTTGCCCTGATGCGCCGAGATGGTGCAGAAAGCGCATCCGCCGAAACAGCCGCGATGCATATTGATGGAGTGGCGTATCATATCGTAGGCCGGGATGTGCTTGCCGCGATAACGAGGATGCGGCATACGCGTGTAAGGCAAGTCAAAAGCGATATCAATCTCGCCGGGCTGCATGGCGGGCAACATAGGATTGCACTTGACCGCTCTCGCCTTATCGAAGCCTTGCCAGATGGTGGCTCCGCCATCCATACTGTTGCTCTCTTGCTCAATATGCTTAAAGTTGAGCGATTGGAGGCGCTTGCTGCGGAAGCAGCTGTCGTAGTCATTGAGTATGATATTGTCGGGGCAGCCGGTGGCAGCCTCCATCGCGCTGCGAGGGGCCACGATTACCGATTGTGGCAGGTCGGTGATATCAGCGATATTCTCACCGGCGGCGAGACGACGTGCCAGCATCACCACAGTGCGCTCACCCATGCCATAGAGTATCATATCAGCACCTGAGTCTATGATTATCGAGGGCCGCAGGCGGTCTTGCCAGTAATCGTAGTGCGACAAGCGCCGCAGCGAAGCCTCTATGCCCCCGGCTACTACCGGAGTGTCAGGATACAGCTGCTTGAGGATTTGAGAATATACTATCGTGGGATAGTCAGGACGCGCGCCGGGACGGCCGCCGGGAGTATAGGCATCATCGGAGCGACGACGGCGCGCCGCTGTGTAGTGATTGACCATAGAGTCCATAGCACCGGCCGACACGCCGAAGAAAAGCCTCGGTGCGCCGAATTTGCGGAAGTCGCGCAAATCGTCCTGCCAATTGGGCTGAGGCACGATTGCCACCTTGTAGCCCGCGGCCTGCAGCGAGCGCCCTATTACGGCAGCGCCAAAGGCCGGATGGTCAATGTATGCATCGCCGCTGAACAGCACCACATCTACGTAATCCCAGCCCAGCGCCTTCATCTCCTTGACAGATGTGGGCAGCCAATCAGTAGCTCTCAGGTGGTCATAGTCGATAGCTGAGGTGTCAGTCATAGCGTCATTATGATTTAGCCGGGCCGTGCTCCATAGTGGCGAGGCGCTGCTCCAATTTGAGCACTTCGTCGCGGAGGCGCGCCGCTTCGATAAACTCCATGTCCTTGGCCGCCTGGAGCATCTCCTGGCGTTTGCGGCTGATAGTGCGCCTGAGCTCGTCGGCGGTCATATATGGTATCACAGGGTCAGCGGCGAGGCCGGCCTCGGTGGTCAAATCATAAGCATATACGCTCGGGCCCTTGGCGTCATTGCTGCCCTTGGTGCGGCCGGGTGCGGAGGCCGGCGCAGTGGCGGGGTCGCGGCCCACGATGGCTGTGCGCGCCTTGACGATAGCCTGGGGTGTGATGCCATGCTGCTCGTTGTAGGCGAGCTGCAACGAGCGGCGGCGCTCGGTCTCATCGATGGTCTGCTGCATTGACTGCGTGATAGTGTCGGCATACATTATCACCTCGCCATTGAGGTTGCGAGCCGCACGCCCCACGGTCTGTGTCAGCGACCGGTGACTACGCAAGAAGCCCTCCTTATCGGCATCGAGGATGGCCACGAGCGACACCTCCGGCAAGTCCAGGCCCTCGCGGAGGAGGTTTACACCGATAAGCACATCATAGATGCCGGCGCGCAGGTCATCGAGGATGCGAATGCGATCCATCGTATCCACATCGCTATGAATGTAGGCAGCCTTAACGCCGAGCTTTACAAAGTAGTCGTTGAGCTCCTCGGCCATGCGCTTGGTCAGTGTGGTCACGAGGGTGCGCTCTCCGCGCTCGGTGCGCTGCACTATCTCCTCGAGCAAGTCATCAACCTGATCCACGGTAGGCCTTACCTTGATGACGGGGTCAAGAAGGCCCGTGGGGCGTATGAGCTGCTCCACTACTACGCCGCCGCAGAGGTCCAGCTCATAGTCGGCCGGCGTGGCGCTCACGTATATCACCTGATGTGTCATGCGCTCAAACTCCTCAAACTTCAGAGGCCTGTTGTCGAGAGCCGCCTCGAGGCGGAAGCCATAATTTACGAGATTGAGCTTGCGCGAGAGGTCACCGCCATACATAGCCCTGATTTGCGGCACTGTGACGTGGCTCTCATCGATTATTGTCATGAAGTCCTTTGGGAAATAGTCGAGGAGGCAGAAGGGGCGCATTCCCGGCTCTCGGCCATCAAAGTATCGTGAGTAATTCTCGATGCCGGGGCAGTGGCCTATCTCCTTCATCATCTCCACATCGTAAGTGACGCGCTCCTCCAACCGCTGCGCCTCCAGAAGCCTATCCTCCTTGCGGAAATTCTCTACCTGCACGCCCAGGTCGAGCTGTATCTGCTTTATGGCCTCAGCTTGGCGAGCGGGCGATGTGACAAAGATATTTGCCGGGTAAATGTTGAAGCAGTCAAAGTCGCCGAATTTGACACCATCAGTGGGGTGCACCGTGCAGATACTCTCGATTTCATCACCCCAAAAGACGATGCGCAGGGTGATTTCCTCGTAAGCAAGCCTTACATCTACAGTGTCGCCTTTGACCCTGAAAGTGCCTCGCTTGGCCTCTACCTCATTGCGCGAATAGAGCGCGCCCACGAGCCGGCGCAGAAAGGCATTGCGCGCAACACGCTGCCCCACCTTGATAGAAATGACATTGGCATTAAAATCCTCGGGGTTGCCGATGCCATAAAGACATGACACCGACGAGACAACGATGACATCGCGGCGCCCCGAGAGCAGCGCCGAGGTGGTGGACAGGCGCAGGCGATCAATCTCATCGTTAATCATTAAGTCTTTCTCTATATACTTGTCAAGACTGGGGATGTAGGCCTCCGGCTGATAATAGTCATAGTACGACACAAAATACTCCACAGCATTGTCGGGGAAGAAGCTCTTCATCTCACTGTAGAGCTGCGCCGCGAGGGTCTTATTGTGGCTGAGTATCAGCGTGGGCCTTTTGACCCGGGCGATGACATTAGCCATCGTAAAAGTCTTGCCCGAGCCGGTGACGCCGAGCAGCACCTGCGCGCTCTCACCGGCCTCAATGCCTTGGCACAGCTGCTCTATGGCCTGCGGCTGGTCGCCCGTGGGCGAGTATTCTGACTTTAGATTAAACTCCATGACGATGATTGACTATCGGCTTTGTATTATCTTACAAAGGTAGTGACAAATATTGATATAGCGCTAATACCCTCAAAAAAAATATTAGCTTCCGGGGCGATGTGCGTTGACGGGGCTACAGGATGCGGCCCTCGGTGCGGTAGGAGTAGTAGCCGCGGTCGGCGATGATGATGTGGTCGCTGAGGGAGATGTCAAAGAAGCGTGCGGCATCGCGCACCTTCTCGGTGAGTTTGTCGTCCTGCACACTTGGGGTGAGATTGCCCGATGGGTGGTTGTGAAACAAGATGATGCTGCTGGCCAGATTGTCAATGGCAGCCTTCATAATCAGGCGCACGTCAGCAAGCGTCTGAGCCACACCTCCACTGCTGATGCACACCTCGCGGATGCTCTTTCCTGACTGCGACAGGAGCATGACCCACACCTCTTCGTGGTCAAGACGCTCGAGGTGGGGGCGCATCAGCGAATAAGCGATGTCGGGGCTGTTGACCGTAGGGTTTTCTGACTTGATAGCATCGGCGGCGGCACGGCTCCCTATCTCCAGGGCGGCAAGCAGAGTGATTGCCTTGGCCTGCCCTATGCCTTTGTATCGCTTAAGGAAATCCTCTACCCTGAGGCGCGCCACACGACTCAGATGGCCTTTGTTGTCGGCCAAAATCTCGTGGCTCAGCTCCACCACCGACTTGCCTTTGACGCCGGTGCTGAAAATGATAGCCATCAACTCGGCGTCGGTGAGCGCCTTGGCGCCGTGACGCATCAGTTTCTCTCTGGGTCGCTCTTCGGCGGCCATATCGCGTATGAGTATGTTGGCCATATTATATAGTCTATTTGCCTTTGCGCAGCTTGATTTCTTCATCAATATCGCGGCCGCGCCCGAGGATTATTTTCAGGAAGTATGCTTTGATAAATCCGGACCCATAGCCGCCGAGCTGTATGATGGCAGCGGGTATGGCTTTGAGGGCTATCACTACGCTGTGAGTGGATATCAGCGCGCCCACAAACAAGGCTATCAGATACAGCGCCAATGGCACAAAGAACCACCATGAGAGCGCAAAGCCGGCCACTATCAGCGCCAAAGCCATCAGCACGGCGATGGCCGGCAGCGTGTGCACCGGCTTGAGAGAGCCCGGATAGAGGAGCTTGAGAGTGATGCGCGACATGCCGAAGACGTGCACCTGACGGAAGAATTTGCGAAAATCCACACGCCTCTTATGCCACACCGGAGCCTCGCGTATCAAGCCTATTGAGAAGCCGCCTTGACGTATGCGGGTGCTCATATCGATATCCTCTGAGAACATCTCTCTGAAGCCTCCCACCTGCTGATATACGCGGCGCGAGAAGCCCATATTGAAGGTGCGGGGCGTAAATTTCTCCATGCTCACGGCGCCGCCGCGTATGCCGCCGGTGGTGAGAAATGATGTCATGGTGTAGTTGATGGCCTTCTGTGTCGTGGTGAACGAGTCGTGAGCTGCATCGGGGCCGCCAAAGCAGTCGAGAGGCTCACGGCGCAAGCGCCCATCTATACGCTCGAAATAGTCGGGCGGTATCACGCAGTCTGAGTCAAAGAATATGAAGTAGTCGCCGGAGGCACGCTCCATGCCGTAGTTGCGCGCTATGGAGCGCCCTTCGTTGGACTTGAAATAGTACTTTACATCGAGGCCGTCAGCGAGAGCCTTGTCGGCAGCCGAGCGGCAAGGGGCAGTGGAACCATCCTCCACGAGAATTACTTCAAAACAGCCATTCAGTGTCTGTTGCTTAAGGCTTTCGAGCAGCTCTATCACTTCATCGAGCCTATTGTAAACGGGTACTATTACTGAATATTTCATGACTATGGAGCGTATATTGGGTCACGACATGCGTGATTTATAATCTTCGTAAGTGTATTGGCGCAGGTATTTGCAGTCGCCGCTGATAGTGGCAAGCACGATGGCGGGGTGGCTGATGCCGTTGAACATGGTGGTCTTTACCGTGGTGTAGTGGTTCATATCTTCGAGCGTGAGCCTGTCGCCGGGGTTGAGCGGCCGAGCAAAGCGCCAGTCGCCCTTGTAGTCGCCGCTGAGGCACGAGTTGCCACCGAGCCTATATGCCAAGCCATCGGCAGCGTTGTCGTCAAGGCTCTCGGTGATAAGGGGCTTGTAGGGCATCTCCAAGGTGTCGGGCATGTGGCAGGCAAAAGAGGCATCGATGATGGCGGTGCGTATGCCATCATTCTCCACCACATCTACTACCGAGGTGATGAGATCGCCGGTGCGCCACGTGAAGGCGCTACCGGGCTCCAATATGATTTTGAGGTGAGGGTATCGCCTTCTGAAGTCGGTCAGCAGGGCTATCAGGTGGTCGGTGTCGTAGCCCTCGCGGGTCATTAGGTGTCCGCCGCCCATATTGACCCACTGCACATGGGGCAGCAAGTGGCCGAATTGCGCCTCGAAGGCCTCGAGCACGCGCTGCAGGTCATAGCTTGATGACTCGCATAAGGCATGGAAGTGGAGACCCTCGACACCGGCCGGCAGAGCATCGCCGATGTCAGCGGCGCTGACACCGAAACGCGAGCCGGGCAGCGCCGGATTGTAAATGTCGGTGTCTATGACCGAGCAATGCGGGTTGACTCTGAGGCCGGGCGAGGCTCCGTCCTTCTTGGCGCGAGCGCCAAAGCGGTGGTATTGGCTCAGCGAATTGAATGTGATGTGGCTGCTGTTAGAGGCATACTCATCGATGGTGTCGTCGGTATAAGCGGGACAGTAGCTGTGCACATTGCCGCCAAGATATTCGCGACCGAGGCGCAGCTCATTGAGCGAGCTGGCGGTGGAGTCGCGACAATATTCTTTGACGATGTCGAAAGAGCGCCACAAGGCGTTGGCCTTGAAGGCCATGATGATGTCAACGCCGGCACGCCGGCTTACCTCGCTGATGAGCTGCAAGTTGCGACGCAACCGCGACTCATAGACGATGTAGAAAGGTGTGGGTATCTCGTTGATATTCATTTATATGATGTCAAATTTGGCAAATTTAAGCAGAAGCACCTTTGAGCCGCTATTGTCAAAATCCACGCTTATGCGGTGGTCGGCGACAGAGGTGTTGATATCGGTGATGACGCCTTCGCCAAAGCGCTGGTGGGCGATGCGCATCCCCACGGTCAGCTCGTCGGCGCTGTGCAGCCCCGAACCCGCCGAAGGCAGCGAGGGCGTGGCACCGGCTGTGAGGCTTGAGGCAGCGACAAATCCTGAGCGCACGGGGCTGTGAAAGCTCTGACGATAGCTGTCAGTACTGCGCGAAGGACCGTCAATGGAGCTGCCGGTAACCAGTCGCAAATAGCGATTGTCAATATCTTGCAAGAAGCGCGATGGCCGGCACGACTTGGTAGCGCCCTGGAAGAAGCGCGACCGGGCGTAAGAGAGCATGCAGTGGCGCTTGGCTCGAGTGATGGCCACATAGAGCAATCGCCGCTCCTCCTCAATCTCGGCCAATGACTGCGAGCTCATCATCGATGGCAGCAAGTCCTCCTCCACGCCCACCACAAAGATGTCGTCAAACTCCAGGCCCTTGGAGGCGTGGATGGTCATCAGCGTGACGCGCTGCTGCTCGGCAGTGTCGTCGGTATCCTGGTCAGTAGCCAGCGACACCTCAGCGAGGAAATCAGCCATCGTCACGGTGTCATCAGCCCCCTGCTCGGTATGGTCGCCGACAAATTGAGCCACGGCATTGAGCAGCTCCTCCAAGTTTTCTCGCTTGGAGATGCTCTCGGGTGTATTGTCAGTGATGAGCATGGCCAGCAGACGCGTACGGCTGATGATGGTCCCGGCGAGCGTGGCGGCATCGGTGCCTTTGACGTGCATCTCAATAAACTCGTTAATTAATGAGGCAAAACCCTCCAGCTTAGACATGGTGCCACGATTGAGCGCCAAATTGTACAGCTGCGGACGCATCAGCACCTGCCAGATGCTCACCTGCGCCTCAATGGCAGCACCGGCGAGCTTGGCGAGGGTGGTCTGCCCGATGCCGCGCGTCGGCACGTTGATGATGCGCCGGAGAGCTTCATCATCGTTGGGGTTGACAGCCATGCGGAAGTAAGCCAGCGCGTCTTTAATCTCCTTGCGCTGATAGAAAGCCACGCCGCCGTAGATGCGATAAGGTATGTTGCGCGAGCGTAGCGCCTCCTCGATAGCGCGCGACTGAGCGTTGGTGCGGTATAGCACCGCCATGTCATTGTATGGCGTGCCGTCAGTGGCCTTGAGCTGAGCGATGCGCGCCGCCACCAGATATGCCTCCTCATAGTCACTATAAGCCTGCACCACGCTGACCGGATCGCCGACATCGTTGCGCGAGAACACATCTTTGCGTATCTGCATAGTGTTTTTGGCGATGAGGCTGTTGGCGGCATTGATAATAAGCTGAGTAGAGCGATAGTTTTGCTCGAGCTTGAAGATTTGCAGCGAAGGATAGCCGTTGCGCAGGTTGAGGATATTGCTGATATTGGCGCCTCTAAACGAGTATATGCTCTGAGCATCATCGCCTACCACACATATATTGCCGCTCTTCTGTGTGAGCATTGACACGATGAGGTGCTGAGCAAAATTAGTGTCCTGATACTCATCGACCAAGATGTATCTGAAGAACTCGCTGTAATGGCGCAGCAAGTCAGGATTGTCGCGCAAGAGCACGGCGGTATTGTACAGCAAGTCGTCAAAATCCATAGCATCAGCCACACGGCATCGCGCGCAATAGCCGGCATAAATCTCGGCCATGCGCGGCCGGCCACAGTTGCGGTCATAGTCGCGGATTGACCGGTCATGGGCGTAGCTCTCGGGCGACATCAGCGAGTTCTTGGCCATAGAGATGGCGCTCATCACCGACGACACCTTATAAACCTTATCGCTCAGACCCATATCCTTGATAATACTCTTAATCAGCGACTTGGCATCAGTAGTGTCGTATATGGTGTAGTTTTTGGTATAGCCTATACGCTCGGCATTGATGCGCAGTATGCGGCCAAAGATAGAGTGAAACGTGCCCATCCAGATGCGCGAAGCAGCCTCGCCGATAGCGCCTTCGATGCGTTCGCGCATCTCACGCGCCGCCTTGTTGGTGAAGGTCAACGCCATAATGCGCCACGGCTCATAGCCGTGAGCCATAAGATGCACTATTTTATAAGTGAGCACACGCGTCTTGCCCGAGCCGGCGCCGGCGATTACCAACTGCGGCCCGTCAAGATACTCCACTGCGGCACGTTGCTGCTCGTTGAGCTCTGACAGATAGTGATGTGTCTCCTCGGTCATCTGAATTGGTTGATGCTCGGTATGTATTCAAAGCCGGCCGCCCGGAGCCTCTCCACGAGCTCTTCACGGCTTATATCATAGTCATCGCATAAGCTGTCGAGGCTGTCATATTCGTCACGCAAGAGAGTGTTGACAGCGCCCAGCAGCATTATCGGGTCATGTGGTAAAGTATTCATCAGCGATTTGGGGTTTATTAGCCTACAAAGTTAGCAAAAAATAGCCTATCCACCACCACCCTCCCCCCAAAAAGAACTCAAAAAGTCAGGCTCTTTTATGATGTCGGCGTTGTTATTGGAAGATTTCCTCGGTGATTTTTCATGGTATCTTTCAGATGAAAACACTTTAATTACTATTCTCCCAAACAATAATGTATCTCGCTAACCAATTTCAATTATTGACAATAACACAATTTTAATAATCAGCTATTTATAACTATAGATTGCCTAAATTCAGGCAATTGACTCATGTCTTTTCGAAATAATGTTTTCCCGGCTGAAAGTGACGCTGCAAGAGCGCTGCACATGTTGGTAGAATGCTGTGATGCGGTTAAATGAGATAGCCCAAAGGGATAGGATTTTGGTGGGAATGTCGCAAAAGTGACGCTTTTGTGCTATTTTGTGGCTCTACGATGGCTGTAATACAAATTATTTTGACTAATTTTGTATTGTGAAAATCAGAGAGCTTGACCTTGGTAACAGGCCTGTGATGTTGGCTCCGATGGAGGACGTCACAGACGCTTCGTTTCGCCTAATTTGTAAGGAATTAGGCGCGGATATGGTATATACCGAGTTTGTGTCGGCCGATGCCCTTATCCGCAATATCAGCGCCACGACACGCAAGCTGCATATCAGCGAGCGTGAGCGCCCTACGGCGATACAGATCTATGGGCGCGAGGTCGATCCTATGGTGCAGGCAGCAAAGATAGTAGAGCAGGCACAGCCCGATATCTTGGATATCAACTTTGGCTGCCCGGTGAAAAAGGTGGCCGGTAAGGGTGCCGGCGCGGGCATGCTGCGCGATATACCCAAGATGCTTGAGATAACGCGCGCGGTGGTCGATGCGGTGAAGATACCTGTCACGGTAAAGACACGCCTGGGGTGGGACCACAACAGCAAAATCATCGTGGAGCTTGCCGAGGCGCTGCAAGACTGCGGCATCGAGGCGCTGACGGTGCATGGACGCACACGCTCACAGATGTACACCGGCGAGGCTGACTGGGAGATGATAGCGCGGGTGAAGGAAAACCCGCGAGTGCACATCCCCATTATCGGCAACGGCGATATCACCACACCGCAGAAGGCCGCCATGGCTTTTGACAAGTATGGCGTAGATGGCATCATGGTGGGGCGTGCCTCGATAGGCGCGCCATGGATATTCCATGACATCAAGCAATATCTTACGAGCGGGGAGTGCTCGCCGCTGACCAAGGCGGCAAAGTTTGGCATCTTGAGGCGCCAGATACACGAGAGCATACAGCGCATCGACGAGTATCGCGGCATACTGCACATACGCCGCCACCTCGCCGCCTCGCCTCTCTTCAAGAGCATACCGGGCTTCAGGCCCACACGCATAGCAATGCTTCAGGCCAATACATTGTCTGAGCTTGAAGGCATATTAGATCATATCGAAAACAATATTTTAACTGATGATACTCATGAAACTGTCACGATTACTGATTAGCGCAACACTTGGCGTTGCTACTACGCTGGGATTGTATGGCCAGCAGAATATCCAGGATTTTACACTGAAGGTAGATGATTTTGACGAACTTATCGTCAGCGATGGTATATGTGTGGATTACTATGCCTCGACCGACTCGGCAGGCTATATCAAGTATAGCTGCACGCCGCAGATGGCCTCACGCTTGATATTCACGCCCAATAAGGCCAAGCTGAAGATACAGGTTGACGATATGGATAATCGCGCCGTTATCGACTTGCCGCGCATCACCGTGATGTCAAGCGTGCTGGCGCGCGTGCAAAACTATGGCGACTCACTGGTGCGCGTGATGACGCTGACACCCACCAGCTCGCTGAAGCTGCGCGTAGAGGGCAATGGCTCGATAATCGCCAACGACATACACTCCACCTCGCTGAATGCGAGCACCAGCTATGGCGCCGGGCGCATCATCGTCAGCGGCAAGGCCGGCAAGGCTAAATACTCGTCGCTGGGCACCGGCTCTATCGAAGCCGGAAATCTGGAAGCGAAGCAAGTGAGTGTGCGCATCACCGGCACCGGCAATGTCGATTGCTATGCCACGGAGAAGCTAAGCTATTCGGGCAGCGGCTCCGGCAAGGTATATTATAAAGGCGACCCGGAGGTGAAGAAATCACTCGCCCTGGGCATCAAGGTCATAAAGGTGGAGTGACACTCCTTCAGGGCCGGGCTCTCACCGGCCCCTCATCTTCCTCGCAACCGTTCTGAATAGATGTCACTGAAATCGCGCACGGCCGGCACTTTGAAGTGGAATGTTGTAGATCGCGTATCTACTCAGGTGCTTTATGCCGTGACTGGCATAGTGCTTGCGCGAGTACTCAGCCAGGAGGCTTTTGGCCTGGTAGGCGCTATCTTGGTGATACAGGCGTTTGCGTCGCTGCTTGTGGATAGCGGCTTTTCATACGCGCTGATACAGCGCAAGCAGCCCTCGCGCCTTGACTACTCCACGGTGTTGTGGTTCAATATGGCGGTATCTATCGTCATCTATGTGATATTGTGGATAGCGGCGCCGCTGATAGCGCAGTGGTTTCATGCGCCGGCGCTGGTGGCGATGTCGAGGGTGATGTTTGTGTCGTTTATCCTCAACGCGTCGGTCATAGTCCAGACAAATATATTGATGAAGCGCATGGATGTGCGCATGGTGGCCGTATCCAACAGCGCCGGGCTGGTGGCAGGCGGCATAGTGGGTATTGTCCTTGCGCTTAAAGGCTATGGCGCGTGGGCCATGGTGTGGCAAGCCATCACCGTGGGCACTGTCAAGGCAGCGCTCTTGTGGGCCACGGGGCGATGGTGGCCGATGATGCGCTTCTCGTGGGCGGCGCTGCGGTCATACTTCGGCATAGGGTCGCGCATGATGGCCACCTCGTTTCTCAACACGGTGTTTCAGAATATTTACTCCTTTTTTATCGGCAACCGCACGGGCATGGTAGCGCTCGGCTACTACACACAAGCCGACAAATGGAGCAAGATGGGCATCTCCTCGCTCTCGCAGGTGTTGACATCGTCGTTTCTGCCGGCGCTGTCGGCGGTGCAGGACGACAAGCCACGGTTTGACAACATAACCCGGCGTCTCAATCGCTTCACTTCATATCTTACGTTTCCGGCCTTCATAGGCCTGGTGGTGTGCGCCACATCGATATTTCATGTGTTGTTTGGCAGCAAATGGGATGCCGCCATTTTGCTGTTTCAGCTGCTGATGGTGCGCGGCATCTTCACGGTGCTGACCGGCCTGTGGAACAATTATATCTTAGCGCTGGGCTATGCACGCCACATCATGTGGCTTGAAGTGATGCGCGACAGCGTGGCGCTTGCGGCGCTATTGCTCTCCTTGCCATACATCACATTATCGTCGGCGACCAACCCGGTGGAGGGCATCGCCATAGTGCTATGGGGCCAGATGGCCGCATCGGCGGCGACATGGGTGGCCACGCTGGTAGTGACGGTGAGGCTCACCGAGCAATCCGTGATGTCGTATGTGCGCGATATGCTGCCATACCTCGCCTTGTCGCTGGTGATAGGCTCAGCAATGTGGGGCGTAGGCCACCTCATCGGCAATGCCGCCTTGCGCCTCGCCACGGAGATGGGGATAGGCATCACAGCCTACCTGCTGACCAACAGGCTGTTAGGCTCCAAAATACAAGCCGAAGCTATTGACTATCTGCTAAAACGCAAACGCGACTGAGGACCGTGGCGGTGGCTCTCACAGCTTATCGCTATAGACGGCGCCGGGCAAATCATGCAAGTTATAGCGCGAGGCCATCGACATGCCATACGCGCCGGCTGACTTGATGGTGAGCAAGTCGCCGCGACTGCTGCGCAGCAAGCCCACATTCTCGTCAAAGATATCTGTTGACTCGCAGGCCGTGCCCACCACGGTGTACTTGTCAGTGCGCTCAGCGGTGGAGGTGATATTCTCGATATTATGATACGAGCCATAGAGAGCCGGGCGTATCAGCTCGGTCATCGAGGCATCTACGATGAGGAGCTTGCGGCCGGTGGCGGTGGTTTTGGTGAACAAGACCGAAGTAATCAGCTCGCCACACTCAGCCACGATAGAGCGACCAAACTCAAAATGCACCTCACAGCCGCCCACATCGAGATGATTGTGAACAATGGAGAATAACGAAGCAAAATTGGGGATGGGCTCATTCTCAGGCACATCGTAATTCACGCCGAGGCCGCCACCCACGTCAACGAAGCTGAAGTCAAAGCCCATGCCGCGCAAGGCCTTGACGATGGCATTGACCTTCAAGCACATATTTTCAAATACATGCAGCTCTCTGATTTGCGATCCAATGTGCAAGTGCAGCCCACAGATGCAGATATGTTTGAGAGCCTTGATCTCATCAGCATGGTCAAGCACATCATCGTATGAAATGCCAAACTTGCTATCAGCCTGGCCGGTGTCAATGCAATGGTTTGTCTTGGGGTCAATGTCGGGGTTGATGCGCAGCGCCACATTGGTGACGCGCCCGGACTCGGCAGCGAGGGCATCAATCACCATCAGTTCTTGTATAGACTCGCAGTTGATGGCCCGGATGCCTTGCTCTATGGCGTAGCGCAGCTCCTTGTCGCGCTTGCCCACCCCGGCATATACTATGCCCTCGGGGGCAAAACCGGCCTCAATAGCCTTGCGCAGCTCATTGCCGCTGGCACAATCAATGCCCAAGCCATATTCACGGATTATCGAAAGCAAATAGTCGTCATAATTGGCCTTGATGGCATAGTGCACCTTATAGCCATATTTATTTGACTCATATACCACACTCTCGAGCGTCTGTCGCAACAGAGCTATATCATATAGATAAAATGGTGTTTCGTGCTGTCGCAGCTTGTCAGCTACCTGTCGGCTTAGCATATCAGTTGTTTTGAAATAATTGCACTTATTTACTATTATATTACTTCATTTGAGAGTGCAAAGTTACACCTTTTAATCAAAATAGCCAAAAAAGTTTCATTTTATCCCTTACTTATTCCTTTCCCTTACCTAAAAAGGCCAGCAAGTCGGCCACCACAAAGGTGCTGCCGCCGACAAAGACACTGTCTTCAGCCGAGGCCGCTGTCAAGGCCGCCTCATATCCCTGAGCCACAGTGTCATAGACAGCGCCATCAAAGCCATGGCTACGTGCCTCGCGCTCAAGCTCGGCGGCGCTGCGTGCGCGTCTCACCGAAGGAGCTACAAAGTAATAAGATGTGTCGCCATCATGCGGCAACAGCCCGAAGATAAATGATATATCCTTGTCGCTGACAAAGCCGAGCACGATATGGCGCCGTGCGGGCAAACGCCGGATTTGCTCGGCCAAGTATTGCCAGCCGCCGGGGTTGTGACCGGTGTCGCAAACCACCCGCGGGTGCTCGGCGAGGGTCATCCATCGGCCGGCAAGTCCGGTAAGCGTAGTCACGCCGGCAAAGCCCTCGCGCACGGCATCGGCCGTAATACCAAGCCGATGCTCCAACAGCCCCAACGCCGTAAGCACCGTGGCCGCATTGTGCACCTGACAGTCGCCACAGAGAGGGCAGCGCAGAGTGCCGTATGGTGTGCCGTGATACACTATCTCGGTGTCAGTGTGCTCGTATCTGCTGTATGGCATGTGGTCTTGGGCAAAGAGTATGGGCGCCTCACAGCCATGGGCCTTCTGCTCAAAGACGCGGCGCACTGAGCCCTCGGCCTCGCCTATGACCACGGCTACACCAGCCTTGATGATGCCGGCCTTCTCTGCGGCGATAGCCTCCGGCGTGTCGCCCAAGAGCGCGGTGTGGTCAAGCGATATATTTGTAATCACCGATAGCATAGGGGTGATGATATTTGTACTATCGAGCCGACCGCCGAGACCCACCTCAATGACGGCTATGTCAACGCCTTGTCGGCTGAAATGCTCAAAGGCCATGACAGTGGTCAGCTCAAAGAATGAGGGCTTGGCCACATTGTCAAACCTGTGGTTGGCGGCCATGGCCTGATAGCGCTCTACAAAGTCAGCCACCTCAGCGCAGCTTATCATCGCGCCGTTGACGCGGATGCGTTCTCTGAAGTCAATGAGATGCGGCGAGGTGAATAGCCCCACCTTCAGCCCTGCCGACTGCAGCACGGCAGCGATGAGCGAGGCAGTGGAGCCCTTGCCGTTGGTGCCGGCAATGTGCACGCATCGTAGTCCTCGATGCGGATTGCCAAAGGCCTCACTCAAGGCCTCCACGCCCTGCAATCCGGGCTTATAGGCTCCGGCACCGATGTTCTGAAACATAGGCAGCTGAGTGAAAAGAAATTCGGTAGCTGAATTATAATCCATTGTTTACTAATATATTACGTAGCCTGCAATGCCGGCCGCCACGATTATCCATATAGGATGTATTTTTGTGAAAAGATTGAGTGCGAGCGCCCCGAGGGCTATAGCCACACTCTTGGCGATATCGGCAGTGTCAGTGCCGAAGTTCTCACCATTCATCAGCAGCAAAGCCGCCGAAGCGATAAGCCCCACCACCACCACCTTCAATCCGGACATAATGCCTGAGATGGCCTCGCTGTCGCGGTGGCGGCGTATGTAGTGGCTCGTGTACCTCACAAGCAGAAACGATGGCAGCACCACCACCAGCGTGCACAGCAAAGAGCCTATCATGCCCCACAGCGGCGAGGCGAGATGCTCTGAGGCTTGTGCCGGCGCCACATAGCCAATGTATGTGGCCGAGTTGATGCCTATCGGCCCGGGCGTCATCTGCGAAATGGCTACAATGTCGGTAAACATCTTGTCGGTAATCCACCCCGGGCTCACGATTTCATTTTGTATCAGGGCGAGCATGGCATATCCGCCGCCAAAGCCGAAAAAGCCGATTTTCAGATAGCTTAGTATGAGTCTGATATAAATCATACGCGGTTGAGTTTACAGCGGTTGCGCAGGTGCAGCCAGCCTATGAGGCCACCTATCACTATGTACAATATCGGATTAGACACAATGGGCCATTTTGACCATATCAGCAACGCTATCACGGCGGGCACCCATGCCAGCCCCCACCCTATTTTGGCGGCACGCGCCGACGTGATGACCGGCGCCACTATCAGCGCCACTACTGCAGGTCTGATGCCCTTGAATATCGCCGACAAGGTGGCATTTTGCGTGATAAGCTCAGGCGTGAGAAACATAGCTATGGCGAGTATTATCAGAAACGATGGCAGTATAGTGCCCACGGCGGCAGCTACTGAGCCGCGCAGGCCGCGCAGCTTGTCGCCCACAGCCACCGATATGTTGACGGCCAAAATCCCCGGCAAGGACTGCGCCACCGCCAACAACTCAAGAAACTCCTCGTCGGCAATCCATCGGTGGCGCTCCACTATCTCGCGGCGAATGATGGATATCATAGCCCATCCGCCGCCAAAGGTGAAGGCGCCGATTTTGAAGAATGACTTGAATAGTTGCAACAACATCGTCTGATAATCAAAACTCTACTACAGTGATACCGGCGCCGCCAAAGCGCACATCCTCATCGTGATATGACGCTATGGCATCAATGGTAGATAGGTATTGACGTATCGCCATGCGCAGAGCGCCGGTGCCGGTGCCGTGCAAGATACGCACTCGCGCCGAAGAGAATTGTATGGCGTCGTCAATGAAGTATGTCACGGCCTGCACGGCCTCGTCAGCACGCATCCCCCTGACATCGATCTCGGTCTTGAAATTGAGCTGTCGTTGTCGCGAGTCGTCAGATGTAGAGGCAGAGATATAAGAAGCTGCCTTTGATGCCCCCGACGACACTTTGCGCAGGGTGCGGCTAAGACGCTTGAGCTTCACCGAGGTGCGCATAAGTCCGAAAATCACCACCGCGTTGTCGCCCTCGATGCTGTCAATCACACCTACGGTGCCGGCACCATCGAGCAGCACGGTGTCGCCCACCTTGAGCGGCTCGGAGGCCTTAGCGGCGCCGGCGCTCTCAGCCTTGTGTTTCTTGCGATGGCGAGCATCGGCGGCGCGCAGCAAGGCGCTTGACCTAATGACATCGGCATCAGCGGCGGCGTCAGCAGCAGCGTCGGTGTGCTCCGCCACCTCATCAGCGAGGCGCTTGCGCGCCAATCGTGTGCGCTCCTTGTCGGCCTGCGCCTGACGTATCTCTCTGATCGTGCGCTCGATGGCGGCATTTGCGCCCTCCACGATGCGCTGCGCCTCGGCGCGAGCATCAGCAATGATTTCGCGCCGCTGAGCGCGCATATTCTCGGCATCAGAGCCATAGCGGTCCAGAAGCTGCTCTATTTGTTTTTCCTTCTGGCGTATGGCTGCGCGCTTATTCTCCCAATAGCGCTTATCGCGAGCTATATCGAGCAGATACCTGTCGAGGTTGACGTAATCGGAGCCTACGATATCGGTAGCATCGTCTATAACCTCGACGGGCAGCCCTATCTTGCGCGCTATCTCCAAGGCAAAAGAGCTGCCGGGGTTGCCTATCGAGAGGGCAAACAATGGCTGCATCAGATGCCTGTCATACAGCATCGAACCATTGACCAGGCCCGGAGTCTCCTCGGCGAGGCGCTTGAGGTTGTGAAAGTGAGTGGTCACCACGCCCCATAGCTCTGCATCGTTAAGGCGAGTGAGCACCGCCTGGGCTATGGCGCCGCCTATTTGCGGCTCCGTGCCGCCGCCCATCTCGTCGATCAAAAAGAGAGTATCCTTGTTGCCTCGCTGCAAGAAGTACTTCATATTGCGCAGATGCGATGAGTATGTAGATAGGTCATCTTCCAGCGACTGGTCATCACCGATATCCACGAAGATATTTTTGAACACGCCAAAATGCGAGTTGTCATACACCGGGGGCAGCAATCCGCATTGCGCCATATATTGCAGCAAGCCCACGGTCTTGAGCGTCACCGACTTGCCGCCGGCATTAGGTCCGGAGACGATGAGTATGCGCTGCCGCTCGCCGAGGCGTATGTCCAACGGCACTATCGTCTTGCCCTGACGTGCCAGAGCCTGCGACAGCAAGGGGTGGCATGCATGATACCACTCCAGCTCCGGGGCGGCGCTCAGGTGGGGCAATGTGGCTCCAATCTCGTCAGCATACACGGCCTTGGCGCGTATAAAGTCAAACATTCCCAGCAGCGATATCGTGGCAATCAAATCATCGATATGCGGGCGCAGCGTGGCTGTGAAGGCAGTAAGGATGCGCACCACTTCGCGCTGCTCCTCGAGTTGGAGCTCTCGCAGGCGATTGCCGGCAGCCACCACCTCGGCAGGCTCGATATACACCGTCTTGCCGGAGGCCGACTCGTCATGCACGATGCCGGGTATCTTGCGCTTGTTCATCGGCGCTACGGGTATCACCATACGCCCGTCGCGCATGGCGGGCGTGGTGTCGCTGTCAATCAACCCCTCTTTGACGGCCGATGCGATGACACGGCGCATCAGAGCGCTGAGCGTGCCGGTCATCGAGGCCAGATGGCGGCGTATGTCGGCCAAAGCCGGCGAGGCGCTGTCGGCCACCTCGCCCCAGCGGTCGAGGATGCGATTGATGTCGGCCACCACCGCCGGGTAAGGCGTCAGCGCCGCGGCATATACATCGAGGTCAGGGTATGGTGTGGAGCCATCGTCAGCTCTGCTCTGCGCAAAGAAGGCGGCTATGTCAGCCACAGTGGTGAGCGATCCGCGCAGCGCGGCCACCTCCGCCGCCGTCAGGAATGCGCCCTCTATGCGAGCGCGTGCGAGCACCGCCGCCATATCGTGGATAGGACCTATGGCCAGCGCCTCATCGGCATGCAACGCCTGCTTCATCTGCCACACCGAGCGCAGCAGATGCCCCACCTGCGCCCCATCAGACACAAACGCCATATCTTCGGCGAGGTGTCGTCCTTGCTCCGACTCACAATGTGTCCGCACTGAGGCTCTTACAGCCTCAAAGCCGAGCTTACTCTCTATGCTGTCAGGATATACCAATTATTATCTATCTTTGTGTGTGTGTATATGATCGATTAATATGCGTGAGCGAGCCGCTCGCAGCATTGAAGCATTGACGCGACCACATTCCGGCCTGCAAAGGTAGCAATATTTTGGCTTCTTTTCAAGTATTTGAGGGCATATCCGCCTCAAAACGTTCGCGCATAATGATAACGCGCAGACTAAAACTCCACGCTCAGCCTTACGTTAAATTGCCGACGCGTCAGATAGTTGGGCACGGCATACTGTATCTCGTTGACGTCGGTAATCCAATAATATGACGACACATTGGCTATATCCAACAAGTTAAACACATCTACACCTATCCATGCCGATTTGATGTGACGCAGAAAGCCCGAGCGCGTCTGCCCCTCCTTAGGCGGTGAGAGCAGCGCGTAAGCCAAGCCTATATCCACACGCTTATATGCCGGGGCGCGGAAATAGCCCTTGTCGCGCGATCCGCGAGGCGCCGTGGTGGGCAAGCCGTCAGAGAAGATGCCGCGCAGCGAGAATTTCAGCTTGGGGAATTTCGGGAAATAGTCGGTGAAGAACAAGGCGAAAGAATAGCGCTGGTCAGTGGGTCGCGGCACCTTGACGCCGTTGAGGTCCTCTTGTGTCTTCATCAGCGAGAATGACACCCACGAGTCAGAGCCCGGCACAAATTGGCCGAAGAGTTTGAAATCAAGCCCCGCCGTGTAGCCCTTTGACGAGTTCACGCCGGAATACACTATTTTGAGGTTATCCACCTCGTAGGGTATGAGGTTGCTCAGCAGCTTATAATAGGCCTCTGCCGTGAATTTGAAGGGGCGGCTGAAGGCTCTGAAGGTGAAGTCGGCGCCGCCGATGATTTGGAAGCTGCGCTGCGACTTAATGTCGCGGTTGAGAATTATGATGTTATTACCGTCAGCATCAACGCTCTGCCGGCGGTATTCCTTATAGAATGGCGACTGATAATACAGCCCGGTGGCAAACCTGAACGCCCACCGCTGTGCCCTCTCCGGCACAAAGCCCAAGCTCAGACGCGGACTCACGAGAAACTCTTTGTTGAAATCCCAATACGACAGGCGCACACCGCCGTTGATGTTGAGATATCCGGCCGAGGTCTGCAGCTTATAGGTGTCTTGCACATAAAAAGCGAGGCGATTAGAGGCTATATCGTGGTGCGAGTCGAGGTTGTAAATCATCCTCAATGCCGCAGGATCTACGGGCAAGGAATAGCCGGCCGAGTCACGAAGCTCCCATTCGCGCGAGCGGTCAAAGATGTCTTCGTGGTTGTAGGTCAGGCCATAGGATATGTTGTGGCGGCGTATGCCGGTGGTGCCGCGCAGACCCACCGAAAAGACCGACGCGCGCAGACGGTTGCGCGAGTGCTCAAGATACTTGCCCACGCCCAGCTCGCCGCCTATCGCCTCTGCATCATCATCGCTGCCGTTGGTGCCGGCTTGGTCGAGCCAATACTCGCCCGAGATATCGTAGGCCACAAGCTCGTTGGTGAGGAAGCCCGACACCAGCAGGTCAAAGTTATTGGCCTTATTGGGGGCATACGACAGCGTCAATGCTCCCACGTATGTCTCAAAGCGGTCTTTCTCCTGGCCATCAAAATACACGGTGAATTTCTTGGCATCGGTAGAGGTGCCGAAGTTGGTGCTGCGGTTGTGTGGCACGAATTTGTAGTTGTTGATGGCTATATTCCCCAAGAAGTTTATCTTAAACTTTGACGAAGCGCGAAAGGTCATATTCGTCTGATAGTCAAAGAATTTTGGGTCATATTCACCTTTTTCGTCCATAGAGCCGAGCAGCGAGCTGTTGCTCTTGAAGCGGGCGCCGTGGAGCTGCGAAAAGCGCTTTGAGGCCGAGCCTATGGTTATGGAGCCGCCCATAAGCGAGGCCGACACAGCGCCCTCAAAAGCTTCCGGCTCGCGATAGGTGATATCCAGCACCGACGACATCTTGTCGCCATACTCCGCGGGGAAGCCGCCGGTAGAGAAGGCGATAGCCCCCACCATGTCGGGGTTGATGATTGACATGCCCTCTTGCTGGCCTGAGCTCACCAGCTGCGGGCGATACACCTCAATGCCATTGATATACACGGAGTTCTCATCGTAAGTGCCACCGCGCACATTGTACTGCGACGACATCTCATTGTTGGAGCTGACGCCGGCCATCGTGGCAAGCATAGCCTCCACGCTGCCGCCGGTCACGTCGGGAGCCAACTTATAGTCTGAGCCGTCAAGCTTCTGTATGGTGCTCGTCTGCTTTTGTATCTCGGTGACCTCCACGCCTTTGAGGGTGTAAGACGCCGGTGTCATCTTCACGTTGACAGTGACATCGCCCTTAGGCTCTATGAGCTTGCGGTGAGCCTCCTCATATCCGATGCAAGTGAACACTATGCGTATGGTGTCGGCCTCTGCCGCCGACAGCGAGAAGGCGCCATCGAGACCCGACGTGCAGCCCAGGGCTGTGCCGGCGACGCGTATGCTTACAAATTCCAGCGGCTCATTGTTCTCATCGGTCACCATACCATGTATTTTCACCGCCGCCGCGGCCTTAGGCGCTGCTATGCCCGTCAGCGCGCTCAAGAGTATTATGATAAAGCTTATGTGCTTGTTGATGCTCATTGTCAAATAATAAGTTAGCTATATGCCTACGATAGAAATAACGCAGCGACAGACAAAAAATTGTATCACCCGGCGCCAATATCCCGGTTTGCCGGGCGTGGGAGCTATCTGATTTTGTTACATTTTTGTTAAACAGCATGATAGCTCTGGCACATTCGACTATTATTTGTTATCTTTGCAACAAAGTTACCGAACATATAAAACCACTGCTAATAGATATATGGATAAACATCGCATTTTAGTGGTAGATGATGAAGACACACTATGCGAGGCACTGCGCCTCAATCTGGAAATAGAGGGTTATGATGTAGCCGTGGCTCATAGCGCCGAAGAGGCGCTGACCATGCGTCCCGCTGATTTCTCACTGATACTGCTTGACGTGATGATGGATGGCATGGACGGCTTCAAGATGGCCAAGATGCTCAAGGACAATTCAGCCACCGCCGAGGTGCCTATCATCTTCTGCACCGCTCGCGACACCGAAGACGACATGATAGCCGGGCTCAACCTCGGCGCCGATGACTATATCTCCAAGCCCTACTCCATACGCAATATCCTTGCTCGCGTGCGAGCCGTGCTCAAACGCACTGCCTCACAGCGACACGGCGACACTGTGCTGCGCCACGAGGGATTGGAGCTCGACACCTCGCTCAAGCGCTGCAGCGTAGATGGCCACGAAGTGGCGCTGCCTCGCAAAGAGTTTGAGATACTGCATCTGCTGCTATCCAATCCCGGCCATATCTTCTCGCGCGAAGAGATACTCTCAAAGGTATGGCCCGAAGAGGTGGTGGTGCTCAACCGCGTGGTCGATGTCAACATCACACGACTACGCTCCAAACTCGGTGCTTACGGCAAAAAGATTGTGACACGCTCAGGTTATGGTTATGGCTTCAAAGATTAGACTATCATACCCCACACGGCTGTTTTTGTTGCTCCTGGGCTTTGCCTGGGCGCTGGTATTGTGCTTCCTGGCCTTTCAGTACAGCCGCGAAAAGCAGTTCAAGGTGGAGGCTCTCGATGGGCAGCTGCAAATTATCAACTCAGAGATAATTGGCGAAATCACTGCCGGCAAGACGGCTCAGCAAGCTATGCAGGAGCTAAGCTTTGATATGCCGTCGCTACGCATCACCGTGGTCAACCTCCACGGCGATGTCATCTACGACAACTCGCTCGACTCGCTGCCCACGGCCAATCATCAAAACCGCCCGGAGATAGCTCAAGCCATCACCACCGGCCGTGGTTACACCCTGCGACGCCACTCAAGCACCACAAATTCCACATACTTCTACTCAGCTACGCGCGGCGCCGACGTGGTGGTGCGCTCAGCGCTGCCCTACGACCTCACGTTGGCATCAATGCTCAAAGCCGACAGCTCGTTTTTGTGGTTTATGCTCGCGGTGACATCGGCGCTGAGTGTCCTCGCCTACTTTGCCACGCGGCGCATCGGCAGCACCATACGCAGCCTCAACATCTTCGCCGAAAAAGCCGAAAAGGGAGAGCAGATTTATGACGATGTGGCATTCCCGAGCGATGAGTTAGGTAGCATCTCCAACCACATCACTCGCCTGTACGCTCGATTGCAGCAGACTATCGCCGACCGCGATGCGCAGCACCGCGCCGCCCTCCACGAAGAGCAGGAAAAGATACGCATCAAAAAGCAGCTCACCAACAACATCAACCATGAGCTCAAGACCCCGGTGGCTTCAATGCAAGTGTGTCTGGAGACACTCCTCAGCCATCCCGACCTGCCCGATGACAAGCGCACAGAGTTCATAGAGCGCTGCTACGCCAACGCCGAACGGCTGCGCCAGCTCCTGGTCGATGTATCCACCATCACACGCATGGACGATGGCGCATCGCAGATATCACGCGAACGTATCTGCGTGAGCGATATCATCACCGAGGTGGTGGCTGAGATGACCGAGTGTGTCACCGCCGCCGGTATGACGATACACAACGATGTGCCGGCAGGTATCACCATCGATGGCAACCGACAGCTGGTAAGTTCGATATTCCGCAACCTCATTGAGAATGCAGCGGCATACTCTGAAGGCTCGCGCATTGACATAAGTCTGGAGCGCCAAACCGATTCATCGTATGTGTTCAGCCTCGCTGACAACGGCAAAGGCGTTGACAGTGAGCACCTCGAGCGCATCTTCGAACGCTTCTACCGCATTGACAAGGGTCGCTCGCGACAAAAAGGCGGCACCGGCCTGGGCCTCTCAATAGTGAAAAACGCCGTGATGATGCACGGCGGTGCCATCAAAGCTAAAAATCAGCGCACCGGCGGTCTCAAATTTATCTTCTCGATGGCCAAACAGGCCTGATGCCGGCTGATTGCTCTCAGCCATGCCGAGAGCATCATTACATCCACGCAGGCCTCTTTCATGGCGCGCCACGGCATAGGCCTTGACGCGGAGGCAAAGTCATAAAGAATGTGAAGTATCTATAATAATAGTGGAGCGCAGGCCGCCGTTTAGGGCTAATTGGCTAACTTTGCAAGATATAACACATCGCGCCTGAATCTATGGTAGTAAAAATCGAGTCGTCATGGCACAAGCAATTAGCCTCCGAGTGGGACAAGCCTTACTTTGCCTCTCTCGCCGAGTCAGTGCGCCAGGCCTACCGCACCGAGGTGGTCTATCCGCCGGCGTCAAAGATTTTTGCGGCCTTTGATGCCTGCCCCTTCGACGATGTCAAGGTGGTAATTCTCGGCCAAGACCCTTACCATGGCGAGGGGCAAGCCAATGGCCTATGCTTCTCGGTGCCCGAGGGCGTGGAGATGCCGCCCTCGCTGGTCAATATCTTCAAAGAGATAAGCGCCGAGACCGGCAAGCCTATGCCCCGGAGCGGTGACCTGAGCCGATGGGCCCGCCAAGGCGTGATGCTCCTCAACGCCACACTCACCGTAGCAGCCCACAAGCCGGGGTCGCATCAAGGGCGGGGCTGGGAGGCCTTCACCGATGCCGTGGTGAGCACCTTGGCTCGAGAGCGCTCCGGCCTGGTGTTTATGCTGTGGGGCGCTTACGCCATTCGCAAAGGCGCGCTGATTGACCGCTCGCGGCATCTGGTGCTCACCTCGCCTCACCCCTCGCCCCTGTCGGCCTATCGCGGCTTCTTCGGCAACAATCACTTTGTGCTCGCTAACAATTACCTCACCCAACATGGCAAGACGGCAATCGACTGGTAAGCGCGGCAGACGGTGGCTTCGCGCCATGATGCTGCATCTGTGTGGCGTGATAGCGCTATCGTGCTTCTGCGCCGCCACGCCGGCGGCAGCGCTGACCGACACTCGCACCGGCATCTTCAACGAGCACGTCAAATCGCTGCAAGTGCAACTTGACGGCAACCAATTGGCGCCGCCGGTGATGCTCCTCGGCAGCGACGATCGCATACTCATATCTTTTGACCATCTTAGCGACGACCGCGAGTTCCTACGATACCGGCTGGTGCACTGCGACCGCAACTGGCAGCCTTCGCAGCTGCTCGACACCGAATACCTCGATGGCTTCAACGAAGGCGTCATCAATGATTATGACTTCTCTCGCTCCACAATAGTGCATTACACCCACTACGGCTTTGCCATCCCCAACCAAGATGTCTCGCCCAAACTCTCCGGCAACTACCTGGTGGAGATTTACCCCGAGGACAACCCCGACGACACATGGCTGCAATGCCGCTTTATGGTCAGCGAACAGAGCGCCGCCATATCGGCTGAGGTATCATCACGCACCGATGTGGATTTCAACGACACTCACCAGCAGCTCTCAATATCAGTGGATACCGAGCATGCTCAAGTAGAAGACATCTTCAACGACCTGAGCGTGGTGGTGAGCCAAAACGGCCGCCTCGACAACGAGGTGACCGTAAGCCGTCCGCTGCTCATCGCCGGCAAGACGGCTGTGTATGAGCATCTTAGCGACCTCATCTTTGATGCCGGCAACGAATACCGCCGCATGGAGGTGTCCTCGACACGCTATCCTGGCATGCACGTGGACCGCATCAGCCTCGCCAAGCCATATTATCACTTCGCGCTGATACCCGACGGCGTGCGCGCCGACGAGCCTTACCTATACGACCAAACGCAGCACGGGCGCTTTTTCATCAGAGAATATGACTCTGACGACAGCGACCTGGAGGCCGACTATGTGGTGGTGCATTTCTCTCTCGACGCTGACCGTCTCGCACCCGGTGCATCAATATTTCTCGATGGCGACTTTGTGAGCCGGCGCTTCTCGCCCGAGTCTATTATGACTTTCAACAATGCCACCGGCCGCTACGAGCGCGCAATGCTGCTCAAGCAAGGCGCTTACAACTATCAATATCTCTATGTGCCCTCCGGCTCTGAACGCGGCTTCACCGCCAATATCGAAGGCAACAAGTATCAGACCGTCAACGAATATCTCATAAAGGTATATCACCGACGCCGCGGCGAGCGCTACGACAGGCTCATCGCCACCGGTGCCGTGTTCTCCGGCAAGTAGCAAGACTGCTATCATTCACATCTATCTGCCCTCCCGGCAAAAAACCGACTATTATGCTTGAAATACAAAACACCCTGGTGTCGCTCGACCTGATAGAGCGCTACTTCACCTGCGACACTGACAGCTGCCTGGGCGAGTGCTGCATCGAAGGCGATGCCGGCGCCCCTATCACCGATGACGAGCGCCGCCACATCGAAGCCGTGCTGCCTGCCATCTACGATGAGCTGCTGCCTGCCGCGCAGCGCGAAATCGATGAGCACGGCGTGGCTTACGTCGATGTCGAAGGCGACCTGGTGACCTCGATAGTAAATGGGCGCAACTGCGTATTCACCTGCTATGACAAGGGCGGCATGTGTCTGTGTGCCCTCGAGAGAGCGTACCGCCAAGGCCGCATCGATTTCTGCAAGCCCGTGTCGTGTCACCTCTATCCCGTGCGCATCAAGGAGTATCCCTCATTCACCGCCGTCAACTATCACCGCTGGAAGATATGCAAATGCGCCGAGATATTGGGGCGCAAGAGAGGCGTCAGAGCGTTTCAGTTTCTCAAAGAGCCGCTGACACGCCGTTTCGGCAAGGAGTGGTATGATGAGCTATGCCTCACCGCCGACGAGTATCTCAAGCAACATGGCGGCGACAGCACCGCTGACTGAGATGTCTCGGCCCACGCAAAGCAGCGGCGCCGCAAAGTTTTAACACTTACTTTTGCTCTTATCCTATTTATTATCACTACCTTTGCGGCATCACAGCAAATAGCTTAAATATAATCACTTACACTAAATCAATATTAAAGGACACGCAATGAAAAAAATCATTACTCTGACTGCGGCAATAGCGCTGTGCTCGCTCTGTAGCGATGCCTCTGCCGCTATCACTCGTGGGGCTATGACCACTGCGCCCTACAAGTCGTGCTACGAACGTGTGACCGATGCCCTGCATCAGCGCCAAGCTCGACGCGCCGCCAAAGCCGGCATCGTGGCGGCCACCGATGGCGCCATCAAGCTCGACGGCGCCGATGGCGCATCCAACTTTGGATGGCTCAGCACCCCCGATGGCGTGGAATGGTACTACGCCGCCGAAATATACCGCACCGAGCTGCCTCAGACTGACCCCGAAGCCAGCTATGTGGATGTGACCATCTCAGGCTTCAAGCTCACCGTCTATGACGAGAACTATCAGCCGGTGGGCACGGTCAATGGCAAGCTCTCGCTCAACGAAAATGAGACTCGCATCGCCGCCATCGACTTTGGTGATGTGCTCTCTAAGAATTTCTTCAACAACGACAACAACTACGAGGTGATGGTGCTCGTCAACGCCAACACCCCCAAGTATATCAACAACACCTACACCTATGTCTTCTCTCTCAAGAAGGACAGCAACGCCGAGGGCGATGACCCTATCATCGTCATGCCCGGCATGCAAGTGGCTGCCATTGATGCCTCCACCGACAGCTGGACAGAGAAGATGCTCATGGTGTTTGACGTCGATGGATATGTCAACCCCGACAATTCATTCGTAGTGGCCAGCGCCGACCACGATGCCGAGGCTGTGCGCGCCCAGCGCTTCACCATCTACAGCAAGGCCGGTTACGGCACCGAGCCCAAGAGCCTGGGCTTCTTTGACCTACCCGAGGATAAAGCCTCTTACAGCGATGGCCTGCCCGTAATCTTAGGCGTCAACGATGGCAAGCTGCATGTCGCCGCCGCCGCTTACGAGAAGCCATTCTTCAGCGACGCATACAATTGGGAATTGTCTGAAGACAACTCCTTTGTGCTCACACGCTATGAGATGCCAATCAACGGCACCGGCGAGCTGACTCAAGTGGGCACCACCACGATACCCATGCAGGACCCCGATAGCGATGACGCGCCGTTTGCTCTCTATGGCGTAGGGCAGCTCGACTATATGGACGACATGCAGTTTGACGCCGAAGGAAATCCCACCTTTGTCATCACTCGTGAGAAATGGATCATCTCCACCGACAGCCACGCTGACTCATATTATGTATATAACAGCGCCGGTGACCGCATCGCCACCATCTTTGAAGACGCTGACAACGTGCTCGCCATGTCGGATGTCAAGGGTCACGCTCGCCAAAACTGCTTCATCACCACCGACAATGCCGGCAACTACATCTACAACTTCGTCAACATGGACACATACGACACCGTGCTGACCTTGCCCGCTGTCGTTGACGGCAACACCGTCACCACACAGCTTGACCGTGTGGCCGATGCCGAATATGGCTACAAGTATGTCGCCGCCACAGCCAATGCCGAAAACGATGACCAAGGCCGCGCCTGCGAAGCCATCTATTGGCTCGCACCTGATGGCCGACACATCGACACCCACCACATCTATCTGGGCAATAATGTTGCTACCGCTATGGCCAACCTCACCTCAGAGGCCGTGAGCCGCTACCTTATCAACACCGACGATGATTACGAATATATGTATCTCGTCAAGCGTTACACCGGCATCTCATCAAAGACCAAGACCGAGCTCTACATCGTCAACCAAAACAGCGAGCCCATCTTCAAATACCTGCCCGAAGACGATGCCAACAACATCTACACGGTGTGGACTTTCAATTTTGACTGCAAGCCCACCATCGCCGTGGTGCTGCGCGACACCAACGATGCGCTCACCATTGAGCTGTTCAGCCTCCCGCTGAATAAATTCCAGTCAGGCGGCAGCGGCACAGCCGAAGACCCCTATCTCATCAGCACCGTGGGCGACCTGATGCAGGTAAGTAGCGCTCCCGATGCCCACTTCCGCGTCACCAACGACATTGACGCCCAAGGCATCACCATGCCCAAGAGCGAGACCCAATTCACCGGCTCTATCGACGGCGGCAACCACGTGATTAGCAACCTCAGCGTAGCAAGCACAGGTTGGCTCGGAAGCATCGTAGGCGTAGAGCCGGCCGACGAGACATCACTCAGCACCACCGTGATAAAAGACCTCATCATCTACAATCCCACCATCGAGCTTGACAGCAACGAAGCCACATCGGGCCTCCTCGCTGCGTCGGTATCGCAGTATGCACGCATCGCCAACGTCCACATCTTTGGTCTCGAAATCGAAGACACGTTCTTTGACAGCGCTTTCGGCGCTCTTGTAGGCGAGCTCACCAACTATGCCTCGGCATCGCAAGTCAGCGTCAACGACTCCTATATCAACCTGCCTGAAGGCGTCACCGTGGGCGGCATCGCTGCTCGACTCCGCACGTCAGCATCAGTTGATGCCTCAGCATTCAACGGCTCTATCGTAGCCAACAACGAGGTGGGCGGCATCATAGGCAACACCTTTGACCTCAACCACGCCACAGCCGTGACCAACTGCCACGTCAGCGCCGACATCACCGCTCAGCACACCATCGGCGGCATCATCGGCAGCGACGACCACAGCCTCGTGTCCAACAACGTGGCTCACGGCACTCTCCGAGCCACCGGAGCCAAAGGCATCTACGGACCCTGCGTCGGCGGCATCATAGGCTCGCTGGCATACCTCTCCGGCAGCGGCACCAAAATATCAGGCAACATCGCCGCGCAGCAAAGCATATACTTTACTATGCCCGAGCCTACCGAAGGCGTTGAGAGCTATGCCTCCGAGACAGCCCACCGCATCGTGGGTGAGACCGACTACAACACCTATGGCGAAGAGCAAGACGGCTACCTGCACAACAACTTCGCTCTTGAACCCATGCCCATATACAACGACCTGGAGATATATGCCGGTCCTGACGGATTAGAGGGAGCAACGGTCACAAACTCCGAACTTAACGCCTCTTTCTTGCAAACCTTAGGCTTCACTTTCGGCAACGAGGCCTCTGCGCCTTGGGATGAGGCCTCTGCTTCTTCATACCCCAAGCTCTACTACGAAGACCAACCTGTGGCCCTCATCGCCGATTGTGAGACATCTCACTTATACGTAGGCGATAACGACATCGTGACATTCACCATCGTGGGTGGCAGCTCCGCCGATATGGTCATCGAAGTATCAAACGATGCTGAGGCCATTGCCGATGTAGAAACCTCTCACCCCACTTACGACACGGCTTCCGTATCATTCAGCGCCGTTGCCGAAGGCTCTGCCACCATCACCGTCACCTGCGGCTCATTCACCCGCACCGTCACTATCGAAGTGCGCGAAGTTGCCGGCATCAACGACATCGTCGCTACTGACAGCAACGCCACTCTGACCTACGACGGCCAAGCCGTGCGCTGCAGCGTGGCCGGCAGCCGCATCACAGTGTACAACGCCGCCGGTGCCGTTGTGGCCGCCGGAGAGACAAGCGTTGACCTGTCATCGCTCTCGCATGGCATATACATCGCCGCAACAGCCACCGATGCCATCAAGATTGCCAAGTAAGCGCTGAGCGCTACACCATCACAGCCTGACACCACCATCGGCGAGATATTCCCTAATGAATACCTCGCCGATGCTTTTTTATCATTGCTGCCCCCAAGATATAATTCAGATATGAAGGGCTACTTGCCCCCCTCCGATACAACAGACTTGTTCGCCCACAAAAAAAGCGTCTCTCACTATGTTGTTCTTCTGCAGGTCTGACACTATGATTTCGCCGTTGCTAAAGGCTGTGCGCTCCTCGTTGATAGGCTTAAAGCCCAACTTGTCCATATAGGCTGTGCGCTCCTCGGCGCTCAGAGCTGTAGCTTTGCTAAAATCAACGTAGGGTTGCTGCAATATCCGCACAAAGCCTTTGCCGAAATCGCCATATCCGAGTATGCGATAGGCCGAGTTCGGGAAGACGTAGTTGAATAGGGCGATATTGTCTATATCGGGGCGGAAGCGCTTGCCGTATGGCTTGCCCTTGGATAGCTTGATTACGCTTTTGCCGTCTTTCGATATATATACATCGCTGTCAGTGCCATGGTCTATAAACCCGCCTGGATTGGTGAACTCCGACAAGTCGGTGTGCCAATTGCCGCTGGCCTTGGCCCATAGCTCTAACGCTTTTTTCTTTCTTTCCTCAGCTGCCTGTCTTTCTCTTCCTGCTGACGCACCAGCTCTTTCATTCGCTGTGCTGCCGCTCTCGCATATTCGGGAGAAAAGCACATCGAC
>JBJEDF010000033.1:0-11441 GCA_051871765.1 Muribaculaceae bacterium
CCGCCTCCAAAATCTACACCCGCGACCTCTTCCACCGCGACTAATCCCCCAAGCCTATCATTCACACATCAGATGTCCGAACAGTCTGAGCCAATCGCATCCAACCGCCGCGTTGCAAAAAATGCCTTGATGATGACCATCCGCATGGTCATTGCCACATTGGTAGGGCTTTACACCTCCCGCGTGGTGTTCAATGTGTTAGGCGTCGAGGACTACGGCATCTACGGCGCCGTGGGCGGCATCGTGGGCATGATGTCGTTTCTCAACGCGGCTATGTCAGGCGCCACATCGCGCTTCCTCACCTTCGAATTAGGCCGCGGCGACAGGCAGCGCCTCGCCGACACTTTCTCGAGCACTTTTATTGCACACTGCATCATCGCCGCTATTGTGCTGATTGCCGCTGAGATTGTGGGGGTATGGTTACTCAACACCCGGATGAACATACCCCCAGACCGCCTGTATGCGGCCAACTGGGTGCTCCAATTCTCAATCATCGCCACCATCATAGGCATTACTCAGACGCCTTACAACGCCTGCCTCATCGCTCACGAGCGCATGAGCGTTTTTGCATATTTCGAGATTGCTAATGTCACGCTTAAGTTACTCATCGTATATCTGCTGTCAATAGGCAATGCCGACAAGTTGATACTCTACTCCGCCTTAATCCTTGCCGTGGGTATTCTTATGCAATTGGCTTACCACATCTACTGCGTGCGCCATTTCAATGAGTGTCATATACGGTGGCGGTGGCAAGCCGATATCATTAAGCCTATACTCAAATTCTCCGGCCTCGATATTTATGGCAATCTTTGCGTCACCGCTTCTTCGCAAGGGCGCACCATCATCATCAACATCTTCTTCGGCGTGGTTTGCAACGCGGCCGCGGCAGTCGGGCAAACGGTGCAAGGCATAGCATCGTCTTTGGCCTACAACATTACCACGGCTTTTCGCCCCCAAATCATCAAGCTTTATGCCAGTGGCGACATCGAGCGTATGCAGCTGGCCATGCGCAATGCCGCCGTGTTTTCGCTCTTGCTGTTGTCGGCTATCGTTGTACCGTGCTTTTTAGAGGCCGACTATGTGCTCGCCTTGTGGCTCGGCACGCCGCCGCCAATGGCAAGCACATTCCTAAAAATACTACTCACTGTTTCAATTGTGGGGATGATTAACAATATACTAAATATTGCCATCCACGCCACCGGCAATATCAAGCGAATATCCTACATCTCGGGCTCCGTATTCCTTATTTCGCCACTATTTATTTACGTGGCTTTCAAAATGGGCCTGGGAGCGCAATTTGCCTTTATTATCGAATTGCTTACAAGAACTATTGTAGCAGCTTACGGGCTATATGTAGTAAAACGGCAAATCCCCGCCTTCAGGCTCCGTGCCTACGCAATAACATTAGTCAAAATCGCTATCACGATCGCTTTGGCATGTGCTGTGCCGGTAGTGATACATCAGCACTTGCAATCATCGCTAATCAGAGCATGCCTCGTCACGGCTCTATACCTTATCACGGCTGTTGGCCTATTTTGGCTACTCATATTTGATAAAGAGTCAAAAAGCCTCCTTATCGCAAAAATCAAGCACATCTGCAAACGATAATACTTCGCCGCAAAACTGTATTTGGCATATCGACGGCTGCGTGGCATTTTTTAGCCTCACAACTACTGATTTAAAAGTTGCAATAAACACTTAATCAAGCGCGACACCAAATGAGAATATTAGTGACCGGAGCAGCCGGATTCATAGGCGCAAATTTAGTGCTTCAATTGCTCAAACGCAAACCAAACATTGAAGTACTTGGAATTGACAACCTCAATGATTATTACGACCCGGAAATAAAAAATTTCAGGTTACAAGAAATAGATAATGAGCACAAATGTCACCCCGACTGCAAATGGCGTTTTGTAAAAGGCAACATTGCAAATAAAGCCTTAATTGACAATATTTTTGACGAATTCAAACCGGAAATTGTAGTCAACCTTGCAGCCCAAGCAGGCGTTCGCTATTCGATCATCAATCCTGACGCATATATCGAATCAAACATTATCGGCTTTTATAATATACTTGAGGCATGCAGGCATAGTTATGACAATGGGGCCGATGGTGTGCAGCATCTTGTATATGCTTCAAGCTCGTCTGTCTATGGAGCAAATAAGAAGATACCTTACAGCACCGATGACAAGGTTGACAATCCGGTATCGCTATATGCAGCAACAAAAAAGAGCAACGAATTAATGGCTCACGCTTATGCAAAGCTGTATAACATACCATCGACAGGGCTGCGCTTTTTTACAGTGTATGGCCCTGCAGGGCGCCCCGATATGGCATACTTCGGCTTTACTAATAAGCTTATCAAAGGCGAAACAATCAAAATCTTCAATTACGGTAATTGCAAGCGCGATTTCACTTATATTGATGATATCGTAGAAGGACTGATACGCGTGATATATCGCGCTCCTATACGAAAGAACGGCGTGGATGGGCTACCAGTGCCTCCTTACGCGATTTATAGCATCGGAAACAGCAAGCCGGAAAACCTTCTTGATTTTGTTACTATTCTTCAAGAAGAACTAATCGCTGCCGGAGTGCTCCCGCCCGACTACAACTTCGATGCTCATACTGAACTCGTGGCAATGCAGCCCGGCGACGTCGCAGTAACATACGCTGATACCACGCCTCTCGAACATGATTTCAATTTCAAGCCATCAACACCGCTACGTGACGGGCTCCGTAAATTCGCTGTGTGGTATAAGACTAAGTATGGATGACCCGAGCGATAGTCTCCGGACATTTATGCCCCCTCGAAAAGATATCTACGACAATAATACTGACAAACAACTATGACACCGGTTGCTGTTATTAAAAAGCCTCTGTTGGCTCTGTACTTGAGACTATGTGTCTATCGACGCACAAAAAATAAGGCTCGTGCCATACTGTGCAAGCATAAGTTGCCCACAGTGTTAACAATGCATAACACGATCGAGTCCATAATACGTGATGGTAAGTCTGTAGCTCGATATGGCGATGGCGAGCTCGGATTTGCAGCGCAATATATGTCAACGAGTAAGTATATTTCAAAATTCCAAGATTACTCTGACGAACTCGGGCGTAGATTAACCGAAATAATAGTCAAAGGTAAGGATAACGATAATCTGTTGGTGTGCATGCCGGCACCTTTCTAGGATATGAGAGCAATCGATACATAGCCAATTCGCGCAATTTCTGGAATGAAGTAATTATCGGCTATGGCAGCTCAATTTTTCCGCTAATCTCCGACTATGAAGTCTTGGGCGACACCAACTTTACTCGCTTCTATATGACACTTCGCAACAAATCACCCAAGAGAGTCCGGAAGTATGTCGCTGATATCAAACGCTTATGGCAAAATCGCACCCTTATCATCGTAGAAGGCGAATATAGCCGCCTTGGCGTAGGCAACGATTTATTTGATAATTGCGCTTCCATCAGGCGAATCCTATGCCCGAGCAAAAATGCTTTTGGCTCATACAATGCAATATATCAGGCAGTAGCCAAGCACGCAAGCCGTACTGACTTGATAATTATTGCTTTGGGTATGACAGCCACGGTTTTAGCCTGCGATTTAAGCGAAAACGGATTTCAAGCTATTGACATAGGCCACATTGACATCGAATATGAATGGTTCAGAAAGGGCGCTACAAAAAAGGTAGCTATTGAGAATAAATATACCAACGAAGCCGATAAAAATTTACCATTATGCGAAAGCTCCGATGCGATTTACTTGTCGCAAATAATTGACCGAATACGATGATGAAATCTCTTAGCAATAAGCCATTGGTGTCTGTCATTATGCCGACGTACAATTGTGGCGCCTATATCACATTGGCAGTAGCGTCAGTGCAAGCTCAAACATACACCCATTGGCAACTCATCATTGTTGATGATTGCTCTACTGACGATACTGCGAATTTAGTAAAACAGCTATGCGACCCTCGATTAGTGTTAATACAAAACGATAAAAATTCAGGTCCGGCAAAAAGCCGTAATGCCGGCATTGCGGCTGCATCCGGCAAATACCTCACATTTATAGACGCCGATGACACATACGAGCCCGAGTTCTTGAGCAAAATGGTGGGTGCTGCCGAGGAGTTTGACGCTGACATCGTTTGGTGCAATTATTATGAGATTGAGCCATGTGGCAATAAAAAAGTGATAAGCAGCACACTGCCTAAAAATCAAATCCTCGATTCCAAACAGAGCCTATTGACATTCTTCACAAACCAAAATGGCCTCGGAAGTATGTGGAATAAAATATATCGGCATGAGTTGATCACAAATCACGGCATACGTCTTAATGAGCAAAGGACAAGGGCTGAAGACTGGCAATTTAACCTCGATTGCTTTGGCGTGCTCAACAATATGGTTGCTATTGATGATTGCCTCTACAATTACTTTCGTAGAAACGCCGGCAGTGTGATGTCATCATATCGCGAAAAAGACCTGCCGCTGATGGTTGAGTCGTTCCTTAGATTGGAATGTCTAAAAAGCCAATTAAAGGTCAATTGCACCGACGAATACTACATAAATAGCTTTGGGCTTCCTTTGGCTGAATATTTAGTGAAAGTATGCATTCACGACAGCTGCCCATTATCAAAACTAAAAGCCGTGAGGCGCAGTGCTGATTATAAGTTGCTGCGGAGTCATTTCAATGCTCGCAGGTTGCCAAAGGCATACGCTCTTTTGATAATGCTATTCGATATGCACTTGCTTAAACTCACTAAGTGGCTTGTCACCAAATTATTATGACAGAATTAAGAAGCCGCGACACTAACCTCACATCGCAACCATTAGTATCTATTTTAGTTGCTTGCTACAACGTAAGTAGATTCATTGACAAAGGTATATCCAATCTGCTAAAGCAAACATACACTAATTTTGAATTAATCATTGTTGACGATTGCTCCACCGATGATTCATCAGCCCTGCTAAAGGTATGGGAGCATAAGGATGACAGAATCTCTGTGTACCACCACAGCCATAACCGGGGCCTGGGAGGCGCGCGTAACACCGGACTGAAATACGCAAATGGCAAATACATCTATTTCGCCGACATTGACGATGATGTGAACCCTGAGCTGCTATCCTTTTGCACCGACATGATGGAAACAACAAGCACCGACATGATGATGTTCGGTTTTGATGTCGTTGATGTGGCTAACAATACATCTGACTACGTCGCGCCCAATGAACGGCTGATACACAGCAATTCCGACATTCAAAATATCTACGTCAATGATATTATGCTGGCAAAATATGGTTCCGGTTTCGTTTGGTCAAAATTTTATCGTAAATCTTTTCTTGACAGCTCCGGTATCAAATTTGGCACTCAAAAGATACAGCAAGACGAAGTCTTTAACCTGAAAATCCTGGCTGCGCTAAATAGCCTATATATTTCGCCAAAAAGATTATACCGCTATTACATATACAGCACTGGTAATAATAGGTCGCGTTTTATTCCGGATAGATTTGATATTACGCTTGACGTTCGCAATGCTTTTGAAAACCTGCTCTCAAAGTGGAATATTACTGACGCTGCGGCTATATCATACTTAGATCGTCGCCTGTATGTTGGGCTCCTCACCTATTTAGACTACGATCTTAATCATAACGACTGCAAGTTGTCATATCGCGAAAAACGAATGGCTTTTCTTAAAGCGACCCGCCATCCTAAAGCCCACACAGCTGCAATAAACTGCATGGGCGGCTGTGCCAATTGCTTCGACAAACTCACTTGCCTGTCTGTTGTCAAAAGCAACTACCATCTATTTAGGATATCAATAGCGCTAAAAAAAACAATTAAAACCATATTACGCAGATGACCAAGCCGCGGATATTCATCGCCATTCACTACATGGAGATAGGCGGGGCTGAGATCTCGCTCGTGGGCCTACTGCAAGCCCTTGACTATCAGCGCGTAGATGTTGACCTCTTTGTCTATTCCCACCAAGGCGAGCTCATGCGCTTCATCCCGCCGCAGGTGCGCCTCCTGCCGCCGGTGGGCAGCTACGCCGTGATAGAGCGCCCCATCGCCGAGGCCTTGCGCCGCGGCCATTGGCTCGTGGCCGCAGGCCGCATGCTGGCACGCCTGCGATATCAGTGGGCGCGCCGCCGCCACCGCGTCGCCGGCGAAGACGGCTCGATATTTCAATACGTCGGCGCCACCCTGTCGCCCATCATGCCGCGCATAGCGCCCGACGTCACCTACGACTTGGCCATCAGCTTCCTGTGTCCGCACCACTTCGTGCGCGACAAGGTGAGAGCGCGGCGCAAGGCCGCGTGGATCCACACCGACTACTCCACCGTGCATATCGACCCCCGCATGGCGCTCGCCGAGTGGGGCGCCTATGACAGCATAGTATCCATATCGCCCAACGTCACCGAGGCCTTCTGCCGCGTGATGCCACAGCTCCGCAGCAAAATCATCGAGATCGAAAACATACTCTCGCCACAATTCGTGCGCAGCCGTGCCGACGAGTTCGACGCCCGAGCCGAGCTGGCCGAAATTACCCCCCCCGATTGCGTAACTCTCTTATCCATAGGTCGTTACGCACATCAGAAGAATTTTGACAACGTCGCCGACATCTGCGCTCAGCTCCTCGAAATGATACGCCTGCTCTCAATCGGTCGCTACTGCGAAGCAAAAAATTACGACAACGTGCCCGCCATCGCCCGCGCTATCATCGCAGACCATGGCATCGCCGACCTGCGATGGTTCATCATCGGATATGGCGGCGACGAAGACCTCATCCGCCGCAAGATAGCCGAGGCCGGCATGCAAAGCCATGTGATACTCCTCGGCAAACGCGAAAACCCATACCCCTACATCAAAGCCTGCGACATCTACGTGCAACCCTCGCGCTACGAAGGCAAGAGCGTCACCGTGCGCGAAGCCCAGATGCTGTGCAAGCCCGTAGTCGTCACCAACTACCCCACGGCCCCGAGCCAGATACACCACCGCATCGACGGCATCATAGCCCCCCTCGACAACGCCGGCTGCGCACGCGCCATCGCCGACTTCATTGCCGACACCCCCCTGCAGCAGCGCATCATCAACTACCTCTCCACCCACGACTACGGCAACGAAGCCGAAGTCAACAAAATCTACCACCTCCTCAAATAACCCCGCCCTCTACACTTCATCATCGATGATCCCCCATACGATACACTACTGCTGGTTTGGGCGCAACCCGCTGCCACAATCAGCGCAGCGATGCATAGCATCGTGGCGCAAATTCCTCCCCGACTACAAAATAGTAGAGTGGAACGAAGACAATTTCGACGTCAACGCCATAGCATACACCCGCCAGGCATACGCCGCCGGCAAATGGGCCTTCGTCAGCGATTACGCCCGCTTCAAGATACTCCACGACCACGGCGGCATTTACTTCGACACCGATGTGGAGGTCATCGCCCCACTCGACGACATCATCGCCGCCGGCCCATTCATGGGCTACGAGGTAGAGCCCTCCGGTAAAAATGTCGGCAGCGTTAACCCTGGCCTCGGCCTTGGAGTGGCCCCCGGCCTCGCCCTGTATGCCGAAATCCTCGACTTCTATGCCGGCCACCATTTCCTGAAGCCCGATGGCTCGCCAAATCTCACCACCGTGGTGACATACACCACCGACATCCTCATCAAGCACGGCCTGCAGCCACGCCCGGGCAAGCAGACCGTGGCCGGCGTCACCATCTATCCCAAAGACTACTTCAACCCCCTCGACGACAACACCGGCCGCCTGCGCAAGACTGCCAACACCCGCACCATCCACTGGTACAGCAAGACCTGGCTCTCAGAGCCGCGATGGCGCCGCGCGCTGTCACGGTGGTCTCACCGCCTGCTCGGCACTCGCCTCATACCCGCCATCAGGCGCCACATATCGTCAATCATGGCAAAAACGCATCTCCAATGATTAACCCCTTATACTATCAAGATATATATTTAGGCGTAGTGAGCTTGCTCACCATTATAGCCATTGCCGCATACTCGCGCTACCACGACGACCGCCTCTATCGCGATGCGCGCCCCGCGCTGCCGTTTGCAGCCCTTGTCCTGACCATAGCCGTCATCCTTTTCATCGGTTACAGACCCGTATCAGGCGTCTTTGTAGATATGATGAACTATAAGGAAGCATATTTGTCAATCCGTCATAATTCATTCATATTCAAGCCCGATGCACAAAACTTTCTGTTTGACAACATATTCCATTGGATGGCCTCGTCGCACATGCCCTTGCAGTGGTTTTATGTGATGTGCGCAGCCGTCAACTTCGGCCTGCTATTCCTCGCGTGCCGCAAACTCTTCCCCCAAGACACCGTTCTCGCCATACTCGTATATTTAGGCGCATTCTCCACATTCTCCTACGCCACCAACGGCCTAAAAGCCGGCATGGCCGCGTCGGCATTCCTCTGCGCCATAGCCTACAAGCGCCATTGGCTCGTAGCCGCGATATTCCTGCTCATTTCGCTGGGCATACACCACTCCATGACCCTCTGCATCGGTGCATACCTGTGCGCATACTTCTACACCAACACCAAGGCATATCTCTGGATGTGGGTCATCGCCGCAATCCTCGCCGTGCTCAACTTCACCGCCATCCAAGACTTCTTCGCATCACTCACCGACGAATCCGGAGCCGGATACCTCGCCACACAAAATGCCGCCGACTGGGGCGGCAAGTCAGGCTTCCGCCTCGACTTCCTCATCTATTCAGCCATGCCCGTGGCAATAGGCTACTACGCCATCATCTCATGCCGATTGCGCTCCAAGATGTACTCATTCATCTTCAACACATACCTGGTAGCCAATACCGTGTGGATGCTATGCATGCACGCCAACTTCACCAATCGCATCGCCTACCTGTCATGGCTGATGTTGCCCATCGTCATGATATACCCATACCTCCGTTGCCACTTCGTCAGAAGTCAATACCGCAAGCTCAACTACGTAGTCATGGGCCACCTCCTCTTCACCCTGGCCATGAACTACCTTTACTACGGCATCCTCGCCTGACCCCCCCATACACCATCCCCCCCCACGCATATGACCACCACCGCCACGCCCCGGCCCCCGCGCATATCCGTGCTCATGGGCATATACAACTGCGCCGACACCCTCGCCGAAGCCCTCGACTCGCTCCTGGCCCAGACCTACACCCGCTTCAAAGTCATAATGTGCGACGACGGCTCCACCGACGCCACTGCCGCCATCGCCCGCAGCTACGTCGAGCGCTTCCCCGACAAATTCATCCTCATCAGCAACGACCGCAACAGAGGCCTTAACTACACCCTCAACCACTGCCTCACCCTCGCCGACACCCAATTCTGCGCCCGCATGGACGGCGACGACACCTGCCATCCCACTCGCTTTGCCAAGCAAATAGCATTCCTCGATGAGCACCCCGACCTCGCTCTCGTCAGCTGCCCGATGAACCTCTACGACGATAATGGCATCTGGGGCCACACATCATGTATCCAATTCCCCACTCCTAAGCAGGTCTTGAGACACTCGCCTTGCTTCACTCACGCCGCTGTGATGATTAAGACATCCGTATATAAAGAAGTAGGCGGATACACCATCGACGACCGCCTCCTGCGCGTCGAAGACTGCCACCTCTGGTTTAAGATCTATGCCGCAGGATACAGAGGCGGCAACCTCCAAGAGCGGCTATACAGCATGCGCGACGACCGCAACGCCACCGCTCGACGCAACTGGCGCGCTCGCCGCAACGCCATCTATGTGATGTTCTGCGGTTACCGACTCTTCAAAATGCCTTGGTTCTCTTACCCTCGGCTCTTCGCTCTCGCTGCTATCGAAATAGCCAAATTCATTATGCCTACAAAAGCTTACGAATACTTCCACCGCAAACGCCAATAACATATGCCGAAAGTATCAGTCATCGTGCCCATATTCAACGCCGAGCCATTCATCGCTCGGTGCGCATCAAGCATATTGTGCCAGACGCTCGATGACTTGGAAATACTATTCATCGATGATTGCTCGCCCGACAACTCCATTGAAATTCTCAAAAATACCATCGCGAAATTCCCCGAGCGCGCCACCGATGTCAGAATTATCAAAATGACATCGAACGGCGGCCAAGCCGCCGTTCGACACAGAGGGATAATTGAGGCCACCGGCGACTTCATTATTCATTGCGACAGCGACGATTGGGTCGATCCTAACCTTTACGAACTCATGTACAACGAAGCAATTCGCTCCGATGCCGACGTCGTGATATGCCCCATCCGCGACGAATACCTAAACAACAGCCACACTCGACCCTCGCGCGCGCTCCCGGCTTCTTGCAATGAAGTGGTGTGCAATTGGTGGCGCGAAAGCGTAGGTATGTTTTGCTGGAACAAACTCGTCAAGCGATGCATCTACACCGACCACCACATCATGCCTTTCATCGGCATCAACATGTGGGAAGATAACGGCCTGATGCTCAGAGTCTTTTACCACGCCCGGCGACTATCGCAAATCCAGGGAGCTGTGTATCATTACAACCGAGCCAACGCCAATGCCATGACATCCGGATATGGCCGTAAAGCCGTTGACCAAATGATTAAATGCGCTTCTCTTTTAGCCGACTTCTTTGATAGCAAGCCCGATGCCGCCCGGTACCGCAACACAGCCCTCACACTCAAATACCTGGCTAAACTTAACCTCGTAGCCACTCGTTACGACTGGCTACGCGAATTCCACCACCTTTTCCCCGAAAGCAATGTCGCCGCCGGATGGATCAAGCTCAATACTTTCTCTCTAAAAGGAAAAATCCGCTTTTTATTCGTCAAATACCACCTCGCATGGCTTTTTGTCACACTATTCAAGATCAAAGCAACCCTCAAACTCTGATCCCACACCCCACCTCTCAACCATGAGCTCCAAACATCGGCCTACCATCCTCCGCGTGGTCACAGTGGCCCAGTCAGTGGGCTTCTTCGAAGGCATGATCCCCGACATCGAGGCCCTCGGATACGACGTCGCCGTCACCACCTCGCCCGGCCCCGAACTCGACCGCCTCGCCGCCGCAGGCGTGCGATGCCTCCCCATCGCCATGCAGCGCCACATATCACCCCTGCGCGACATCGTCAGCCTCTGCCGACTCATACGCCTCATACACCGCCTGCGACCCGTCATGGTCCACTCCATGACACCCAAGGCCGGCCTCCTCGCCATGATGGCCGCCGCACTCTGCCGCGTCCCCGTCAGAGTGCACACCTTCACCGGGCTCGTCTTCCCCACCGCGCGCGGCATCACCCGGCGCATACTCATCACCACCGACCGCCTCACATGCCGATGCGCCACACACATCGTGCCCGAAGGCCAAGGAGTCCTCGCCGACCTCCGCTCATTCCACATCACCGACAAGCCCATGCACGTCCTCGGCCACGGC
>JBJEDF010000034.1:0-42953 GCA_051871765.1 Muribaculaceae bacterium
CTTGATTTTTCTTATTCACCGGGCGTAAAAAAATCTTTTTTTTATGTACCTTTGTTGTAAAAAAACAACCACAACACAAGTAATAATTATGTCTCAAACAGTTGACAATCAAATCAGTAAATGTGCCGACTTTGTGTGCGGCATGAGGCCACACTTAGCCGATGGCAACAACTTCGGAGTCACGGCTGCAAGCCTTGACGAATTAGAAAGAAAGATGCACCTGCTGAAGGCTCTCAACGATGAATCGGAAACGCTGAAAGCTCAAATGCACGCCAAAGTGGCTCAGGTGAGAGAGACATTTGAAGCCGTGACAGCTGAGTTTCTGGCATTGAAAAAAGAGGTAAAAGTGAATGTGCCTCAGGAGCATTGGTGTGACTACGGCATTCATGACAAGCGCTGACGCTCCACATCACCTTCTGAAATCCTGACGGGCTTAGCCCCATACACACGACAGCGGCGACCGAGCTATCGGCCGCCGCTGCTGTATGCGTCGCTATGACTGTCTTACTTGAGAGTCTTAGTCGCTGAAGCGCCGCGCTGCTCTATGTATATAGCGCCGGGCGCCGGTGTGGAGATGCGAACACCGCGGAGGTCATAGTACGTGGCCGAAGCCTCATCGCCGGCCTCGGCATCGAGGTCATCGACACCGCTGCCGGTGCCATCAAAGAACACCTCTTGGCTGATGCCTGACGACTCGCTGCCGCCACGATATATGCAGTGCACCTCGTAGATGTGCGAGCCCAGCGAGGGCGATCTATCCACGAAACGGCGGCTGGCGGTGCAGCCCAGGTAGCTGCCATCGCGATATACAGAGAAGCCGATGGGCAGCGCCAGGTCAACGGCAGGGTCCGTCACCTCACCGGGATTGGCAAGGGTGGCATCGTAGGGCGAGTCAACGGCGGTGAGGACAGCGTAGATAAAGTGGTTGGCATCTATTGAAGAGTCAGCCTTCCAGTCTTCGCCATCAATACGCACCATATTGCCATAGCCATGGAGAGCCGGGCCGCGGTCGGTGACGAGCTGCAGCGACCCGTTGTTGGAGGTATAGTGCACGCCTATCCACAAGTCCTTGTTGGCGGGTATCTCCACGGTCTTGGTCAGGAGCACTTCGCTCCAGGTGAGTGTGCCGAACTCCTGAGTGGTGCGCTCGGCGAGGAGCTCCATGTTGGAGCCGTCGGGGTCAGATGCCCATACGCGTATCGTGGCCGACAGCTGCTGCGGTCCCAAGTAAGGGAGGAAGGCAATCTTCTTAATCTTGTAGCCTTGATACACCTTGATGTCTTCGGCGCGATAGCGATGAGCCACATCGGCCGAGGCCACGGTGTAGTCATAGACATCGGCATCGACGAGCGAGGAGCAGCGAGTCAGCGTGTTGTTGAGCGTGAAATCGAGTGTCACCGATGATGCGGTGTTGGTATTCTTGATAGCGGTGACAATGTTGGGGATGATGGATATCTCCACAGTGGCGTATGTAGATACACGGCCATCGGTGTATGTAGCATCAACGGCATACTTGATAGTTGCATCGCCGGGGGCATTAGCGTCAGTGTAAGTGGTGGCAGATGTGGTGGTCAGGACCTCGCCGTTGCGATAGACGGTATATTTTGACACATTGCCGGCAGCAGCGGAGGGAGCCTCCCACTTAAGGATTACCGAGCCCTCCTTGACGGTGGCGGTGAGGTTCTTTGGAGGCTCGGGAGTGTTGCCCGGGTCAAAGGTGAAGGTGATGGTGCCGCCGGTGTTCTCGGTGATGTTCTTAATGCTGAAGTACGACGAGCGGCCGCTGTTTGACTTTGACGAGGGTGTTGTATAGTCGCTGAAGGCTGTCACGTTGCCACTGCCGGGGAATGGTGTAGAAGATGAGTTGACATTGCCATATGTGGCGATGACGCTGCCCGGCTCGTAGCCGGAGTTTGCGCAGACCACATACATGGCTTGGGGGTGGGTGGTGTTGAGGGTATTGGGGAGGCAGCGCTCGCTGATGAGGTTTTCATCGACGTGATAAATGATGAGGCCGTGGAAAGGCAGCGCGAAGTCAAAGTTGCCGCGCTGCTGGCGGTTCTCTAAGAGGAAGTATTCGCCGGGCACAGTGGTGTTGATCTGATAAGCGGTAGCTGAAGTGTGAGCTGCGGGCATAGCGGTGATTGTCTGAGCGGAGCTAAGGACAGTGGGCGTGGCCCAACCGAGCTGCACTTTTTGCCACATATTGGTTCCGGCCGGACGAGAGCCGCGGCTGTTGGAGGGGCCGTTCCAAGCGCCGGAGCCCATAAGGTCCCAATATCCGGTGCCGGGGTATCCTACCGAGCTGCCGTTGACGGTGTCATAGAAGTCGGGCGCGCCGAGGTTATGTCCGAACTCGTGGGTCATGACACCGATGGTTGAGATGGCATCGCCGAGGCGCTCCGGCTCGATGGTGTAGCGGCGTATCTGCACACCGTCGTAAGTCTGGCCATATATAGTGCCGGAGTGCGACCATATATCGTTGTAGTCGCCGGAATACTCTTGCCCGAGGCCTTGGTGAATGATAGCGAGGCCATCGAGGATGCCATCGCCGTCGTTGTCAAAGTCGCGGAGGTTAATCTCACTGTCGAGCTGGTTCATAGCCTGGCGCACCTGCTCGGCCACGTCATCGCCATATACGCTTTTTGCGTAAGGGAGGGTGACCCAGCGGGTCACGGTGGTGGTGACATCGAGCAAGCCGTAAGAGTTCTCGAGGTAATAGTCGCGGAAGCTGCCTATGCCGTTGTAGCCTTCCTTATTCATAAAGTCGTTGAAGTCAGACTGGGAGTAAGTGGTCTGCGTGTCGGCATAGTTGATGAGGATCATCAGCAGTTTGCGCTTGCCCGACGTGGGGAATGAATTGTCAATCTGGAGCGAAGATTTGCGGGCACGCAGCTCCATAGAGCCGGGCGTCATGCGGTATTCGAGATTTGGGGCGATGCCACGGGCGCGAGCAATGTCAGTGGCGCCTGTGTATCGTAAGTCAGATGGGCTGGCGAAGCCCTCGTCATCGGGCGTGGCAATAGTCCAGAAGCCTTGATTGTCGCGCAGGAGGGTGTATCCATCAGGCGTCACGGCCCAGTGGTCGTATTCGTCGCCCATCTGTCGCAACATCACTTTGGTGCCATCAGGCTGCGTGGTGGTGACTACATCGGGGAAAGCAGGCACTGCAAGCGCCGGCGCAGCAGCAACGACAAGAGCTGCAGCCGTGGCAAATATGTGCTTGGAAGAGAAATAGTTCATGAGATAAAAAGCGTGAATAATATTATTGTTAGATAGGTATTAATCATCGGTTAAAGGCAAAGGCGCCGACACGCAGCCTTGTGACAAAGAGAGCTTAAGCTGAGAGTCGGCGCCTATGGCGTAATAGTTATCTACTCATCATACGGCAGAAGTGCATCATAAATCGTTTGTAAAGACAATGTGATGATGTATGACAGTAGGAGTAATGACATTATTATTTAGCGACCTTAGTAGCCTGCTCGCCACAAGCCACGATGTAGATGCCGTGAGCGAGGTTAGCGGCGTCAATAGCGGTGCTGATGTCGGATGCCGGAGCAGCGAGGATAGTGTTTCCGGCGAGGTCATATACTGTGACAGTCTGCCCGGCAGCCGTGCCGCTGACGATGAGTGTGTCGCCGTCAAACATAGCGGCATAGATAATCTCGCCGTCGGTGGTGAGCGCTACCGATGAGCGGTCTTCGATTGCGATGTCGCCCCACACGGCCATGTATAGGCCCAGACCGGCGAGCGAACTGTCGAGGAGATCGACAGCGACCCATGAGCCATCAGTTGCGATGTCAGAGCCTTCGGGCACGCGGTTGGGGCGGCAGAAGAGCGATGACCAGTTGGTGGCGTGATGCAGGGGAGCGAAAGCGTAGTAGTTGCGCACGAGGTTGGGGTCGTTGCAGGTGATGGGGAAACGGTCGTCAAGCTCGAAGGCGATGTAGAAGGGGCCCACGGCCTTAATCGGCGTGGGGAAAGTAAAGGCCTTAGGCTGGCGTATCTCGAAGCCCATGCTACCTAAGACCTCAGAGACGGTGCTCTCGGCGCGGCCAAATACGTTGTCGAGGTCGGGGCGGCCGTCTTTTTCGCCGTATATTACGATGTTGAGCGGGCAAGCATAGTCAGCATTGTGTGTATCTTGCTTGATATGCAGATACTGCATTGACCATGTGAGCGACTTGATGGTGACGGCCATGTTGCCGGGGACATTGACGCGCTGTGCGAAAGAGCGGTAGTAGTAGTTAGGGCCGGTGACATAGTCATACTGGTCGCCGGTGTTGAATACGGGGAGCTCGCTTGAAGTCTGCATGATGCGGTCCTCCTGGCAGTTGTAAGTCCAGAGAGGATAGTCGTCTTGAGCTGTAGTCATCACAGACACGGCCACATCGCGCGAGGTGGTTTTCTCGCCCACGGAGTTAGACGTGGTGAGCGTGATGGTGTATGTGCCGGTCTGGGGGAAAGAGAAGCGCGGGTTGCGCTCGGTAGAAGTCTCGGGAGTAGCGCCGGGCACTTCCCAGAGATATTCCGAGGCATATTTTGAAGTGTTGATGATGCCGACAGAGTATTTTGGGGTGGTGACCACGCTGCTGTCGTACACATCGGTAACGGCGTTAACGCCGAATGAAGCAGTCGGGCGCAGCGACATGCCATCGGTGGTAATAGTGAAATCGTCAATAGCCACGATACCGGCGCTGACGGGCGAGTTGCCGAGATAGAAGGAGAAGCAGTATGGGCCGGTGAGCTTGGGAGTGAACGTCGTCTGTATCTTTGCCCAACCCTTATAATAACCGCTGATGGACTTCAACACGGCGTGGAACTCATAGTCTTGCTGAGTGCCCACGGTGAAGTCGAGCTGAGCCGGCGAGAGATTTCCGGGCATGTAAAGGTAGAATGAAATAGTGTAGGTAGAGCCGGCATTTAGCACGAAGAAAGGAGTGTAAAGACGCTCGTCGCGCTCATAGTTGACATCGTCAGCGATGGCATAGTATGTGCCGGTTACGGCATCGATGCCGGCGAGCTGCGCGGTGACAAAAGGCATAGTGCCGGTGCTGAGCCAGCCTACGGGCACATAGCTCTTGCCGTCGTAGTTATTGTTTTCATTGTCAAACGACTCAATGTAAGGCAAGTCATAAGCATCAGCGGCATTGTCGGGGTCAGGCTCGCCGAGCTCAATCTCAGGCTCGGGGTCAGTGCCCGGCTCCGGCTCGGGGTCCGGGTCGGTGCCGCCGGGAGCGGTACCCATAATGGTGACATCATCGAGGCCGAAATAGCCGTTAAGACCCAGTGTGTTGCCCGAATAAGGGATAAATGAGAAATAATAGTCGCCATCGGCCTCCGGAGTGAAGTTGAGGGTAATTGTGTCCCAGTTGTGGGCAGCAGCGGTCATAGTGCCTACCTCGATGGTGTGAGTAGAGGGGTCTTGCGAAGTGCCGGCCTTGACAGTCATACCGGCGATGCGCACATTGACTTGGTTGGTCTGGCTCGAAAGCGAGTAAAGCGCAAACGAGACGAAGCATTTCTTGCCGGCCTTGAGGCTGTAAGCCTTGGTGGTTATCACCTCGTTGGAGAAGGTTGTGGAAGCATCGAGGTAAGTAAGGAGACAGTAGCTACCGGAAGCAGCCGTAAAGCCATAGTCGCTGTTTACGTAAGTGCGCTTCAGAGCTTTATTGCCCGTTGAAGACCAGCCAACCGGAGCAGCCGCCGAAGTCTCGAAATGCGAAGCATCATCAAAATCTTCGGTTTCCTCAAAGGATTGGCCAAAAGATAACATTGCAGAGCTCAGAAAGCACAGCAACGTAGCATACTTAGTAACAATTTTCATAAAAAGGGTGGTTTTGATAGATTTTTACTACATGCTATACAAGCGCCAGATGTGGCACTATGGATAGATTAATACTTAGATTTTTGCAAAAGTAATTACAATTGCGCTGAAATCAAAATAAAAAACAAATAAAAATCACCCTTTTGGTGTCAAAAATGTAATTAATTGATATACGTCAAGAACTTGCACATCGGTACTCGAGGCCTGAGGGCCTGAGGCCCGGACATCGTGATGCGGGTCAATGAATTATCGAGTGAGCACAATATTTTGCTCCTTAGCCATACGACGCATATTGATAATTGCGTAACGCATACGGCCCAGAGCGGTGTTGATGCTGACGCCTGTAAGCTCGGCTATCTCTTTGAAGCTCAAGTTTTTATAGTATCTAAGCTCAAGCACCTCGCGCTGCGAGTCGGGTAGCATCGTCACGAGGTGACGCACATCAGAGAGTATCTGCTCTATGACGATATTATCTTCAATAGCACCCTCGCTGAGCTCACGGCGATTGAGGATGTCGTAGTTGTCATCATCGGTAGAGACGGTAGGCTCAGCGCGCTCCGAACGGAAATGGTCAATGATCAGGTTTCGAGCGATACGCGAGAGCCAAGCAGCAAATTTGCCACTCTCAGTGTATCGGCCCTGACGTATTGTGACAATAGCCTTAACGAAAGTCTCTTGAAAGAGATCTTCAGTCAAGTCACTATCGCCGGTGAGCTGATTGATATAGTTGTGGAGGCGTGCACCATGACGGCTTAGCAACTCATCAAACGCCTCATTATCGCCTTCGGCATACAGAGTGACCAACACATCGTCGGTCAACAATTCTAATGATTGCATTACTTTAATCGTTTATGAATTAGAGTAGTGTCAATTCGATAGGCAGGTGCGGGGGGTTAAGTTTATAATTATAGTAACAGTTAAGGCTTGAAGCCATAGATGTTGCAAAATTATGAAATGATTACGAAACACGCAAAGAAAGCCGCCGTGATTTAGCATTTTTTAACCATGTCTCACACAATAAATGCGTGATCATCGGCAGCGCACGGCAGTTCCCGCCCTCAGCGGGCGTAGATGCATATATCTGTGATTTGTGATAACAGATGATAATCGCACTCAAAATCGCCGGAAATCGCCGGAAATGACGCCTTACTATTGCGGATTATAAATATTGTTGCTAAATTTGCAGAATATGGCCAAAGGAGACAGCTCCGGGGCTATTCTACGCGAGAAATATTATACACTCATTACACAATACCATGATTAGAACAATCAAACGACTATCATTATTAGCGATGGCACTTGGCGTGAGCGCTTTAGTGTCAGAGGCACAGATTGTGACCACGAGTCCCAATCCGCTGCAAACTACCAGCAGCGACATAGTGCTAACCTATCATGCTGACCAAGGCAACGGCGAGCTCAAAGGCCTCGCCTCCACAGAGAAAGTGTATGCCCATATCGGCGTCATCACCAACGCCAGCGCCAACACGGCCGACTGGAAACATGTGGTGACACCGTGGCCGAGCAGCACAAACCAATCACAGGCCAACACCACAAAGAATGAGCTGACCTACGTGTCAGCCAACACATATAGCCTCAACATCGGCACCCTGAAGGAATACTTCGGTCTGAGCGATGGCGAGGTGGTGACCCACATAGCGCTGGTGTTTCGCAACGCCACGGGCAGCAAGCAAGGCAAGACAGCCGATGGCAGCGATATATTAGTAGAGGTGCACCAGCCCGGCTTGGCAATGAATTTCACCTCTGACGCTCCGACGATGATTATGTCAGCCACCACTGTCAACTTCAGCGTGAACCTCTCCGAGGCTGCCGACATCACCATCAAGGCCAACGGCACCGCATTTGCCACAAAGAGCGGCGCCACCGAGCTGACAGCCTCGTATGACATCACCACGGTTGGCGATTACACCTTTGAGGCAACCGCCACTGCGGGCACGCGCAGCGTGACCAAGAGCATCAGCGTGGGCTACATCAGCGCTTCAAAGCAGGCCACCTACCCCGGCGGCAAGCCGGTGATGGGCGCCCAAGAGGGCAGCGACGGCACGGTGACCTTCTGCCTTGCCGCGCCCGGCAAATCTACGGTGGTGTTGGTGCCCTCGTGGGATGACTATGCCGTGCGCAACGACAATGTGATGCACTATCAGGACTATGACGGCCAGCGCTATTTCTGGATTACGGTGAGCGGCCTTGATGCCGACACATACTATCCCTACTACTTTATTGTAGATGGCACCAAATCTGTCGGCGACCCGTATGCACATCTGGTGTTGGACCCGTACAATGACAAGTATATCTCCTCGAGCGTGTTCCCCGATATGCCCAAATACCCCGAAGGACTGAGCAACATCATGATGGGCGTGTATTGCCGCAACATCGACAAATATGAATGGAGCGACTTTGAGATGCCCGACAAGAGCAAGCTGATAATCTACGAGCTGCTGCTGCGCGACTTCACGGGCACCGAGGGCAAAGGCAACGCCGACGGCACACTGCGCGCCGCCAGAGCCAAGATACCCTACCTGGTGAAGCTGGGCGTAAACGCCGTGGAGCTGATGCCCATTATGGAGTTTAACGGCAACAACTCATGGGGCTATAACACCAACTTCTATATGGCTCCCGACAAGGCCTATGGCACCCCGAAGGACTATAAGGACTTTATCGATGATTGCCACAAAAACGGCATTGCCGTAATTCTCGACATCGTGTTTAACCAGAGCGATGGCCTGCACCCGTGGTATCAGATGTATCCCATCGCCACCAACCCCTTCTACAACCGCACCGCGCCCCACGATTACAGCGTGCTCAACGACTGGAAGCAGGATAACCCGCTGGTGCAGCAGCAGTGGACCGATGCGCTGAAATATTGGCTCACCGCATACAATGTAGATGGTTTCCGCTTTGACCTGGTCAAGGGCCTTGGCAACAACGACAGCTATGGCAACGGCACCGAGGCCTACAACCAAAGCCGCGTGGATAATATGGCCCGCCTACACGCCGTGATCAATAGCGTGAAGCCCGAAGCAGTGCATATCAACGAGTGTCTGTCGCAAGTAGTCCAAGAAGAGACCGCGTATGCCAACGATGGCCAGCTCTGCTGGATGAACCTCAACTGGAACTCGGCACAGTATGCCATGGGCTACCCCGAAGAGAGTGGCCACGGCACCATCGACAATTTCTTAAGCTCGACGACCGGGCGCCCGTGGGGCTCTACCGTGCCCTACGCCGAGAGCCACGATGAGACGCGCATGGGCTACAAATTCAGGATGTGGGCACCGGCATCAATCAAGGGCGATGAGTCAGTGATGTGCAAGCGCCTGGCATCGGTAGGAGTGCAGATGCTGATGACTCCCGGACCGAAGATGATATGGCAATTCGGCGAGCTTGGTGCCGATGAGGATTATGCCGACGCCGGCGGCGACCAGACTTACCCGAAGCCGGTGCACTGGAGCTATCTCAACAATGAGGACCGCGCAGCCATCTATGACACCTACAGCCGCCTGTCATGGTTCCGCCGCAATAACCCCGACTTGTACAGCCAAAGCGCCACCTTCTACACCGAAGGGCTGGGCAACAAGCAAAATGTGACCACGGCACGCGTGATGCGCCTCACTCAAGGCGGCAAGGAGGTGATAGCCTTCATCAACCCCAACATCACGGGCACGGCCACTATCAGCGCCGAGTCATCGAAAATCACAGCGAGCAACAGCCGCTTGATTGCCTGCTCAAAAGATTTCGAGCCAAGCCTCAATGTGTCAGGCACTACACTGAGCGTCAACGTACCGGCTCACTCGTATGCCGTGTATGCCACCGCCAATTGCGCCGGCATCGAAGATGCAGATTTTGCCGTTGAAGCAAAAGCCACGGTGTATGGCGCAGAAGGGCGCATCGTGATACTCGGCGAATACACCACCGCCACCGTGTATAACCTCAGCGGTGTGATGATGCCCTCTATGGAGGTGCCGGCGGGTATGTATATCGTCAACGTTGACGGCGTAGCCACCAAAGTGGTAGTGAAGTAATCACAAATCCACATAGCATCATACGAAATTAGGCCGGAACGAAAATTCCGGCCTAATTTTGTGAGGTGTGATAGAGCTATCACACGGGGGGGGGAGGGAGAGAGGAGCGCTCGTTACTTGCGGTCTTTGCGCTTTTCGAGCTGACGCTCGAGCGCCTCGATAGCGAGATCCACAGCCTCCTCAAAAGAGTCGGCGGTCTTAGAAGCCACGAGGTCGTCGTGCTGCGGAGCATTGATTTTGATGATAGCCTCCTTGTTCATCGCCGTTTCGGGCTTAACGACCTTGAGAGTAACGTCAACGACGGCTATTGAGGGGTTATGACGAGTGAGGCGCTCAGCTTTCTTGTTGATAAACGCGGTGAGGCGCTCTGCGATTTCGAAATGGATTGCTTGAATTCTTACTTCCATGGTTATCCTCCTTTTTTTTGTGCACGGGGATGTGCAAGTTGATAATTATGTTGTAATTCACTATAAGTTAGATGCGTGTAGATTTGAGTAGTGGCCAAGGACTCGTGGCCCAAGAGGTGCTGCACGGCAGTGATGTCGGCGCCATTATTGAGCATATCAGTGGCAAAAGAGTGTCGGAGCACGTGCGGCGAGCGGTGAGCGGCCCTGACCGCTCCATCGAGAGCCTGATGCACCACCTTGTATATATATGAGTAATAGACAGGCTTTCCTGAGGTGGTGAGGAAGAAAGCCTGAGGGGGCGCGGATCGGTGGGCATCGCGCAGGGAGCGATATTGGTCAATCAAGCGAGCGAGCTCGGGGCCGAATGGTATGATGCGCTCCTTGCTGCGCTTGCCCATGACCTTAAGGCTACAGAGCCGAGTATCCACATCGGCGTCGCGGAGCGCCACCATCTCTGAAGCACGCATGCCGGTGGAGTATAGCATATCGATAATCAAACGCTGCTGCACTTGGCTGATGTCGTCAGTATCGATAGGCATATCAATGACATGGGCCACCTCGTCGGGGCGTATGGTGTCGGGGAGTCGGTGGGGTATTCGGGCCACGGAGATGTCGGCAGCAGGATTTTCGGAGAAGCCGCGCCGGCGCATGAGGAAAGCGAAGAAAGCACGCATGGCCTGGAGGCGCCGGCGTATAGAGCGAGGAGCAAGGCCCTTAGCCGCCATATCGGCGAACCATAGGCGCAGGGCGTTGACATCAATTGATGCCGGGTCGTCGCATATATCGTGCTCGCGTGCAAAAAGGCGCCAGGCGTCAATGTCGCGCCTATATGACACAACAGTGTGAACCGAATAATTCAGCTCACACTGCAGATATGTCAAAAAGGCTTCGTATAACATCTTCGTGCAATCGGCTCAGTTAGTAAGTCAAGCCTGATGCCACGAATTTAGCCAATCCTTTTTATTCAACCAAAAAATTTAACAGAAAAAACGCCAAAAGCTGATTTTTTCATTGAAAAGCTGACGCGGGGGGGGGCGGCAACTTATTCCTCGGCGTTGCGCAGCTTCTGCACGTAAACCGCCTTCATCATCTTCTTGCGGTTAGTCACAGAGGGCTTTTGGAAAGCCTGACGAGCGCGCAGCTCTTTGACGATGCCTGTTTTTTCAAATTTTCTTTTGAATTTTTTGAGAGCTCTTTCGATGTTTTCGCCTTCTTTTACTTGTACGATAATCATTTTTGATTTATGTTTTTTTAGTTTCTTTTGTTTCGGTGTTTATATTTAGCGGGGCAAAATTAGCACTAATTTTTTGTTCCACAAAATTTTGCAAACAAAAAAGTGGCGGTTTTACTAATTTTTACTAAATTTTAAGCTATTCATCGGGGGACAGCTGCTAAAAAAGGAGGCTAAAAAGGGCCTGAGCTCTTGCAGATGCAATTATTTTGTAGTTACTTTGCATAAACAAAACCGGCAATGCCCCTATGGATGATTATCGACAACGAATAGAGCGTCTGCGCGAGGCCATCAACGACCACAATCGCGCATACTACGTATATAACAGCCCCACGATTTCAGACCACGACTACGACATGCTGATGAAAGAGCTGGAGCAGCTGGAGCGCGAGCACCCCGAGTGCGATGACGCCATGTCGCCCACACACCGCGTGGGCTCAGACCTCAGCGAAGGCTTTAAGAAGGCCGAGCATGTGTATCAGATGCTGTCGCTGGGCAACACCTACTCGGTGGCTGAAGTGGAGCAATGGGTAGAGCGGTCGAGCGCCGCATTGGCGGGTAAAGACACCACCATGGTGGGCGAATTAAAGTTTGACGGCACGGGCATCTCGCTGATTTATGAGCACGGCAAATTGGTGCGAGCGGTGACACGCGGCGATGGCACACGCGGCGATGTGGTGACCGACAATGTGCGCACGATACGCTCGATACCGCTGACGCTTATGGGCGATGATTATCCCGACTTCTTTGAGATCCGCGGCGAGATCGTGATGCCCTGGCAGGCCTTCGAGAAGCTCAACGCCGAGCGCGAGTATAACGAGGAGCCGCTGTTTGCCAATCCGCGCAACGCGGCTGCAGGCACCATCAAGCTGCAGAGCCCGGCTGAAGTGTCGCGCCGCGGATTAGATGCATACCTATATTATCTGTTGGGCGACAATCTGCCCTACGATACTCACTACGACAATATGCAGGCAGCGCGCCGATGGGGATTTAAGGTGTCAGAGGTGATGACCCGGCTGCACTCCATCGATGAGGTAGATGCATTTATCCGACACTGGGACACGGCACGCAAAGAGCTGCCCGTAGCCACCGACGGGTTGGTGTTCAAGATAGACTCGCTGCAGCAGCAGCTCAACCTGGGCTTCACCGCCAAATCGCCGCGATGGGCCGTGGCATACAAATTCGCGCCGGAGCGGGCCTTGACGCGACTGACCGGCGTATCGTTTGACGTGGGTCGCAGTGGCGTCATCACTCCGGTGGCCAACCTTGAGCCGGTGCTGCTCTCGGGCACCATCGTGAAGCGCGCCTCGCTGCACAATGCCGATATCCTCCACGGCCTCGACATTCATTATGACGACATGGTGTATGTGGAGAAAGGAGGTGAAATCATACCCAAAATCACGGGCGTAGATAAGGCAAGCCGCCGCAGCGATGCTCGCGAAGTGGCCTTTGTGAGCCACTGCCCCGCCTGCGGCACGGCTCTGGTGCGCGTGGAGGGCGAGGCGGCATGGGTGTGCCCCAACAAGTATGCCTGCCCGCCACAGATAATAGGGCGGATAGAGCACTTTGTGGGCCGCCGCATGATGAACATCGATGGCCTGGGCAGCGAGACGGCAGCGCTGCTGTATGACTGCGGGCTGGTGAACGACGTGGCCGACCTTTACAGCTTGCGCGCCGAGCAAGTGGCGCCGCTCGAGGGCTTTGGCACGCGCAGCGCCGAGCGTCTCATCGAGGGCATCCGTGCGAGCACGCAAGTGCCGTTTGGCCGGGTGATTTTTGCGCTCTCAATACCCTATGTGGGCGAGACCACAGCTAAGAAGATAGCTCGCGTGGCCGGCAATATCGATAGGCTGATGAGTATGAGCGCCACCGAGCTTCAGGGCATCGAAGATGTGGGGCCACGTATAGCCGAAAGCATCATCGAATACTTTAGCAACGACATCAACCGCGATATAGTGGAGCGCCTGCGCGCCGCCGGCGTGCAGATGGCGGCCGAGGAGCCGGCCGACGCCCCGGGCAGCGACCTGCTCGGCGGCAAGACCTTTGTCATCAGCGGTGTCTTTGCCAAGCATAGCCGCGACCAATATAAAGCTATGATAGAGCAGCACGGCGGCAAAAACGTCGGCTCGATATCGCGCAAGACCGACTATGTGCTTGCCGGCGAGAATATGGGTCCGGCCAAGCTCCAGAAGGCTCAATCGCTGGGCATAGAGATTATCGATGAGGATAAGTTTCTGGCTATGATAACGCCTGCGACGACAGCCGGCGGCGGCGATAGCGCCTCAGCATCAAGCCCTAAGAGCGGCGGCATGGGGTCGCTGTTTGATGATTTGGAGTGAGGCAAAGTGAGGCAAAGCAAAATCTATTTTGGCCGTAGAAAAAATTTTGCGTAATTTTGCCGAATATATGAAAGCATCTGTAGTCATCAGGTTTGTATTGCTGGGTCTGCTGTGGGCCGGGTTGGTGTCGTGGATTATCATAGGCACACCTCGCTTCACGCTATACACGGCCTTTGTGATCGTAGCCTCTGCAATAATAATATTTGTGCCTGTATATAAGAAGTATGTCAAAAACGCAAAAAAGTGACCTCAGCGAGCCCTTGCTGCCCGGCATCAACACGCCTGCCGACCTGCGTCGGCTGAGCGTGAATCAGCTGCCGCAGCTGTGCCGTGAGATACGCCAATTTCTGATCGAGGAGTTAGCGGTCAATCCCGGGCATTTTGCGTCGAGCATGGGGGCAGTGGAGCTGACGGTGGCGCTGCACTATGTGTTTGACACGCCCTACGACCGCCTGGTGTGGGACGTGGGTCACCAGGCATACGTGCACAAGATACTGACCGGGCGGCGCGACAAGTTCAGCAGCAATCGCAAGCTCGGCGGCCTCAGCGGCTTCCCCAATCCTGAGGAAAGCGAATACGATACGTTCACGGCCGGTCATGCCTCCAACTCGATATCGGCAGCGCTGGGCATGGCTGTGGCGTCGCGTCTGCAAGGCGAGAGCCCCGTGCGCAATGTGGTGGCTGTCATCGGCGATGCCTCAATCAGCGGCGGCCTCGCCTTTGAAGGCCTCAACAATGCCGCCAATATGCCTGACAACTTGCTGATAGTGCTCAACGACAATGATATGTCAATTGACCATAACGTGGGGTCGCTCAACTCGCACTTGGCTCACCTGACCGCCTCAAAGGGCTACAATGACATACGCTACAAGATGTACAAGGGACTGAAGCGCATGGGGCTGATCAGCGAGCGCCATCGTGGCTTCATACTGCGATTTTCAAATTCGCTGAAGTCGCTGATCACCCGCCAGCAGAATATCTTTGAGGGTCTCAACATACGCTACTTCGGGCCCTTTGACGGCCACGATGTGAAGCGCATAGTGCGCGTGCTCAGCGACATACGCGATATGCGCGGGCCGCGCTTGCTGCACCTGCGCACTATCAAGGGCAAGGGATATGCACCTGCCGAGGCAGACCCCACCACATGGCATGCTCCCGGGCGCTTTGACCCGGCCACCGGTGTGCGCGAGGCCGACAAAAAGCCCACGGCACCGCAGCCGCCCAAATATCAAGACGTGTTTGGCAACACCCTCGTGGAGTTGGCGGGCGCCAACGAAAAGATCGTGGGCATCACGGCAGCGATGCCGTCGGGCACCTCGATGTCGATAATGCAAGAGGCGATGCCGGAGCGTGTGTTTGACGTGGGCATCTCAGAGGGCCACGCGGTGACCTTTGCCGGTGGATTAGCCAAAGACGGCATGCGGCCCTATGTGGCGATATACTCAAGCTTCTTGCAGCGCGCCTACGACCACATCATCCACGATGTGGCCATACAGCGGTTGCCGGTGACCTTCTGCATCGACAGGGCGGGGCTTGTGGGCGAAGACGGCATGACCCACCACGGCGCATTAGATATGTCCTACCTGCGCGCGGTGCCCAATATGATAATATCCTCGCCACGCGATGAGCATTATCTGCGCCACCTGCTCTTCACGGCGCAAGATGGCGACCATGGGCCCTTTGCCATACGCTATCCTCGCGGCAAAGGCCGACTTATCGATTGGCGATGCCCGATGCACTCGGTGGCGATAGGCCGCGGCGAGTGTCTGCGGCGAGGCCGTGATGTGGCCGTCATCAGCATAGGGCCCGTGGCATACGAGGCCCAAAAGGCAGCAGAGAGAGCAGAGGCCGACGGAGTGTCGGTGGCGCTATATGATGCCATCTTCATCAAACCGTTTGACACCGATATACTGCAAGAAATCACAGCGTGCGGCATGCCCATCGTCACCGTTGAAGACGGCACCGTGCACGGCGGATTAGGATCGGTAGTGGCCGAATGGCTCGCAGAGCAGGGCAAAGCGCCACAGAGCGACACGCTCAGACGCCTGGCGCTGCCCGACAAGTTTGTGACCCAGGGCACACCGCAGCAGCTGCAGCACTTGTGTGCAATCGATGCCGACGCCATCTACCGGGCTATAATGCAGCTGCATGGCGAGCGCCGCAGCAGCGCCAAAGAAAACGTAGTAGTATCATCCAACACACCCACCTAAATGCGTATCGTCATTGCCGGAGCCGGCGAAGTAGGCTCACACCTGGCCAAGTTGCTGTCCAACGAAGACCAAGACATACTGCTGGTAGATACCGACCCGAGCAAACTGGCCGGGCCCGATGCCAACTACAATATCATGACGCTCGTGGGCAATCCGATGTCTTTTGCTACGCTGCGCGAGGCCCGCGTCAACACCTGCGACCTATTTATCGCGGTGACCCCTTACGAGGCCAATAATATCGTGGCGTGCTCGATAGCCAAGACCTTGGGCGCCCGCACCACGGTGGCGCGTATTGACCATTATGGGTTTATGGACCCGGCCAACAGCGCCACCGTCAAGAGCATGGGCGTGGATAGGCTGATATACCCGGAGTATCTCGCCGCCGAAGAGATCATCACGGCTCTGAACCACTCGTGGATACGCCACTGGTTTGAGCTCCATGGCGGCGAAATCATCCTCGTGGGAGTGAAGCTGCGCGAGGGAGCACCGCTGAGCAACGTGCAGCTCAAGGAGTTTGCCTCGGCCAACAACCGCTTTCACGTGTCAGCCATCAAGCGCAACCATGAGACCATCATCCCCCGCGGCGATGACCGCATGGAGGTGGGCGACATACTGTATATCACCACCACGCGCGATAATGTGCGCGAGCTGATAAGCCTTTGCGGCAAGGTAGAGCATCGCATCAAGCGCGTGCTCATCATGGGCGGCAGCAAGATAGCCATACGCCTGGCCAATATGGCACAAGACAGGTTCAAATTCAAGATCATCGACAGCGACGAAGCCACATGCCATAAGCTGCCCACCAAATGCCCCGAGGCAGAGATCTTCCGCGGCGATGCCCGCGACATCGACACCCTCATCGAGGCCGGCATCGAAGACACCGACGCCTTTGTGGCGCTGTCAGAGAGCTCCGAGGCTAATATCCTGACGTGTCTCACAGCCAAGGAGTTTGGTGTCAAGAAGACGGTGGCCGAAGTCGAGAACCTACAATTTATCTCCCAAGCCGAGAACCTCAATATCGGCACCATCATCAACAAGAAGCTGTTAGCATCAAGCTCAATATTTCAGCTGCTGCTCGACTCTGACTCTTCGACGGCCAAATGCTTGGCGCTGAGCGATGCCGAGGTGGCCGAGCTCGACGTGAAAGCCGGCGCTAAAATCACCCATGGCTTGGTGCGCGAGATAAAGATACCGCGGCAGATGACGCTCGCCGGGCTGATACGCAACGGCAAGGGCATGCTCATCAGCGGCAACACGCAGCTGCTGCCCGGCGACCATGTGCTGGTATTCTGCCTCAGCGGCTCGCTGCACAAGATAGAGAAACTATTCAGCTAATCCCCCCCAATCCCCCACTCCACCAGTCACCTCACTAAAGCTATGATGCGCCGCAAGCTCAATATACCGATGGTAACCCGCATAATAGGCTGGCTATTGATGATAGAGGCCTTTTTTATGCTGTTTCCGACGATCACGTGCGTCATCTATGATGAAGCCGACTGGGTGGCCTTCACATCATGCACCTGCGCCACCTTCGCCGCCGGTCTGTTGCTGGCTCGCGGTGTCAAGGTGGATCATCGGTCGTTTGGCAAGCGCGACTCGTTTTTGCTCACCTCGCTGGTGTGGGTAGTGTTTTCGGTGTTTGGCATGATGCCGTTTATCTTCTGCACCACGCCTATCAGCGTCAGCGATGCCTTCTTTGAGTCAATGTCAGGCTTCACCACCACCGGGGCCTCGGTGCTTCAGACCATAGAGCACATGAGCCACGGAGTGCACTTGTGGCGCGCCATGATGCAGTGGATAGGCGGCATGGGTATCATACTGTTTACGCTCGCCATCATTCCACATCTCAACAGCGCCGGCGGCCTGCATATGTTCAATGCTGAGGTCACGGGCATCACGGTGGATAAGGTGCGGCCACGCATCAGCCAGACCGCCAAGAGCCTGTGGCTGCTGTACCTGATACTGACCATGATACTGGTGTTTCTGCTGTGGCTGGGGCCGATGAATTTGTTTGAAAGCGTATGCCACGCCTTCGGCACTATCAGCACCGGCGGCTTCTCGACGAAGGCCGACAGCATCGCCGAGTATGACTCCAACTATGTGAAATTTGTGGTGCTGGTGTTTATGTTTGTGGGCGGAGTGAATTTCAGCCTCATCATCAAGACCATCAGCGGGTCATGGGGCGCGATCTGGCGCAACGATGTGTTTCGCGGCTATGTGGTCATCGTCAGCGCGGCGTATGTGCTTTTTGCCTTATCCATCATCGTGCACGGGCAGGTGCATAGCTGGGAGGATGTGACCATCAACCCGATATTCCAGATCGTCTCGACGATCACCTCCACGGGCTACACATGCACCAATTTTGAGAGCTGGGGCACGTTTGTGCTGTCGCTGACGTTTGTGCTGATGTTTTGCGGTGCATGTGCGGGCTCAACCAGCGGCGGCGCCAAAGTTGACCGCGTGCTGTTTTTAGTTAAGAACGTGCGCAATGAGATGCACCGCTGCGTTTACCCCAACGCTGTGATGCCTGTGCGCATCAACGGCAAGGTCGTCAACCCAGACTTGGTGTCGCGCGTGATAGCGTTTCTGTGCATCTACGTGCTGGTGATGGTTGCCGGGGGTGTGGTGCTCACAGCCTTAGGCATGCCGCTGATTGACTCGTTTTTCTCGTCGTTCTCCTGCATCTCCAACGTGGGCCTTGGGGCCGGCATCACCGGCTACGGCGGCTCCTACGAATTAGTGCCTGATGTGGGCAAATGGGTGCTCTCGTTTTTGATGCTCGTGGGTCGTCTGGAGCTCTTCACCGTGCTGGTGTTGCTGACAAAGGGCTTCTGGCGGCGGTAAGGTGTGTTTTTCGCTCTTAAAAATCATTAAAGATTATATAAGCTAAATACTTAATAGATTAAATTAACACTAATCTATCAGCACTTTGTGAGCGTTGTTGTAATTTTGCCCAACATTTAGCAGAAAGGGCAAAGTGCCTATAATTCGATACAATACGCAATCACAACACAACGCAATTAAATACTTTTATGAGCGACACAGTAAACATACGCGAGCTTAACGCCTTGGTTGCAAGCAAGAGCGACTTTATCAACCTCATCACTCACGGCATGGATCAGACCATCGTGGGTCAGAAACACCTTGTAGAATCACTTATCATAGCCCTTTTGGCCGATGGCCACATACTGCTCGAAGGCGTGCCGGGCTTGGCCAAGACACTGGCCATAAAGACACTGGCACAGCTTATCGATGCTCGATACAGCCGCATCCAGTTTACGCCTGACTTGCTGCCTGCCGATGTCGTGGGCACCATGGTGTATAGCGTCAAGCGCGAGACCTTCGAGGTAAAGAAGGGTCCGGTGTTTGCCAACTTCGTGCTCGCTGACGAAATCAACCGCGCCCCGGCCAAAGTGCAGAGCGCGCTGCTCGAAGCAATGCAGGAGCGCCAGGTGACCATCGGCGACAACACCTTTGGCCTTGATGAGCCCTTCCTGGTGATGGCCACACAAAACCCGATCGAGCAAGAAGGCACCTACCCGCTGCCCGAAGCCCAGGTTGACCGTTTCCTGATGAAGGTGGTCATCGGCTACCCGAGCAAAGACGAGGAGAAGGTGATTATCCGCCAAAACATATCCAACGAGAAGCGCCGCGTGGAGGCTCTGCTCAAGCCTCAAGAGATCATCGAGGCTCAGAAGGTGGTGGAGCAAATCTATGTCGATGAGAAGATAGAGCGCTACATCGTGGATCTGGTGTTTGCCACCCGTTTCCCGGCCGACTATGGTCTCAACGACCTGACGAGCATCATTGCCTTTGGAGCATCGCCGCGTGCCTCTATCAGCCTGGCACGCGCGGCACGCGCCTACGCCTTCTTGCATCAGCGCGGCTTCGTCATCCCCGAAGATGTCATCGCCGTGGCTCACGATGTGCTGCGCCACCGCATCGGCGTGACCTACGAGGCCGAGGCCAACAATATCAGCACCGACGAGATCATCACCGAAATCCTCGACAAGGTACAAGTGCCTTGACCTGAGGCGCTGACGCAGGCCTCGGTCGTGGCTGCCGGGCGGCATGGGGCGGAAACCCCGGCGGTGCCGGCGATGCCGATGCGCGCGTCAGGCGAGAGATAGCTATCGTCATTGTACAACCTTAATTTGACTGTTAACGTTTTGGATGCTAATGAGCTGCTAAAGAAAGTTCGCAAAATCGAGATTAAGTCTCGAGGCCTATCGCAGAACATTTTTGCCGGCGAGTATCACTCGGCCTTCAAGGGCAGAGGCATGATGTTTTCGGAGGTGCGCGAATACCAATATGGCGACGACATACGCGACATAGACTGGAACGTAACCGCCCGCCACAATCGCCCATACGTGAAAGTGTATGAGGAAGAGCGCGAGCTGACGGTGATGCTGCTGGTCGATGTCTCCGGCAGCCGTGAATTCGGCGCCGTAGGCCCTGAGAAACGTGATATGATAGCCGAGATATCGGCTACGATAGCCTTCTCGGCGATACAAAACAACGACAAAATCGGCGCCGTATTCTTCACTGACAAGATAGAGAAGTTTATCCCACCCAAGAAGGGCAAGAAACATATCCTGTGCATCATACGCGAGCTGCTCGACTTTGAGCCGGAGAATAGAGGCACCGACATCGGCGGCGCCGTCAGATACTTTACCGACGCGCTGAAGAAGCGCTGCACTATGTTTCTGATATCCGACTTTATCGCCGAAGATGACTACCGCAAGCCGCTGTCGATAGCGCGCAACAAGCACGATGTGATGGCGCTGCAGGTGTATGACCGCCGCGATGAGAAATTGCCCGACGTAGGCCTCCTCAAAGTCAAAGACCTCGAGAGCGGCGACATCCGTTGGATTGACACCTCGTCAAAGCGAGTGCGCAAAGCCTACGACAAGTGGTGGTATGACCGCCAGCAACAAATGTCGGAGGCGCTGCGCTATGCCCACGTCGATTATGCGAGCGTGGCCACTGACGAAGACTATGTTAAAGCCCTGATGGGTCTATTCAAAAATCGCGGCACGCGATAATGCATCGTATTATCCATTTAAGACAACATGGCACAATGACACGGCTATATAAAATACTAAGCCTACTGACTATCATCATCGCCACGGCTGCCACGGCTCAGGCAGCGCCGGTGACCCTGAAAGCCTCTATAGACTCTACGGTGATGGAGCAAGGCGCACAGACGATGCTGCGCGTCGAAGTCACCGACCGCAGCGGCAAAGGCTACTTCACCGCGCTCCCCAAAGGCGGCGAATTGATCAAATGCGACACCCTCTCGGTAGATGTCATCGAGGTCAACACCGACACCACAACGACCGATGGCGTGTCCACCGTGAGCTACAATATGCTGGTGCAGGCCTTTGACCCCGGCGTGATGACGCTGCCGCCGTTTGAGTATGTCAACAATGGCGACACCTTTGCCACCAACGCCCTCACCATCAAGGTGCTGCCCGTGGAGCTCGACTCGCTCACCACCATCAACCCGCTCGAGAGCGTCGTTGATGCCAACTATCGGTGGTATGATTGGATACCCGATTGGTGGCTGTGGGTGCTCCTGGCCGTGGTGGTTATAGGCTTGGCGGTAGTGCTGCTGTTGCTATACCGCAAAAACGGCACCATCATTGTGCACAAGCAGCGCCCCGTGCCGCCCTACGAGCTGGCTATCAAGCGTCTGAGTGAGCTGAGAGAGCGCAAATTGGCAGAGAACGGCCATGAGAAAGAGTTCTACACCCAGCTCACCGACATTCTCAGACAATACCTCGAGGGTCGCTTTGCCATCAATGCCTTGGAAATGTCGTCAACGCAGATACTGGCCTCGCTACGCAGCAATGAGGAGACGCGCATGACGGCCGAGCAGATGAAGCAGATACTCGAGATTGCCGACTTTGTGAAGTTTGCCAAGGTAAGGCCTCTGCCCGACGACAATATCAAGGCCTTCAACTCGGCATCACAGTTTGTGGAAGACACCAAGCCCGCCGAGCCGCAAGACGCCGAGGCCGACACAAAGGCCGACACAAAGGCCGCCAAGAGCGCCGACGGCAATAAGACTAAAGATAAAGCAACCGAAAAAGCATAAACAGAGAATATGCAATTCGCACACCCATATTATTTATATCTATTCATATTGTATGCGCCGCTGATAGCGCACTACATCATCAAGCAGCGCAAAGCGCATCCCACTCTGGGCATCTCGTCGGCCTCGGCATTTGCCCACATGCCGCGCACATGGCGGCAGTACATGCGCCATGTGGTCTTCGGCCTGCGCCTCGCCACCATAGGCTGCCTGATAATAATACTGGCGCGGCCTCAGCTCAAGGACAATTGGCGCACCACCTCTACCGAAGGCACTGACATTGTGCTGGCCATCGACGTGTCGTCGAGTATGCTGGCTCGCGACTTCAAGCCCGACCGCATGGGCGCCGCCAAGAGCGTAGCCGCCAAGTTTATCCAAGGGCGCGAGTCTGATAATATCGGCCTGGTGATATTTGCCGGCGAGAGCCTCACGGGCGTGCCTATGACAGTGGATAGAGCCCAGCTCCTCAACTATATTGAAGGCATACACATGGAGATGCTCGAAGACGGCACCGCCATAGGCGACGGCATCGCCACCTCGCTCAACCGCCTCAAAGAGGGCAAAGCTAAAAGCAAAAGCATCATCTTGCTCACCGACGGCTCCAACAACACCGGCGTGGTGGCGCCCATTACGGCCTCCGAAGTGGCTAAGGAGCTCGGGGTGCGCATCTACACCATCGGCGTGGGCACCAACGGCAACGCGCCCTACCCCACCCGCAATATGTTTGGCAAGATAGAGTTTGTGCCGCAGCCCGTGGTCATTGACGAGGCCACACTCAAGACCATAGCCTCCAACACCGGCGGCAAATACTTCAGAGCCACCGACAATAAGACACTTGAAGCTGTCTTTGCCGAAATCGACGCCCTCGAAAAGACGCAGATGGACGTGCGCCATTTCTCGCATACCGAAGACGACTACGCCCTGTGGGCGTGGCTGGCGCTCGGCCTCTTTGCCCTCGAACTGCTCCTTAGATATGCCATAGTGCGTCAGATACCATAATATCATCAAAGCGTCATCACCATCTCACCACTCTCGAAATCGATATGTTTGACTTTGCTCACCCCATACTCCTATACATACTGCTTGCCGTGCCGGCCTTCTTCGGCCTATACCTCATGGCAAGAGCAGCGCGTCGCCGCAAGCTGCGCCGTTTCGGCAAGGCCGAGGTGATAGCGCATCTGATGCCCGAAGTATCGCGCTATAAGCCGGCCATCAAAATCACCATCCAGCTGCTGGCGCTCGCCTCCATCATCATCGTGATAGCTCGCCCGCGCGCCGGCGCGGCCAAGCAAGAGACCACCACCGCCGGCATCGAGATAATGGTAGCCTTTGACGTCTCTAACTCGATGCTCGCCTCCGGCAACGACGACCCGGGCGGCACCTCGCGCCTGGACCGCGCCCGCCTGCTGCTCGAAAAGCTCATCGACAAGCTCAGCGATGACAAAGTGGGCCTGATAGTGTTTGCCGGCGAGGCCAAGACACAGCTGCCGCTGACCACCGACTTCTATTCCGCCAAGATGTATCTGAGCGAGCTGTCGCCGGCGATGATCACCGCGCAAGGCACCTCGATAGCCGAGGCGCTGAAGATGTCAATGAACGCATTCACCGCCGACGACAAGGTGCACAAGGCCATCATCTTGATTACAGACTCAGAAGACCATGAAGGCGAAGCCGTAGAGACCGCCAAACTCGCCGCCGACAACGGCATACAGATTGACGTCATAGGCCTCGGATCGGCTAAGGGAGCGCCTATACCCGTATATGGCAAGCCCGGCGAATATATGCGCGACGCCACCGGCACGCTCGTGACCACCACTCTCAACGAGGCATTGGCTCAGCAGATAGCAAAAGCCGGCAACGGCATCTATGTCAACGGCGCGGCCACCTCGGCGCTCTCAAGCCTTGAGGACCAGCTCAACACCTTGCAGAAATCTGAATTCGCTCGCATCAACTACACTGCCGGCGCCGAGCAATTCCCTGTATTCGCCTGGATAGCGCTGATATTGCTCGTGATAGACATCATCGTGGTAGAGCGCAAAATCAGCTGGCTCAAAAATATCAACTTCTTCAGCAAATGAGCATGAAAAGACTGTTATCATTAATAATGCTTATGGCCATGGCCGCATCGGCGGCCTTTGCCGAAGTGCCTTCATCAAAGGCTGAGCGCAACTACATCAGAGAAGGCAATGCCCTATACAATGAGGGTAAATATCACGAGGCACTGCAATGCTACGAGCACGCCCTCGCCGTAAATCCCGCCTGCGACGTCGCCACATTCAACAAGGCTGTGACGCTGCTCCAGCTTGCCTCTGATGACAACAAAGGCAAAAAAAATGACCCGCGAAAGACAGCGGAAACGCTCTTTTCTGACATCATTACCACTGACCGCGATGCATCATTGACGGCTAAGGCCTACTATAACCTGGGCAATATGTTGTTCAACGACAGCGATTTCAAGGGCAGTGTTGCTATGTACAAAGGCTCGCTGCGCAAACGTCCCAACGACCACAAGACGCGCCAGAACCTGCGCATAGCCCAAGAAAAGCTCAAAGAGCAAGAGCAAAACCAAAACCAGAACCAGAACCAAAACCAAGATCAGAACCAAAAGGACAAAGAGCAACAACAGCAGCAACAACAGCAGCAACAGCAACAGCAACAGCAACAGCAGCAGCAACAGCAGCAGCAGCCCAAAATGACTGACAATGCTGACCAAATACTGCAAACGATGCAAAACAAAGAGAACGCCACGCGCCGCAAAGTCAAAGAGCAGGAAATGCCCGCCGGACGCCCCACTACCGACAAGCCTTGGTGACGCCGCTGCTGCCGCTCTCACCCGCTCATACCACCCCCTATCTCAACCATAAAGAATTACAGCAGTCAATTATCAACATCTGTTCATGTTAAGACTACGCTACATAATAGCCATCGTCGCAGCGGTAATCGCTGTAGGCATAGCCCACGCCGAAGCCACGTTCAAGCTAATACAGCCACAGAATGTGGTGCAAGGCCGAAGATTTCAGATTACTTATCGTCTGAGCAATGGCGAGGCCAACCCGCCGAGCGCCCCCACCCTCGAGGGCTGCACACTGCGCTACGGGCCCTCGGTCTCCACGATGTCGAGTACTCAAATCATCAACGGCCAGGTATCGCAAAGCTCATCAGTAGATTTCACCTTTATTTACACGGCCGACACGCCCGGCACGGTGAAAGTGCCGGCCCTGAGCGTAAACTGCGGCGGCAAGAAGCTGACATCAGGATCGGCATCGTTTCAGATACTGCCGGCCGACAAGGCTCCCGGCGGCGGCCACGGACAGTATGCCGCCCCCTCGGTGCAGGCCGATGACTACACCACACAGACGCCCGGCAAGATTTCGCCCAACGACCTGTTTGTGAGGGTATCGTTCTCAAAATCACACGTCTATGAGCAAGAAGCGGTGATCGCCACCATCAAGGTATATACCAAATATGATATCTCCTCATTCCTGGTCACCACGCAGCCGGCATTTGAGGGCTTCCTCTCAGAGGAGCTGCCCGTGAGCTTCGAGACCCAACTCGAGAATTATAACGGCCAAAACTATCACACCGCGGTGCTCAAGCGCTGCTTGCTCTTCCCGCAGAAGAGCGGCACACTGACGGTCAATTCCGGCAAATATGATGTGACCTATGTGCAGTACGAGACCGTGAACATGGGCTTCTTCCGCACTGCCAAGCCTATCGAGCGCAAGATGACCACCAGCAGCAACGCCGTGACGCTGCGTGTGGAGCCGCTGCCTCAGCCCGCGCCCGCCGGCTTTAACGGCGCCGTGGGCAAATTCACCGTGGAGACACAGCTCACCCCGGAGCAGCTGCGCACCAACGAAGCCGCCACTTACTCGTATATCGTGAAAGGCTCGGGCAACATCAAGTATCTCAAAGAGCCTGACATTGCCTTCCCCTCGTGCATCGACAAGTACACGCCCAAGACTGATATCAACGCCGGCTGCTCGGGCAGCACCGCCACCGGCACTTACCGCGTGGACTACACCATCGTGCCGCAGGAGGTGGGCAAGTTTACCATCCCCGCCGCGCCGTTTGTGTTTTTCAACCCGGAGACACGCCAATATGTGTCCTTGCAGACCGATGCTTACAACATCAATGTGGCTAAGGGCGCCAACACATCGGTAGTCACCGAGCAAAAGGCTATTGACACCTCCATGACTGACATACGCCACATCAAGCCCTCGCCCGCCGGCGTCGGCGATGATACCTCGCGCATCTTCTTTGCCGCCTGGTATTGGATGCTGTGGGCTCTGGCCACCATTGCCCTGGTTGTGGCGGTCATCGCTTATCGTCGCCACGTGAAATTCAATGCCGATGTGCAGGGCAAACGCCTCGCTCGCGCTAACCGCGAGGCCACCAAGCGCCTCAAGGCAGCGCACCGACATATGGCCGCCCATGACAACGACAAATTCTACGAAGCTCTCGCCGCCGCTATCAAGGGCTACATCGGCGACAAGCTCAGCATAGCGCCCTCGCAGCTGATACGCGACAACATCACAAGCGAGCTGAGCCGCCGCAACGTTGACGCGGCCACCATTGAGCAGGCAATAGCCATACTCGACGAATGTGAGATGGCGCGTTTCACACCCGACCACTCTGACCAGCAAGTAGCCGACATCTACAGCCAGGCCGTGGCTACTATCAAAAACATCGAGGACTCAATCAAGCACAAAGGGTAATCGGCCCTCTCACCACTCCACCACACACTCAATGATATGAAAGCTCTAATCACATACATAGCCATAGCGCTGATAGCCTTCAGCGCCCAGGGCGCCACGCTGGCTCAGCAGGCCGACTCCGCTTACAGCCACGAACAGTATAGCGACGCCGTGTCGCTCTACACGCAATCACTGAGCCGCGAGGGCCGCACCGCCACCACATACTATAACCTGGCCAACGCTTACTATCGCGCCAACGACTTGGGCCACGCCGTAATCAACTATGAGCGCGCCCTGCGCATCGACCCCTCCAACGAAGACGCTCGCGTCAACCTGGATTTTGTCAATGAGCGCATACAAGACAAGCCGGAGGACGACACATCATACCTCACCATCTTGCACCGCAACATAGTGCGGCTCACCACACCCGACAGCTGGGCCGCCATCGCCATCATTGCCTTTATGCTGCTCTTGGGCGCCGTGGCCCTGTACATCTTTGCCGGCAACGTGACGCTGCGCAAGGTAGGCTTCTTCGGCGGATTGGCCATGGTCGTTGTCACGATATATGTGGCCGTAGTGGCCTACGACAGCGCCTCAGCCATCAGCCGCACTGACGAGGCAGTGGTGACAGAGCCCACCACGATGCTCAACTCAGTGCCCCGCGCCGCCAAAGCCAATGAGAAGGTGGTGCCTATCCATGAGGGCACCAAAATCGTCATCGTGGACTCGATAGCTACGCCTGACGACCCCGAGTCGCCAATGTGGTATGACGTGAAAATCAACAATTCGACACGCGCGTGGGTGCGCGCCACCGATGTCGAAAAGATTTGACGCCCCGCGCCGCATCCCCCCACCCCCGCCCGCACGACACACTGCGACAGTCCGACAGGCCGCACAATCTCGGCCTCTGAGCCGCGCGTTACGGCCCGACAATGGCCGTTTTAGCCACGTTTTTGCTCTATATGCTGCAAAACATTTAATTTTTTTGCAAAAATGTTTGCTCATTTGGTTTTTTAGTTATAATTTAGTGACGCGAATACAAACCCAACAAAAACGTTTAACTCAAACTGATATACCATCATGACTAAAACTATCACTTTCAACGAGCTGCGTCGCCTCAAAGACAGCTTGCCCGATGGCTCGATGCACCAAATTGCAGACAAACTCAACACCACAGTTCAGACTGTGCGCAACTATTTCGGTGGTAGCAACTACGACTTTGGCAAGAACTGTGGTGTGCACATTGAGCCGGGCCCCGATGGCGGTATTGTAGTCCTCGATGACTCTACCATCTACGATATGGCCGTTGAAATTTTACAGGAACAAGAGAAGGAATAAGCACAGCCCTTAACTTGCACCAACCATCACACACACAAAAGGTTTTCAAGTCATGGGCTACGCCTTCAGTCAGCTCACAGCTTGAAAGCCTTTTGCCATTTATGCCGGCGGAGCACCCGTAGCCCGACGCATCGCCCACCCCATTGCACCCTCAAGACTAAGACTCAGCGCGCCACTGAGGCGCCACCACTTTGATTATATACGTCAACAACATTTCCTATCCACCCTCCCCTCACCACACACCACTATTTAATCCGGCCTATGTCTCGTCTAATAACTGTTGCTATCCACACCTACGAAAAAGCTTTGCCCGTGAAAGCGCTGCTCGAGAGCGAGGGCATTGCCGTGACACTCCAGAACGTCAACCTACAGCAGCCCGAGGTGTCGTCGGGGGTGCGTCTGCGCATCGATGAGAAAGATCTGCCGCTGGCGCTGCGCATCATCGAGAATGCCGATATCTTTATGCCCAGCGGTGGCGATGGCGGCGCCGAGCGTAAGCACTGCGTGCTGGTGCCCATTGACTTCAGCGAGCTGTCATACAAGGCCATCGTCTCCGGCTTCAGGCTCGCCAAGCGCCACCGCCACTCCATAGTCCTGCTTCACTCTTACCTTGCACCTCACATCACTGCCAACCTGCAGCTGACCAACAATCTGACCTACGACATCAATGACGTATCGGTAAACCAAATCATCGGCGACATCAACAAAAACGTGGAGGCGCTCAGAAAACGCATCAACGGCGACATCAAAGCCGGGCTGATACCCGCCGTGCAATACTCGTTTAAGATTGTGGAGGGAGTGCCCGAAGACGCTATCGTGGACTATGCCAAGAGCGACCCGCCATTCTTAGTGGTGATGGCCACGCGCTCGTGGGCTCGCAAAGAGCGCGACCTCATAGGCTCTGTCACCGCCGAGGTGCTCGACGAATGTAGATTTTCGGTGCTCACCGTGCCCGAGACGGCAGAGAGCGGCGCCGCCGACGCCCCGCAGCAAATACTCTTCTTCAGCAATCTCGACCAAAGCGACATGCTCGCCATCGACACCCTGCATCGCTTATATCCCGATGCGGCATCAAAGGTGACCATCGTCAACATCACGCAGCGGCGCCGCCTCAACGAGCGCGAGGCCGACAACGCCGCGATGGCGCTGGCCGACTACTGCAGCCGCAACTTCAAAGACTACGAATTTGAGACGGTGCCCATCTCGCCAAAAAATGCCATCGAAGAGCTGCAACGCCTCAACAGCGAGCATCACTACTCACTAATCGTGGTGCCTAACCGCAAGAAGAATGTGTTCTCGCGCATCTTCAATCCCGGCTTGGCCCACAAGCTGCTGTTTCAGGCCGACGTGTCAATCCTCGCCATCCCGGTGTGACGATGCCCGAGCATTTGAGCCCGAGTATTACTTTTTGGCGTAGCGAGCGGCGAGGTCATCAGCCTCCACTGAGGCGAGCTCCCACACACTCATAGCATTCTCCAGGTCTTTAGTGGCTTGGGCGTGGCGATCGTAAATGTCGGGCGGGGTGTTGCCGGCAGCAATGTCGGCCTCGATAGCCGCGAGGGCAGCCTCGCGCGTGGCCACCTCGGCCTCAGCCTCGGCCACCTTCTTTTGCGCGCGCTTGAGGGCCTTGTCGCGCTCGCGCTGCTCGGCATAGGAGAGCTTGCCGGGATTGGCGGGCGCCGCCTCGGCCGCCGGGGTCTTGTCTGCGGGGGCATTGGCCGGAGCCTTTGCCGCCGGGGCGCTCGGCTGCTGCGAGCGCTCCAGCTCGCTGAGCGAGGCTATGCGCTTCTTCTCGAGGAACTCGTAAATGCCGCCCAGACACTCTCTGACCTTGCCGCCGCCAAATTCATACACCTTCTCCACGAGGCCGTCGAGAAACTCGCGGTCGTGGCTGACGACAATCACCGTGCCGTTGAAGTCCTTAATCGCTTGCTTGAGGATATCCTTGGTGGCCATGTCGAGGTGGTTGGTAGGCTCATCGAGGATAAGCAGGTTGACCGGCTCAAGCAATAGCTTTATCATGGCCAGGCGCGTCTTCTCGCCGCCGGAGAGCACTTTCACTTTCTTGTCAGAGGCCTCGCCGCCAAACATAAATGCGCCCAATATGTCGCGTATCTTCAGGCGTATGTCGCCCACGGCTACGCGGTCAATGGTGTCGAAGACAGTGAGCTCTTCATCCATCAGCCGGGCCTGGTTTTGGGCGAAGTAGCCTATCTTCACATTATGGCCTATCTTGAGTGTGCCTGTGAAAGGAATCTCTCCCATGATGCACTTGACAAGGGTGGATTTGCCCTCGCCGTTTTTGCCCACAAAAGCCACTTTCTCGCCGCGACGGATGGTGAAGGTGGCGCCGTCAAAGACCCTGTGGTCGCCATAGGCCTTGCCCACATTGTCGGCAATGATGGGGAAGTCGCCTGAGCGCGGCGCCGGCGGGAAGCGCAGATTGAGGTGCGAGGTGTCAACCTCGTCAACCTCGATACGCTCAATCTTGGCCAATTGCTTCATGCGGCTCTGCACCTGCACGGCCTTGGTGGCCTTATATCTGAAGCGCTCGATGAAAGCCTCGGTGTCGGCGATCTCCTTCTGCTGGTTTTGGTAAGCGCGCATCTGCTGCTCTATGCGCTCGCGGTGGAGCACCACATATCGCGAGTAGTTGACATTATAGTCGTAGATCTTGCCCAGCGAGATCTCGATGGTGCGGTGGGTCACATTGTCGATGAAGGCGCGGTCGTGGCTTACGAGCACCACGGCTTTGGCCTTGGTGATGAGGAAATTCTCGAGCCATTGTATTGACTCGATATCGAGGTGGTTGGTAGGCTCGTCGAGCAGCAGCACGTCGGGGCGACGCAACAGCAGCTTGGCAAGCTCGATGCGCATGCGCCAACCGCCGCTAAACTCGGCCGTGGGCCTCCGGAAATCGTCTCTTACAAAGCCCAGGCCTATGAGAGTCTTCTCTATCTCGGCCTCGCAAGAGCCGCCGCTTATCATTGACAATCGGTCAGTAAGCTCTGTCATGCGCTCGATGAGGTTGTGATAGCTGTCGCTGTCATAGTCAGTGCGCTCAGACAGCTCGGCCGTCATCTCGTCGAGGCGGCGCTGCATCTGCTCAACGTGAGCAAAAGCCTTGCGCACCTCCTCAATCACCGTGAACTCATCGTTGAGCTGCATCTGCTGCGGCAAATAGCCTATAGTGACATCGGCGGGCACGGCCACCGAGCCCGACGTGGGCTTTTGCAATCCGGCTATGATTTTGAGCATAGTGGATTTGCCGGCACCGTTTTTACCCACAAGGGCTATGCGGTCCTTGTCGTTGATGACATAGCTTACGTTGTCAAAGAGCGATTTGGCGCTAAACTCTACTGATAGATTGTTGATTGAAACCACGAGTGTTATTAAATAGTCACTATGTATGTGTTAAGCTCAGCTCAGGAGCTCGGCCACCCTGTCGGCTTGGGCTTTGGCCAGCTCGAGGGTGTGAGCCTCGGCGTAGATGCGTATGATAGGCTCGGTGTTGCTCTTGCGCAGATGCACCCACGAGTCATCAAAGTCAATCTTCACGCCATCGATATCGGTGATGCGCTCGCCGGCAAACTTCGCTTTGGCGGAATTAAGGATGGCATCGACATCCATCTCGGGCGAGAGCGTAATCTTAGTCTTATAAATCTCGTAGGCGGGATAGTCCTTGCGCAGCTCGCTCACCTTCTTGCCGCTCTTGGCGAGCAGCGTCAGAAACAGAGCTACACCCACCAGAGCATCGCGGCCATAGTGCAGCGCCGGATAGATGACGCCGCCATTGCCCTCGCCGCCGATGACGGCGCCGGTGCGGCGCATCTCGGTGGTGACATTGACCTCGCCGACGGCAGCTGCCGTGTATGAGCAGCCATGGGCCTCGGTGACGTCGCGCAGCGCACGGCTTGAGCTGAGGTTGCTCACGGTGGCACCCGGTGTGTGGCGCAGCACATAGTCGGCGACAGCCACCAAGGTGTATTCCTCGCCAAACATAGCTCCGCCATCGCATACGATGGCCAACCTGTCAACATCAGGGTCAACGACAAAGCCCACGTCGGCGCCCGACTCCTTGACAAGCGCCGATATGTCGGTGAGGTTTTCGGGTATAGGCTCGGGCGTATGGGCAAAGTGTCCGGTAGGCTCGCAGTTGAGCTCGATGATTTTGCTGACGCCGAGAGCGCGCAGCAGCTGCGGTATCACCACACCACCCACTGAGTTGACGGCATCGACAGCCACCGTGAGATTGGCAGCCTTGATAGCCTCTACATCTACGAGGTCAAGAGCGAGGACACTGTCGATGTGATGGCGGTTGCACGTAGTATTGGTATATACATGACCGAGGTCAGTCACCTCGGCAAAGGAGAAGTCTTCGTTATCGGCGAGGGCGAGCACCTGCTTGCCCTCGGCATCACTGAGAAACTCGCCGCGCTCGTTGAGGAGCTTGAGGGCGTTCCACTGCAGGGGATTATGCGAGGCGGTGAGGATGAGGCCGCCGCAAGCGCCCTCGGAGGTGACAGCCATCTCGGTGGTGGGTGTCGATGCCAAGCCTATGTCACAGACGTCAAAGCCCATGCCACAGAGGGTGCCCGCCACGAGGTCGCGCACCATGCCTCCCGAGAGGCGAGCATCGCGCCCCACGACTATGGTATTTGACTTTTTGGTCGTGGTAGAGCGTATAAACGTTGCGTAAGCGGCTGTAAATTTCACCACGTCGAGCGGCGTGAGACCATTGCCGGGAGCGCCACCTATGGTGCCGCGAATGCCGGATATTGACTTAATGAGTGACATAGCTTGAAAATGATGTGTCTTATAGAATATGGAGAGAGAGATGGTTTAGATTTTTGGTCGGTAATAGCGTATGTTGAACATATATGGCATCACATCGGCGGTCTCATCAGTAAAGCCATACTGCGACTTGATGATGATGTTGACCACGCAATCCACAGGCAGATACATCAGCGGCAGCTGTATGCCCGTGCCCCACTGCGTGGAGCTGGCCAGGGTGTAGTTGCCGTATCTGAAGGAGAAGCCCTCGATGCTCATATCCTGCACATTGCCCGATGACTGGCCGAAGACAGGCTCGCCGGTGGTCTCACTAATGCCGAGGTAATATTTGAGATTATACCTTATGTATCTGAAGTAAAGCAGCTCATCGGTCTTGGCACGCATCTCGGGGTCGTCAACGGAGCCGGGGTCGAGCACCTGCATATATATCTGGCCATCGTTGTCCATACGATAGAAGGGTGCATCTTCCGGGTTGTCGGGGTGGTCAAGCCCGGTCTCAAAGACAGTGTCGGCCGGTATCTCGTTGATGACGTGATGGTCAGCGAGGTATGTGTTGACGTATTGGTTCTCGTCGGTGAGCAGATCGGCATAGGTCTTGCCGTCAGAGCACGAAGAGGCGAGGGCGCCGACTAAAGCCAGAGCGAGCATCGGTGCATATATGTTGTAGCGCAGAAGTGGTGATTTCATTTTTTTATAGTTTTGTTTTTTACGAGAGTGCGAAAGAGGTCTGCTGCCTCGGATAGAGAGCCCTTAAACTCGCCGCCGGCGGCGTTGAGATGTCCACCTCCGCCGAAATAATCGTGGCAGAGGGCACTCACATCGTAAGAGCCCACCGATCGCATCGAGACCTTGACATATCCGTCTTCCTCGCGTAGGAAGCAGGAGTATTTGACTTCGGGTATGGCCAGCGGTCTGTTGACGAGGCCCTCGGTGTCGCCCTTAGTGTATCTGAAGCGGTTAAGCTCATCGCGCGTGAGGGTGATGAGAGCGGCATTTTCGTCGGCAAAGACCTCCATTCGGCGCGACAAGGCATAGCCGTTGAGCTTAATGCGGTTTGCGCTCCAAGTGTCAAAGAGCAGCGTGTATAGGTCAGCCTTAGAGGCGCCGAGCCTTACGAGGTCAGCCACCACGATGTAAGCCTCCGGGTCGTCGCAGTTGTAGGCAAAATTGCCGGTGTCTGTCATCATGCCGGCGAGCAGACAGGTGGCTATGGTCTTGGTGATGCTATCGTGCAAGCCCAGCGCGCATATCACCCTATATAGCAGGAGACACGTCGATGACTGCTCGGGGTGCGAGATGGTGACATCGCAGAAGTCGTCGGGCTCAAGATGGTGGTCAATGAGCGCCTTGGGCAGGCTTGACGAGGTGATAGCCGAAGCCAGATGGTTGCCCACGCGACCGGGCTTATTAAAATCGAGGCATATCAGCAGCGAGGCTTCCGATATGAGCGTGTTGGCGAAGTCGCTGTACTTCACCGCATCAATAGCTTCCTTAGCGCCGGGCAGCTTGCGCAGCTGTGGCTGCAGCATATCCGGGATAATTACCGTGGCCGACTTGCCCAGGTCGCGCAACAGATGCCACATGGCCAGAGAAGAGCCTATGGCATCGCCATCGGGCATGGTGTGGCACACTATCACTATCTTTGACGCTTGGTCAATCAATCGGCCCAGGGCAGCCGCCTTTGTTGAGTCTATTATTTTTGTAATCATAATTATTCGATACAAAGATAAGAATTTTGGCTCAACTGCAGGGCTATTTAACAAGTTTTTTATGTGTCAACCTACCATAGATGCCTCATCGGCATGTATGATTACTCGAAAATGTGTTTAAGCCGCGAGAAGATGCGCTGGCGATCGTTGTTGGAGGGCTTGAAATTTGACGACTTCGACAATGCCGACACAGCCACCTTCTCCGAAGCGGAGAGCTTCTCGGGGATATACACCATGACGTTGATAAGCTGGTCGCCACACCGACCGCGATAATCCACCGATGGAAATCCCTTGCCTCGCAGTCGCAATATAGTGCCGGGCTGCGTGCCCGCTGCGATATTGACTTTAGCACGGCCGCCGATGATAGGCACCTCTACCGATCCGCCCATAATGGCCGTGGGGATATCTATCATCAGATTGTAGATCACGTCGTCGCCATCGCGTATGAGCTCGGGGTGCTTAACCTCCTCTATCACCACAAGGAGGTCGCCGTTGATGCCGCCATGAGCCGGCGCATTGCCCTTGCCTTCAAAGCTCAGTGTCATGCCGTCGGCGACACCTGCCGGTATGTCAAACGACACTTGCTGCTCGGTCTTGGTGATACCGGTGCCCGAGCAAGCCGGACACTTTTCCTTTATCACCTTGCCCAAGCCGCCGCAGTTGGGGCATACGCTCTGAGTCTGCATGGTGCCTAATATCGTGCTGCGCGTCTGCACCACATGCCCGGCGCCATGACAGGTAGGGCACTCGCTCATCGCCGTGCCGTCTTTTGCGCCTGTGCCGTGACACTTCTCGCACGCCACGGCGGTGGGTATCTTGAGTGTCTTCTTGACGCCGGAGGCTATCTCCTCGTAGGTGAGCTTGACACGGATGCGCAGGTCTGAGCCTTTGCGCTGGGCGGCACGCCTGGTGCCGCCGCTGCCACGGCCGAAACCGCCAAAGCCGCCAAAGCCGCTGAAGATGTCGCCGAATTGCGAGAAGATGTCCTCCATATTCATGCCGCCGCCGCTAAAGCCGCCATAGCCTTGTCCGCCCATCGAGTGGCCGAATTGGTCGTAACGAGCGCGCTTATCATGGTCGATGAGCACACCATAAGCCTCGGCAGCCTCCTTAAATTTCTCCTCAGCCTCCTTGTCGCCGGGGTTTCTGTCGGGGTGATATTTAAGCGCTAATTTGCGATATGCTTTCTTGAGCTCATCATCGGTGGCGTTCTTCTCCACGCCAAGCACCTCGTAGTAATCTCTCTTCTCCATACTTATAAATGATACATCATTTGTGTGAGTGTGTCGTCACTTGCTCGACACTAATCATTATTCGCCAACGGCCACTTTGGCGTGGCGCAGCACTTTATCGTTGAGCATATAGCCTTTTTGCACGGTGTCAATCACCTTGCCCTTGAGGTCGTCGGTAGCAGCCGGAACCATGGCGATGGCCTCGTGGAGGTCGGCATCAAAGGCGGCACCTGTTGACTCCATGGCTTTGACGCCGTTGTCAGCAAGGTATTTGATGACTTTATTGTAAATCAGCGTCATGCCCTCGCGCAGCGACAGCGCGGCGCTATTGTCCTCGGCGATTTTGTCAGTAGCCGCCAAGCCGCGCTCGAAGTCATCTACCACCGGCAAAATACCCAGCAAGGTCTTCTCGGCGGCATTCTTGAGCATGTCAGCCTTCTCGCGGAGCACACGCTTGCGATAATTGTCAAACTCGGCCATCAAGAAGAGGTATTCGCTCTTCGCTTTGTCAAGCTGCTTTTGCAGCTCGCCAAGCTGTTGGTTGATATTGTCAGCCTCAGCATCGGCGGTCACATTGTCAGAGGCATTGTCTGTTGCAGCCTCAGCCTCGTGGGCGTTGTCTGTTGCAGCCTGCTCGTCACCGGCAGCTTTTGTTTCAGCAGCGGTCGTAGGAGCTTCATTCTCCTTGGCGCCTTGATATTCTTCTTTGCTCATAGTCATATTCGTTTTAGTCTTCAAAATACCCAACAAAAACTTTGCCAAAGTGCACACTTCGGCATTTATCGCACGGGTAATGCGGTGATTTCACCTAAAAAGTCACAGCTTGCCACACCACGTGTCGCACCACGGCGACAAGGTGTCAGCCACGGCTGTCGCAGCCGCCATATCGTCAAACAAGCCATACACGGCGGCGCCGGAGCCCGACATTGCGGCGTAGCAGGCGCCGGCCGCCATCATAGCATCTTTGACGCGGCGTATCTCGGGGCGCAGCTGCATGATGTGAGGCTCAAAGTCATTGCACACATTGCGGGCGCTCCATAGCCTCGGGTGCAGGGCCAGGTCTGACAGCAGCCCTGCCACCGGGCGGTCATAAGGCGTCACGCCGGCATAGGCTTGCGCCGTAGGCACGCTCTCAGTCTTGGCCTTGGCCACGGTTATGGCCATACCGGCGATGCCGGGCACCGCGACATCGGAGAGCGTGGTGCCCGTGGCGGTGGCCAGCGCCGGAGCGCTGCGCACAAAGAATGGGCAGTCAGCACCCACCGTAGCAGCCACCTCCTGCATTTGCTCTATGCTCAAGCCCAAGTCAAAGACCTCGTTAAGCCCCACTACAGTGGCAGCGGCATCGGCGCTGCCACCGCCGAGCCCCGCGCCATCGGGCACTATCTTATGCAGATAGATGTCGGCCGGCGGCAATTGAGGCACTACCGCCTTGAGGGCGCGATAAGCATTCATCACCAGGTTTTTCTCGGTGGGGCAATCCACGGCGCGACCGCTGATGGTGAGCGTGGTGACGCCCGCAGCGCTCGGCACCACCTCTAACACATCGGTCCAGCCGATAGGCACCATCACCGTGGCCACATCGTGGTAGCCATCGGGGCGGCGTCTCAGTATGTAGAGGCCAATGTTGATCTTGGCCTTGGGCATCAGTATCATCAGTGCACGTTATTTCTTACTCCAATAGGTCCTTAAATCATCCCATTTATAGAATGGGAACATATCCGTGGCCACCTCGGGCACGGCTGTCTCGCGCTCGTTGTGCAGCACCTTGGCAATCACCTCGCCGGCAGCGTTGCGATAGAGCACAATCTGCACATTCGAGGCCATAGGCGATATCTTATAGCTGACCCACGCCTGCGCCACACGCTCAGGCTCGGTCTCGGCGCCATAGCAGCCGTCGAGGCCGAGGATGGCCGTCAGCGGCACTATGTTGCCGTCATGGCCAAAGCGCAGCGCAGCGCCGTGGCCCCCGTCGGCTATACACTTGTCGGCGCGGGCGATGATGTCGGCCACCAGGTTGCGCGAATTGATGACGTGCTGCCCCCGGGCAAGCGGATATGACGAATTGGTGGCATAGAAGCTGAAGTTAATCACCTCCCACAGGTCGGCAAGCTCATCGGCGGTGAATATGTCAAAGAAGCCGACGCGGGTCTCCATATTCTGCATATCCACAGCCACCCAATATAGGCCCCACATCAGAGCCTCCTGATCGACATAGCGGCGCAGATATTCGGCATCGGCAAAAAGCAGGCTCATCAATCGCTCGGGATTGACCTTGGCGCGCTGAAAGCGCTTATAGTCTTGATACCACGGGCCTTTGTCGCTGCTGTATTTGCCCGACTCGTCGCTATGATAATTGAGGAAGTGCATATTGCGATTGCTTGACTCGCGCGGCACCTCCAGCGCCGGATTGACCTCCTTGAGGCCCTCGATGAAGGCAAACATAGAGTGAGCGCAGCGCATCACCACCGTGGAGCATGCCGTGACACGCGCATCGGCGGCAAACACCTCGGGATAATTCTCTATCATGCGGTGGGCTATGGCTTTGTGCTGCCGTGTGCCCAGCGGTGTGAGCTCGCCGCCGCGCCCCCGGGCCTCGACAAACACCGAGTCGAGCCGGCAGAGCACATCGTCGCCGAGAGACGTCAGCGCACCGGCCTCGGCAGCCCGGCGCATCACGTCGATCACCGACTGATAGTCGTTATCGCTGATGAGGTAACGCGAACCGTGGCGCCCGTAATGGCTGATATAGAAAGGCTCAAAGCCGGCCGGCGGGGGCGTGACCGCAACGGTGGTCACCGGGTAGGCGTAATACACGCCGCCGGCCTTCTCAGGCGTTGCGGCTATCTCTTGGCGCGGTGTCAGCGCCGCGGCGCCAAAGGCCACGGCCATCATCGCGGCTATGATACAAGCTCGTGATTTCATGGCATATTATTCAACTGATATCTATGTGCAATAGTGAAAAAAGAGGAGAGAGGAGATATGAGAATAGCAGTGTTTATTATAAGGCGAAGACAAATCACATGATGCCGCGCTCACGCAGGGCGAGCTGCCACTTCCATGCCGACTTCATAGTGTCAGCGAGCGGCGTCTCAGCCTTCCAGCCGAGCACCTCGTTGGCGCGCTTGGGATTGGCCCACACCTTCTCGATGTCGCCCTCGCGACGGCCCACAATCTTATGCGGCACCTTGACGCCTGTGGCGCTCTCAAAGGTGTTGATAAGCTCCAGCACTGACACGCCGGTGCCGGTGCCGAGGTTGAAGATTTCGATAGGCGTCTCTGTCTTATCCTCGATGAGGCGCTCCACGGCGATGACATGGGCCTTGGCGAGATCTACTACATTGATGAAGTCGCGGATACATGAGCCATCGGGCGTGTTGTAGTCATCGCCAAAGACGCTCAGCTCCTTGCGTATGCCGATAGCGGTCTGCGTAAGATAGGGGATAAGATTTTGAGGCACACCGTTGGGCAGCTCGCCGATGAGCGCCGTGGGGTGAGCGCCTACGGGATTGAAATAGCGCAGTATGATAGAAGAGATGGGAGCGCCCGAACGCACGAAGTCGCTAATCACCTCCTCGCTGATTTGCTTGGTGTTGCCGTAAGGCGATGTAGCCTTCTTGATGGGAGACGCCTCTGTCACGGGGTTGACGTCAGGCTCGCCATAGACGGTGCACGACGAGGAGAAGACAAAGCCTTTGACACCAAACTCGGGCATGAGCTCGAGCAGGTTCATCAACGTGTTGAGGTTGTTGCGATAGTACAGTATGGGCTTTTGCACAGACTCGCCCACGGCCTTGCTGGCGGCAAAGTTGATGATGCCTTTGATGCCGGGATAGTCCTCGAAGAGCTTGCGCAGGGCTACAGCGTCGGTGCAGTCAGCCTCTACAAAGGCGGGGCGCACACCGGTGATGGCCTCGATGCCATCGAGCACCTCGCGGTTAGAGTTTGACAAGTTGTCGATGATTACCACATCATAGCCGGCGTTGATAAGCTCTACGGTGGTGTGTGAGCCGATATATCCGGTGCCTCCGGTGACAAGAATACGTGCTTTATTCATTGTGCTGAAAAGTTGGTTTAATAATTGTTTGACTAAAGGGGACAAAAATGGTTTTGTCTGCAAAATTAGCAAATTTTGTCGGCTTTTGCAACAATTGTTTTATTTCATTGATTGACAATAGCTTAGATTATTTGTCGCGTATCTCTTTCAACCGGGTGGTCCTCAGCAGATGCATCTCGCAGTTGCGGCAGTCAAAGTCGAGGCGGAAATCGCCTATGGGCGCTCTGAGATACAGCTCGCGGGGCAATGCGTCGGCCGTGGCTTTGTCGCGCAGACAAGCGCCCATCTCGCGGCGCAGGCAATAGCGTGTGGTCATCACCCTGACATCGGCGGCCGTCGCCGGCTGAGCCACCTCGATGGCACGCTCGATGACGCGTGTGCCATGCTCGCGATAAAAGGCCGCAGCCTCGGCGTTGGCCACATTGTCATGGCTCGTCAGGGTCTGCGGTGTGACCAAGTCGGGCGATGCCGCGCGGCGATAGTCGTATGCGTATGTAGCCCGCGAGGACCGCTCCAGGCTCTGCAGAGCGCGCCGGCGCAAGGCGGTAAGCACCGATGCGGCCACAAAGACGTCGCCCACACGGTCGTCGATGGTGCCGGCGCGATAGATAGTGTTGCCAAGGCGCTCCAGCACACGGCGGCGCTGCTGCTGCTGACCGCCGGCGGTGGCCGCCGTCAGCGGCATCCACTCCACCACCTCGGCCATGCTGCCACGCTCATCGCGCAGCCTCAAGGCTATGCCTCTGTTGCCACCGATGGCGCGCAGCTCCATATCCAGCCTCAGGCGGCGCTCATCGTCGCTGCGCGACAGCGTGTCGAGCCACTCTTTGTCGGCATTGCGATATAGCTTTGCGCCTTTAGGCACCGGCGCCTCCCGGGCGAGAAACACACTGCCGGCCTCGGCGCGGTTGATGCGCACGCCGCAAAAGCGGCCTTGCGTGTCAAAGTATCCTATGCCATCGCCGTTGGCAAAGCGACGGCTGCCGAGGTATCTCACCTCGAGACGCTCGCCCGCACGGCTAAGCACTGTGGCTATGCTCTCGCCCACCCATTTGGGCGTGGCGAGATTAGCTAACGAGCCCGGCCGGCGGCGCTGACCGGTGAGGAAATAGTCGGTAAAGCCGCGATTGAAGCTCTTGGCCACGTCAGGCTCGAAATTATGAGCGACGCGCCCTGACGAGCCACGCACATATCGGCCCGCCGAGGCGGCAACGATGGCATCGAGGGCCTGAGAGTATGCCGCCACCACGTTTTTCACATAGGCGGCATCCTTGAGGCGCCCCTCTATCTTAAATGACGACACTCCGGCATCAATCATCGCCTGCAGGTGGTCAAGACGGCACATATCTTTGAGCGACAAGAAGTGGCGTGCGGCGCTGATGACCCTACCCTGCCTGTCAACGAGGTCATAGGCCAATCGGCATATCTGCGCGCACTCGCCGCGATTGGCGCTGCGCCCCGTGGTGACATAGCTGGCCCGGCAATCGCCGCTGTAGCACACACACAGCGCCCCATGCACAAAAGCCTCTATCGCCACTGATGGCGCGGCGGCGGCAACATCGCGCAGCTCTGTCAGCGACAGCTCGCGCGCAACCACTATCTGCGAGAAGCCGGCGGCGGCAAGCATAGCGGCCTTGGCGGGCGTGCGCGTGTCGCACTGCGTGCTGGCATGCAGCGCTATCGGCGGCAGCACCATATGCAGTAGCGCCATATCCTGCACTATGAGGGCATCTACGCCTACGCGATAATACTCGCTGACCAAGGCTCTGACCTCGGCCAGCTCAGTGTCATATATTATGGTATTGAGCGTCACATACACCTTCACCCCAAAGCGATGGGCATAGTCACAGAGCCGCGCTATGTCGGCCATGCTGTTGCCGGCAGCGGCGCGAGCGCCAAATGCCGGGCCTCCGATATATACGGCATCGGCGCCATGGCGTATGGCCGCCACGGCGGTGTCATAGTCCTTGGCCGGCGCTAATAATTCAAGTGTCTTAATATCTGACTTCATCTTTAATAACGCCGGCATTTAGTCTTACGACATACCTCACAAACAGTGTCAAGCACACGGCGGTGACGCACCCCGCCACGATGATTGCCACATTATAGTCGAGGCCTAATCCCTCGGGGTTGCGAGCAAAGAGCAGGTATGTGAGGCACGTCATAGTCATAAACAGCGCGGGTATGAGGGTGATGATATATGCCTTATGGTGGCGCGCAAGATACACGCTCGCAGCCCATAGGGTAAACATGGCCAGGGTCTGATTGCACCAAGCGAAGTAGCGCCACAGCACATTGAAGTCAATCATCATCACCACAAAGGCCAAGCCAAACAGCGGTATCGACACAGCGAGGCGGCGCACCAGCGTCTTCTGGCTCACCTTGAGCATATCGGCGGCAATGAGGCGCGCCGAGCGCAAGGCGGTGTCGCCCGTGGTGATCGGGGCGGCCACCACGCCAAGCAATGCTAACACGCCGCCCAAGCCGCCAAGCCACGTCATGGATATATTATTGACCAGAGCACCCGGCGTGCCGCCATCGGCAAAGAAGGCCTTCAGCTCGGCATAGCCGCCGGTAAAGGCGATAGCGGCGGCGGCCCATATCAGCGCCACAAAGCCCTCGGCCACCATGGCGCCGAAAAACACCGGCCGCGCGAGCCGCTCATTCTGCAAGCAGCGCGCCATCATCGGCGATTGTGTGGCATGAAAGCCGGAGATGGCTCCGCAAGCGATGCTCACAAACATCATCGGGAACACCGGATGAGCATCATCGCCATAGCGGCTCGCCAGCCCCTCGTCAAAGCCCACCGGTATGTCATGCCCGCCGAACAGCAGTATCACCAGCAAGGCCACGGCCATAAATAGCAGCACCACGCCGAAGATCGGATAGAAACGCCCTATCACCTTGTCAATAGGCATCAGCGTGGCCAATATATAGTATGCAAAAATCACCACTATCCAGAAGGTGCGGTCAAGGTT
>JBJEDF010000035.1:0-2022 GCA_051871765.1 Muribaculaceae bacterium
ACCTTCTCTCATCGCCTTGCGACAAGATATATGATCGCAGCATCATCATGCGGCACGGGCTACGCTTTGACCCTAAGATATCGTATGCTGAAGATTTAGTGTTTAATCTGCAATACTTCAGCTACATTAGCTCAATAGCTTTAATCTCAGTGGCCACATACCATTATGTCAAGCATAATGGTTCGGGGACGACACGCGCTCACAAGAATATCAGCTACACCATAAGCAAGATAAGCGAAAGCATTGATAACACACTACCCCGAATGACGGACAAAGCATATCAGGTGGCGTTTGAGCACATCCTGTGGGGTATTATCAATCTTTTCCACAAGAGCAATGACCTCAGCGGCAAACAGCGTCTTGCCGAGATAGCAGCGATATGCAGCATGACTATCTATCGGCGTGCCATAAATCATATTGACAATATGCATATCTCTCGCGTGCTAAAATTTGTGCTCCGCACGACAAGCCCCCATCTAATATATGGCGCCATGACGTTAAAATTTAAGAGATGAAAAAAATACTTTTCATCACAGGGCCTCTCAATGGCGGCGGCGCCGAGCGTGTGCTCATTGACATACTGCGCCACCTCGATTATGGCGAGTGCTGTGTGGATATGCTGCAAGTCGCCGGCGGCGGCGTGCTCATTAACGAGGTGCCCTCCGGCGTCAATGTGCTCACGGCTTGGCGTGGATACACTCCGGGCTACAAGATGGCATTGGCGGCATCGCGCCGTTTGGGCCGACACTTCTTATTGAGGCGGCGTATGGAGACGGTTTTAGCCGGCAAGCACTACGATGTGGCTATAAGCGCTATGGAGGGCATCCCGGCAAAATGCCATGCGATGATTACAAATATTGCCGACAGAAATTACAGCTGGGTGCACTGCGACCTGGACACTTTCAGATATGAAACGGCGGTGTACAGCAACGAGGCCGAAGAGGTCAATGCATATAATAGTATGACTGCCGTGATATGCGTCTCCAACGATGCGGCTCAGGCATTCAAACGGCGCTTTGCTGATGTCACCTCTAACGTAATCACCATATACAATCCCATTGACACTGACAAGATTGCCGACATGGCGAGCAAGAAAATCATCTCTAACAATTGCTTCACCATCGCCGTATGCGGTCGTCTGACATATCAGAAGCGTTTAGACCGCGTAGTCAGCCTCGCTGTCAAGTTCAAAGAGCATCATATTCCGGCCAAGATACAGATCATCGGCGATGGCGAGTTGCGCGATGACTTGCAAACGCAGTGCCTTAAGATGGGCGTTGCTGACTATGTGGAGTTTGTGGGCTATGTGCGCAATCCTTATCCATATATCAAGAGTGCTGATATGCTGCTAAGCACTTCGGGATATGAGGGCTTCAGCTTGGTATTATGCGAAGCTATGGCATTGGGTGTGCCGGTGATATCAACCAAGACTGCCGGTCCCTGCGAGATTCTCGACAACAACAGATATGGCCTGCTTTGCGACCACGATGACGAAAGCATCTTCAGAGCCGTAACCACCCTATTTAGCGATGCTGCACTGCGACAGCGCTACGCTCAAGCCGGCAAAGAGCGTGTTAAGTTCTTTTCACCTGAAAGGGCCATCAACGCCATCAGCAAACTATGAGGAAGCGGGTATTGTTTATTCTCGGAGTTCTTGACAGCGGTGGCGTGGCAAAAAGCCTGGTCAGCCTACTCAATGCTTTTGACCGCAACGCCTATGATGTGAGCTTGCTGTTGGTGTCCAAGCGCCGCGGTCCTTACGCCGACTTTATCCCCGGCGACGTCACGATCATCACCGATGACACCCTTGATGCCGTAGGCCACATCGGAGGTCTCGGTTATTTGATACGTCATGGCAAGCTTGCTCTCTTTGCCGGCACGCTCTTGAGGCTATGTGTCACCATTTTCAGCAAAGCAGCTTCAGGCTATTTATTGTCACGACTTATGCCGGCTATCAGCGGTGAATATGACTTGATAGTGGATTATAATGGCCAGCAGCAGACTTACTATATGGTAGATAAG
>JBJEDF010000036.1:0-10978 GCA_051871765.1 Muribaculaceae bacterium
GCGTTGACAGCAGCGCCAGCGCCGAGTCAGGCATCGAGTCTATCACCGCCTCAGCACGCTCCAGCGTGGAGCCCGCGCCGCCGCAGCCCACCATCAGCGCTGACATCACCATCGTCACCACTACCATTACACGCCCCATCGTCTTGCTCTCCATATCATATAGTTTGAAATAGTTATCTATCATGCTCTGACGCCCGGCGGCTCTGCATCAGCGCGCTCACCCCACGCGCCGCGATGACCGCGAGACACGGATATGCCGGCGCCATCAAGCGCCCGTAATCGTCCATTGACCCTGTAATAGTAATCAGCGCCATGCTCAGCGGCACAGCCACGAGCAGCAGATACTCGCCCATGAGGCGCCGCCGACACACCATCGTGGCAGCCACAGCCACGGCATACGCCACTACAACGAGTAGCGCGAGCCACAACGGCGGCGACACCGCCTCGGCCACACGCCGATAGGCCGAGGGCTCGCCTGAGGCCGCCATGCTATTGGTGCAATAAGCAGCAGCATTGTGCAGATAAGCTCGCAGCATCAGATCGCGGTGGCGACGACTGCACTGCTGCATCTGTGCATAATATTCAGGCAAGATGCCGGCGGCAATGGCAGCCTCCACCATGCGATAGCCCGTGGTGGTGTCAAAAGTGCCGTCGTTGGGGTCAAAGCCATTGTCGGCGACCACACGCTGCCACAGCGCCTTGACCTCCGGGTCAGTAATCTCTGATGGCTGCCACACGCTGTTGATGCCCATAATGATATTGGCATTGGAGATGGTGGCAAGCGTCATGGTGCGCACCCCGAGGAGGTCCTTCACCGCGCCGCTGTATAGCCAGCCGGCGCCGCCCACCGCCATCGTCACCACAAGCGCCACGCACGCCGGGCTGCGGCCCTGCCGGCTGCGCCACACCATATATCCCCACACCACAGCCATGATGGGTATCATAAACACAAACACGGGCTTGAGGAAGGTCAGCACCACGAGCAGCGCCGAGGCCGCCACAGCGTGGCGCCACACGCGCTCTCTATTAAATCGCAATATATGATATATCAAGAATATCATCACCGCCAGGCTCCACGCCTCGGCAAGCATACAATGGCAGTATTCATTGACACAGGGCGACAGGCCATAGAGCAGCGTCGCCGCCGCAGTGACCGCCATACGCACACCCATCATGCGGCATATACGCCACAGATAGGCTGCCGACACTATGAGCAAGGCCCACTGCAGCGTCATAAGCGCCGACTGCCACCAGGCGCCACACACCACCTGCGTCACCTTCATAATCATAGGATACACCGGGGTGCGCCATATATCGGCAAGCCGGCTGAACACATGGTCAGCCGCCGCCATATAGCCTATACGGTCAGGCCCGCCGCCCAGCACACCCCAGTAGGCCCAGATATATCGGCTCGCCATATCTGCCATGCCATAAATGGCTATGACACACAGCACGGCCGCAAGCAGTCTATTTTCCTTCGTGATACTCATTTTCAGTGTTTACGCTCCAGATGGCGCTGCGGTCAGACTCGCCGCTAAGATACACATCTACGGCCGTCATAGCGGTGAGCATAGAGTGGTCCATGTTGTTGTATCGATGCTGGCCGTTGCGCCCTATGCAATAGAGGTTGGGCACACTGTCGAGCCAGCGCCTCAGCTCAGGCAGCTTATAATATGCGCCGTGATAAGCCGGATAGGCTTTAGGCATATTGATGCGCACGGCATCGATCACCTCGTCAGGCTTCAGCAGGCCTATGCGCGAGAGCTCTTCTACAGCCATCGCCTTAAAGGCGGCATCGCTCATGGTCCATAACTCATCGCCCTCGCTGCAGAAATACTCCAGGCCGAGCCATGTGGTGTCGGCCGGCGATGCCACCATATATGGCGACCAATTATTGAACACCTGCAAGCGCCCTACCCTCACGTCGCGCTCCTGCACATAGATCCAATTGTCAGGCAAGACGCATCGGCCTCTGACAAGCAAGCCCACGGTGATGAAATCGCGATACGGCAGCTCGCGCGCTATGGCGCTCACGCTCTGAGGCACCGCCTCGCTGTCAAAGGCCGCCACCAGCTCATTCAAAGGCATGGAGGAGAATACCGCATCGGCCTCGATGCGCCGGCAGCTGCCATCGGCCATAGTCATCGTGACAGCGCTCACGGCGCCTTCGCGCAGATGTATGCCGCTGACACGCGCGCCGTAGAGTATCTCGCCGCCGCGCTCAGCTATCTCATCAGCCACGCGCTGCCACATCTGCCCCGGACCATACTTGGGGTAATCAAACTCCTCGATAAGCGAGGTCTCTACGGTGCGTGGCCGGCGATGCACCGCCTTTGCCAGCATGTCGCGCACGATGGCCGTGATTGACAGCCCCTTGACGCGCTGAGCGCCCCAATCGGCGCCGAGCTGCGACGGATGCAGCCCCCACACCTTGCGCGTGTAGTCCTCAAAAAACATACTGTATAGCGGCCGGCCGAAACGATTGATATAGAAATCCTCAAGCGACCGCTCGGGGCGCTTGGCCACACAGGCTGCTATATAGCCACAGCCGGCAGCAAAAGTGCGCCTGACGCCCAGACGCGCAAAGGTCTGCCATCGCAGCGATATCGGATAGTCAAAAAATTTGCGCAAGAAATAGATGCGCGACAGACGGCTGCGTCGCAGCATCACGTCATCGGCAGCATCAGGGTCGGCGCCGTCAGCCTGGCGAGGCAGCATCTCGGCCCAGCGGCTCTTCACACGCTCGCTCTTACTGAAAAAGCGATGGCCGCCGATATCGATGCGATTGCCCTTATATTCCACCGTCTGCGACAATCCGCCCACGCGCGCTGACGCCTCCGCCACAATCACCCGCATCTGCGACATATCGCCCTTGCGCCGCAATAACTCTTGCGCCGCCGTCAGCCCCGCAGGCCCTGCCCCTATGACTATAATGGTATCCATCAGCTGTAAGCTCTGTCAGTTTTAGGCAAAGATACTACTTTTCAGCCAAAGAAGCAACACCGCACCTACATAATATGTCAGAGCGCATCACATATCAGAGCATCACAGCATCACAGCACCAACAGGGCCACGCGATATGTGGCAAAAGCCACGAGCCACGCCACCGCCGTGTTGTACACCACGCTGAACGCCGCCCACCGCCATGTGCCGGTCTCGCGCGCTATGGCCGTGATAGTAGCCATGCACGGACAATACAGCAGCAAGAACACCATCATGCTCAAAGCCGATGCCGGAGTGAAGTCGGGCTTGCCGGTCTCGGGACGCGGCTCCGTAAGGCGGCTGCTCAGGCTCGCAGCCTCTACGTCCTCGTCGCCGGCATAGAGCACACCGAGCGTCGAGACCACAATCTCCTTGGCGGGGATGCCCGCAATGGCAGCTACCGAGCCGCGCCATGTAAAGCCCAGTGGCTCCATAGCCGGATTGACAGCCTTGCCCATCATCTCCAGATAAGAGTCACTATCCTTGCTGTCGTGGCTGCTCAGCGGGAAGTAATTGAGCGCCCACACCACGATTGACGCCAGCAAGATGATGCCGCCCATCTTCTTAAGATACTGCTCGCCCTTGGCCCATGTGTGGCGCACCGAAGCCTTGAGCGTGGGTATGCGATACGGCGGCAGCTCCATGACAAAAGGCGTCTCGTCTTTCTTAAACAGGAAGCGACGCAGCAGACGCGCCGTGACCACCGCCACCACGATGCCGCCGAAATACAGGCCCATAAACGCCACAGCGGCATGGCCGGAGAAGAACGTGGAGACCAAAAGCACATAGATGGGCAGACGCGCCGAGCACGACATAAACGGATTGATCAAAATGGTGATAATGCGCGACGACCGACTCTCTATGGTGCGCGAAGCCATCACCGCCGGCACATTGCAGCCAAAGCCCATCACCAGCGGTATGAACGACTTGCCGTGAAGCCCCACCTTGTGCATCACCTTGTCCATAATAAAGGCCGCGCGCGACATATAGCCCGAGTCCTCCATAAACGAGATGCAGAAGTACAAGATAAGGATATTGGGCAAGAACACTATGACACCGCCCACGCCACCGATGATGCCATCTACGATGAGGTCTTTGACCGGACCCGCAGGCAAGGCCTCGCGAGCCACGCCGGAGAGCCACCCCACGAGAGTGTCAATCCAATCCATCGGGTATTGCCCGAAGAAGAACGTGGCCCAAAAGATGAAAAACATTATCAGGAAAAACAGCGGGAAGCCCACCATCCTGTTGGTCACGAGCGCATCGATGCGATGCGTGGTGGCGTGAGTCTTATTCTTGCCCTCGGTGAAGGTCTCGGCAAGCGCGCCGGCAATGAAGCCATACTTCTCGGCCGCGATTATCGATGACACATCTTCGTCGTGGACACTCTCGATGCGGCTGCGCAGACGGTCGCGCAGCACGCTCATCTGTGCATATCCCCGGGCATGGCTCACTATTGTCTCCACCTCGCTGTCGCGCTCCAAAAACTTGATGGCAAGGTATCGGGGCGAGAAATGATGCTCCAGCTTAGGGTCGGCCTTGAAAGCATCAACGAGACGGCGCAGCGCCGCCTCAATCTCGGCGCCGAGGTTCACGTGGATATGCCTTACGGTGCGCTCCGTGCCTTCATACACATCGATAATAGTGTCAAAGAGCTTATCCACGCCCTCGCCGGTCTTGGACACCACCGGCACCATAGGCACGCCTATCATGGCGCCCAGCGAGTCAATATCGAGCTTGGCACCCGAGGCCCGCAGCTCATCATACATATTCAGAGCCATCACCATCGAGCGGTCCATATCTATCAATTCGGTGGTAAGATATAAATTACGCTCAATATTGGAAGCATCAACCACGTTGATAATCACATCGGGGGTGTAGTCGTGCAGATATCGCCGCACATACAGCTCCTCAGGCGAATAGGCCGAGAGCGAATATGTGCCCGGCAAATCCACGATGTTGAACTTATATCCGGCGTGCTCAAAATGCCCGGTCTTGAAATCGACGGTGACGCCGCTGTAATTGCCCACGTGCTCGCGCGAGCCCGAAGCGATATTAAATAGTGAGGTCTTGCCACAATTAGGGTTGCCGATAAGCGCCACATTGATGATATGGTGCTCGCGGTCAGCGCGCGCCGCCTGGCTCATAGAGCTCTCGGCATCGGCAGCGACAGCATCGGCAGCCGTCAGAGGCTGCGCCTCGGCTACATCAACCGCCGGCACATCGGCGGCGGCATCGACATCGTCAGCCTTCACCACCTCTATCATATCAGCCTCGGAGGCGCGTAGCGACACCTCATAGCCCATCAATGAGTATTTAATAGGATCCTTTAGCGGCGCTTGGAGCAACACGGTGAGTCTGCGGCCTTTGACAAAGCCCATCTCTATGACACGCTTACGGAAAGCGCCGTGACCCAGTATTTTAACTATTATGGCAGTATCGCCTGTGTGCAGTTCGGATAAGCGCATAGTATATGGATTAACTACGTATTACAAAACAAGTGCAAAGATACAAAAAAATAGTATTCGCCAAGCAGCATTATTTATAATTATTCTAAATTATAGCTCCGCCGGGGCGATTAGGCTGATTAGCCCACGAAGCAAGAGGGCGCCATGCCAAAGCACGACGCCCTCAAGCGATTAAGCTATATCCTGAAAGACGGTTTATTCTTGGTCAGGATCGACGCCCCACTGCTGACGAGCGAGACGGCGATAGTTGTTGTAACGCCACTGAGCGTTAGCCTTGGCGGCAGCGAAGAGCTCGGCAGCCTCCGACGGATATTGCTTGAGCACTGAAGCGTAGCGCACCTCGCCTTTGAGGAAGTCTTCAAACTTATCCCAGTCAGGCTCTTTGCTGTCGAGGGTGAAGGGGTTCTTGCCTTCGGCCTCGAGGGCGGGGTTATAACGCCACAGGTGCCAGTAGCCACATTCTACGGCGCGCGCCTCCTCTTGCTGCGACTTGCCCATACCGGCCTTCAAGCCGTGGTTGATACAGGGAGCGTAGGCGATGATGATAGAGGGGCCGTCGTAAGCCTCAGCCTCGCGGATAGCCTTGAGGGTCTGAGCATTGTCGGCACCCATAGCTATCTGGGCGCAATATACATAGCCGTAGGTCGAAGCGATGAGGCCGAGGTCTTTCTTGCGCACGCGCTTGCCGGCAGCGGCAAACTTGGCGATAGCGCCGACAGGCGTAGCCTTCGACGCCTGGCCGCCGGTGTTGGAGTAAACCTCGGTATCGACAACGATCACATTGATGTTCTTGCCTGAAGCCAGCACATGGTCAAGACCGCCGAAGCCGATATCGTAAGCGGCACCGTCGCCGGCGATAATCCATTGCGAGCGAGCCACGAGGTAGCCCTTCAGCTCAAGGATGGCCTTGCAGAGGTCGCAGCCACAAGCCTCGCACAGAGGCACGAGCTTGTCAGCCACCTCACGGGTGACTCCGGCGCTGTGACGATTGTCAAGCCATTGCTGAGCGAGGGCTTTGATCTCATCGCTGCAGCAGTCACAGGTGAGAGCTTTCTGCATCAGGTCTGCCACACGATTTTGGATCTTCTCGGTAGCTATCTTCATGCCGAGGCCAAATTCGGCAAAGTCCTCAAAGAGCGAGTTAGCCCATGCGGGACCGTGGCCGGCAGCATCGGTAGTGTAAGGTGTCGAGGGCACCGAACCGGAGTATATCGAAGAGCAACCGGTAGCGTTAGCCACCATCTCGTGGTCGCCGAAGAGCTGGCTGATGAGCTTGACATAAGGAGTCTCGCCGCAGCCCGAGCAAGCACCGGAGAATTCGAAGTAAGGCGTAGCAAACTGGCTGTTCTTGACGTTCTGCTGCACGTCAACGAGAGACTGCTTGGTGGCAACGTGGTCAGTGCAGAAATCCCATTGCTTCTGCACGTCAAGCTGCGTCTCGAGGGGCTTCATAGCAAGCGCCTTCACGCCCTTCTTGCCGGGGCATACATCGACGCAGTTGCCGCAGCCGAGACAGTCGAGCACATCTACGGCCTGAACGAAGTGCATACCGGCAAAGGTCTTACCGATAGCCGGGAGTGCCTGCTCGGCGGCAAACGGAGCAGCTGCCATCTCATCAGCATCAAGCACGAACGGACGGATAGCAGCGTGGGGGCATACATAGGCACACTTGTTGCACTGGATACAGTTGGCAGCATCCCATTCGGGCACGAAAGCTGCAACGCCGCGCTTCTCATACTTAGCGGTGCCTTGCTGCCAGGTGCCATCGGGGATAGCCTCAAAGTGTGACACCTTGAGGAGGTCGCCGTCTTGAGCGTTGATGGGGCGCACGATGTCGTTGATGAATGCGGGGTCATTGTTAGCCACAGCAGCATCATCAGCGAGCGTAGCCCATGCGGGGTCAACGGTGAGCTGCTTGAACTCTCCACCGCGGTCAACGGCTGCATAGTTCTTATCCACCACATCTTGGCCCTTCTTGCCATAGCTCTTGACGATGAATTTCTTCATCTGCTCTACGGCGAGCTCTACGGGGATTACACCGGTGATGCGGAAGAAAGCGCTCTGGAGGATAGTGTTGGTGCGGTTGCCCAGGCCTATCTCCTGCGCTATCTTGGTAGCGTTGATGTAATATACAGCGATGTTGTGCTGGGCAAAGTAGCGTTTAACCTTTGCGGGCAGGTTCTTGGCGAGCTCCTCGCCCTCCCAAATGGTGTTGAGGAGGAATGTGCCGCCGTCGCGCAGACCGCGAGTCACATCGTACATGTGCAGGTAAGCCTGTACGTGGCATGCTACGAAGTTGGGCGTATTTACCAGATAAGTGGAGCGGATGGGCTCATCGCCGAAACGCAGGTGAGAGCAAGTGAAGCCGCCCGACTTCTTGGAGTCGTAGGCAAAGTAAGCCTGGCAATACTTGTTGGTATTGTCACCGATAATCTTGACAGAGTTTTTGTTAGCACCCACAGTGCCATCGGCGCCGAGACCATAGAATTTAGCCTCGAAGATTGACTCGCCGCCCAGCGCCATCTCTTCCTTAGCGGGGAGTGAGGTGAAGGTGACATCATCGATGATGCCCACGGTGAAGTGGTCCTTGGGCTGGGGCAGAGCGAGGTTCTCATACACGCTGATCACCATTGCCGGGGTGGTATCCTTCGAAGCGAGACCATAGCGGCCGCCCACGATCACCGGAGCATCGGCCTTGCCATAGAATGCTTCTTTGACGTCGAGGTACAGCGGCTCGGCGTTGGCGCCCGGCTCTTTAGTGCGGTCAAGCACGGCGATGCGCTTGGCAGTGGCGGGGATAGCCTTGAGGAAATGCTTAACAGAGAACGGGCGATAGAGGTGCACTGCTACCAAACCCACTTTCTCGCCACGAGCCACGAGGTAGTCGATAGCCTCCTGGGCAGCCTGGGTCACCGAACCCATAGCGATGATTACGCGGTCAGCATCAGCGGCGCCATAGTAGTTGAAGAGGTGATACTCGCGGCCGGTGATAGCCGAAATCTTGGCCATATAGTCCTCAACGATATCGGGCACTGCCTCATAGTGAGCGTTGCAGGCCTCGCGATGCTGGAAGAATACGTCGCCGTTCTCAGCCATACCGCGAGCCACGGGAGCATCGGGAGTAAGAGCACGGCTGCGGAAGCGTGCGAGGGCCTCGCGGTCGAGGAGCGGAGCAAGGTCATCCTGCTCGAGCATCTCGATTTTCTGTATCTCGTGAGAGGTGCGGAAGCCGTCAAAGAAGTTGACAAAAGGCACGCTCGATTTGATGGTCGAGAGGTGAGCCACGCCGGCCAGATCCATCACCTCCTGCACTGAGCCTTCAGCGAGCATAGCGAAACCGGTCTGACGCACCGACATCACATCCTGATGGTCACCGAAGATAGAGAGCGCATGAGAGGCGATAGTACGCGCCGATACGTGGAACACGGTGGGCAGCAACTCACCGGCGATTTTGTACATATTAGGTATCATCAGCAACAAGCCCTGCGAAGCAGTGTAGGTGGTGGTAAGCGCACCGGCTTGAAGCGAGCCATGCACGGCACCGGCAGCACCGCCTTCCGACTGCATTTCCTGCACCAGGACAGTTTCACCGAAGATGTTTTTGCGACCGGCAGCAGCCCACTCATCTACATATTCAGCCATAGTAGATGATGGTGTGATGGGATAGATAGCGGCCACCTCAGAGAACATATAGCTCACGTGAGCGGCAGCTTGGTTACCATCACAGGTCAAGAATTTTTTTTCTTTACTCATAACTTAATGTAATGGAGAATTATAATACTTGTATTGTCTTTGTTAGCAATAAACTATTTCAGACCACGGCATACGGATAAAAAGCATCATAGCGGCGCTGAAATATCGGTGCAAAGGTACGAAAAATTGCGCAATTATTCAAGCCAAAAAAGACTAATAAGAACGCAACAAAACGAATAAGGCTGACGATGCCCCGGTGAGCGCCTTCAGCCTTATGGTATGTGATTGCTACTGAGTGATATCCTATCAGGGCATATCGGTGATTTCTTCGTAATCATCGGCGAGCTCATCGGGGTCATAGCCTTCGCTGCCGTAGAACTCGGTGTCATCGTCAAAGTCATCGATAGTGGTGGCATTGGCGGCCTTCGCATCGACTTTGGCGTCGAAGTCTTGCATATCGATATGCTGAACCGGCGCGGCACCGATGGCCAGGGTGCACAATGGGTCTTGGAGCGTGCGGCCCGTGATGATTTGCTTGAGCTCGATGAAGAGAGCGCGGTTGGTGAAGTAGTCAAAGACGAAAAGCAGCTTCTGGCCCTCATCGTCAATGAGCTCCTCAAGGGAGGTGTCCTCCATCAGGTAGATGTCGGTATCGGAGTCAGAGCCCATATCCTCAGAGGTGATTTCTTTTTCCATTTCCCAATCATCATCGCAGATGAAGAATGACGACATCTCGTTTTTATCCATCTTTGTTGCCTCGCATATTGCGTTTTTGAAAACCAAGAAGGTAGCACGAGCATCTATCTGTATTTCACGCCTGAAATTATCGACTTCGTCTGATACAATGCGAAAATTAAAGACCATACGTTATCTATGTTTTAGTGTTGTTTTTTTGTTTTGTAGAATTACACCGCGAAGATAGCAAATAACCGATTAATAATGCAAATAAAAATGCAAAGAAATTTCAACGAAAGCATAAAAAAGGCTCAAAGCGGCGTTAACGCTGGCCGAAAAGAGGCCAAGAGCCGCCTCCGGCGCGAAAAACAGCCACCCGGCTCGCATACTCGCAAAGCCGGGTGGCAGTTGTTAATCAGTATCGATTATATCAGACAGATAAAGATTGTAATGTAATTATTTTGTAAGAAAACTAATCTTTATTCGAAAGAAACAGAGCCATCAGCATTGATGGTGAAAGTAGCGCTCAGTGATGCAGAGTGGCGGTCAAGCCATTCGCCCAATCGAGCGCCATCCATACCTGTAATGCTTGTGCCACCCTTAGGAGTCTCTGCCCATACCTTAGTGCCGACTTTTGTCGTAGCATAAGGGATAGCCGAGAGAGAGTATTTAGCCGAAGCATCGTAACCCTCTTTAGGCTTGGCCGACACCTTCACGGTGATAGTGGCCGGATAAGTATCAATGGTCATCGTCTTATCAAAAGCGAGGGTGATTGGAGCCACAGCGACACCATCTACCGATGGTATTTTGAGCACCTGAGCATATTTTGCGTGAGTGGTGGCATTGCAGTTGCTTGCGGTGAGTACTTCGTCATTAGTATTTCCCTTGGGATCGGTGATTGACACGGTGATATCAGCGCAATCCATAAACGATTGGCTCACGCCCAAAGCCCATGTAAACGAACCGGTATCCTTGCCGGGCACATCGGGTTCATCGGGATCGGGGTCATCATTGCCGCAAGACGTGGTGAGAGCCACGGCAGCAAAAGCCATAACGGCATACTTGAGTAAGTTTTTCATTTGCTTAAAAATAAATTTATGTTGATATTACTGCTGCAAAGTAACTACAATGAGCCATTTTGATGCAAACAGCAGCGATAT
>JBJEDF010000037.1:0-10343 GCA_051871765.1 Muribaculaceae bacterium
AGCAAAGAAATCTGAAGAACGAATTTGACTCAATTGCATAGAGTCAAGGTCACGGGCACTTTCAAATGGACGAAGGTCTGCAAATTGAATATTCTCAATATTTTTCTCTTTTTGGAGAAGGAAAATTGCAGTATCAACTTCAGCGTCCTCAAAAACCTTCTTGCCGAGTAGTACGAAAGTTCGAACTCCAGTATTAGCAAGAAACTTTCTAAATTTTGAAAAATATATTCCTGAAACGAAAGTGTAGGGAGTAATAAAGCTCAGAACTCCATTATTGCGTAGTAATTTGTGAGCAAACTGAGTAAAAACAGAGTATGCCTCTACCTTATATTCGGCAACAGAATAATTTGAGATAATTTGATTCCGATACTTAGAGTCCTTAAAAAGATATCCATACGGCGGATTGCCGATTACAATATCGAAGCCGCCTTCGTCGAATACATCGGCAAACCAAGTATGCCAAAGGAAGAATTTATCGTTCGCAGAAGGGTCTAAACCTGTTTGGTCGATATTTGAGTCTTTTGCATATATTTGCCGACGGACATTATTAATGATTTCATTAAATAGTCTGTCGCGGTCTGCATGATTTGATGTATTGTAATACTGTGATAATGCAGTTTTCAAATTCTCTCGTTCTGTGTCGGTTGAATCGAAAAGGCTTCGAGCAGCTTTTGTTTTTGTCAAGTCGCTTAGATCTATGCCATTTATGCTTTCGAGCAATGAGTTACCCTGCATAATCTTGAAGTGGAGGTTAGGCAGTGGCATAGGCTCTTTTTCTTCCACAATCATAGCAAGCCAGAAGCGAAGTCGGGCAATATCAACCGCACCTTTTTCTATATCAACACCATAAATGTTGTTTTCAATGATATGGCGCTTCATCTTCGAGGTGTCGGTGTCGGCTTTCATTGCAATGTAAAGGCGAGAAAGAATGTTTACAAGCCCCATTGGGAAAGCACCCGAACCGATAGCCGGGTCACAAATCTTTACATCTTGGAGCTTCTTTCTGAGATATTTGTTTTGCTCTGCGTTAAGCTGCGAAGCGTCGCAGTTCTCAACGAAGTTGCGTATTAACTCGTGTGAGCGTTCGGGAACTCCATTCTGTAAATAGGCAATAAGCGACTCACGGCACATATAGTTTACAATCTCCTTTGGAGTGTAGAAAGCACCTTTGTCCTTGTTGTCTTCGAGCAAATTCTCGAAGATGCGACCGAGCATTTCCGGGTCAATACCAATTTCTGCGTCATCGACATCGTTTTCATCAATGGTGAAGTTGTAGCTGTCGAGGAAGTCGAAAAGTTTTTGGAAATAATCTTCGGGGAAAACACAGTCGAGTTCGTCGATTTCATCACGAGCAAAAAGTCCACCATTGAGGTAGGGAATATTTTCGCTCCCGGGCAAAGCATTTGCATCGGCAGTGCGGTATTGTTTGTCGGTGTTCAACACCTCAAAAAACAAAGGTTCAAGCACACCATCGAGGAAATTGTCCTTTGCAGTTGAGTTATAGAAAAGGTTGTGCATATATTGGCGGTCGCCATTGAGCCAACCTTTGCGCTGCAAAAAGTAAAGGAACACAATGCGACCAAACATTTTCTTGACATAGTCACGCACCAGTTTGTCATTGCAGTCAAAAGTGGTAGTGTATTGGAAATTAGGTTTTCCAAGTTCTCGTTCCACCCATTTGTTGCCGTCCTTCACATATCGCTTGCCGGTAATATACTGCACAAAATCGGCATAGTATTCACGATAAGTGTCGAAGAAGTCATCGCTCAATGCGTCAACAGAGAACGCTTTGCGGATATTCTCAAAAGTGGGTTCGCTATTTTGGATAGTCAGGAAACGCTCAATCGCTGTGCGGTAAAAGTTATCGTGTTCACCAAAAACGAAAGTGTAGCGCTTAGGCGTTGTTTTTACATCTTTGATGTCGCAAACGAATGAAAGTCGCCATTCTCGTTTGTCGTCAAAAACTACTATAGCAGCATCAAATTCTCCCCAGGTAGGGTTAACGAACTGCTTAACAAGGTTGCGCAGACCCACTTTTTTGTGGGCTACCGAGCCGGTTTTAATAACAAAATAGAAAAGACCGATACGATAGCTGTCGCTTGTTTCGTGAGCACCGAGATAAAAGCCGTCTTCATTGTCGCCCTCTGCGGTGAACTTTTCGGCCTGCTTGCGAATCATCTCCGCACGGAATAAGTTATGTAGTATTGCTTTCCAAGACTCCTGATTAAATGGAGATTGGAAGATTTCTCTCAGTTGCTGTTTGCTATATAGTTGTGCCATAATCAATTTATATTTTCAATTTTGAACACGCGTGTTCACAATTTTTATTAATCAAATGAAAGTTTCAGAAATAATAATTGAAGGAGTGCCGATTGCCGTATCATCGGAGTTGGAGTTAGAGTTGTTGTGGTATTTCTCAACAAGCTCTCCAATTCTTTGTTGCAGAATATAAGTGTCGTTCTTAATCTTTAATCGGTCATTCCTGTATTCCGATGAAATGGTTTTCAGAGTTTTAGGTAATTTGGCGTAAGTTCCTTGCTTGATGTAGTTTCTCAAAATTGTGCAATGGCTTTTTAGCGTAGCGTCGTCGCAAATCTGTTCCACCTTACGGAGAAACGCAACAGCGGTTTGTGCTGTTTTATCGAGATTTGCATTTCGGATAGAGTTTACATCTGTCTGTTGTTGCAAATCAGATTCAAAAATTGATACAGCAGCATTGACATGAGCAAAATGCTCGGTAGCTTGTTCCAAGGGCAGTGGCATTTCCTCCGGCTTTGCTTTCAGGTAGTCAATTGCACTCAAAAAGTCAATAGCCACAGGATTGTGAGTGGATTTCACAAGATAAAACTCGGTTTTAACTCTCGTAGAAACGAACACAATTGACGAGCCTCGATACTTTACCTTACCTCGTATAACACGGCTCTTAAGTGGAAGTTCTTTGATTTTGTGATACCACTCGCGATTGGAATTATATAGGGTGCGAAGCTCACGTAGCAAAGCAATTTTCTTGTCCACAACATCACGCACATTCGAGTCGAAAAGTTGAAACTCTTTCACAATTTCCTCACGAGAGTAGATTTGTGCATCTTCGCCGTAGGCTGAATGGAAGCCCTGCAATTTAATAAGAGCGTTTTTGTATAGCTGAATCTGTGCATCGCCTTGTGGTGATGGATAGAACATGAAGTTGTGAATGTTATCCGCCACAGAGCCGATACGATTTACACGGCCTATGCGTTGCATAAGTCGTGAAGCGTTCCATGGCGAATCGTAATTAACAATAACGTTTGAGCGGTGAAGGTTTACACCTTCAGCAAGCACGTCAGATGTAACAATTATAGAGTAATCATTTTTCTGTTCACTTACCGGCACATTTGCATCAAAGTTGGCCTTAATTGTATCGAACAATTTGCCGCGGTTTGATGCAGCAACACAAAGCACGTCGGTGCGATGCTGTTGCTCGGTGAGAAATTTATAAAGATAGTTGACGGTGTCAACACTTTCTGAGAAAATCACGAGCTTATTTTCCGGATTGATTTCCGAAGAAATAAAGCGGTCGAGATTCTCGCTGAATTTGTCGAGTTTCGGGTCTTCATTAACATTATCCCATTCCGTACACAAAGAGTTCAAAACGTCGAAATCGTTTTTGAGCATACCGTAGAATACAGGCTCAAAATCTTCTTTTGAATAAAGGAAGTCTTCTTTGGAATATCCCTTATTGATAATGTATTCCATTATCTCGTCTAAATCCATTCCCTTAAACTGCAAATCTTTGATATTCAGTTCCGGCGCTATGATAACTTTGTCCTCGTCAAACATTTTAATCATATCTTCCGTAATGCGACGCAACGTGTGAAGCGATTTTTTAAAAGCAAAGAAGCTGCTTTCAAGTCGCTTCACCATGTGAGTACGGTAAATGCTTGCCAAACTTTGACCGATTTGAGTTGCATTCTTGTATTTTTCCCTCAATTCCGGCTTTAGAAATTCAACAGCACGGTAACGAGCGTATGTGATATGCTCATTTGCCCTTTCATCAGTTAATGCAGTTAGAGTCCCTATAAAACTTGCCGACAGTGATGCGTTCAATGAATAAGTAAGTTCTTCGGGAGGCAAAATATTAGGAAAGATAACACCTTGGCGCTCCAAATCTCGTTTATAATCAGGGTCGTTTGTAATATTGGTGCGTGTTCGGCGAATTGTTACCTTGTCGATTACTTTTTCTCTGATTTGAGCATATATTCTATCAACATCTTCTGTAACATTCCTTGTTTCACGCTCCCGCATAAGCTTCTTATATTGCTCAATCAGTGGCACGAAGAATAGCTTTAAGTTTGTTATTCCGTCAATTGTGCAACGCTGGCTGTCTTGGAACAGCAAAAGTTGATTGAGCAAATCTTCCGGTCGGTTGTTGAGCGGAGTTGCCGAAAGAAGCATTACTTTCTTACGATATGACTTCAATAAGCCGGGATTGAGGCACGGTGATTTACATATTTTTTGCAATTCGTCATATCGGTTAGAGTTGTCTGAGCGGAAGCCATGAGCCTCATCGACGATAATGAGGTCAAAATCTTCTTTGTCGAAATATTGTTCGCGACCTTCAAGCACTTTCGACAGCGAACCATTAGTACTAAACTGGGCTTTCTTCTTGATGCCAAATAGCTTGAATGTGCTTTTCCAGTTGTCTTCCAGGGCAGGTGGATAAACCACGAGAATCTTTGTGTTCTTGCCGTTTGCCTCAATGAAGCGTTTGGCAATCATTGTGGCAATCATCGTCTTGCCAAGACCCACAACATCCGATAAGAACAATCCATTATGCTGCATCAGCATTTGATAGCCTTGAATTACAGCATCTTTTTGATATTTCAATTCTTTCACACCGTCGGGAAGTTGAATTGAAAAATCGTCTTCTATTTGGTCACCAAAAGTTTCAATGAGCACCTTGATATAGATTTCGTAAGGCGTAGGTTGACAGCCTAAGTAGGTCTGTTTTGTTGATTTTTCTACTTCTTCTACACTCAATGGAATGGCTTCTTCCCACAATTTTTCAAATTCCTCATGACAATAATGCACATCATCGTAATCTCGCATTGCCACGTTAAGTTCGTATCGCGGTGCTTGTGTTGTGCCAAGTCCCGAATCTGAAATATTCGATGAACCCATTATCACCCAGCCATCGGAATTTTGCGTATGATTTTGAGGGAGGCATAGGTAGAATTTGGCGTGAAGATTCTTTGTGGAATGGACCCTTAACTGAAGCCGCCCATCTGCTAAATCTTGACACATTTGTAAAATACCATCTTCGATTTCCTTAGAATAGCCGGCTTCACAAACGTCTTTCTTAAATTGTTCGTTATATAATTCTTTAGCCTTGTCGGGGGCTTCGAGCATTTCCCAACCAAGGTTATTCTTTCTAAAAATGTCATCAACATTTATACCAATCAGAATACGAATGTCAGATATATCTCCTAATTCCTTGCGAAGTTTGAAATATCCCGATGAACGGAAAAATCCTACAACTGCAAGAAACCTATCAAATGAAAGCATTTCATTTGCTATTCCTTTCAATTTTTCAAAGAGTGTATTACCACTGGTATTATTGAAAAATTTGGTGCTCATTGCTCTATCGTGTCAAGATGAAACTCGCATCGTAGTGCTTGCCAGGCGACCGAGCCGTTATTGCTACGAGTGAGTTTCGGTTTAGTATGTTGTGCCGACTAAGGCGATTTAGTTTGAGGTCTTCAGCAAGTCCGATTGATAATACTTGCAAAGATACGAAATATTTTTTAACTAAGATGCCGAAAACTATATGTTTAAGGGCATATATAGTCTATGTTCCGTAGATTTGCAGTATTCCGATGCAAAGATAATATAAGAGGTGAGCAAGAATTGAGCACACCTTTCTTATTTAATCTTAAAAAGCATTTTTTGGCCGGGCGATAGGGGGGTGTTCGGTCACGCCTCACACGCTCGCAAGCTCGGGTGCAGCCTTTCGGTCAAGGGCTTGGCTCACCCACAGTGCAAAATTTCAATCAAAAAGATTGGCCTCAATTATATAATCCTTTGGAAAAGAAGGAATTGGATTACTCGGCTTGTGTCCCTAAACACGGCAAACAAGTATCCTTTCCGGGCTTGGCAAGGCATTGTGAAGATCAGCGGTCAGTGGCGGCGGTATTCATAATTGCCGGTGGCGGCATTATAGATGATGCGCGGGTCGGGGAAGACTCGCTGCATCACATCTGCGGCGTCGGCTATAGCCACACACTCCAGGCGGCGGCATGGCTCGCCGGCGGCATCGACGGCGGTCACCGCCCACACGCCATCGGCCACAGCCATCGCCGGAGCTATGTCATGCGATGACAGGAGCACCGTCTTGTGGAGGTCATCGACGAGCCGCCGCATCAGCGCCATTATCTCAAAGCGCGCCGCTACATCGAGATATGATGTGGGCTCATCAAGCACTATTATCGGCGTGTCCTGAGCCAAGGCTCGCGCTATCATCACTTTTTGGCGCTCGCCATCGCTGAGAGTGGCCAGGAAGCGGTTGCGCTTGGAGGCCATGCCGACGGCACCAATGGCGCCGGCAATGATATCATGGTCCTTGCTCGACAGGCGCCCCCAAAGGCCCGTGTATGGATGCCGCCCTATCGCCACCGCCTCATCTACGGTGAGGCCGCCGCCGCTGCTGTTGTCGGTAAGCACCAGCGCCAACTGTGCTGCTCGCGCCGCTACGCTCATGCTCGACAACGGCACGCCGGCGATGTCTATCTCACCGCTCAAGGCCGGCTGCGCCCCACACAGGGTGCGCAGCAGCGTGGATTTGCCGCTGCCGTTGGCGCCCACAAGCACCACGAGGGTGCGCGATGCCAGATGAGCATTTATACCTTCGAGCACCACCTTGCGATGCGATGCTCCGGCTGCATATCCTACTGACAGTGAGTGTGTTGACAGCACCATAATCAATTAAAGTAAAATATCTTGCGTCGATTTAGTATCACATATAGTATCACCGGCACGCCTATGATGGGCGTTATGGCGTTGATGGGCAACACCCCGGCCTGCCCCGGCAGCACGCTCACCACCAGACAGATCAGGCCCACCGCTCCCCCGGCCAGCGCCGTGCAGGGCAGCAGGTAGCGATGGTTTGACGATCGCAGCGTGAGCCGCGCGATATGCGGCACCACCAAACCGATAAAACCGATAGGGCCGCAATAGGCAGTGACCACCGCGGTCAGCAAGCCCGAGATGAGCACCAGCGCGCGGCGCAATCGAGCCACATTCACCCCCACCGACGCCGCATATCGCTCGCCTAAGAGCATGGCATTGAGCGGTTTGGCAAACAGCATCGCCACCACCAAGGCCGCTATGGTCATTATAGCCAGCGCCGGCAATCGCCGCGGTATCACTCCGGTGAAGCTGCCCAGCCCCCATATCACATACGAGTGCACGCCCTCTTGCGTGGCGAAGAAATTCAGCAACGATATGGCCGATGATGTCACATAGCCGATGAGGATACCCACGATAAGCAGCATTATCGACGAGCGCACCACGGCACTCATCGCCAACAGCAACAGCATCACCGCCAAGGCGCCCACAAAAGCGCCGCCGATGACGGCCGTCTCGCCCCAGGCGCCCAGCGCCGCGCCGCCGCATGCCAGCATCACCAGGGCCACACCCAGCCCGGCGCCGGTGGAGATGCCCAGTATTGACGGTCCGGCCAAGGGGTTGGAGAAACATGTCTGCATCAGCAAGCCGGCCACTGACAAGGCAGCGCCACACAGCAGCGCCACTACCGCAGCCGGCAGCCGCGACTCTAACACTATCACGCGCCAGGCCTCGCGGCCCACATCATCGCTGCCGGTCAGCGCCGCCACCACATCGGCCGCCGGGATATCCACCGACCCGATAAGGAGGCTCGCGGGAAACAGCACCACGCAGGCTGCCAGCCACGCCATGATGACAAAGCGCTGACTGCGACCACATCTCTGCGAATTAACACTGCCGGCCCTCATATATCACTGTGCTTTGCGATAATACCGCGGAGTGTAGCCGGGCATTACCTGCGGATGGAAAATAGCCACAAAGTCAGCCAACACCCGCTCCGGGTGAAAGGCTATGTCATTGAAAATCGCCGCGGAGGCCGTGTTGCAGCCATACACATTGCCGGACTTGTACGCCTTGATGCGCGTGACGAGCGACGAAGCGTCAGCGAGCAGCGGCAAAGTCACATCGTAACCAAAAGTGCGCACAAGCCACACATCGGCCGCCTCGGCGCGGTCAATCACCGCCGGGACATCGAGCTGCACAGATCCGCTGCCGGCGGTGTCGGCCCACGGGTTGACGCCGCCCGCATCGCTTATCATGTGAGACATAAAGCTATCGCCGGCAGGGGCATACCACACTCCGCGCTGCGGCATCTCCATCAGCACCAGCGGGCGACTCTCGCTCGCCGCCTCGGCCTTGGCCTTGAGCGCATTGTAGTCAGCCACCACCTTGTCAAAGATGGCCTTAGCCTCGTCGCGGCAGCCATACAGCTCGCCGAGCAGCAGCAGCCACTCGGCGCGGCCCTGCGGCGTATTCTCCATATAATCAGCCATGTCGATGATAGGCACTCCGGCCGAAGCGATGACGCCGTGGCCGGTATTCTCATAGGGCGACAGCAGCACCGCATCAGCATCAATGTCAATGACACGCTCCACCGAGGGCTGCATCGAGCTGCCGATATCAGCTATCCGACCTTTTCTGACAAGCGCTGCCACAGTGTCGGCGGCGGCAAAATACATAGCGTCGGCGACACCGGCAATAGCACTTATAGCACCAAGCTCGGCGATGGCAGATGTGTGCACAGCCGAATACACTACAGAGCGCTGCAAGGGCACCCTCACCACCTCGGCCTCAGCCGGCAAATCAGCCGGCAGCTCGGCATCACGGGCCACCAGCACATAGCGATGCAATGAGCATCCCGGCCGCCATGGGTCAGCAATCTCCGCTACCACCCTATCGCCGCAATCCACCAACGTCAGCAGAGCGGCATGATGAGTGAGAGTGTCGCCCACGCAATCGTCGGCGCTGTCAGCCCGGCCACCGGCGCAGCTCGCCATGAGCAGCGTCGCGCCGGCGGTGAGCGCCGCGCACATCAAGCGAAGCACCGCCGCCATGACTATTGCACGGGGATTTTGGCGACGCGGCGCTCGTGGCGGCCACCATCAAAGGGTGTGGCCAAGAAAGCATCAACGATAGCTAATGCCACCTCGGCGGGTATAAAGCGCGCGGGCAGCACCAGCACATTAGCATCATTGTGAGCGCGAGCCAACTTGGCAAGCTCCACAGTCCAGCAAATAGCGGCGCGCACGCCCTGATGCTTATTGAGGGTCATAGCTATGCCGTTGCCGCTGCCGCACATGGCGATTGCCGGATACACCACGCCGGCCTCGACAGCTTCGGCGCAGGGGTGCGCAAAATCAGGATAGTCGCAGCTGTCCTCGCTGTTGGTGCCGAAATCCTTAGCGGCAATGCCTTGCGATTCGAGATATCCTTCGATGATACACTTGAGTTGATAACCGGCGTGATCGCTGCACAGCCCCACGGCCTTTCCTTCTTTAAGTATGCTCATAACAAATTACACAAAATTTAGTGAATACAAAATTAGTAATTTTTTGTGGACCAATAGCCATCAACGCCGAAAAATCGCAGCGCGGAGTGATGTGATGTCAGCTCGAGCAATTGTCCGGGGATATTAACGGCGATAGCGATAGGCTTATCGTGCCGCATCTTCAAATAGGAGTTGTGGTGAAGATCGGGTTTAAGTTTAGCGCCTGATTGCCTGCCGGTATGTTTTTGGTTAAAGGGTTAGTAATCGGGTTAATTGTAGGGGGGTTAAAGGGTTGATAATAGGGTTAGTACATACCGGCAGGCAATCGATCATGATAGTGCGGCGCTAAAGCGGCGTGGTGGCGGATGAGCGGAGAGTGAGATTGGGCTAATTGGGGATATGATGGGTGGGTGTATATCATTGATTAGCAGGGGATTGGGGCGAGGATGGTGGGGCAAGGTGTCGTCTTCCAGACTTTTTAGGTAGGGGATGCTTTCCGAGGGCTGCGGTCGCCCCCGGCGACCTTGCCCCCGGCTATTGCACAGCGAGCCTTCCAGGCTCGCCGTGGTGACGGCTTTCAGCCTGAAGTTAGCGGCGGCTCTTGAGGCGCGCGGCCTTACGGCGCGCGTGGGCGGCGGCGCGGAGGGCGTGGTGGAAGGCGTGGTGGGCTCGGTGGGCGCGGCGGGCGGCGTGGTGGGCGGCGTGGGCGGCGTGGGCGGCGTGGGCGGCGTGGGCGGCGTGGGCGGCGTGGGCGGCG
>JBJEDF010000037.1:10443-10639 GCA_051871765.1 Muribaculaceae bacterium
TTGTTGATGCGGACGCGATATATCGCGTCCCTACAAATTGCGGCGCGGCGGTATCAGTGGCGGTATCGGAGGTATCGGAGGTGGCGGCAGCGACATCGGTGGCGGCGGCGGTGGCGGCGAGGATTTGGGAGCGGTAGGGGGCGGTGAGGGTGATGACGGCGAGGGTGTCGTCGGCGATGATGTCATATTTGACGTA
>JBJEDF010000038.1:0-1908 GCA_051871765.1 Muribaculaceae bacterium
GTGCCGGCATCGAGACGATAGCCGATGCGGAGGTGGGTCAGCAGGTGCTTGATGCGGCTAATGGTGGTGGCATAAAGTTGCAGGCAAAACTTGATGGGTTGAAGAAGGCATCTGACTATATCCTTTCATACTTGCAAGGTAAAACAAATCAACGCAAGTCTAAGCTTGAAATACCAGAAAGGGCTAACCGTCTTGCAGAAAGGGCTATCGGACATAAGATAAAGAGCCATACCATCAATGCGAATGAACTTGCTCATGCAAAGAAGAGACACGGAGTGAATGGCACAGCAAACACAGTCAACAGCATTCCTTTGCGGGACGAGGACTTTGCGCTGATGCCATACATTATGGCTGCCCCGACAAGGGTTGTTAAAGGAAGTATGGCATTAAATGGTACTGAAAGCGTAAGATATGAGAAGGACCTGTCAAATGGTATTGTTATCGTAGTTGAATGCGAAGGATATATTGATATTGGCGACATGGAAAATATTACCATGTGGGCACAAAAAAAGTCTGCCACTAATGTTACGGTTGCTCAAAGAGCCTCGCATAGCACGTCCGAAACGATTGTCATTAGTGAAGCAGACGCTGCAAAGATACGAAATGATGCTGAAATGGCAATAAGAAATGATGATAAATTGCAACTGCACAAGGTGTATCACGGCAGCGGTGCTGACTTTGAAGCGTTTGACTTCTCTCACATGGGCGAGGGCGAGGGCAACCAGGCTTATGGCTATGGCGGCTATGTCACCGAGGTTGAGGGCATCGGCCGCACATACGCCAAGGCGATGGCAGAAACTGCTAATCAAAGAGGCAAGCTATTATGGGAGTGCAAGACGAAATATGTTGACTTGCGCGACTTGAAGCGTTGGCATGCAAATGCCGAGGAAGAGCTCGCCGAGCGAGTTAAAGACCTCGAAGAGAGAAAGCATGCCGGCCGAGATGCTAATGAGATAAAGAGGTATGAGTATGCCATTAAGCTGCAGCAAGGGATTGTTGATGATTACAAACAGCGCTTAACTGAGGCAGAGACTGCGTATGACGAAGCTGTGCGAGCGCTCAACGAATTTGACAAGAATAATTCTGAAAGCTCTATTCTCTACACCATAGAGGTGCCTGATGACACCGGGCGCAACTATCTGCACTGGGAGAAGCCTGTGGGCGAGGCTCGTGCGCGCGAGATACGCGAGCGGCTGTATGAGCATCTTGTGCGCAATGACGAGGAGGGCGCATACGAAGACGCCGCTTCGCGTGAGATGCTTCAGCGCGAGCTTGCCGCCATCAGCGGCGATGTCAGCGGTGCTGATGTGTATGGCACGCTGAGCAGCTATCTTGGCAGCGACAAGGCTGCGAGTGGGTTTTTGCGTGATAACGGCTATGTAGGTGTGTCATATCCTGCACAATACAAGACCGGAGGCCGCACTGACAAGGCGCGCAATTTTGTTATCTTTGACGAGGGTGACATGCGCATCACTGACAAGGCTCGCTTCTTCCGCACGCCTGATGGTCAGGCCTATGGCTTCACTATCGGCGGCAGGATATATATAGACCCGCGTATCGCCACGGCGGAGACGCCTATCCACGAGTATGCTCACCTATGGGCTGAGGCTCTGCGGCGCGGCAATGCCGAGGAGTGGAGCAATGTGGTGGAGCTGATGCGCAAGACACCTATCTGGGAGGAGGTGAAGAAGAAATATCCCGAGCTTACCACCGACAGTGAAATAGCTGAGGAGGTGTTAGCGCATTATAGCGGTCGCCGAGGCGCTGAGCGTCTGCGCCAAGAGATGCGCCGGGCGATGGATGAGGCCGATGGGGCTGTGGCCAAGGCTGAAGTGGCGAGTGTGTTTGGCAATATAGGCCGGGCGCTGAGCAAGTTTTGGCGCGCCGTGGCCGACATGCTGCATATTC
>JBJEDF010000039.1:0-95865 GCA_051871765.1 Muribaculaceae bacterium
TTTAACACTCTATCCCCTCGTTTTTAACAAATGCACCGCATCTTCGGCTTGAGCCTAAAAGTTATCACTTTTTCGTAATAAGCATTTGCGTTGTTATATTAAGACTCGCCAAGTCATCAGCCGATGATTTGGCGAGTCTTATTATTTGTGGCTATTAAGTCCGTATATATAGTGTGGGGGCTAAGACGAAAGAAGGCCGCGAGCCAATGGCTGCGACCTTGAAGTGACCCCGGAGGGGCTCGAACCCTCGACCCACTGATTAAGAGTCAGTTGCTCTACCAACTGAGCTACGGAGTCATACATCAGAGAAGCGTGCTTTTCTCAAATGCGATGCAAAGGTACGGCTAATTTTTTTCTTGTGCAAGTTTTTTGTGGTTTTTTCGCACATTTTTCGCAAAAAAGGCTCGCAAAGCCAAGCGAGCCTCTGTAAAAAGGGATATAACGAGAGATTAAGAAAAATGGTCAGAGCGGGCGCACTCCGGCAAATTGCTTGCCGAAGGGTGAGGCTTGATATGCGGCTACAGCTGCGGCGGGCACATATAGGTAGGTGGCGTTAGCGAGGCTGAAGAATGACTCGCCGGCTTGACGAGGGTCAATGGTGAGTGTCGGAGGGACCTCAGCGAGACAGGTTACGCGCACGAGGTTTTCGCAGCCGATAAAGGCGGTGTCGCTGCAGCGCACCAGCGCTGCCGGCAGCTCTATGGAGTTAAAGGTGCGGTTGGCGAAAGCCTTGTCGCCTATACCCTCAACGGTGGCGGGTATTTTGGAGTTATCGCAGCCTACGACGAGGGTGTTGGTGGCGGTGTGTATGATGGTGTTGCTGTAGTTGTAGCTGTCGTATTTGCGCGAGTCAAAGCAGGGGTTGTCATCGTTGACGAAGTAGAATACGCGTGCCGAGCAGCAGGCAAAGGGGTTGGCCGACAGGGCTGTCACCGAAGCGGGGAGGGTCACCACCTGCTGCCCCGAGTCTAAGTTATACGGGAAGATGTCGTCGGCAATGATGCGGGTGCCGGCGGCGGGACGGATCTCCGGCTCGTTGTAATCCGAGGTGGTGCCGACGAGTGCTTTGCCGCCATCGACATATACCAGACCGTCGGATGAGGCTACGTCAAGGCCCGACGAAGCGAAGGCATAAGAGCCGATGTATTCGAGGTTGTCGGGGATGTTGATGCTGACCAGTCGTTGACATGACATAAAAGCGCAACGGCCTATAGATCTCAGCGATGATGGTAGCTTGAGGCGGGTGATGCCGGAGCCTATGAAGGCGCAATTGCCTATTGCTGTCACGGTCTCGGGTATGACTACGGCTTTCAGGCGCGAGCAGCTCTCAAAGGCATGGTCGCCGATAGCCGTGACGGTGTATTTCTTGCCGCGCGAGGTCACTGATGACGGGATTGTCACCGTGCCGGCGTATGGCGAGCTGACGGTGTATTCGGGCGCGCACGAGTCATCGAGGTATTTGTAGGTGACGGATACGGTGGTGCCATCGTCGTTTTTGTCATAGTAGATGCCGCCTACGAGCATATCATAGGCCCGGGCATCATTGGGTGTTAAGAAAAGGATAGCAGCGAGAGCTATCATAGCACTGTGTAGTTTCATTGTAGCGAACTGATTAGATGTGAATTATGTATAATAGCCGACGGCGAGCATCATGGCAGAGCGCCACAGATGCTCGCCGACGCTGCAAAATTATGCATAAGTTGCGAGATGCAATTGGTTCGTTTTGGGCCATTTTTGCGATGCGGCCTCAGAATGGCGCATCGGTGGAGTCGGGGGCCGAGAGGTCGGCGGTGCCGCCCTCAAAAGGCGCGGCAGAGGCAAAGGGGTCAGCCGACGCCGGGGCGCTATTGCCCAAGGTGTCATCGTTGAGCTTGGAGCCACGCTGGCCGACGGTGACGTTCTTTTCGCCGATGTTCTCGAATCTGGCGTATTTTGCCTGGAAGAACATCTTGACATCGCCGACAGAGCCGCTGCGGTGTTTTGCAATGATCAGCTCGGCCTCTCCGCGGATATCGCGCCCCTCGGCATCAACGCCTGACTTGTTGTAGTAGTCGGGTCGGTGGATAAAGCACACCATATCGGCATCTTGCTCAATGGCACCGGACTCGCGCAGGTCAGAGAGCTGCGGCCGCTTGTCGTCAGAACGGGCCTCGACCGAGCGGTTGAGCTGGGAGAGGGCGATGATGGGTATTGACAGCTCTTTGGCGAGCTGCTTAAGCGAGCGCGAGATCATGCTGACCTCTTGCTCGCGCGAGCCGAATTTCATGCCGGAGGCATTCATCAGCTGGAGGTAGTCGATGATGATGCACTGGATATTGTGCTCTCTGACGAGCCGTCGCGCCTTTGTGCGCAGCTCAAAGACAGAAAGCGCCGGGGTGTCGTCGATGTAAATAGGGGCTCCGTTGAGATGTCGCAGCCGCGCCATAATCTGCTGCCACTCGGCCGGGGTGATGTTGCCGGATTTGATTTTGTAGCCATCCATCTCGCACACGTTTGATATGAGACGGTTGACGAGCTGCACGTTGCTCATCTCGAGCGAGAAGATTGCGATGGGGGTGTTGTAGTTGACGGCCATATTCTTGGCCATTGACAGCACAAAGGCCGTCTTACCCATGGCGGGGCGCGCGGCAATGATCACCAGGTCGGACTTCTGCCAGCCGGATGTGATGGCGTCAAGCTCTGTGAAGCCTGTGGCGAGGCCGCTGAGGCCGGTCTCGCGGTTTGCGGCCGCCTGCATCTGGTTGAGGGCCTCGGTGATGACGGGGTCAATCTGCGTGACGTCTTTCTTGACGTTGCGCTGCGAAATCTCGAATAGCTGGCCCTCGGCGGCCTGGAGCAGGTCATCTACGTCGTTGCTCTCATCAAAGGCCTGGTTCTCGACAAAGGCGGCAAAGCGTATCAGCTCGCGCGCCAGGTATTTTTGCGCCACGATGCGGGCGTGAAACTCTACGTGAGCGCCGGAAGCGACACCGGCTGTGAGCTCGGTGACGTAAGCCATCCCGCCGGCCTCCTCGAGGGTGCCGTTGAGGCGCAGCTGGTCGATGACGGTGATAAGGTCAATAGGGCGCTGGGAGGCGCCGAGTGTCTGTATAGCCTCGTAGATGCGGCGGTGCATAGGCTCATAGAAGCTGTCGGGCTTGAGGATGTCGCAGACGATGGTGTATGCGTCTTTCTCGAGCATCAGCGCTCCGATGACAGCTTTCTCCACCTCGATGTCGCGAGGCACCACGCGCCCCGGCACATCAGGGATAGCCTGCTGCATAGCCGATTGCTTTTGGCGGCGTGGACCGGTAGTATTGCTGGTATTTTCCATTTGTCGTGATTAAAGCGTCGATGCAAAGGTAGCGATTATCGCGCTGTAAAGCGAGGCGCGGGCCAATAAGTTTTCATCAAGTTATCAACAGTGGGGCGGCTCGCCGCGTCAGTGTATCAAAGCCTCTACTATGTAATAGAAAATAGCGATGGCCGCAAAGATGGTGATGACATACACCACGGCGCTGACCAGCAGGAAGCACAGCATCATAGCGATGCGCTTGGGCCACGGCCGTATGGGGAAGGCCTTGCCGAGCGCCAAGAGGCCCATGACCACAAGGGCACTGTTGGTGAGCACATCTGACACCGAGGGGCTGATAATCTCAACGGGGAAGAACACAAAGTCGTAAATTATGCCGGCCGAGAACATATAAATCGTGGCCGTGAGATACTCGGCGAAGTTGAAGCGCCGACTGCCGTGCTTGTAATAGACCAAGTAGCAGACGCCGGCCAGAGGCAAAGCCATGACCATATACAATATGGTGTCGCTCTCGATAATCATATTGATGATGCGCGAGAAGTATTCCAGCGTCTCTATGTTCACCTTAGGCGACGTGGGCGTGATGTTAGTGCCTATCAGTGCATCGATAATATGGTAAATGACGTAAGTGTAAAGCGAGAGCTGTATGAGCATCGTCACCGGCGGCGAGTATTTGACACGCTTGCCGGCGAGGTATTCTCTGATGACCTCCCAAGGGTGTATCAGCAACCCCCAAAAAGTGGCGAGAAAACCGGCCGTGAGGCGTGCAAAGCTGGCGCCGGCGCCGGCCGAGAAGGCGCGCATATTGATGCGCGTGGCGGCTGTGGATTGGCCGCAGCGCGGACAGTAATTATCATAGCACAAGGTGCCGCAATTGAGGCATTTGACAGGCTCGCCTGAGGTGGCGGCAGGGGTCGTGGCTGCTTCAGTATCCGGGGCGGCGGGGTGGTTGGTATCCATTGTCATAACGGGCTGATAGTGATTGTGATGAAAAAGACCTATGCGGCTCAGCTGTGGCTAATCAGGGATTATACAAATCATGATTGAAGAAGTCCATGACACTGCGCGACATCTCCAGGGCCTGCACGGCCGCCGACTCGTGATTGATGGCCGCCGCGCGCTCATAATCGGAGATTGCCGCTCCGTGGCGACCGAGGCTCCAATAGAGCATGCCGCGGCGCAGGTATAGGGCATCATCGTGAGGGTGCTCCGCTATCTGCCGAGTCAAGGCCTCCAGCTCTTGTGAAATATTATTTGCGCCGTCTATCATAATTTGCGAATTTTTTCGTTATATTTGAAAAGTCAAAATTAATAATAAGATTTCACACCAACAAGAAAAAAGCCATATATCTCACGTAATGAAACGCCTCACTATATTTTTGGCCACGGCTATGGTCAGCGCCGGGCTATGGGCCTCAGGCCCGATGTCAACGAGCTACAGCGCGCTGCAATGCTGCGGCAGTATGATGCCCTACCCCACCGCTGCCGCTGACGGCAACAGCACCCCTGACAGCCTCACGGCCGTGATGATTAACCATGTGGGGCGCCACGGGTCGCGCTACGCCGCATCGGCCACGCACTGCACCACGCTGCGCGAGGCGCTGCATAGTGCCGAGACACAAAAGACCATTACCGCCACCGGGCGCAAGCTGCTGGCCCTCACAGACTATGTGATGAGCGTCAGCGCCAATCGCTGGGGCGCTCTCGACTCGCTGGGCGAGGCAGAGCAGAGGGCAATAGCGACCCGCATGTTTGACCGCTACACCGATGTCTTCACCAAAGGGCGCGTAGAGGCTATCTCGTCATATTCGCCGCGATGCATGATGAGTATGTATGCCTTCACCCACCAGCTGGCGCGCCTTGACAACCACGTGGAGGTCAACACCGGCTCCGGCCGGCGCTACTCGGCGTTGCTGCGCCCCTTTGATGTCAGCACTGACTATCAGGAGTATCGCAAGAGCAATGCGTGGCGCCCGGCCTACGACCAATATGTGGCCTCGGTGTGCCCCACCACGGCGATACGCCGCGCCGTGGGCGAGGGCTATGAGTTTGAGACCGAGGCTGATGCGCGCGAGCTGGCAATGACCGAATATTATGTGCTTGCGAGCCTCGAAGCCATGGGGCTGGAGTTTGACAGCAAGAGCTATTTCACCGCCGAAGAGCTCAACGCGCTATGGTCGTGCTTTAATCTGCGCGAATACCTCCAGCGGTCGGCCTCGACAATATCATCTACGCCGGCCGACATAGCGGCAGAGCTGCTGCAAGAGCTGATAAGCACCACCGATGCGGCCACAAAGGCCAAAGGCGGTGACTATGCATCGGTGATACTGCGCTTTGGCCACGCCGAGACGTTGCTGCCGCTGCTGTCGCTGCTGCGGCTGCCCGGCTGCTACTATCTGACCAACTATTTTGACACCGTGGGCCTGCATTGGCGCGACTTCGATATCGCACCGATGTCAGCCAACCTGCAGCTGATACTCTACCGCGCCAAAGGCTCGGGCCGCTACTATGTGAGCCTGCTGCTCAATGAGCGCCCCGTGGCGCTTATTCCTAACAGCGACGAGGTAATCGTGGCGTGGGACACGGCACGCACCTTTATGGAGCGCTGCATCCCGCTATACGCCTCCGTGACCGAGTAGGCCGTCAGCGAGCGCTATCGCCGGGCATCACAAGGTCGCTGAATTTCTTTTTGCCCTTAAGGAAGTATTGCACCACAACGTTGGGGCGCCCCTTCAGGAGGTCCTGCTTGGGGTGAGTGGATTTGTATTCACGCTTCATCCTGACATAGTCGCGATGAGCCCACCACACCGCCAAGGCATTGTCCCAATCACGGGCAAACAAGAACTTGGCCCAAGCAAGCATATCGAGCAGGCGACGCACAAACAGGCGGCGCCATCTCACGTTGTCGGGCAAATTTTTATACATCATCACCAGGTTGTTGCGGAAATTCAGCAGCGTCTTGCGCGGGCTATTGGCCGGCAGCGATCCGCCTCCGAGGTGATATATCACCGACTGCGGCACGGCATATATCTTATATCCCATCAGCTTGATGCGCCAGCAGAGGTCTATCTCCTCCATGTGAGCAAAGAATTCGGGGTCCAAGCCACCGGCCTCAAGGTATAGGTCGGTGCGAATGGCCAGGGCAGCGCCGGTGGCCCAAAATATCTCAGCTATGCTGTCGTATTGGCCGTGGTCAATCTCGCAGTCAGCAAAGAGGCGCCCGCGGCAGTAAGGATAACCGTTGCGGTCAATATATCCGCCGCATGCACCGGCATACTCAAAGCGCGTGGGGTCAAGGTAGCTGAGCACCTTAGGCTGGCAGGCTCCGGCCTGCGGATTAGCCTCGAGGAAATCGACCAGCGGGCGGAGCCACCCCTCAGCGGGAGCCACATCGCTGTTGAGGAGCACCGTGATGGGGTATTCGCGGCACGCTGCTATCGCCCGGTTGTAGCCATCGGCATATCCGTGGTTGCGCAAGAAACGCTGCAACTTGACCGTTGGAAATTCCTCGCTCACGAGTCTGACAGAGCCGTCATTGCTGCCATTATCAGCCACGATGACGTCAGCCAACTCGGGGTCAGTGGTAGCGATGACCTTGGGCAGGTACTCGCGCAGGAGTTTTTCGCCCTCCCAGTTTAATATTATTACAGCAACTTTTTTCAATGTGATTTTGATGTAAGAGGTGTGAGTAATTGCAAGATTATGATTGACAAAGCTCGGGCGCCACGGGGTGCTTCCACCGGTTGTGTGACCAAAGCCATATTTCGGGGTTGCGGTTGATAGAGGCCTCAAGCATGCGAGCATAGGCCTCGGTGACGGTGCCGGGCTCTGTGGCGGCTACATCGTCGGCAATGAGGCGCATGGTGATGCGGTAATGCCCGCGGCTGAGCTTCTCCATGTCCCAATACACGGCAGCCATGCCTAAGCGGCGCGCAAGGGTCTCGGTGCCGGAGATGACGGCCGTGGGGTGGTTGAGAAACATAGTGTAGTGACCGGTATCGCCATGGCTGGGCTTTTGGTCGCTCATAAAGCCGGTAATCGCCGGCAGACCGGCGCTGCGGAGCCTCAGCAGGGCACGCATGGCCGTGGCTTTCGGGAGCGAATGGGCGCCGAAGCGCGAGCGCAGAGCGAGCATAATGCGGTCAACGGCGGCATTGCGCAGCGGGCGATATATCTGACAGAAATTCGCATCAATGTCGGGGCGCAAGGCCGAGGCGAGCGTCACCGAGGAGGCCCACTCCCAATTGCCGATGTGGGCGAAGTATGCCGCCACGCTGCGGCCCCGGCGCAGCAGCGCATCGGCTATATCGCAGTTGACAAACTGCATGCGGCGCGCCATCTCGCCGTCGGAGATGTGCAGCATCTTGATGGTCTCCACTATGATGTCGGCAAAGTGGCGATAAAAGCGGCGCTCTATGCGGCGGCGGGCGGCGGCCGACATGTCAGGATAGGCCTCGCTGAGGTTGCGGCGCACCACCGCGCGGCGGTAACGCACTATGTGGTACAACACCACGAAAGCCACATCGGCGAAGACATATAGCACTCCGAGAGGCAGTCGAGCTAACATTTTGAGCATCCACATAGTCATAAGCCGGGCATCGTAAATAAGCGTTACAGCTCCAAGGTGGCAGAGAGCACCTCCTCGGCTACGTTGGCGGCGCCTAAGCGCACAGGGGCTATCTTGTTGTCGTAATCGGCGGGGTTATCGACCTGCACCTGCACCTTGAGGTAATTGTCGGTAAATCCGGAGAGCGGATGTCCGAGTCGCGGATGCTCGAGCAGCACGGGGCGCACCGTGCCCTTGAAAGAGTCGGCGAAGGCCGCCCACTTGCGCTCGCTGAGGGCGAGCATGCGACGAGTGCGACGATGCTTCTCGTCAGGCGCCACGATGTGAGGTATCTCGAGGGCTCGGGTGCCGGGGCGCTCTGAGTATGTGAAGACATGAAGGCGCGACACGGGCAGCGACTCTATGAAATCATACGACTGCTCAAAGCACTCGTCAGTCTCGCCGCGCGCCCCCACGATGAGGTCTATGCCGATAAAGGCATCAGGGATGGCACGGCGTATGGTGTCAATCTTGCGAGCAAAGAGGGTGGTGTCATAGTGGCGGCGCATGAGCTGCAGCACATGGTCGCTGCCACTCTGCAGCGGCACATGGAAGTGCGGCATAAAGCGGCGAGCATCGCGTGCCACCCACTCTATCATCTCATCGGTGAGGAGGTTGGGCTCTATTGACGATATGCGATAACGCTCGATGCCGTCAACGCCGTCGAGCGCCTTGATAAGGTCAAAAAAGGTGTCGGAGCGGCCTTTGCCGAAATCGCCGATGTTGACGCCGGTGATCACTATCTCCTTGCCGCCCTCGGCAGCTACGGCGGCGGCCTGCGCCACCAGCTCGTCAATGGTAGCGGAGCGCGATCGCCCGCGGGCCTTGGGGATAGTGCAGTATGAGCACCAATAGTCGCAGCCGTCCTGCACCTTTAGGAAGTAGCGAGTGCGGTCGCCGCGCGAGCACGATGGCATAAAGGTGCGCAAGTCTTTGGCCGGCGTGACGTGGCACTCATTGTCGCCGCTATGTATGTATCGGTCAACAAAGTCGGCGATGTCGAGCTTGCGGTCGATGCCGGCCACGATGGCCACGCCGGGGAGGGCGCTCACCTCGTCGCTCTTGAGCTGGGCATAGCAGCCGGTGACCACGATGGCGGCGCGGGGATAGCGGCGGTGGAGCGAGCGTATGGTCTGCCGGCATTTCTTGTCGGCGAGCTCGGTGACGCTGCAGCTGTTGATGACGATGAAGTCAGGCTCCTCGCCTCCGCTGACGCGCCTTACGCCATGCTCGGCCATAAGACGGGCCACCGTAGATGTCTCGGCAAAGTTGAGCTTGCAGCCGAAGGTGTGGTAGAGGGCAGTGCGAGTGCCGAATGTATCTTTATCAATCATCAGAGAGCCTTGTCAGCGTAAGTGTTAATAATGTGGGCTATCTGCGCGGCATCATCGGGCGATGTGCACTGCGCTATGGGCAGGCTCACCACGGTGTCGGCGATGGTCTGCGCTATGGGCAAGTGGAGGTGAGCATAGCGCGAATAGCACGGTTGCAGATGCGGCGGCGTGGGATAGTTGACGTCGGTGGCCACGCCGTGGTCGGCGAGGTAAGATCTGAAAGCATCGCGCCGCGCCACACGCACCACATACTGGTGCCATACACAGTCGCCGCCGATAGCCGGCAGCGGCTTGACCACGGCGGGGTTGGTGATTTGGGCATCGTAGATGCGCGCTATGCTGTCGCGGTATTGGCCGACAGCTACGGCGTAGGGCAGCTTGACGCGGAGCATCGCCGCCTGTATGGGGTCGAGGCGGCAGTTATAGCCTTGGTAGATATTGTGGTATCTGACGTCAGAGCCGTAGTTGCGCAGGGCGCGTATGGTGTCGGCAAGAGCGGTGTCGGCAGTGGTCACGGCGCCGGCGTCGCCCAATGCGCCTATATTTTTGGTAGGATAGAAGCTGAAGGCGGCGGCATGGCCCAGCGAGCCGGTCATGCGCGAGCCTTGATATTTGGCGCCTATTGCTTGGGCATTATCCTCTACAATCTTGAGGCCGTGGCGCCGCGCAATGGTCGCCATCAGCCCGTCGTAGCACACACGGCCATAAAGGTGGACCGTGAGGATGGCACGCGTGCGGGCGGTGATGGCAGCCTCGATTTTTGAGGTGTCGAGATTGAAGGTGCGGATATCCGGCTCCACGAATACGGGTGTGAGGCCGGCATCGGTGACGGCGAGCACTGAGGCAATGTAAGTGTCGGCCGGGACTATTACCTCATCGCCCGGGGCCATGACGCCCATGGTGATGTAGGCCTTAAAAATAAGTCTGAGGGCATCGAGGCCGTTGCTGACGCCCACCGCCGTGGCGGTGCCGGTCTGCTCGGCCAGCTCGCGCTCAAATGCCTCGACCTCGGCTCCGCCGATATAGTATCCGCTATCGATGACGCGGAGCGCTGCGGCTTTGAGAGCCTCGGCATAGGGGGCATTGATGTCGGCGAGCTTGAGAAAAGGGTATTTAACGGCCATCGGTTGTTATCATCGTGTGGTGGAGAGAAATTCGTCGTAGTCGCGTATGTAATCGTCTTCGGAGTAGGCGGTGGAGGTGAGCACCAGACACACCGAGCCTGACGAGAAATTGTCGAGGACACGCCAGTAGCCCGGGGGCACGAGCAAGCCGCGATAAGGGCGGTTGAGCGGGTATGTCACCGTATCCTTGCCATCAAAGAGCTTGACATCAAAACTGCCGCCCACGGCGATAATAAGCTCTTGGCTGACGCGATGGGCATGCCCTCCGCGCTCCTCGCCACCGGGCACATCGTAGGTCCAATAAGCTCGCGCTATGTCAAATGGCACTTGGTCGTGGCCTTGCACGAAGGTGAGATTGCCGCGAGGGTCGCAGATTTTTGGCAGGTCAATATATTGTGGTTGCATAGGGCGGTGGGTGATGGTAGTGGTGAGTGTTTGATGATTATAATGGAGCCGAGGGCGATGGGCTCGAGGCGTCAGCGGGCGTCAGCGAGCTTCATAAGATAGCGGCCATAGTCGTTAGAGAGCATCGTAGCGGCGATACTGCGTAGCTGCTCGGCATCGATGAAGCCACGGCGATAGGCAATCTCCTCAATGACGGCAATCTTCAGGCCCTGACGCTTTTGTATGGTCTCCACAAAGTTTGAGGCCTCGGTGAGCGAGTCGATGGTGCCGGTGTCGAGCCATGCAAAGCCGCGGCCGAAGCACAGCACCGCCAATCGCCGGCGCTGCATATACTCATAGTTTACAGAGGTGATTTCGAGCTCGCCGCGTGCTGAGGGCTTGACCTGCGCGGCGATATCCACCACGTCGTTGGGGTAGAAATAGAGGCCCACCACGGCTTTGTCGCTCTCGGGGTGAGCGGGCTTCTCCACGATGTTGACGGCATGTCCGGCGGCATCGAGAGTCACCACGCCATAGCGACCGGGGTCATCGACTGGATAGCCGAAGATAGTGGCTTCGCCGCGCCGCGCTGTCGCCACGGCTGTTGCGAGCATCTCTGAAAAGCCCTGGCCATAGAATATGTTGTCGCCAAGCACCAGACACACGTCATCATCGCCGATAAAGTCGCGGCCTATGATGAAAGCCTGAGCGAGACCCTCGGGCCTCGGCTGCTCGGCGTAGGTAAATGACACACCTATCTCGGCGCCGGAGCCCAGAAGTCGCTTAAAGCCGGGCAGGTCATCGGGCGTGGAGATAATGAGTATGTCGCGGATACCTGCAAGCATCAGCACCGACAGCGGATAATAGATCATAGGCTTGTCGTAAACGGGCAACAGCTGTTTTGACACGCCGCGAGTGATGGGGTAAAGCCGGGTGCCGGAGCCGCCGGCGAGTACGATGCCTTTCATAAAATAGAGCTTGCTTGCAGATATTATTCGTTAATGATTAGTCTTTTTGGGTGTGGCCGAGCCATTGGCGGTCTATCTATTGGCTTGGGGGAGCGCCGAAGCGATAGCATTGCGCGACTGCTCCATCAGGGCCGGCAGGTCGTGGTTGCCGTTTTCGTCGGCAAAGATGGGCTTATGGATGGTGAGGCGTATGTGGCCGGGTCGCGGCAGCTTGGCGGCGCGAGGCATCACGGCGTAAGCGCCATCGATGGTGATAGGCACCACGGGCAGCCCCAGCTCGGTGGCGAGCATATATGCGCCGCGCTTAAAGGGGGTGAGGCGGCCGGCACGCTCGCGCGATCCCTCGGGGAATACTACCACCGAGATGCCGCCTTGCAGGCGTTGGCGCGCCTCTTGCATGGTGCGGCGTATGGCCGCGGGCGAAGATTTATCCACATAGATGTGGCCGGATACGCGGCAGCTGTAGCCCACCAGCGGTATCTTCTCGAGCGCCTTCTTCATCATCCAGCGGAACTGATGCCCTAAGAAGCCATACACGGCAAAAATGTCGTAAGAGCCTTGGTGGTTGGCCACGAAGACATACGATGTGCGCTTGTCAATGTTGTCGCGGCCGGTGACTGTCACTCTCACCCACGACAGCAGGCAGAAAGCACGCGCCCACAGCATCGGGAAGTAATATCCGGCGACGCGGCCTAAGCCTATGAGGCTGAATAAAATAGTGACCGTTGCAGTCAGCACGGTCAGCACCAACAGCAACGGACACATTATTACGATTTGATATATCCTGAAAAATACCATTTCAAAGAATTAAGGCAGCCGAGAGCCACAGAGCCTCGGCTGCTCAGATGAGGCGGAGTGGTTTTTATTTAGCGAAGAAGCGCTTGTACAGACCTTGGAAGCCTTGGCCGTGGCGAGCTTCGTCTTTAGCCATCTCGTGCACGGTGTCGTGGATAGCGTCGAGGTTGAGCTCTTTAGCGCGGCGAGCGATGCGCATCTTGTCTTCGTTGGCGCCGGCCTCAGCAGCCATACGCTTCTCAAGGTTGGTCTTGGTGTCCCATACACATTCACCGAGGAGCTCGGCAAACTTAGAGGCGTGCTCGGCCTCCTCAAAGGCATAGCGCTTGAAGGCCTCGGCTATTTCGGGATAGCCCTCGCGGTCAGCCTGACGCGACATTGCGAGATACATACCCACCTCGGTGCATTCGCCGTTGAAGTGAGCGGTGAGGTCGTTGATCATCTGCTCGTCGCAGCCCTTTGCCACGCCGATTTCGTGCTCGGTGACGAATTTGAGGTCAGCAGACTCTTCCATTTCTTTGAACTTAGAAGCGGGAGCCTTGCAGAGGGGGCAGCGCTCGGGAGCGGCATCACCCTCGTGGATATAACCACACACGGTGCAAATAAATTTCTTTTTCATCGTTAGGGATTGTTTGTGAGTTGTTGTTTTGTATTGTTAGTGTTGTTTGTATTGTCATCATTGACAATTGCAAAGTTAAGCGTTTTTTCCAAATATTCTACACTGAGAATGTATAACTTTTACTAAAACGCCGCCGAGGAGCAAAAAGTTTGCATCTCGGCGGCGAATTTTTTTATCAATTATGATGATATATCATCAGAGCACCACTTTGCGTGACTTGCTATGAAGTTAATAAATCTCAGCGAAAAACTTACAAAAGCGTGTCAGCTATTATCTCCATTTTTTATATTCTTGTTGATTACCGCCATAAGCAGAAATACCTTCTTCATTTTCATGAATTTTAAACCCTAAAGCCTTTGCTATCATTCTTACTATTTCTCTTGCATCACCTACACCATTATAATTGATACTTTTAATAGGGTCATTAATTAGTTGCTTTATTTCAGACAACACAAAAATCTTTAAATAGGCATCATTTATAATAGAAAGTTGTATTTTCCCAAAAAATATCCAAATTATGACAACAGAAAGAGTTATCGAACACAACAGAAAAATTAATTTGTATAATCTTCATCAAATTCAATTTGCCGAAACTGACTGTACAAGTGGAACAACAGATATGGATGTTTCTAAAAAACTTGTTGACAACGAAGGAAAGGTTGTCATGTTAGTTGAAGCATTAACTAAGGATTATTATTCTAATGGTGATTTAAATGCAACAAAAGGTTGCTTCACCAAAAGATTTGAGTTTGCTAAAGAAACCGTAAACTCACGTCCTTGGTTTGATTTTATAGTATCATTTATGACAAGTGTAAGATATAGAATGGTTTTGGCAAATAATCAAAAGTATTTGGCTTATTACAGCCATATTTGGTTACCAAAATATGAGAAAGAACAATGTGTAATTGCTGAATTGTTAAACATGAAAGCAGTACATGAAAAGGATGGTATTGTTAAAAACACGGCGAGGGCGACTTACGCTATCAGCGTGTCGCCCTCGCATACATAAACTGCGTTATGAAAATAAGGGTAGATTAATATACCAGCTCGAAGTCGTCAAGATACATCACCGACGGGCCGCCCGAATAGTAGTCGCCATACTGGCTTGCCGAGCATGTGATGATGATATTTGAGGGCTTGATGTCGGTGCGCACATAGTTGAGAGGTATCTCAAAGGCCACCATCGAGGACTCGCCACCAACAGCCTCGGTGAATACCTTCTCGCCGTAAGCGATGACGTTGGCGCCGTCTTTATTGAAGCTGTAGTTGTCAATATCCTTGGTAGCTACGATCTGCGGCCAGCCGGAGTAGCTGCCGTATGACATAGTGCTGCCATCGACGAGAGCTATATAGATGATGCCGCGGTCGAGGTCGCCCTTGGATATCTTGTCAGTGCTGGAGTAAGTGACATTCTGCGGAGTGTATTTGATGTAACCACGCAGGGCCTTGGGGCGAGTGGTCCATTCGCGTCCCCAGCCGAGGATACCCTTGGTGGTGTTCTCCGTGCCAAGGAATTGCCCCACAAAGATATTGCCGGCTGCAAAAGCGCCTATTGTGCCTACGCCCACAAACTGCGATGCCAGCTTGGCGCTGTACGTACCGCCGTGCTTGATGCTTGCATCGGGGGTGGTCACCTGCTTGCTCATCTTGGCCGAGCCGTGGTTGCCGGAATCCCAGAACATCTCATCGCCGGAGGCATAAATCAGCGTGGCATTGCTGCCCCCGGGCTGCTGCCAGTCTTCAAAGCCGCAGTTGGGGAGCTGCTTGGCCGCCTCGGTGGTGAATGTCATGGGCGCGGGAGCCGGTGTTTCGTCGCAGACTACGACATACTCGTAGGTAGTGGCGGGCGTCAGGCCGCTGATAATTGCCGAGAGAGCGTTGCCGCTGCGGGTGTACTCTGCATCGGTCCAGTCGGCGGCACCGAGCCGGCGATAGCGCATCTTGACGTTGGTGGCGGTGTCTTTGACGATTGCGCCGGTGATAGTGGCAGACGTAGCCCATACATCGGCAGCAACGATGTCGTAGGTGATCACGGCGGCATCGCTGACGTTGATGATAAGGGTGGCGGTGGCTTCCTTGCCGTTGCTATCCACGGCGCGGATGCTATAGCGGTGCTCGCCGTCGCCCAGGCGCGAGGTGAAAGCCTCCTCGAGTGACACCTTGTACATCAGGCCCTCGCTGACGCCGCTGAAGCTGCCCAGCAGCGTCACGCCCTTGGCGGCGATCGCAGAGGCGATGTCGCTTGACATTTTGAGCAGGTTGATGTCATTGCCGCCGATGCCGAGCATAGCATCGAGGTCGTCGTTGGCGATGACGATATCAGTCAGGGGCGTGGTGCCTCTGACAAAGAAGGAGCATCGGCCCACATTGCCTTTCTCGGCCATGAGCTGCTTGGATATGTCAAACCCGAAGCCGCTGATGTCGGGCGCCATCTCGATGACTACGGTGTCCTCGTTGTTGACGGCGCTCTGGTCCACCTCGATGGTGATGTATCCGCCGCCAAGCTCGATATCGGAGCCGGTGTATTTGACGTTGAGCTTATACCAGGTGGCGGGAGCGGCATTCTCTATGACGCCGGTCTTGGTGAATGGCGAACCGTCGGCGAGAGTGCCGGAGAGTGTCCATGTGAGGTTTTTATCGGTAGAGGGCATCATGAAGTAGCCCTTAGCATCGGTGTCGCCCACATACTCGAGCGAGCCACGGTTGTGGCCTATGGTCATGGTGTAGTCGCTGAGCACGTCTTTGACTTGGTCAGAGTAAGCTACAGAAGTCACGACGTTGGCCACCTTGCACACTACGTTGACGTTGGTAGTTGCACCGGCCTGCACCGTGAATGGCTGATAGCCCTTGAACCAGCGTTTGTCCCACGAGGCGGGCACGCTATCGCCGGTCCAAGCCTCGGCTACATAATCGCCTGACATCAGTTTGATGCCATCGGCGGGAATGTCAGCGAGGTGCTCATAACGGCGCACGAGGCCTTTGTCCTTTTTCGAAATCCAGACCATGCAGTTCTCGGCGAGTTCGGCAGTGGTCTCGGCACGCGACTGTACCTTGACATCGGTGCTGATGCTCGTAGAGACCGTGACTCTACCCTCACCGAGAGCGAGCTCATTGTCGTCAGCGCAGCCTGTTGTCACGGCGGCCATCACGGCAAGCGTGGCGGCCATTGATATGATATATTTTTTCATAGTACCTTACTTTATGAACGTCAGCGTGACAGAATTTTGAAGGTTGTTCTGGTCGGTGACAGTGATTTTGAAAGTGTGTGTACCCTCATAGAGGCCTAACAGCGGCACAAATTGAGTGATGTCAAAGTCAATGGCAGTAGCGCCAACGACATCGTCGCCGGTGCTGAAGCCGAGGCTCTCGAATACCTCCTTGTCGCTACCGGGGTAAGCGAGGTCAAAGGTAGTGGGCATCTGTACCTCTACGAGCGCTTCCTCAAAACCGGCGCTGGTGGTGGTGATGTTGACCACGAGGTGAGCGATGCCGTTGACAGATGTGATGTGGACGACAGCGGGTGTAACATCTACCGTGTTGGCAGAGTCAAAGCTGAGAGTCTCGCTGGCAAAGGTGATAGCGTCAGAGGGTTGCGGGTCGGGATCGGGGTCGGGATCGGGATCGGGGTCGGGATCGGGATCGGGATCGGGGTCGGTGCCGGGGTCTTCGGTGCCGGGGCGGTCGTCGGAGGGCAGCACGTCTTCATCAACGATGATGTTGCCATCGACATCGACGGCAGTCACTGACGCATCTACGTTGATGCCGCCATCGACAGAGATACTGCCGCTCTCGCCGGGTATATCGGGATATTCTTTGACGTTGAAAGTGATGATCCAGTGCTCACCGGCCTTGACGTCGGAGTAAGTCTTGCGCAGCGTCTCAGCGGTGCCCTTGACAGTGCCGGTAAATGTGGCGATGAGAGTGGTGCTTGCGTCAACGACCTCAAAATAAGCCGAGCGCGTCTCATCGGGAGTGAATGTCATGGTGGTGCCGTTTTCGCCGGCGAGGATTGATACTCGAGCGTCATCTTCCATGACATTGCGCAGCTCGTCGGCAAATTTTACTGTTACGCGCAGCGATGCAAACTTACAAGTCACCACGCCGAGCTCGGCAATCTTATCGGCCTCGATAGAGAAGTCCTTCTCGCCGCAATAGTAGGGCTTATCCCACTCGGCGGGCTGTATGGTGTGAGACTTGACCTTTACGGTGTAGTCGCCCACGGGGAGGGCAAATACCTCGGGCATCTCGCTGTAAATCCATTGGCCCTCGGCGACACCGCTTGTGCGGTTTACGATGGTGATGATGTAGTCAGACAAATCCACATCGGCACGGCTGACGGTGCTCTCAGAGGTTGACACCTCAACGCCGAGCGATTTCAGCGACACCTGACCGGTCTTGTCGCCGGTGTTAGGAGTCCAGGCCTCGTCGCAAGATGTCAACGACAGGAGTGTCGCTGCGAGTGCTATTATGCTAAATATTTTGGTTTTCATTGGTGTTGGTTGCATATTAGTAGGTTAATGCTAATTCGTCGATGTAGAGTTGCGCACCCATCCATGTGCCGCGCGAGAGGTTGGCAAATGGCGGCGGGGTGATGTTGCTCGAATTTTTCTTGAGATATGTCTCATCATTTGTTGACAAGAATTTGACATAAATCTTAGCAGCCTTTGCGGCGCCGGTTTCGTAGGAGAGGTTCACCGTGGCCTTGGTGTAGCTGCTTGTGGCGGCCAGCGAGGTGTTGGCTGTTGCTACGATATTGCCGGCGGCGTCGAAGACGGTGATTTCGGCATAGCCCTTGTCGGCAGAGTTTTTGGGCGAATACTTATAGTAGAATTCGAGGGCCGAGGGGCGCGAGGTGAAGGGTATGCCACAGTCGAGGTCGGCAGTGCCGATAGTGCCCCATGTAGAGTCTTTGTAGCCATCAGGGCGCACTGAGCGGCTGGATCCGAGGTGCAGCAGACCGGCATCGATATACTTGCATACGCCGGTGCCTACGCTGCCGGTGGCGGTGTTACCGCTGCCCCAGCCCACGGTGCGCAGCAGGGCGCCGGTGCCGACATAGCCGTCGTCGGTGGAGATGGTGCCGGAGATGCGGCAGTAAGCATAGTCAGAGCCTTGGCTGGTGGTCATGATATTGTTGGTGCCCCAGACGGTCTGCTCTTCAGTGCCGCAGAACACGAGCTCCCAGTTTGAGCCGGAGGAGGTCTGATACCAGTCGCGCAGCGATGATTGCGGCAGCTGCGGGTTAGCCTCGGTGGTGAACGCCACGGGCTTGGTGCGGCAGTCGTCGTCCTCGGCGCGGAGGTAATATGTGGTAGAGGGCTTCAGGCCGGTGATGTTATATACCTGCGAGTCAGTGCCCCACACGCGGGTGTAGCTTACGCCGCCATTGTCAGAGAGGAACAACTTGGCCGATGACACGCCGCGCGATGCCGTAACGATTGACACGGTGGCGTGAGTGGCAAAGATATTGTTCTCGCTGAGGCTGATGGCGATATCGGGCACAGCACGGTTGATCACGAGATTGGGGGTCTCCACAGAGATGGCCTTAGCCTTGATGGTGAGGTCGTCAGTGCCGGAGGGCACAAAGATGGTGGCGGTGTAGGTGTCGGCAACGCCTGACTTGGCAGCGTAGCTGACGGCGGTGAATTGCGACCATGTGCCACGCTCGTTGAAGTACATGATCTTGACATCGTTGTCGATATCGGCGCCGTTGTATGCGACATCTACGGTGAGTGAGGTGTCATAGTACTTGAGCGCCGACGGGTTGGAGAGCGTCAGCGTCACCTCCTTGACTGAAGCGCTAAGGGTCACCGGCTCGGCCGTCTTGGAGTATCGGTCAGTCACCGCAAAGGTGAAGGTAGAAGTGTTGTCGCCGGAGATCTGCGTGAGGTTGGCGAGCACATCATGGAGGTCAATGACGGCCATCTTGTCGGGGTTGCTCCACAAGCCTTTGGCCTTAAATCCTAAGTCAGAGAGCGTGAGCTTCTGGGCATCGGTGAGGTTGAGGAGATCGACTGATGCGGGCCAGCCACGCTGAGTGAGGCACTGCGAGGTGGTGGTCATCATTACAGATGCGAGCGAGCCTTTGGCTATGATATTGACTTTGGTATCGCCCTCGGGGGCATATCCCTCATAGAACGAGATGTTGTCGCCGGAGCTAAAGCCTACGGGTGTCATCGTGGGAGCCGGAGCGTTGATGACATCGTCGCTGATGTCAATGACCACGGGGGGCGCCTCTGCGAGCAGCTCGTCGAAGGTGACGGTGACGGCGGCATCACCCGAGCCGGCGCCCTCGTTGAGATCGATGGTCACCGTGTAGTGATACTTGGCCTTAGCCTGAAACGAGGCGGCTTGCAGCTTTGCGCTCAGGCCGTTGGGCTTGGTGATAGACACCACAATGTTGGTAGCGCCCGGAGCCACGTATGCCGGGCGTGTCTCTGCCATACTATAGTCGATATACGAGCCGGCGGCGGTGTGTATCTCCGAGCTCCAGCTGCTCATATAGCTCTTGAAAGCATCAGTGTAAATGATACTTACCATCGAATTGGCGAGGCCTGCAGTGAGACTCACCGGGGTAGTCTTGCCCTCTTCGACAGTAAGCGAAGTAGAGCCGTAGTAGTACGGTGCTTCGAAGCCCTCGACAGCTGCGCTGCCATAATAAGCCTCGAGTGTGTATTCACCGATCTTAAACTTGCCGTCGGCCGGGAAGTCATCAACCGACTCCCAGTTCTTAGTGTAGGTGCCATCGGCCTTGGTAAGGCGCAATGCCAGGTCTGACACTGTCACATCTGAGTACTCGGTCGCGCGCGAATTACGAGCCGAGACCACATCTGTGCAGACAGCCACATCGGGCGATATCGAGCCAACGCCGTTGTCACCGGGTGTAAAATCATCGTTACAGCCCGACAAAGCAGCTATTGACATCGAGAAAACAAACCCGCGCAGTAATGCTTTTTGTCTCATTTTTACTCTAATAAAGGTTCTGTTATTTTTGTAGGTTTGATTGTGTCACCGCAACGCAGCAGCAAGCACAAACATGGCATTATCGCTGCAAATTTAGTAAAAATTATTTAAATGCAAATGATTTATCGCAGATAATAACCTAAAAAACAGCAAAAAGCGCCAATATAGTCCATTTTAGCCAATCACCAATCGCGTGCATTAGCTCTAAAACCGCCCCTGACGACAGCTGCCGCCGATAACGCCGACGCGCCGACGCAGACACCGCCCCTGACACTAATAAGCCGCGCTATGAGCGCATTGCTCATTATTATTATTGTGAATGTCAGCGAAAACAATTAACTTTGCGCAAAATATCAACACTATGATTGAAGGAACCGACAATATTCAGAATGGCAGCCCACGCTCGGCATCTGACAAGCAGCGCTCGCGCACGCAGCGCATCGTAAGATGGCTCTGGGCCTCGTTTCTTATCATGACGGTGGCTGCATTTCTGTTTTTCTTACTCATATACAACGGCATCATAGGCTATATGCCGCCCATCGAAGAGCTGCGCAATCCGCAGGACCGCTTTGCCTCTATCATCTACAGCGCCGACGGCCGGGAGATGGGCCGATACTTCCGCAACTCGGGCAACCGCGTGTATGCCGACTTTGCCGAGATCTCGCCACACGTCATTCACGCCCTCATAGCCACCGAAGACGCCCGCTTTGAGGACCACTCCGGCATAGACTTGCGCGCGGTGACTCGCGCCATCGTCAAGACGGTGATACTGCGCCAAAAAAATGCCGGCGGCGGCTCCACCATCACCCAGCAGCTGGCCAAGCAGCTCTATACGCCACCCAGCAACGGCTTTATGTCGCGTATGGTGCAGAAGCCCGTGGAGTGGATGATCGCCATCAAGCTGGAGCGCTTCTACTCCAAAGAGGAAATCATCAAGATGTATCTCAACCAGTTTGACTTCCTCTACAACGCCGTGGGCATCAAATCTGCCGCAAAGGTGTATTTCAACAAAGACGCCAAAGACCTGGATATGGCCGAGGCCGCGCTGCTCGTGGGTATGGTCAAAAACCCCTCCTACTACAACCCGGTGCGCAAGCCCGAGCGTGCGCGCGGCCGCCGCAACGTGGTCTTCGAGCAGATGTACAAGGCCGACATGATCACCAAGGCGCAGCTTGACTCGCTGCAGGCCCTGCCGCTGCAGCTGCATTTCAGCCGCGTGGATCACAAGGAGGGCATCGCGCCCTACTTCCGCGAAGAGCTGCGCCGCATACTCACCGCCCACAAGCCCGAACGCGCAAATTATGCCGAGTGGGAGAAGCAGAAATTCATCGACGACTCTATAGCATGGGAAATCAACCCGCTCTTCGGATGGGTGGATAAAAACCCTAAGGCCGACGGCACATACTATGATATCTACAACGACGGCCTGAAGATTTACACCACGATAGACTCGCGCATGCAAGACTACGCCGAGCAGGCCGTCAACGAGCACATGCGCAGCCTCCAGAAGGCTTTCTTCAGAGAGAAACGCAACTCGCCCACAGCGCCTTACACCTCCAACCCGGCCGAGCTCAGCTCCGCCGCGCGAGAGAAGCTCATACGCACAGCCATCAACCAGAGCGAGCGCCATCGTGTGGCAAAGATTGCCGGCAAGAGCGACGACGAGATAATGCGCGAGTTCAACACCCCCACCGAGATGATGGTGTTCAGCTACGACGGGCCTATCGACACGGTGATGACACCGCGCGACTCGCTGCTCTACACCAAGTCGTTCTTGCGCACGGGCTTCATGTCAATGGACCCCGTCACGGGCTATGTCAAGGCATACGTCGGCGGCCCGGACTTCCACTTCTTCCAGTATGATATGGTATCCACCGGCCGCCGTCAGATAGGCTCCACGATAAAGCCCTTCCTCTACACCTACGCCATGGAGTCTGACTTCACGCCCTGCGACATGCTGCTCAACGCCCAGCCCACGCTCTACGACGCGGCAGGGCGCCCGTGGAGCCCGCGCAACTCGGGCCATGCACGCATAGGCGAGATGGTAGATCTGCGATGGGCGCTAACCAACTCCAACAACTGGATCTCGGCGCGCCTGATGGCCGAGCTGAGCCCCGCCGAGTTAGTGCGGCGCATGCACAGCTACGGCATCACCAACAGCCTCCCGGCGGTGATATCGCTGTGTCTGGGCCCCTGCGAGGTATCGGTCAAGGAGATGGTGACGGCATACACGGCATTTGCCAACAAGGGTATGCGCACCGACCCCATCTATGTGACGGCAATCACCGATGCCAACGGCAACATCATCAGCGAGTTCTCGCCCGTGCACACCGAGGTCATCACCGAGCTGGGATACTACCGAATACTCTCGATATTGCTCAACGTGGTGGATAGCGGTACGGGTAGCCGCCTGCGCCGCGCCCCCTACAACATCACGGCCCAGATGGGAGGCAAGACGGGCACCACCAACTTCAACGCCGACGGCTGGTTTATGGGCTTCACGCCCGAATTGGTGTCAGGCGTATGGGTCGGCGGCGACGAGCGATACATACACTTCAACTCGATGGCCGAGGGTCAAGGCGCCTCGATGGCGCTGCCCATCTATGGCCTATATATGAACAAGGTGTATGCCGACAAGTCGCAGCCCTACAGCCAGAGCAAGAAGTTTGTGTTCCCCGAGGATCTGAACCTATGCTATAAGGAATTTTACGGCGACAGCGAGCCGGAGGCCGTAGAGGAGGGCATCGAAGGCGCCTTCGATTAGCCCTCGGCGCGGCGCGACGCGGCAGCGCTCATAGGGGCAGCTTGCCCGGCGCTGTGAGGATGTGATAGAGCAGGTCGTTGAACAGGAGCGTCACGTCTTGTCGCGAGCCGTTGCCCTTGCTTTGCGCATCAAAGGTGCGTATCGCATCTATTATCTCAATGACTTGGAAGGCATTATAATTCTGCAGCGCGGCGCGTATGCGGCGCAGTGAGAATGTGGTCTTTAGATTGAGCGCCGCCTTGAGCGAGGCATCGCTCTTGTCGGGGGTGTATAGCGCTATCATCAAGTCGGCAAAGAGGGCAAAGATGCTCGGCAAGGCCTGGATCGGCGCCAACGTGCCCTTGGGATTAGCCTCGATATAACGTTGGATACTGAACACTTTGCGGGCATTTTTGGCGGCGATGGCATCGACGAGCTCAAAGGTGTTGTAGTCTTTGCTGACGCCCACGTTGCGCTCCACCGCCTCGGGCGTAATCATAGCAGCAGCGGGGAGTATGTGGGCGAGCTTGTCGATTTCGTTATATAGGCGGCTGAGGTCGGTGCCTACAAATTCGGCCAGCATCTGCTGGGCCTTGGCATCAATAGAGAGGCCTTTGGCCTTGACGTAGGTGGCGATGAGCGCCGGTATCTGCGACTCCCAGGGGCGCTTTGACTCGAAGATGACGGCCGACTTGCGCGCCGCGGCGAGCAGATCCTTGCCCTTGGCGGCCGAGCCGCGGAAGCATATCACCAGAGTGGTTGAAGCCGTGGGATGCTCCACATAGCTGTGGAGCTTGTTGATGACCGTGGCGTTGACCTCCTGACACTCCTTTAGAATGACTATCTGACGCTCGGCCATCATAGGCAGGTGGCGACACACATCCATCACATAGCCGGGGTCGGTCTCCGGCGCGTAGAGCACGCGCTCGCAGAAGTCCTTGTCCTCCTCGGGTATTACCTTGAGAAACTCGACGACAAGAGCGTCGATGTAATAGCCTTCCTCGCCGTGGAGCAGATACACGGGCGCCAACTGCCGCGCCGCTATCTCGCGTCGCAGGCTCTCGAATGATGGTGTTGCGGTAGCCATTTTGTGTTTTGAGAATTTAGCAGTTTAAATCGTTAGTTTTTACTTCCCAAAAACCATTCCTTTTGCCATTTTTGCGTTCTATGATGCCCTTTTCAGTCAAATGTACGGTGATGGTCTTAACTGTTCTCTCTGATTTGCCTATATGCGCAGCGATTTCTTTTTGCGTGGCTTTAGGTTGTTCTCGCAAGAAGTTCAGCACTGCAACTTCTTCTAAAGTGCAATTCAAAGTGCAAATTTTGCACTTTGAAGCAACCTCATTTGATGCACTTGCACTTTGAATACTTTGTGTGGAAGACACTTGTACAAGCATTGCCCGATTCTTTAGTTCGTTATTCTCAGAAAGAATAAGATTACGAAAGAATTTCTCAATATATTCGGTGGTGGCATAAATGCCTTTGCTCAAATTGTTGTAGTTGGCACGAACCAAAGCGTTACGGAAATACCATGAATGATTGGCAAACGCTTCGTTGCTGATGTCGAAGCCAAACGTGCGTAAGTATTTGATTGTAAACACAGCCGTTGTACGGGTATTCCCCTCACCGAAAGCATGAATTTGCCAAACCCCGGATATAAACTTGGCAATATGCGTGATAGCATCGCTGATGTTCAAATCCTTATAGCTAAAATTCTTCTCCTGCATGAAATCATATTCGAGAGTTTCGCGTATGCTGCCGGCACTGGCATAAAGCACAGTCTCACCTTTAAGCACCCACTCCTTTTTGGTTATATTATAATCTCTTATCTTTCCTGCGAATTTATAGATGCCTTGGAAAAGGCGGCGATGAATGGTGATATACTCAACAGGCGAGAATGCGAACGTTTTCTCCGATAATATTTCGGCAATACGTGCCGAAACCTTATCGGCTTCTTCTGTTCTATCTTCTATGTCAGCTCTGGCAGTCTTTGACTGATAGTAACTATCAATCAGCTGTTTGGCTTCTTCGATAGTTATATCACCCTCGATATGTTGACGTGCCGTTTGTATCAGATATTCGGATGGTTTTAAATCGTCCACCGCCTGCAATCCAATAGCGGTCTGCCAAGCAAAACCTTTCTCTCTTTTCTGAGGCTCACCTTGTCTTATATATTCTTCAAAATCATTCATTGTCAAATACAGTTTAAATCGTTAGTTTTTAGTTCGCCCGACATCAAGCGTGGTAGTAAACAGTCTCGTATAATAGAGAGCTTTGAGTTTTCTTTTCTGTTATTAGCAATATGATGAAATATTGGTTCAATAACAGATGTAAAATGACGTAAAATATTCAAATCATTTGGTAATGCAATTTTAAAAGCATTAACGTCTTTAGCATAAACGTGAGGTTGCGTAGCACCAACCTGTGCATGTCTTAGTTTTCTTGTGTTAACGGACAAGAAACAATAAGCAAACAAAAGATTAACACATTGCGAATCAATATATGAACAATCTGAAGCCCATACGTCATCGAATAAAATCTGAGTAAATCCAGCATTAGCCCCGGAGGCACTAATCGTTACGACGGGAGCTGTTGTATTTGCCACATTGTGATAATATGCAGGTTCTAATCCTCCGGCAATAACCGGTATATTACCAACCTTAGTGTCTTTTTGTGTAATTGTTTTGCCGCGTTTAAATTGTGCCACTTCATCAAGTGTGCCAACTCGCCAGCCTTTCGGTATCAAACCAAGCTCGGAATCTATAAACTCGCCGTCCTTGAATGGCTCAAAATCCACAAACCATGCCTTGAACAACGCCTGTACTTGCTGCTCTAAATTATCATTTATCCGCCTGTTCAGCTCGATTTTCTCATCAAGAGATTTGAGCTCAGATAATATCTTATTTTGTTCAGATAAATTTGGAAGCAATATAGGAAGATTAGCTAATTCTGAGAACGTAATTTGAGGAAAAGTTCCGGAACGTGATTCAGCTAACCTTTGTAATTGCTCAATTACAGCATTGCTTTTAGGAATATAAAATAAATAATGTGGATTTATTATTTCATTGTGGCGCAATACCATAAGTTTGGTTGATGCTATATAATTAACAGGATAGAAATCAACGTATGCATATCGTTTGTTGGCTGGACGTATTTCGCTGTAAAGAATATCATCCTTTCGGAATGTCTTCTTAAATTGACCTCTCAGGTCCTTATTCTCTGATTTTGTATGGTTTAAGCATTTTCCCTCCAATACATCGGAGGTGTTTATTAGAACCACTTCCGCTGCTGTTCCTCGATATGTTTCAGATATAGTATCGCAAACATCACCGATTTTATATTCTTTCCACTGTTCCATAAATGAGAATTTAGTTGTAAATTTACGCAGAATTTCTGAAATAGCACTATAATCAGAAAATATTTTTGCTATGACGCCCCTCAACCTGCCCCACTACGATATGCGCTTGCGCCGCTGCGCCGACGGCACGGTGCAGGTCTATGACCTGCTGCGCGACAAGTGGGTGGCGCTGACGCCCGAGGAGTGGGTGCGGCAGCATTTCGTCAACTATCTGCTCACAGCCAAGGGCTATCCGCGCTATCTCACCGCCAACGAGGTGAGCCTCAAGCTCAACGCCACGGCTCGGCGATGCGACACCGTGGTCTTCGACAGGGAGCGCCGGCCATTAGTCATCGTGGAGTATAAGGCACCTACGGTGGCTATCACGCAAAAGGTTTTTGACCAGATAGCGCGCTACAACAGTGTGCTGCGCGCCCCGGTGCTGATAGTAAGCAACGGCCTGCAACATTACAGCTGCCGCTTTGACGGCGCCGGATACACCTTTCTCAAAGAGATACCATCATACACCGACGCCGAGCAGCCGGTGTGACTCACACCGCTGCCCGGCGTCAGCACGTCGGTAAAGCAGGTATAGTGCGCGTGCTTTATTCGAGCACGAGCATAGTCCAGTATTTAAGATTGGGCACTGAGAGCTGCAAGCTGCGGCCTTGCTGGGTGTATTTCACCTCTACGGGCACGCCGCCTAAATAGTCAGGCGAGGCGACCCATGCGCGGCTCACTCTGCGGTCACAGTCGATAATCATGTTGATATCGGAGAGCTCGTCAGGCTCGGGCATAGTGCCGTCGAGGTCGCGCCACTGCAGGCGGTCGGCAGCGGTGAAGTTGAGCAGATGATACACATACTTGCCATCAGCAGCCTCTTTGGCGTGCACCACGATGTGTCCGGCACGGGGCGACTGCTGATAGTTCCATATCGCGATGTCGGGGTGCGTAGTGCTGCTGATGATGGGAGTCAGCTCGCGCGAGGTGTCAAAGAGGAGAGTCTCGTAGGCGGTGTTGAAGTCATAGTAGTCGGTGATAGCAGCCTTGAGAGCGTCAGACACCTTGAGACCCGTGTAGGGGAAGTATTCGTGGGTGAGCATATTGCCGCCGGCGCCCAGCTCGAGGTGGCCGGCACCGAGGGCAAACATGCAAGCATCGGTGAGGAGCACGCCGGGGGTGTTGAACTCGCGGCCTTCGGGCACCAAATAGTTCATGTATGCGGCAAAGACGGTGCGCGCGCGGCCGCCGCTGTAGCGGTCATTGTCAGCCTTGATGCTGTATAGGCTCTGGAATGTGCTCTCGTCCTTCCACATCTCGGTGTAGCATACATCGAGGCAGTCGGTGGAGAGGATTTCGTTGGCGCCATAGTTTGACACGGCGTTCATAATGAGTCGGCGGTCAGGATGACGCTGCTTCATGGCTTTGATAAAGGAGTTGAAGCCGGATGGCAGGTCCACACTCTTGCCCCAATAGTCATATATGTTGCCGCGCCAGCCCACTTGGTCAATCTGATAGCCGTCGAAGCCCAGGTTTTCATACACCTCTTCGTTGCGGTCGGCGATGTAGTTTTGCCAGTCGGTGTTTGCGGGGTTGGCAAAGTAGAGCATGCGCCATGACGAAGGCAGACCCCAGTGGCGGTCCATAGTGGAGTGGTTGGTGTCAGTATATGTCATCCACTCGGCGCTAACGCCGTCAGCCTCGGCATCATACTCCCAGAGCACGCCATGGGCGAGATTGTAGAAGAATGACATCATCTGATATCCGTGCTGGGTGTCGATATATTTCTTCACCACTTCTTTGCTTATCGAGCGATTAGAGAGGTCAGTATATCGCTGCGTGGGGCAGTAGGGGCGGTGGTGCTTCCAGTGCCAATCTTGAAATTGCACGGCATTGACATGGCAGCGGTTGAGGAATGTCATGCTCGAGGATATGTCGGCATCAGTTGTCGAAGGCTCAAACCAGGCCACGTAGCCGTAGCGGGGGAAGCGCTTCCAGTCGCTGGAGACATCTACGCCGGTGGTGGCGTGGATGGTCTCGTTGCCGAAGTCGTCGGTGGTATATACATCAACGATGTATCCGCTGAAGTCAGCTGCCGGCGGTGTCCAGGTCCAGGTGTCGGAGCATAGCTCGTCGTCGCCCACTACTTGTGCCAGATGACGATAGCGCACGCGGGCGCCGTCGGGGAGGCTGCTGATGGTGAAGGTCACGGGCTGGCCCACGTTGTAGCGCGCCATATCGGTAGTAAGCTCATCGGCCTTATAGTCTTGTGACAATAGCGTGGCATATCCGGGCGCCGGGCGCTCGATGGTGTTGTCGGCAACATCGGCTATGACCTCGATGTCTTGATTGCAGAGGATGTTGAGTGTACGGTCGCCCTCGGCGCGATAGGCGGTCGGCGCCACGTCAGTATCCCACTGCCCTACTCTCTCGGCGGGCATGAAGGCGCCGTTGGCCATCGTGGAGGCGGTGGCCACGTAGTAGTTGTCGGCGCCGGTGGCCATCAAGCCGGAGGCCTGCGCGGCGTTCCAGCCGAGCTGGCCATCAACCGAGCCTACGAGCGCCACGGGCGTGCTTACCGTCCACATCTTGAGCTGCGCCATATCCACATAGAGGGTGTAAGTGCCGGCGGCGGCGATGGTGAAGGTGCAGTCGCCGTCAGAGGTGGCGCGCAGGTCAGCGGCCTGAGAGCCGTCGGCCACGAGGGTGACGCCGGAGGCTGACGTAGCGCCATAGCGGCGAGTGCCCAGGTCGTCCCAGCCATCAGAGGTGGCTGCCGGGCATGTGGCCAGGCAGAAAGTGTTGCCGGCATCAAAGGTGGCAGTCAGCTTATATATGTCGCGCCCGATGGGGGTGAAGCGAGCGCCCACGGAGGCGTTCCATCCGCCGGTGGCGTGACATTCGCCGATGAGGAATAGCGGACGCGAGAAGACCACGGTCATGGCCTTGGCGTCAAACTTCACGTCATACCACCCCGCCTCGGTGATTTTGAACTTATTGTCGTTGGAGCCCATGTGAGCCAAGGGATACACCTTGCCCAACTCGGGATTGGTGACGTATTGCTCGCTCGCCACGATGCTGTTGCCCCAATCGGCGCTGTCGTGGAGAAATTTCACCTCGCCCGCGCTGAGTCGGCCGGCCCAGAGATACACGGCATTGTCGCCGCCGGGAGCAGCCATTTTGATGGCGCAGCTCGACAGGTTCCAGGTGCCGTCGATGGCGTTGCCGGCAATGTACATAGCGTCATAAGCGCTCATGGTGCCGACACTCATTGTAGCCACTATGGCTGACAATGCTATATGAGTGATGAAGCTGTTCATCTGTATGCAATGATAATGATATGTTATTTCACTACTAATTTCTTGATAACCGAGCCGGCAGCAACGATATACACACCGGGCGCCACCGCTGTGGTAGCCGTGGTGCCCACCACAGCGCCGGCGAGGTTGCACACCACTATCGGGGTGGCGGCATCGGCGCCGCACACGGTGATTACCCTATCGGCGGCGGTGATGGTGATAGCCTCGCCGGCGGCATCGTCAATGCCGGCAGCGGGGACGGCCGTTACCACGGGCGACACGGCGTAGCGCACGCCGCCCCACTCGCTGCCGCGGTCATAGAAATCCACGGTAATCTTATACCAGCCGTCAGCGTCAACGATATAGCTGTTGCCATCGAGGGGCATGATATTGCGCGTAGGCTCGCTGCCGAGCGTGACATCGCCGCCCACGGGGGCAAATGCCGTAGCTGCCGGCGCGTCGAGGTCATATACGAATTTATACCACGAGCCTTGTTTCAGCTCGGCGATGGCGGTGAAGACGCCGTCGGCGGTGCGGCTCATCTGCCGGTGGTCGTTGGCATCAAAGTAGTTATACACATAGAGCGTGCGGGGCACCGGGGCGGTGTAGAGATGGCGCGCGCCGTCGGCGGCAGCGGTCTTGACGCCTACCACATAGTTGCCCTCGCCCAGCACATAACCGCCGGCGAGCGCCGGCTCGGCAGCCGACGCCACGGTCATCGAGGCGTTGGCGGCATCGCTGATGTCGAGCGACAGGGTGTAGAGGCCGTCGCGGGTGACTTTGAATTTGTGGTCCTCGACGCCGTTGGAGCCGCTGTTATACACCAGGCGGTGGCTGCCGGCGGTGAGCGCCTCGTCGGCCGAAGATGCGCAGTAGCAGGGGGTGAAGTCAGCGCTCGTGGTCACAAATTTTAAGTCGCCGCGGCGCAGCGTGCCGCTCCATGTGGCCTTTGAGAGCGAGCCGCCTCCATCGGCAAACACCGCAATGGCCTTGTCGAGCGACCAGCCGCCGGGGGCGGCTCCGCCGATGATATATAGCATGGGCTGATACACTCTCAGGCTCCAGGCATTGCCGTCGGGGATACTGAGCACCAGGCGGTAGTATCCGGGCGTGTTGTTGTAGAATTTGTAGTCGCTACCGGTGCTGTAGTCATAGTAATCCACACCGTGAGCATCGCCATAGCCATCGTTGATGCTCTCATTCTCGGTCTTGGCTACAAAGCTCGTAGAGTAGCCGGTAGAGTTGTAATCCTCGTGATAGCTGCCCGATTGGTAGGGGTAGCAATTAGGGGTGAATTTGAATTGCCCCTTGCCGAGCATGCCTTCGAAGACAAAAGTGCCGGCGCCGGTATTGGTCAGGCTCTGGGCCTTGCCGCGGTCCCAGCCACATTCGGGCACAGCATCACCCACGATATAGATGTTGCTGTAGCCGGCCGTGGCTGTCGGCGCAGCCGTGACGACTGCGAGCGCCGCGAGCGCTATGCCTCTGCACAGATTGCTGAAATAGTGTTTCATGGAGTATCGTATGATTAGTGTTACAAAATTATCATTCGAAGACGAGCATGGTCCAATACTTGAGGTTGGGCACGGTGAGCATGATGGTGCGCCCTACCTGCCGGAATTTAAGGTCGATAGGCACGCCGCCAAGATAGTCGGGCGATGCCACCCAGGCGCGGGACACCTTGCGGTCGCAGTCGATACACAGCTCTATGCCGGTGAGCTCGTCGGGCTCAGGCTGGGTGCCTTGTATGTCGCGCCACTCGAGGAAGTCAGCCTTAGTGAAGTTGATCAGATGATACACATACTTGCCATCGGCCACCTTAGCGCCGTGGACTCCGATGCGGCCGGCACGCGGCGCCTGGTCCTTGGTCCACTGCGAGAGCTTGTGGGTGGTGCTGAAAAGCTCGCCGGTCAGCTCGCCGGTGTAATCATAGAGCATATTCTCGTATGCGGTGTTGAAGTCGTAGTAGTCGGTGATAGCGGCCACGAGCTCGTCAGTCATGCGGCGGCCGCCGTTGGGGAAGTATTCTGTGGTGAGCATATTGTATCCGGTGCCCAGCTCGAGGTGCGCTCCGCCGACGGAGAACATACAAGCATCAGCGAGGAGCACGCCGGGGGTGTTGAAATTGCCGCTACCATCGTAGCAGTAGTTCATATATGCAGCAAAGATAGTGCGCAGGTTATTGCCTGAGTAGGAGTCGTTGCGGAGCTTGCACTGATACATCTCGTTGAAAGTGCCCTGAGACTTCCACAACTCATGGTAGCATGCTGAGGCAGCGCCTGACGATGTTATCTGGTATTGAGCGTAGTCTGAGACGCTGTTCATCACCATATATTTGTCGGGGAAGAACTCTTTCATTTTCTTTATGAATTTGCCAAGAGCATCTTCCATATTTATCCAATTGCCATTGCTGTCATAGCGGTCGCCGCGCCAGCCGAGTTGGTCAATCTGGAAGCCGTCAAAGTCAAGATTGTCAAAGACCTCCTTCATGCGGCCACCAAAATATGTAATCCATTCATCGTTGCCGGGGTTTACAAGGTCAATGTTGCTCTTGCCGCCGGCATTATACAGGCCGTGATAATCGCGGTTGCCATTAGCGTCCTGAACATACCACGAAGTCTTAACGCCATCTTCAATATCCAGGCCATCCAAGCCGGCTTTGAAATCTTGCGGTGTAGTGCCGTAGGCCAAGTCATAGAAGAGCGTCTTCATATTATATCCGTGCATGGCGCTCAGATAGTTTTTGATGGTATTCTTGCTGATGGAGCGATAGAAGATGTCGGTGTAGTCGTCATCGGGGCAATAGGGGCGGTGATGCCTCCAGTGGCAATCTTGGAATTGCACCACATTGATGTGGCGGCGGTTGAGGAAAGCCACGTCGCCCACGACGTCGCGGTCGGAGTCATACCACGCGGCATATCCGTTGCGGGGGAAGCGGCACCAGTCGCTGCTGACATCGACGCCGATTGTGGCATAGATTGACTCGTTGCCGTCGCCGTCGGTGGTATATACATCTACGAGGTATCCTTGGTAGTCATCAGCCGGGGGCGTCCACGACCACCACTCCTGCACCAATTCGTGCTCATAGACCACCTCGCCGAGATGGCGGTAGCGCACGCGCGCGCCGGCAGGGCGGTCGCCGGAGTATTGTATCCACACCTCTTCGCCGGGGGCGTAGCGCGCCTTGTCAGTCCACAGCTTGTCGGCCACATAGTCGGCATGGAGGGTTGTCACGGGCGAGGTGCTGATATGGTCAGTGGTGTTGTCGGTATCGTTGTAAGGCACCTGCACGTCAGAGTTGCCGTAAGCGTTGAGGCGAGTGTCGCCATTAGCGCTGAAGCGTGTGGGCTGCACGTCGGTGTCCCAATTGCCCACTTGCGTCACGGGGAGGAAATAACCGGAATAAGATGTTTTGGTAGTGCCCACATAAAGGTTGTCAAACCCGGTGGCAACGAGGCCGTCAGCCACGGCGGCGTCCCAGCCGTTGCTGTCATCGACAAATCCCACGAGCGCCACGGGGGTGGATACCATGGAGAGCTTCATGGTGTTCATATCCACGGTGATGGTGTAAGTGCCGGCGTTGGCAACAGTGTAGATATTGTTGTCGCCGGAGGTCTTGATGATGTCGTATGTGCCACCGTCATAGATTGAGGGTCGCGATGATGATGCGCCATAACGGCGAGAGCCCAGGTCGCTCCAGTCACCGGCACCGGCAGCCGGACAAGAAGCCAAGCAGAAGGTGTTGCCGGCATCAAAGGTGGCGGTGAGCCTGAACACATTATTGCCTATCGGGGTGAAACGCGCCCCCAGGTTAGCAGCCCAGGCACCGGTGGTGTGGCACTCGCCGATGAGATATAGCGGGCGTGAGAGCACTGCCGTCATAGCGTTGGCATCAACCACGATGTCATACCATCCGGCCTCGCTGATGGTGTATTTGAAGTCGTTGGAGCCTTGCATCTCGCTGAGCATATACACCACGCCGAGCTGCATAGGGTTGATTGACATATTTTTATCCACGATGCTGTTGGTCCAGTCGGCGCTGTCGTGGAGAAATTTCAGCTCGCCGGCGTTGAGCCAGCCGGCCCATTGGTACTTATCGTATCCCACCACGCGCGTCATCTCGCGAGAGGCAGAGGGCAGATTCCATGACGAGTCAATGGCGCTGCCGGCCACATACATAGCGCTGTAGGCCATGGCGGCGGGAGCGGAGGCGCAAGCCGCAGCCATGCATATTATCATACGGGTGAATATCTTGTTCATATCAGCTTTTCAGGTATTTATCATTTAACAACAACTTTAACCACAGTGTCGGCAGCGCGCACTACATACACGCCCGGCGACACGTATGTCACGGGTGTGGTGCCTACGACGACGCCGGCGAGGGTGCACACCACGATGGGGTCGTCATCGGCGGTGCCGGTGACCACGATGCGACCTTGCTCGGCGCGTATGGTCACGGCCTCGGCAGCCTCGATATCATCAACCGATGTGGGCGAGAGGAAAGTAGCGGAGAGCGTGGGAGCCACGCCGTAGGTAACACCGCCCCAAGTGCTGCGACCATCGTAGAAATCTACTGTCAGCTGATACTCGGCGTCTTCCTCGACCACATAGCTATAGCCGTCTTTGGGCAAGACATTGTATTTTGTAGCTACCGCGCGTGACTTGGAGCCTATCGTCAGGTCCGCATTGGGGGCGAAGCAAGTGGTGCGTGGTGCTGAGGGGTCGGCCACTAACTTGTAGTAGTTGCCGACAAAGAGCTTCACTTTGCTGCTGAAGAGTCCGTCGTCAGTGCGCTCCAGCTCTTGGCAATCGGAGGGTTTGAAGTAGTTGTAGATATACAGCTTTGAGGGCACCGGCGCGGTGAACACACGGCGCTCGGGCTGGCTCTGCGAAGAGTTGACAGCCACCACATAGTCGCCGCCGCGCAAGATGTAAGCGCCCAAATTGGTAGGCTCGTCGGCGACAGATACCTTCAGCTGCGCCTGACGTATGTCCGTAAGGTCAAAATTGATGGTATATAGACCTTCGCGATAGACATAAAATTTATAGTCGTTGACGGCATCATTATAAACTTCTTTGTACGCCATAGTGTATGTGTCAGGCAGAAGCTCGGGCTTCAACGCCTGGTTTTCGGTGGGTGCATTGAAGCATGGGTAATAGTCATCTGCTGATACCATAAGCTTGAAATCGCCGGGGCGCAGGATGCCGGTCCACGAGCCTTTTTTGCTATTGGTATCCTTGTCGGGGAACACGGGGATAGCTTTGCTGAGATCCCAGCCGCCGGGTGTAGCATTGCCGCAGATGTAGAACGCAGGCTTATACACACGCAGCTCCCACACATCGCCGTCGGGGATATAGAGCACCAGGCGATAGTAGCCGGCGGTGTTGTTGTAGTATTTATAGTCGGACTCGCTGCCGCAGTAGCCCACGCCTAAGGCTGTCTCATAGGCATCGTTGATTGACTGATTGTCAGCCTTGGCCACATAGCAGCCGGAAAAATCGCCGTACTGCAAGTGGTAATTATCACTGTCGCCGTCGTAGGGCATACAATTGGGGTAGAATTTAAACTGGCCTTGGCCGAGGTAGCCATCATAGATGTAAAGGCCTGTTCCGGCGGTGACCATAGGTGTGCCGAGGTGTTTGCTCCAGCCCCCCTCGGTGGCGTCGCCCACGATGTACATCACCGCGGGGGCTGCGGCGGCCTTTCCGGCGGCCAACAGCATCATGGCGATAGCCAATGGTAGCAGCATTCGCTGCGCTCTCGTTGGTATTGACATACTGGTAAGGATATAAAGTAAAGTAATTAAAGATATGCGCGGGTTAGTAGTAATTGGTCAGATGATTAAAGTAGTAAACTTTCAGGCATAGAGTTAGCGGTAAAAAAAGGCGGCCACATCGGCTCTCGCCCCGGCCGGGGACGAGAAGCAGATGTGGCCGTTGCAGATATATTAGTCAACAATTACTTAACAATTAATCGTTTGACAATAATGCCCACTTTGGCAAGATAGATGCCGGCAGGCAGAGCACTCACATTGATGGTGCCGCAGGTGTCATCAATGGTTTCGACCATGGCCAGGGAGCCATTGGCGGCATAAATCTCCACTAAGCCTATCTCGGCGTTGGCGCTGATGGTGACAACATCGCTTGCCGGGTTAGGATAGATGCGCAGGTCGGTAGCCATAGCTACATCGGCCACGCTGAGGGTGAGGTCGCTGAAGCCGCGCGTCAGGCTTGAGGGCACCTCCACCACCTTGAGGGCAGTGGCAGCGCTGCCGGCGTTGGACACGCTATTGGTCACGGCGCTGAGGGCGCGCGAGGTGGTCACGGCGCGATATGAGGGCGCGATAGCCGACAGTGTGGGGTTGTAGAGCGCCACGGGATAGGTGGTGAGCACCACGCCCTGCATGTCGGGCGCTGAAGCACACGACTTCTCCACCGACACGCCGGGCATCTCCACGGGCATCAGCATCTTGGCGATGGCTTGCGAGCCGAAGTGCACGCTCGAGGGCGACTGGTCAAAGACGTTGTAGCGGTCTTCGTCGTGCGGGTTGGCTTTAGAGCAATCTACTACGTTGCCGAGCGAGGCATGCGAGCCGGTGGCGCCATTGGTCAAGATGAAGCCCACGCTGTGCACATTGTCGATGGTCTCGTCTTGGGTGAGTTGCACCACGTTGAAGGCATCCCACCACCATTCGATCTGCTCTTCGTTGGCGCGAATATATACCTCCATAGGATATATCATCGAGGCGCCGTAAGCGGGCAGCGAGCCGAGGTTTACGCCGAACGAGCCTGAGGGGGTATTGTCGCCGGTGATGGCGCTGCGCGAGGCGTAGGTGTAGTGGGTGGTCATGGTGTAGTCATATTGGCCGGTGGAGGCTACGTTGTAGGTAGCACTGCCGGCGGCGGCAGATACTGACTCGGGCAGCAGGCGGCTGTCGGAGCCGTTGACGAGCGAGGCGGCCGTGGTGGGCGCATTGAGGTAGTCAAAGACGCCGGTCTGCGGCGCGGCGCTGTTGTCGATGGCGGCAGCGGGGATGCGGTGGGTGGTGACAACGCCGCTGACACGGTCAGTGAGGGTGATGTCATACTCTACCGCCCAGTCGGTGAGCACGCTCGAGGTCACGGCGAGGCGGCCTATCTGCGTGTTGGCGCTGACGCGGTTTGCGGCGGTCAGCGGCAAGGTCTCGCGAGAGGCGCCGCGGCGCACATTCTGCACTTCCTTGCCCGAGGCGGCTACGGTAGAGGCATTGAAGGCGTCATCGATGACGAGTGTCGGCGCTGATATTGTAATCGTGGCCGAGGGAACCACCATATTGGCGGTAGCGGAGGCCGAGCCCACGTTGGTCTGCTCATTCCACACGGTGGCTGACGATGTCAGATCCACACTGAAGGCGAGAGCGCGGTCAGCGGGGACTTGCACGTTGTGGAAGGTGATGGTGGGCATGCGGTAATTGTCGGAAGCATCGCGCCGCGGCAGCCATATCTGGTTGTTGACCTTATTGGCTGAGGGGTTGCCTTCGATGGTGTATCCGCTATACTCGAATGAGGCGGGCATCGTCAGGCGATAGCTCTCGAGGTGCTGGAGGATATCGACATCGGTGTCAGCGCCGTTCTCGTCTTTGACCTTGACGCCGAGATATGCTTGCGGAGCGGTGCCGCTGACAGTGACGTCGAAGGAGTAGAGTGTGGTGCCGGAGGCATCTTCGGTGACCTGAGTGGCGCTGAGCACGGGAGCGGCGTAGCCGTAGATGGTGACGCGATTTGACTTACCGGAGAAGGTCTGGTCGCCTGAGTTGGCGCGCTTGACGGTGATGACATACTGGTATGTGCCGGTGTCGAGAGTGGTGTCATCGAGCACATTCTGCACGAGGTTGCCGAAGTCTTCACGCGGGGTATTGATTGAAGCCTCGGCCACCGTGGTGCGCGACTGCTCGGTGCCGTCGCTGCCGATATATACGCGCTCAATCTTGTAGTAGGTGACGTTGCCGTAGTCCTCTTCGGGCTGGTCGCCGAGCAGAGGCAGGTTGTAGTTATACTCGATGTGGGCGTTGTCGCCGGCGCGGTCAGAGCGCTGTATCCAGATGTTAGGCGTGCCGGGATATTGCACGAAGCGCACCATCGATGCCGCTGTGGGGGTGTGCTTGAAGTCGCCCTCGAGGTTGTACCACAGCTCTACGCGGTTGAAGTACATACGCTTCTGCGGGGCCTGGCTGTCGGGGATAGCGTCGGTGCTGGTGCCGGAGTTGAAGCCGGCGGCAAAGTTGGCGGCGCTGATATCCTCAAAGAGGGTGAAGTACATGTCCTCGGTGATGCTTGAGCCTATGGGGCGGTTGGTGTTGATAGCGCCATGGCCGGCGTTGTCGCGGTTCCAGCGGGTGTAGTTGGTGCCGTTTTCCTCGCGTTCGTAGTTAGTGGCGGAGCCACCCCATCCGCTCCATATCTTGAAGAAGCCTTCAATCCACATATCTTCGATGACGTAGCATACCTGATTATCTGTGGTGATGGTGCGGGTGTCGTTGACGTTGATGCCGTCAGTGGTGGGGCGGGTGTTACGGCCCATCTGCTCGTCATTGGCGGCCTTGTCGTAGTATGTGACGAGGCGTTCGTTCTTGGTAGCGCCGTTGACGGTAGATTGCTGCTGGCCGAATTTCTCGCTGTGCTTGGCTGAGGCGTCGAGCTTGAAGGTGATGGCATTGGAGTCATACTCAAATGAGCCTTCGCCGAAGTTGAAGTAGCTCGGGTGAGCGCTGAGCCATGCGGGGGTAAAGCTGGTGTGATATACATACTCGCCGTAAGCGTCGGTGTATGGGCGAGCGTCGGCGTCATACTGTATCCATGCTTCAGACCATCCGCCTTCGGTGCTATAGCCGGGCTGGTGGTCGAGCGGCGTGGTGGCGTCAGTGCCGTAGGTGACCTTATTGTTGCGGATGTCGCCGCCCACAAAGGTGAAGACCTTGAGCTCAGACACGGCTTTCTTGTCGGCGGTCATGCCGGTCATCGTCAGGTGTGAGGGCATGCCGTCAGAGCCGACGGTGAGGGTCATGCGCTCAACGCGCGAAGATCCGGGGATACGCCAGTCAGTGGTGGCGGGGGCATCACCCTCCTGCGAATACACGTTGATGGTGCGCTCAAAGAGCTTGCTCCACGAGCCGCCGTGCTGGTTGTGAGGCGAGGTGGTGTTGATATCGTCGTAGCGCAGGTCGGTGTAAAGGCCGTTGAGGCCGTCGGTGTATGATGCTATCTCGCTGAGGTCGGCATCAAAAGTGGTGGCAGCGGAGGGCTTGACGGCGGCGCCGGGGGCGCTGAAGCCGTGGTAGGTGTGGAACACATAGTCGCGGTAGTTATCAACCATGGCCACCATCACAAAGCCCATGCCCAGCAGGCGCGCATCGATGGCGTAGGAGCCGTCGGCTTGCGGCAGGAATTCCCATTCGGGCTGCAGACGCCACGCGCCTTGACGCGAGCCTACCAGGAAGTAGTGCTTCTTGCCGTCGGCAAAGTCGGCAGCTGTCAGCGGCATGCGCACGGCCGAGATGTCGGCAGTGGCGCGCGATGTAAGGAGGATTGACACGGAGCCGTCAGAGGCGACTTTCACTGACACGTCACAAAGGGCGGTCTGCGACGAGAGGAGGTCTGCACCATCGCCGCCGGTCGATTTGCTCAGCGTGGTGTAGTCCTTGCCGTTGACGGTGAGGGTGGTGGCGCCGCTGTAGCCATATTCCTGACCTTTGACATTTATCTTGAACCAGGGATAGGAGGAGCCTTCCTTAGCACTGAACTGCACGCCCTTGGCCTCGTAGGCGCCGGTGGCGCTGTTGTAGGTGAGATAAAGGATGGGCGAGCTGGTGCCGCTATAGTCGCCAAACAGATACACCGAGGTATCGACGAGGCGCACCGTGCGCACATACTTGCCGGCCGAGGCATCGTAGGTCTCCTTGACATATACGTCGTAGGTGCCGGGTGTCATGGCCGAGAGGTCGTGGCCGCTATCGTTTTGGCGCTGCATCACGTATGGCTCGCCGTTAATCTTCAGCGATTGATTGTCAACTGACTGCAAGCCGTAGTTGTCATAGCCCATCTGCACCTTAAAGGTGTCGCCCTCCTTGAAGGTGAGCTGCTTGTATTCATACTCGCCGGTGTCGGCGTTGTAGGTCATAGCGCGCGAGAAGTCGTCATCATTCCATGCGCCGCCCTCTTGCACCGAGCCCATCAGGCGCACGGAGTCGTAGGCGATGCGGAATTGTTTGGTGCCGTCGAGAGCGATGGTATAGTAGGCATTGGCGCGCAAGGGCTCGGTAGCGTTAGCGGTGTAGAAGTCGTAATACGCTTGGTCAGTGTATTGATCCCACCAGCCGCTGTTGGGAGCCACCTGCGGGCCGGGGGTTGAGTTTGCAGCATAATACACGTCGTCAACGCGGAATTTGTAATTACCGCTGAATACGGCGTTAGTGATTTGATAAGTGCTGACACCATCGGCGTCAGTGCTTACGTAGGATAGTGCCGGCGCTGTATCGGTGTTCCAGGCATTGCCGTTGACATTACCGCAGACAGTGACCTTGTGAGTGTTGATTACAATCGAAGGGAAGACACGTTCGCCATCTACCACGAGATATACGGTGGCATTGAAATTACCCTTGTATTCGGGCTGGAGGGTGTTGTTGCCCTGAGACTCGGTGCCGCTGCAATCCTTAGAGCTGCTATCGTCAATTTTGACGGTAGTGGGGGCAGTGGCGCCATCGACGCCCCAATTGGTGTCATTATACCATACGCGGAAGATGTTACCGTCAAAGGCCACATCGTTGAGCTTGAAGGTGTTGCCCTCGATGTAATTCATAGAGCGGCCTGCCCAGGCGCTGTCGCCCACGCCGGGGCCGTTGAGCTTGACCTCGGGGGCGACGAGTGTTATGTAAGCGGAGCCATCTTTTTTAATTTCCACTTGCACGGTGGCCACCTGCGGAGCATCAGTGCTACCACAGGTGAAGTCATATCCCGTGGCCCTATCCGGGTAAAGCAGATAGCCATCTTCGCCAATAGCGCGTGGTGTTTCAGTCCATTGGTCAGTGCTATAAGAGCCCCAGTAGCTGCCATCAATATATGGTTTGAAGCCGCCACGGAGCACCACATTTTTGAAGGTGTAGATGCCGGTAGAGGCGTCAAAGGATGATGGCTCTACTTTGGCACTTCCCCAATCCTTGTTGTTGACCTTGCCATCGAGAAGCACCTCGCGAGGGCTGATAGTAATCACCGGATAGGTGTGATAGCCGGCATTGGCGAGAGTGGCCGTGACATTGAAGTTGCCGTTCACTGTTGATAGGAGAGAATTGTTATCGTCTTCGTAGTCCACCGCAGCGACACCGGAGTTGAGACCGACATTAGATGACGAGGAGTTGCCGAGCTTTGTGCCGTCGAGAACCGGGCGGAAGATATTGGCATCGAAGCTGACGCCGGTGGCCTTATATGTGTCGCCGGAGAGTGTCATCGTCACAGCCGTCGAGCTTGTTGCATCCCATGAACTGTCGCCGACACCGGGGCCTATGAGTTTGAGCTCCGTCGTCGCAGACGCCAGATACATATATAGAGTGCCGTCATTGTTGGGCTTGACATATACGTTGTAATAACCGGTAGCGTCTATCGCGAGGTCGTACTGGTCACTGTGCTCGGCGATAGAGAAGGCTTCACGTGAATTCACCGTCTTGGCAGAGCTACTATCGGTGTTGCCAAACTGCGCACGGTCAATCATCGCTTTAAAGGTGGAGCCGGTCGTGAGATAAACGGTCGTTTTTTCAAATTCATCGCCGACGCGCTTGAAGTAATGATATGAGCTGAAGCTTGGTTTCCAGTCCATCGAAGCGCCGGGGCCGCAGAGGGTAACGCTGTTGGGGATGCGTTGCAGGTGTAGGTATGTGTCACTGCCCTCGGGCTTGATTATAATCCGATACGTGCCGGCTGAGGGGCAATACCACTTTTGGTCTTTATTCAGAGCGGCGCCATCGATAATCCAGGTAAAATTGCTGTTAATGTCGGCATCATTGTGCATAAAGAAGTTGGAGTTATCCCAAATCTGGTCGGAACCGAGGTCGGTTCTTTTTGCAATTTTGAACTCGCCACCCTTAGAAACAGTAAATTCGGCGCTATACACCGCATCTTCTGACGTGGTGCCTGAAGTGCGTGGGATAGCGATGGCCTTATCCCAAGTCCAATCGACGGGGTCGCCGATCAGATAGAGCTGGTCGTAAACAGCATAAGCCGGCAGTGATGACGCCATAGCAAGCATCAGTGCGACGATAGCAAAGTGCCGTTGTAGCAAATGTAAGTATTTGTGTTTTAGGTTGCTAAGCATAGTAGTCTTTCACTAAAAAGGTAGATAAAGTGGAGCGATGACTCACACGCCGAGAGCAGCTCAGGCATTGATGAGCATCTGACTTACGAATAAAATTATGGGGATTATATAATCTAAGATTATTAAAAAAACCTGCGGCCGACGAGGCTGCGCCTCATCGGTCGCAGGCATAGGTAAAGATTTTGCTTCCGTGCTTAATTGGGGTTTGCAGTGAGGAAGCGCAAGGTTGATTATTTAGGAAATTATTGTAAAGCCAATATCAGAAAAGGTGGCTATCAGAAGATGGCAACCTTAGAGGTCTTTTGGCCGGCACGACGCACGTAGATGCCGGCAGCAGTAGGCTCGCTGTTGAGGCGCACGCCCTGGAGGGTGTAGTACTCAACGGCAGCATCAGCCTCAACGGCAACATCAGCCACGCCGCTCTCATCAACAACAGCGAGTACGGTGATAGCGTCTTCGCCGAAGGTCACGGTGAAGATATATTTGCCGAAGGCCATCTTCAGAGCGCCGGTGCCCTGAGCAAGAGTAGCGGGGGTGCCGGCTACGAGCTCTTCGCCGTCGCCGGTGGCGCCGCAGTAGCGGTTAGCGTTGACCTCGTCCCAAGTGCCGAGCACAGAGGTGAAAGCGATGTAGCCATTGTCGGTCACTTCGGCTGAAGCGGTGAATACATTGTCAGCCTTGGTCATCTCAACACCTACAGCGGGATCCCAGTCGCCACCATTGACGGTGCCGATGAGGTAGAGAGCCTCGGGCACTGCGATGGGCTCGGGTTGGGGCTCTTCTTCCTGGCGAACGATAGAGATTGACATATCCACAATGTTCATGGTGACGGTGTAAGTGCCGGCCTCAGTGATGTTCCACTTGTTGTCGTCCTCGCCGCCGAGCACCATCTTGGTGTCATCAGTGGGGTCGCGGAAGAAGGTGTTGTTAGAATCAAAGCCACACTTGAGGGCGTTGACAGCCTTGAACTCACCGGCAATGAGGTCGGTAGTTACAGTGAAGATGTAGGGAGTACCCTCAACTTGCGTGGCGGGAGTGCCGGCATCGATGGTCCAGCCACCGGCGGTAGCGTCACCAATGAGGTAGAGCGTGGGGAAGTTGACCGCTGTCTCCTGATAAGCAGACTTCACGATATTGGCAGTGTTATGCTCGGCATCAACGGTGATGTCGTAATTGCCGTCTTCGGCCACCTGGATTTTGCCGTAACCCTCGTCATTTTTGCCCATAGCGAGTTTGATATTGCCGTCAGCATCAAACGAGGCATCGGGAGCGGCTCCGAGCTCGTCATTTTCCCAATCATAAGTGGTGAGGAACTTGAAGTCGCTGTTGCCGTAGAGATAAACAGTGCCCTTGAAGAGCAGGTCGTTACCCTCTACTGACTCAAACGAAGGAGCATCATCGAGGCTCCAGCCGCAGGCTACGCCGTCGCCGGCGATCCACAGATGAGCCGCAAAAGCGGGGCTTGCTGCCAGCGCCAAGCCGGCTGCAAGAGCGATACGTGTAATTGTTTTCATGACATTAATTGTTTGTGTTGATTGTGAATAATGAAGTTATTTGTTAAGGATAACCTTGATGGTTAGGTATCAATATTCGATTACTACCATGGTCCAATATTTGATATTGGGCACGGTGAATGACAGCTTGCCGGCGGTCTGCGTGAAGGCGAGCTCCTGCACGGCGCCGCCGTGATAGTCAGGCGAAGCTACCCACACCTTCTTGACAGCCTCGCTGCAGCTGACGGTGACCGGGGTGTTGAGGGTGAGCTGGGGCTGGGGGCGAGTGCCGTTGAGGTCGCGCCAGCTGAGGTCGTCGATGCTGCGGAAGTTGAGCAGGTTGATGACCTTTGCGGTGCCCACATTGCGCGAGTAGGTGGTGATATAGCCTTTCTTGGGGGGCCAGGCGCAGAAGTTGACCTTCTTGGTGGCGTCAGAGACGGCCATGTCAGCAGAGAACTCGGTCTGTGTAGATGTGCCGCGCAGATAATTCTCGTAGGCGGTCATAAAGTCGTAGTAACGCACCATGGCGATCTTGAGCTCGTCGCTCATAGCCAGCGGCGCTGCAGGGAAGTACTCGCGCGAGAGCATGTGGTCGCCCAGCTCGAGGTGGCTGCCACCGAGGGCAAACATCACGGCATCGGCCATCAGCACGCCCGGGGTGTTGAACTCGCCCGAGGTGCGGCCGGCCTTGTCATAATTCATATAGGCGGCAAAGACGGTGCGCATGGTGTAGTTGCTGTAGGCCTCGTTTGACTTGATGATGGTGTAGAGGTCGCTAAACTGGCTCTCGCCATCCCACATCTCGTTGTAGCAGAAATCCACCTTGCCCGAGCCTGCTATCTGAGTGGCGCCGTAGCTGCCCACAGCGTTCATGATGAGGCGTTTCTGGGGGTGACGAGCCTTCATGGCGTCGATAAACTTGCCATAGCCGGCAGGCAGATCTACGGCGTGGCCATAGTAGTCATAGCGGTCGCCGCGCCAGCCGAGCTGGTCGATTTGATAGCCGTCGAAGTCAAAGTTGTGATATACATCGTCGTTGCGGTCGCCGATGTAAGCGAGCCACTCGTCGTTTGACGGATCTACTAAGAAGATGTTGCTCTTCCAGCCTGAGGGCAGGCCGTGGTAGTCGCGGTCAGCATGGTTGGTGTCTTTGAAGAGATACCATTCGGGCTTGACGCCATCGTCCTCGGCATCATCAAGAGCTCCGAAGCAGAGGTTGTAGAAGATTGACTTCATGCCGTAGGCGTGCTGCACCTCGATGTAGCGCTTAACCACAGAGGTATAGACGTCGCGGTTGGCGATGTCCTTATACACCTCGTCGAGCTTGTCGCGGGTGCCGCCCAAGGGCCAGTGGTGCTTGTTGTGCCAGTCCTGGAATTGGACACCATTGATGTGGCAGCGGTTGAGGTATTCCATCTCAGCCTCGATGACGCCGTCGGCGCGCTTAGAGCCGTCAAAGTCAGCCACGAAGCCGTAGCGCGGAAATTTGGTCCAGTCGCTGGAGACATCGACGGCGATAGTGCCATAGACGGTCTCGGAGCCGTCGTCGCCGAGCTTGTAGATATCCACCAGATAGCCGGTGAAGTCAGTGGCGGGAGCTGTCCAGTCCCATGACTGGGAGGCATCGGCCTCAGCGATAACGGTGGCGCCATGACGATAGCGCACCTTGGCGCCGGCGATGGCCTGCGAGGCGGTGAAGTGCACCTTCTCGCCGGGAGCATAGCAAGCCTTGTCAGTGGCAAGGTCCACGATGAGGCTCGACTTGACAGTGCGCACGTCAGTGACGCTGCCGGAGGCACCGCCGCCGGTGTCGTCGCCCTTGCCGGGATCATCATCGCTGCAACCCACCGTGGCGGTGAGGGCGAGGCTTGCGAGAAGCAGAATGTTCATCTTTTTCATTGTTTGTCTTTTAGTGAGATTGTAATTGATTGCAGAGGAGAGTGTCAGGAATTGGGGTGAAGAGAGCTTGTTGCCGACAGATAAGAGCCTGGGGGGTTGAATAATAGTTGTTTTATAGATAATTGTGCTAATCGGGAAGCCCGATAATGAACTTAAAACTTACCTGTTACAAAAAACTTACTTCTTTACAAATCACTATTACTATCTACTGTTTTTACCTTATTATTGTTTGCGAATTGTGATCTGGTCAGTGAGCGTGTTGAGCGTGATGGTGTAAGCACCGGCCTCAGTGACGTTCCACTTGCGGTCGATATCGCCGATACCGATTTCGGGATACATATCCTTGTACCAGTCATCGCTCTTGTTGATGTAGATGGCAGTCTCGGCTACGCCTGCAGGCTCAGCACCCTCTGAGGCAGCGAGATACCAGCCGCCGCCCCAGTCGCTCTGCTTGTCAGTAGAGAACTTGAGCTCGCCGGCGGTGAGGTTGCCTGACCAGGTGAAGATGTAGGGCGAAGCAGAGTCAACGGTCATCGGGGTGGCATTGCCGAGGTCCCAGCCGTTGGGGGTAGCGTCACCTACGAGATATACGCCCTCAAACGCGGTGAACGGACGCATCAGCATGCGCTCGGCGCCGACGCGGATGTCGAGGCTCATGCGATAAGCACCCAGCTCATCAGCATTGAGGAACCACTTCGGGTCGGGATCGAAGCCGGTGATGAAGCTTACGCCGGTGTTGGTGTAGGGAGCATTCTCCTCAGCTGCCTTGTACATATTCTCCCACGAGCCGGGAGCGGTACCGAACTTGAAGTCGCCACCCTTGACAAACTCATAGCCGAGCTTGAAGATGAACGGATCGAGCGGGTCTTGATACATGGGCACGAAGTTCCAGTCAGTCTCGTTGCCGACGAAGAAGATAGCGTCGTACGGGGGCACTACACCTTCGGTCTGAGTGAGGGTGACGGTGAGTGTGAGCAGGTTGACATCTACCTTGTAGCAGTGAGCCTCGGCGATAACGATCTTGCTGTCGGGCTGGTCGTCGGAGGTGCGCAGCACGAGGTTGCCGGCAGCATCAACGCCGTAAGAGGGCAGGAACTGACCCTTGGTGGTGATGAACTTGAGCTCACCGGCAGCGAGGTCGCCGGTCCAGGTGAAGATACCATTGTCGGTGCGAGTCATCTCGGTAGCGGCATCAGCGTTCCAGCCGTTGGGGGTGGCATCGCCTAAGAGATAGAGGGTGGGAGTAACCGGGGTGTAAGGAGTAGCGACAAACTCGGTGGTGGCCACCTGTGTCTCCTCCATATTGGCTACGGTAGCGGTGATGCGAGCCTCGATGGTGGCGGGCACGCCGGCGGGGCAGCGCAGGTCGTTGAGGATGATAGAGTTGAGGGTCTCAACGTTGGGCTTCCAAGAGTATTCCTGGAGGACGTTGCTCTTGATGATTGCGGGCTCGGCAAAGTCGGTGCCTGCAACGGCGAGCTCAAGAGTGTAAGAGATGCGGTTGCCGGTGCCGTGATTGGTGCCGGAGGTCCATGTCAGCTCAAGAGCGTCGGTGGCATGCTCGGCCTCGTTGAGCGTGAGCTCGGTAGCGGAGGCGTTGAGAGCAAGCTCTGTGTTGCCCTTGTCAAACTCTGCATAGTCGTTGTCGGTGCATGAGGCCATTAATGTCAGCCCGGTAGCAACCATTGCTATATATCTGAGTTTCATAATGTTTCGGAGTGTTGAAATTTATGGTTGTGTGATACGAGAGTGATATTAATAACCGGGGTTCTGGTCAATCAACGGGTTGGCATCACGCTCGGTCTGCGGGATGGGGAAGAGCAGACGGTTGATGTTGACGTTGGTCTTGCCTATCGATTTGAGGAACTCGACGGCATAGTTGCCGCCATCGATGCGGATCATATCAAACCAGCGATGGCCTTCGAAAGCGAGCTCGATGCGGCGCTCGTGGATGATGGCTTCGCGCATCTTCTCTTGCGAGGCGCTGATGTCGGTCTTGACGCTGGCGAGGCCTGCGCGGTGGCGCACGATGTTGAGGGGAGCGGCAGCTTCGCGGCTTTGACCCAGCTCGTTGAGAGCCTCAGCCTTCATCAGGAGCACGTCGGCATAGCGATATACCACGAAGTTGGCGGGGCTGGTGTTGTACTCGGGAGAGATAGATTTGCTGACAAGGAATTTGCGCACGTTGTAGCCGGTGTTAGACCACGATTTCTTGTAGTCTTTGCCTTCAAACTGCGGGCAGCCTTCATAGAAGATGGTGATGTCCTTGCGCAGGTCGCCGTCTTCGTATTGGTCAACAAACTCTTGTGTGGGTTGGTTCCAGCCATAGCAGCCGGCCACCAGGTCAGAGTTGCGCGGGCCCATGAAGGTAGAGAGCCATGAAGCAGCGGGGGTGTTGCCCCAGAAGTTCTGGTCGGTGTCGCCGGAGTACTGCACCTCGAAGATTGACTCGGGACCATTGTTGATAGAAGCATCAAAGTTGGTAGCGTAGTCACAGGTGGAGAGGTCATAACCCAGGGCGGCAACCTCATCACAGAGGGTAACAACCTCAGAGTAGAGCTCGGGCTGCTTGGGAGCGCGAGTCAGATAGATGTCAGCAAGCATGGTGAGCGCTGCATCTTTGCAAGCACGACCCACGTTGTAGGCATCATACTCAGCCTTTGCGGGCAGCAGCTCGATGGCTTTCTTACAGTCGCTGATAATCAGGTCGTAAGTCTCGTCGAGGGTAGCGCGAGCGATGGCAGTAGAGGTGCCGGGCACGTAAGGCTCGGTGCGCAGGGGCAGGCCGCCATAGAGGCGAGCGAGCACGAAGTAGTAGTGAGCGCGGAGGAAGTAAGCCTCGCCCATGTGCTGGCTGCGGAGCGCCTCGTCAAGGCCTTCGGCCTCGTTGAGAGCTTTGAGAGCGTCGTTGCAGTGGCCGATGCCCACCCACGGCGAGCGCCACATGTAGAGAGCCATGGCGTTGTCGCTCTGAGTGGTAAAGTTGGCAGCCTGCTGAGTCTCGAGACCGTCAGTACCGCCGCCGGCGCCTACGATAGAGTTACCGGCCACGATGTCGAGAGTCCACAGACGCTGATTGTACATATTTGATGACTGCAAGGTGATATAGCAGGCATTAGTGAGGGCGGTAGCCACCTCGTCGGTAACATTGACGTTGGTGTCAACCTGGTCGTAGGGAGCTTTCTCCAAGAAGTCTTCGCACGAAGCCATAGAGAAGGCGACGGCTGCCACGACCATTGTATTTAATATTTTTTTCATGATGAAGCGTGGTTAGAAGTTAAATGAAAGACCGATGTTGAAAGTGCGAGAGCTGGGGAAAGTAGAGTAGTCGATGCCGTTGATGCCTACTTCGGGGTCGAGACCCGAGTATCCGGTGATTGTGGCAACGTTCTCGCAAGAGAAGGTCACGCGAGCCTGCTCCATGGTGATGCGACGCAGCAAGTTGCGCGGCAGGTTGTAAGAGAGGCTGATGTTTTTCAGACGCAGGTATGAGCCGTTCTCCACATAGCGGTCGCTGGTGCGGCAGTTCTGGTTGGGGTCACCCCATACGGCGCGAGGCATATCGTTGGTGAGGTTGTTGGGAGTCCAGCGGTCAGCCACTGAAGCGTACTGGTTGTAAGCGGCGGCCATACCCTCCATGTCGATGCGGGTAGCATTGTAAATCTTGTTGCCGGCAACGCCTTGCAGATAGATAGAGAGCTCGAAGTTGCGCCATGTGAGGCGGTTGTTCATAGAGAAGAGCCAGGAGGGGTTGGGGTTGCCCAGCACGGTGCGGTCGTCATCGTTGATGACACCGTCGTTGTTGAGGTCGCGGAAGCGGATATCACCGGCCTCGGCGCCAACCTGCACTGCGTGAGCGTCAACTTCTTCCTGGCTTTGGAAGATGCCGTCGGTGACGTAGCCGTAGAATACGTTGATGGGGTATCCCTCGGCGAGCATGGTCACGTAAGAGTTGTTGACCTGGTTGATGTATTGGGGCACTTCGCTGTTGAGGAATTTAATCTTATTGTGGTTGTAGGTCACCACGAGATTGGTCTCCCAAGTGAGCGGGCCGTTAAGGTTGATAGAGTTGGCGGTGAGTTCCCAACCGATGTTGCGCACGCGGCCGGCGTTGGTGTAGGTGTCCATAGTGTCCTCAAAGCCTGAGGTGATGGGCACCGAAGCCTTCACGAGCATATCGCGGGTGTTTTTGATGTAACCGTCGAGGTTTAAGGTCAGGCGTGATTTGAAGAGCGACACGTCGATACCGGCGTTGAACTGCTCGATGGTCTCCCAGTGGATGGTGGGGTTAGAGAGAGTCTGAGCCACGAGAGCTGACTGCTCGCTGCCGTCATAACCCAGGGGATATTGCAGGGTGTTCATCACGGCGAGGTAGCTGTAGTTGCCTACGCTGGCCTGGCTACCGGTGCGGCCGTAGCCTAAACGGAGCTTGAGGTCGTTGACGATATCGTTCTGGGGGAAGAATTTCTCGTTAGAGATACGCCAAGCAGCTGAGGCCGAGGGGAATGTGCCCCAGCGGTTGTCCTTGCCGAAGCGGCTTGAACCGTCGCGACGCACGGTGGCGGTGACCATATAGCGGTTGTCGTAAGAGTAGTTGGCGCGAGCCATATAAGAGAAGAGAGACCAGTCGCTGCGCGAGCCGTTGATGCTGTACATCTCTTCGCCATTGTTCATCTGGTGTACGCTGTCAAAGAGGAAGCCGTTCATCTGAGCTGAGAGGTAACGGTAGTCGTTCCACTGAGCCGATGTACCGATCATGACATTGACGCTGTGCTTGTCGGCAAAGGTCTTGTCGAAGGTGAAATAGTTATCAGAGAGGTAAGTGAAGGAGCGGTTGTTGCTCTCATAGTTAGAGCTCTCCTCCACGGGGATAGGCTTCCAGGGATATTTGGGCGAGAAGCTGCTGTAATCCCAGAACTTGGCATCGTAGCCGAAGGTGCTGCGGAATTTGAGCCAATCGCAGAAGGTGATGTCGGCTGAGATGTTGGCCAGGAGGTTGTAGCCGTTGGTGGTGCCGCCATACACGGTGTTTTGACCTATCGGGTTGCGCACGCTGCCATACCACTCAGAGTTGCCTTCGGGGCCGGTCCATTCGCCGAACTCATCTTTAATAGCAAAGGTGGGGAGAGCCTTCATTGTGGAGCCCATGTCATAGCTGCCTGACTCTTTGACGTCGGCGCTGAAGAGCAAGTTGTTGGAGAGCTTGAGCCACTTGGTCACCTGAGCATCGTTGTTGCTCTGGAAGGTGAAACGGCGATAGTTGACGCGGTCCACGATACCTGACTGATCGAGGAAGCCGGCCGAGAAGTAGTAGTGAGCCTTGTCGTTACCGCCGGAGTAGCTGACGTTGTAGTTCTGCATCACACCGGTGCGGAGGAGCTCGTCAACCCAGTCGGTGCCCTTGCCCAGAGTGCTGGGGTCAACCCAGTCGGGATTGACATTGTGGCCGGCGTTCATCATCATGTCGTTGTTGAGAGAGGCATAGCCGGCGGCGTCGAGCAGCTCCATACGCTTAGAGGTGGTCTGCACGGCCACGTTGGCTGAGAAGGAGAGCTTAGAGGTGCCGGTTGCACCGCGACGGGTAGTAATCATTACCACACCGTTGGCACCGCGCGAACCGTAGATTGCCGTAGCTGATGCATCTTTGAGCACGTCGAGGCGCTCGATGTCCTGCGGGTTGACGGCGTTGATGCCCAAGTCGGTGGGCACACCATCGATTACAACCAAGGGGTCGCAATTGTTGATAGAGCCCAAACCACGTATTTTAATATTGACGTTGTCGCCGGGCTTGGCTGCATCGATAACCTGCACACCGGCGATCTTGCCTTGGATGGCCTGACCCACGCTTGCCACGGGCACCTCTTTGATGTCCTTAGCGCCCAGCGAGCCTACGGCGCCGGTGAGGTCAGATTTCTTCATCTGGCCGTAACCTACGACTACCACCTCGTTGAGCATTGCGGTGTTCTCGAGGAGCACGATATCAATCGAAGTCTTGCCTTCAACTTTCACGGTGCGGGACTCATAGCCCACATACGATACTTTGAGCGACCCTTTAGAGTCGGCCTTGATTGTAAAATTACCGTCGATGTCGGTAGCCACGGCTTCGTTGCTGCCCGACACTACTACACTTGCTCCGATAAGCGGCTCACCGGTATTGTCGGTCACCGTACCTGAGACACTGATCTGCTGCGCCGATAGTGATAGGCTGAAGCCCAGAACCATCATTATCGCAATCAGCAAACGCATTGCAATAGGATTGTTGTCCTTTTTCATGTTTTGTTAGATTGTTAGTTATTGTATTGTTTGTTGTAAGTGTTACAAGCTTTGTGAAGCATTTAAGGTTAATTTGGTAATACGATTTTTTCTGTTTTTTTCAGGTATGTTTTAATTGGTGTTAAAAATAGGTTAGTAATGTGAGGACTCATGGTCGTTTTCAATCGCAAAATTATATCTAAAATACATACCCGCGCGGGCGCGGTATTAAAAAAGTAGTCAATTTTACCCCCCCCAATCAGTTAATACGCTAATTCACAGCCTATTGCGTTTTGGGTCGGGTTAAAAAAATGTAGCTAAAGTGTAGTAAATTTGAGGCGATTTCAGGCCATTTTCAGTCTGATTTGAGCATTTTCTTATAGCCCGGCGACCCTAAAAAGGCGTTTTAAGGCCTTCGCCGCCGACCATAAAAACGCCTTGCCGGCGCCCCGGCGGGGCATCAGCAAGGCGTAAAAAAACTGCCGCCGGACCTCGACGGCTCGGCGGCGATATGCGTAAATCAGACCGGCGCTTACCTGCCTATCTTGAGCACCTCGGCCTCGAGGCGGTCGCGGTCGCAGAGCGCTTTGTTGCGCACCTTGGTGCGATAGTTGTAAATCGTGGACACCGAGTAGCGCAGGAAGTGGGCTATCTTGGCCGAGTCGCTGATGCCTAAACGTATCAGGGCAAACACGCGCAGCTCGGTGTTGAGAGCGCCCTCGGTCTTGGGATATATCCTGCCCTCGGGCACCAGCAATTTATTGAAATCGTCGATGAAGGTGGGAAATATCTTAAGGAAGGTCTGGTCAAAGTCGCGATAGAAGAGCTTCAGCTCGCTGTCGAGATAAGAGTCAGAGCCCAACTGCTTGGTGAGCTCGGCCACATTGCCCGAGCTTACGAGCTTGCGGATTTTCTTGCGCATAAGGTCCATGCGCTCGATATACTCCACACATTGGTCCATATATCGGCCGATATACTCATTCTTGAGGTAAGAGTTCTCGGCGATGTCCTCGTTGGCGCGATTGAGCTTTTCGATATAGTCGGTGAGCTCTCTGTTGAGCTCGGTGAGGCGGTCGTTGGCCTCGAGGGTGGCGCGGCGAGCCTCGCGCGCGCGTATCATTAATTTATATACATAACATATGGTGACACCCAGACACACCAGCAAGGCTATCAGCGCCATCAGCATGATGCGCAGCTGCTTCTGCTGGTTGTTGAGGTTTTCGATATACACCTCATTGATGACCGGAAACATCTCGTTGATTTCGAGCACACGCAGGCGCGCATTGCTCGCCACGGCATCAGCGATGCATATACGCATCAGCCGGTAAGCCCCCTCGATGTTGCCCTCGCGATAGAGCATACACGCCAGCTTGCGCATCGACATATATTCGCGAAACCCCGAGCGCATATCGGCGATGGCCGAGATCAGCAGCTGTGTCTTCTGCTCCTCGAGCATGCCCAGGCCTTCGTATGACGAAGAGATGGTGTAGGCATACACCGCCGAGTCGTGAGCCTCGGCCTGGTGCGAGCGCTCATAGCCGAGCATCAAATCGAGGGCCTCTTTGTATTTGTGATGAGCGTTGAGCTGATCGCAGCGCACCATAGCATACACGCCCGACGACGGATCCATCACCATCTGCAGCGAGTCGCGATAGCAATCGGTAATACGCTCATACTCCTTAATGTCCTTATCAAAGATAGCATAGTCGGCAAGCTGGCCATACACCGTGCGATTGATATGATAGTAATAGGGCAGCAGCCAGTCAGGCAGCTCGGCCGAGCTGATGGTCTTGACAATCTTCAGGGCCTCATAGTAGGAACTGGTGGCAGCGTAGAGACCGGCAAAATTCAAGCGCGCGTTGACTATCTTCACCGGGTCGCCGATAGCTCGGGCCAGCTCCATACGCTTCTGCGCCATGACGTAGGCCGAATCGGTGTTGTATGACACATAGGCATCATAAATATGGCCCATGATATCAAAGCGATCCACATCATTGTCGGCATCGCGATACTGCCTCTCCATTTCGGCAATCTCAGCGGCTTTCTTACCTAAATACTCGTCTCGATGGTCAATGCTCTCAATCAGCACATTCATCAACGAGTCATTAAGCTCCTTGACATTGTCAGCTGCCGACACAAACATCGGCATTATCAAAGTCGCCACAATGACGAGGGCTGAGACTATAAAGTGTTTTCGCTGGTAAGACATAATAAGTGATATTGGTACTGCAAAGTTAAAAATAAATAACCTTTTTTGCAAATATTATGTCGAGATGTGCACTCAACCACGCTAAGGGAGCGCGCTGTTGTTGCAATTTTTCAAAAATCGTTGTAACTTTGCGTGTTCAAAACCCACTAACACCCTCCATCGCCCTGAGTATCAACGACCACATACGCCGCAAGCGACACTATAGGCTCGTCATCATCGACGAGAGCACCCAAAGCAGCATTTTGGGTATGCGTATGTCGCGCGCCAAAGCATCGCTGCTGGCGATAATCGCCGCGGCTTCGCTAATTGCATTGGTGCTCGTCATAGCTCAGATATGGCGCCGGCAGAGCGTGGCGCGCCGAGCCGACTACATCGACACCGCCATCAGGGTGGACTCCCTCGCTGCTCACGTCAGCCAAAACGATGCCTACGCCACCAACATCATGGCCGTGCTCCAAAGCAAAGCATCGCCTGTTGCCGCCACCGACACTCTCCGGCAGCCCACGCCGCCGGACATGCCACTGTCGGTGCTCGACGCCTCCGAGGCCGAGCGCACCTTCGTGCAGCAGATTGAGGCCGAGGAGCGCTTCAACATCTCAGTGCTCACCCCCATCGCCGCCGAAGGCATGATCTTTATGCCGCCGACAGCTGCCGGCGGCTGGTGCGACGCCATATACCGCGGCACCGTGACCACGATATGCTTCACCGCCGGGCAGGCAACCATCGTGGTGCAGCACCCCAATGATTTTTTATCAATCTATCGCAATCTGAGCGTGGTATTGACCGGTGAAGGCGCTAAGGTCAGCGCCGGACAGCGCCTCGGCCGCGGCGACAACGCCGCCTTCGAGCTATGGCACAACGGCGCCAAGCTCAACTACGACGACTATATCTCACTCTCTGACTGACCATTACCACCCCCCTACTAACCACCGACACCATGCATCACCACAGAGCCGACAATATATCACGCATAGCTGTGCTCGGAGCCACCGGCTCGATAGGCACACAGACGCTCGACATCATCTCGCGCAACCCCGACCGCTACCGAGCCACCGTGCTCGCCGCCGGCAGGCGCGTTGATGACCTCATAGAGCTGTGTCGCCGACACCGTCCGGCATTAGCCGTGATTGCCGACACCGCGCAGTATCAGCGGCTGCGACAAGAGTTAGAGCCGCTGGGCATAGCCACGGCGGCCGGCCCCGATGCTCTCGCCGAGGCCGTGGAGCGCCCCGATGTGGATATGGTGGTAACCGCCACGGTGGGATACAGCGGCCTTATCCCCACCATCAAGGCCATCAACGCCGGAAAGGATATCGCCCTGGCCAACAAGGAGACACTCGTCGTGGCCGGCGAATACATCACCCGACTGCTGGAGAAATCGCCCTCGCGCATCATCCCCGTTGACTCCGAACATTCGGCCATCTATCAATGCCTGCAAGGCGAAGACGCCGATGCCGTCAGCCGCCTGATAATCACCGCCTCCGGCGGCCCCTTCCGCACCTGGAGCGCCGACCGCATCGCCGCCGCCACCGCCGCCGATGCCCTCCGCCACCCCAACTGGAGCATGGGCGCCAAAATCACCATCGACTCAGCTACGATGCTCAACAAAGCCTTCGAAATCATAGAGGCGCGATGGCTATTCGGCATCGACCCGCAGCGCATCACCGCCGTGGTGCACCCTCAGTCGGTAATTCACTCGATGGTCGAATTTGTCGATGGCGCAATCAAGGCTCAGCTCGGTGTGCCCGACATGCGCCTCCCCATAGCTTATGCGCTGGGATATGCCTCGCGCCGGCCCAACGTCAGCGCCTCGCTCAGCCTCGCACAGATGGCGCAGCTGACATTCGAAGAGCCTGATACCGAGCGCTTTCCCTGCATCACTCTCGCTAAGAAGGCACTCGCCGACGGCGGCAACACCGCCTGCATCATCAATGCCGCCAACGAGATTGCCGTAGCGGCATTTCTCCGCGGCGACATAGCCTTCGGCCACATTTACCGCACCATCACCGACACGCTCGCCCGGGTGCCTTTCATCGAAGCCCCCGGCTTTGACGACTATGTGGCCACCAATGCCGAGGCGCGCGCCGTGGCCGCCGACATCATCGCCCACTACACGGCATAACAAAAAAGTATAGTATCACCCACCACACACTCATAAACACTATTCACTACATTGGAAACATTTCTCTTTAAAGCACTGCAACTAATCGTAGCACTCATCATCTTGGTCACAGTGCACGAGTTCGGGCACTATCTCTTTGCCCGCATCTTCGGCATCAAGGTCAATCGTTTTTATCTCTTCTTCAACCCGAAATTCTCCATCCTCAAATATAATCCGCGCACGGGCAAACTGCTGCTATTCAGCAAAGACGACAGCTCGGCGTGGCGCACCTTCACCGTGGGCAAGGAGCACCCCGCCGCCCCCGATGCCAAGCCGTCATGGCGCGACACCATCTATGGGCTGGGATGGCTGCCCCTGGGCGGCTATTGCGACATCGCCGGCATGGTCGATGAGACAAAAAGCAGCGCCGACCTCGCCGCCAAAGCGCAGCCCTGGGAGTTCCGCTCCAAGGGCCCCATCAAGCGCCTGCTGGTGATGGTGGCCGGCGTGCTCTTCAACTTCATTCTCGCCATTGTCATCTACATAGGCATTGCCTTTCACTGGGGCGAGAGAGTGGTGCCCTTCGATGCCATGACCGAGGGTATGGACTTCAGCGAGACCATGCACCGCGCCGGCTTTCATGACGGCGATATCCTCCTAAGCCTCAACGGCGAGCGCCTCGACGCCAAAGACGGCAGCGTGAGCTGGGATTTGGTGCAGCCCGGCAGCGTGGTGGAGGTGCTGCGCAACCACACCGACACCGTCAAGATCACCGTCAGCGGCGATGTGCTCAAGCAGCTCACAGCTGACAATCAGGGCTATATGTCGATACGTGTGCCCGTATATGTCGATGCCGTGGTCTCGGGCGAAGGCGCTGCCGCCGCCGGCCTGCTCGAGGGCGACCGCATCGTGAAAGTGCAGTCTGACACCACCCCCACCCTCTCTGAGTTCTTCCCCGCACTCACCAAAGCCAAGAGCACCGAGGCGCAGATGCTCATCGTGCGCAACGGCGCCGTGATAGCTCGCACAGTAGCCGTCAACGACAATGGCAAGATAGGCATACAGCTGCGCCGACCCGACAAGATTTTCACCATCGAGGAGGTGCACTACAACATCTTCAGCGCCATCCCTCGCGGCATAGAGCGCGGCGTGGAGCAGCTCACAAGCTATGTGTCATCGCTCAAACTGATATTCACCAAGGAGGGAGCCACCAGCGTGGGCGGCTTCGGCACCCTCGGCAGCCTCTTCCCCAAGACCTGGGATTGGTACTCCTTCTGGCAAATCACCGCCTTGCTGTCGGTGATATTGGCGTTTATGAACATCATACCCATACCGGCGCTCGACGGCGGATACATCTTGTTCCTCTTAGTCGAGATTGTCACGCGCCGCAAGCCCTCCGACAAATTTATCGAGATAGCTAACACCATAGGCATGGGATTTCTATTCCTACTGCTGATATATGCCAACGCCAACGACATCTATAGACTATTCATCAAATAATGAAGACATTATATCTGCGCAAAGGCAAAGAAGAATCGCTTGACCGCTACCACCCCTGGGTGTTCTCGGGAGCGCTGACGGCGATGCCCGACGATGTGGAGGAGGGCGACCTGGTGAAAGTGGCGGCCGCCGATGGCCGCGTCATTGGCACCGGCCACTTCCAGATCGGCTCTATCGCCGTGAGAATGTTGATATTCGGCGAGGGCACCGTTGACGACGATTTCTATCGCACACGCCTCAGCCAAGCGTTCTCCCTGCGCCAAACCCTGGGGCTGATGCGCCCCGACAATAATGCCTACCGCCTGGTGCACGGCGAGGGCGACTTCCTCCCGGGCCTCGTGGTTGATGTGTATGGCGCCACGGCTGTGGTGCAAGCTCACTCGCCAGGCATGCACTTTGCTCGGCGCGTCATAGCGCAAGCCCTCGTTGACCTCCCCGGCGCCGGCATCGAAAATGTGTACTACAAGTCCGAGACCACGTTGCCATATAAGGCGCGCCTCGACCCACAAAACGACTATATCATAGGCTCATTCAGCACCTCCGAGGCCTTGGAGAACGGCCTCCGCTTTCACGCCGACTGGCTCAAGGGCCAAAAGACCGGCTTCTTTGTGGATCAGCGCGACAACCGCGCTCTCCTCGAGCGCTATGCCCGCGGCCGACGTGTGCTCAATATGTTCTGCTACACCGGCGGCTTCTCTTTCTATGCCATGCGTGGCGGCGCCGCTGTGGTCCACTCCGTAGATTCGTCGGCTAAGGCCATCGCCCTCACCAAAGCCAACGTGGAGCTAAACTTCCCCGGCGATGCGCGCCATGAGGCCTACGCCGAAGACGCCTTCAAATACCTCGACAATATGCAAGCCGGCGACTACGACCTCATCATCCTCGACCCGCCGGCCTTTGCCAAGCACCGCAGCGCCCTGCGCAATGCCCTGCGAGGATACCAGCGTCTCAACGCCAAGGCCTTCGAGAAGATAGCTCCGGGTGGCATCCTCTTCACCTTCTCATGCTCGCAGGCCGTCACTAAGGAGCAATTCCGCCTCGCCGTATTCTCCGCCGCCGCGCAGACCGGCCGACGTGTGCGCATCCTACATCAGCTCACTCAGCCCGCTGACCACCCCATCAACATTTACCACCCCGAGGGCGAATACCTCAAAGGCTTGGTGCTCAGCGTGTTTTAACCACATACACCCCCACCCGATTAATCAATAACCTATCCTCACCAATATGAAACTCTCCATTTTCAGCGCCGCGGCCTTAATGGCTCTCTCTGCCTCAGCAGCCCCGGCAGCTCAACCTCAAAAATTTAACTACGTGGTAGATAACTTTGCCGATATCGAAGTGCTGCGTTACAAGGTGCCGGGCTTCGAGAACCTCTCTCTCAATCAGAAATGCCTCATCTACTATCTCTCCGAGGCTGCCCTCTATGGTCGCGACATCTTATGGGACCAAAACTATAAGTACAATCTGGTCATACGCCAGATGCTCGAGGCCGTATATACCACCGCCTACGACCACTCCTCGGCTGACTGGAAAGCCTTCGAGAAATACTTCAAGCAGGTAGAGTTTGCCAACGGCATCCACCATCACTACTCCACTGACAAGTTTGTGCCGGAATTCTCCGAGGCGTGGCTCGACAAGCACATCGCGCGCATCCCCGACGGCCCCTGGACCGATTACAGCGCCGAAATCTTCGATGCCATCTTCAACCCCGACGTCGATGCCAAGCGCGTAAACCAAGCCGAGGGTCAAGACCTCATCGTCACCTCGGCCAACAACCTCTACGAGGGTGTCACCCAGGCCGAAGTGGAGCAATACTACAACGCCCTCAAAGACCCCAATGACCACACTCCCATCTCCTACGGCCTTAACACGCGCGTCACCAAGGTTGACGGCAAAGTGGTGGAGCAGACCTACAAAGTGGGTGGGCTTTACTCCAACGCTATCACCAAAATAGTGGAAAACCTCGAGAAAGCCTCGCAATATGCCGAAAACGATGCCCAACGCGCCATCATCGCATCGCTCATCGACTACTACCGCAGCGGCGACCTCAAGAAATTTGACGAATACTCTATCCTCTGGGCCGAAGACACTGACTCGCAAGTGGATTTCATCAACGGCTTCATCGAGAGCTACGGCGACCCGCTGGGCATGACCGGCGCATGGGAGTCTATCGTCAACTTCAAAAACGTGGAGGCAAGCCACCGCACCGAGGTGCTCAGCGAGAATGCTCAGTGGTTTGAAGACAACTCACCCGTGGATGCGCAATTCAAGAAGCCTCAAGTCAAAGGCGTATCGGCTAAAGTAATCACCGCCGCCATCCTCGCCGGCGATTCTTACCCTGCCACACCTATAGGCATCAACCTCCCCAACGCCAACTGGATACGCGCCGCCCACGGCTCTAAGTCAGTGACCATCGAAAACATCACCCAAGCCTACGATGAGGCCTCAAAAGGCAATGGCTTCAACGACGAGTTTGTCATCGACGATGCCACACGCAAGCTCCTCGAGGACTACCTCTTCATCACCGACAACCTCCACACCGACCTCCACGAGTGTCTCGGCCACGGCTCCGGCCGGCTGCTCCCGGGCGTTGACCCCGACGCCCTCAAAGCCCACGGCTCCACCATCGAGGAGACTCGCGCCGACCTCTTCGCCCTCTACTATCTCGCTGACCCCAAACTCATAGAGATAGGCCTCCTCGACAACCCCGACGCATATAAGGCTGAATACTACAAATATATCCTCAACGGCCTGATGACCCAGCTCATGCGCATCGAGCCGGGCAAAGACGTCGAAGAGGCACACATGCGCAACCGCAAGATCATCGCCGAATGGGCCTACCGGCACGGCCGCGACGCCAACGTCATAGAGTATGTCAAAGTCAATGGCAAGACGTTCATACGCATCAACGACTACGAGGCGCTGCGCGGCCTCTTCGGGCAGCTCCTCGCCGAGATACAGCGCATACGCAGCACCGGCGATTACGAGGCCGCTCGCAACCTCGTGGAGACATACGCCGTGAAGGTGGACCCCGAGCTCCATCGCGAAGTCCTCGACCGCTATGCCAAGCTCCACATCGCCCCATACAAAGGCTTTGTCAACCCCGTGTATAAGCTCGTCAAGAGCAACGGCAAAATCGTTGACGTCACCGTATCATACGACGAAGGCTACACCCAGCAGATGCTGCGCTACAGCCGCGACTATTCGCCCCTGACAAGCAAGTAACCTCAGCCGGCCTATTATTCAGCCTGACGCTTATCTCAACGCCCCCGCAGCCTCGCTCCGGGGGCGTTGATAATTAGTAGATAAGTTTGACATCTTTTTTAATGTATGGCATAAATAATTTTATTACCTTTGCACCAATATGTTAAGCGATGTCATCAAACTATTGCCCGACTCCGTGGCCAACCAGATAGCCGCCGGCGAGGTGATACAGCGCCCCGCATCGGTAGTCAAAGAGCTGGTAGAAAACGCCATCGATGCCGGAGCCGACAACATACAGATTATCCTCAAGGACGCCGGACGCACCCTAATCCAGGTCATTGACAATGGCTGCGGCATGTCGCCCACCGACGCCCGTATGGCCTTTGAGCGACACGCCACAAGCAAGATATCGCGCGCCGACGACCTCTATGCCCTCCACACCATGGGCTTCCGCGGCGAGGCGCTGGCCTCGATAGCTGCAGTGGCGCAGATCGATTTGCGCACGATGCGGCGCGACGACACCATAGGCACCCGGCTCATTATCTCGGAGTCGCACTTCGAGAGCCAAGAGGCCTGTGTGTGCCTCCCCGGCACCAACCTGATGGTCAAGAACCTGTTTTTCCACATGCCCGCGCGCCGCAAGTTCTTGAAAAAAGACTCGGTGGAGCTCACCCATATCATGCACGAGTTTGAGCGCCTCGCGCTGGTCAACCCCAACGTGGACTTAACCATCTCGCACAACGATGTGGTGATGCACCAGCTGCGACACGGCTCGCTAAGGCAACGCATCAAAGACCTTTTTGGCAAAAACCTCGACAGCCAGCTGCTGCACATAGCCACCGAGACCACAATAGTGAAAATCGATGGCTTCATCAGTGTGCCACAGGCGGCGCGCAAGCGCGGCTTCCAGCAATTCTTCTTTGTCAACGGCCGCAATATGCGCCACCCATACTTCCACAAAGCACTGCTCAGCTGCTACGCCGACCTAATAGCCGCCGACGCCCAGCCAAGCTACTTTGTCAACTTTGAAGTAGATCCCGCCACTATCGATGTCAACATACACCCGCAAAAGCACGAGATAAAATTCGAAAACGAGCAGGCCATCTGGCAAATCCTCGTAGCTGCCATACGCGAGACGCTCGGCAAGGCCAACGTCGCCGGAGCCATAGACTTCGACACTGACAATGCCCCCGAGATACCTGTCTTTGACAACAACGCTGACACCGTAACCACGCCCTCAATCGAGGTGGACCCCGACTACAACCCCTTCAAGCTCGAGAGCCCTCGCTCGGCGCCATCGCTGCCATTTGGCAACCACGATATGCGAGCCTACGTGCCGCGCGACTGGCAGCGCCTTTACGATGATTTCGCCACCCGGCGCGACACCCCGGCTCAGCCCCCCTCTGCCTCCGCCGACGACATCGACACCATACTCTCGGCCCACGCCGCCAAAGCCGCCGGCACTGTCTGCACCTTGGGCCTCGACAACGACAGCAAGGCACAGACCGAAGCCCCGGTGTGTATGCAGCTCGCCGGACGATACATCGTGGCCACCTCTCAATCAGGGTTGATGCTCATTGACCAGCACCGCGCTCACACACGCGTGCTCTACGACAAATACCTGGCCGCCATCACCGCCGCTCCGGCCTCGGCTCAGCACCTGCTCTTCCCCGAGGCGATCACCCTCTCGCCGGCGCAGAGTGCCGCCCTGTCATCTATCTCCGACATCATCGTCAACATCGGCTTTGACATCTCGTATATCGGCGACAACGCCTGGGCTATCAACGGCGCTCCCACGCTCCTGACAACCGCCAACCCGGCCGACACCCTGATGCAAATCATCGACGACGTGGCGCAGTGCGGCATTGAGCCTTCCGACAAAGCCATCTTGCAGCCCATAGCCCTATCGATGGCCAATGCCGCCGCCATACCCTACGGCAGGGCACTGTCATCGCAGGAAATTGACGCCTTGATAGCCGACCTCTTCAGATGCGCTGAGCCGGCCCACACCCCCGACGGCCACACCATCATGGCCATCATCAGCGACGCCGACATCCAAAAGCTATTTGCCTGACAATAAGCTCCCTCCCTCTCACCGCCACACCGATTATCCCGATATATGATGCTCCGCCGATTGCTCTCCTGCTTACTGATATGCGCCTTGGCCCTCTCGGCTCAGGCCTTGACATATAAGACCGACAAAGATGTCAGCGAGGCGCTGAATGAGCTTGACGATGTCCTCTCCAAGCGCTCGGTGTATATCGCCGAACGACAAAAGCGCATCGATGCACTCAACGACAGCATCGCCCGGCATAAAGGCTCCAACCTCAAGCTGCTCTGGGACATTGCCGAGCAATACCGCGGATTTGAAAACGACTCGGCTATCAGCTACCTCGACCGAGGCATCGCCCTGGCGCCTAACCGAGCCGAGGCTATACCTTTTAAGCTGCAGCGCGCCACCCTGCTGCCTCTGGTGGGATTCTTCGAGACGGCTATCAATGCCTTCGACTCTATTGACCCCGACGAGGTGTCAAACGCCACTTTGCCGCTATACTATGACAGCGGCCGCCAGATGTACAGCTACCTCGCCGCCTTCTATGCCTCATATCCTAAAGTATCGGCGCTATACCGCGACAAAGCGCTCAAGCTGCAACGCCAATTGCTCGAGGTGCTGCCTCATGACTCCGAAAGCTATCATTTCAACCTCGGCGAATACTACTTTATCATAGGCGACAATGCCAAAGCCGAGCCGCTGCTCATCGAGGTAGCCGAGCGCGAGCCGAGCAACAGCAACCTGCGAGCACGCGCCACCCACCATCTCTCGGCAATAGCAAAAAGCACCGGCGACGGCCAAGCATACCTCTACTACCTCACACAATCGGCCATCAGCGATGCACTCACCGCCACGCGCGAGGTGGCCTCGCTCCAAGAGCTGGGACAGCGGCTCTATGAGCGCAACGACATTGACCGCGCATACGTGTATCTATCCACCGCCCTGACCAACGCCGTGGAGTGTGGCGCTCCGCTACGTATGGTCGAGACCTCGCGCGCCTTGCCCATCATCGAGCGCGCCAACGCCGCCAATATGGAGCGCCGACGCAACACCATCTATATCATCATCGGCCTCATGGCGCTGCTCCTCGCCGGGCTGCTGTGCTCGCTGATAATCTTACGCCGCGAGAACACCCGCCAGCACGCCCTGCAACGGCGCCTCCGCGATGCCAACCACGTCAAAGAGGTGTATATCAGCCAGTTCCTAAGCCTCTGCTCCATATACATGGACAAGCTCAACCAATTCTGCAAAATCGCCGAGCGTAAGATTGCCTCCGGCAAGGTCGATGACCTGTATCGCCTCACCAAGTCGGGCAAATTCGTCGAAGAGCAAAGCGCCGAGTTCTACGAAGTGTTTGACAACGCCTTCCTGCATATATATCCCTCATTCGTGGAGGGCGTCAACGCGCTGCTGCGCCCCGACGCGCAAATAGTGCTGCGCGAGGGCGAGCGCCTCAACACCGACCTGCGCATCCTCGCTTTCATGCGTCTCGGCATCGAAGACAGCGCCCGCATTGCTCAGGTGCTAAACTACTCGCTCAACACCATCTACTCTTACCGCAACCGCCTCAAAGCCCGTGCTATCAACCGCGACACCTTTGAGCGCGACATTATGACCATTTCTTCAGTCAACGTAGAATGAAACGCACACTCTCTCTGCGCCTCACCGCTTTTTCCGTCATCATTACTGCCGCGGCAGTATCTATGGCCGCTTTTGACATTCCGGGCACCACGGCGCCGCCCAAGCAGCCCTCCGACAATGACTATATGGACCTCGTAGGCGAGGCCGAAAAGGCCATCTCCGCCAACAACTACGATGCGGCAGTGACGTGCATCAAAAAAGCCATCGACCTGGAGCCTACCAATCCGTCAAACATACTGCTGATGTCCAACCTCGCCATGGTTTATAGCTATATGGACCAAGACACCCTCGCGCTAATCACCTACGACGAGACGCTCCGCCAAGCACCCAATATGACCACCGTGCGCAACAACAGAGCGCTGCTATTAGCCAAGATGGGCCGCGACAAAGAGGCCTTCGAGGCCTTTGCCGGCGTCATCGCCGCCGACTCGCTCAACGCCACCGCGCGCTATTACCATGGCATCATGGCCCTATACTCCTCGCGCCCGGACATCGCCGATAGCGACTTCGCCGTGCTCCGCTCGGTAGCGCCCGACAGCCGCCACACCGCCGTGGCGCTCAGCTCGCTTTACTCTATGACGCAGCGCAATCTCGAGGCTATACCTTACTTCAAAAAGCTCGTCAAAGACGACCCCGACCCCGAGTTTTACGCCGGCCTCGCCGGCTGCTACCTCGCCTTAGGACGCCTCTCCGAGGCTTCGGAGACAATAGCCGACGGCCTCAAGCGCTATGCCTATGACCCCGAGCTTTACTATTACCGCGCATGGCTCAACCGCGACCGCTTCAGGCTCGACGACGCCCACAATGATGCGCGCAAAGCTATTGCCTTAGGTGCAAACGCCGCTAAGGTCAACGCGCTCTTTGAGCCTCAAGACAAGAAACAATAAAAGAGAGGGGGCCATTATGCGGCCTTGACCGACGCGCAGCTCTCTATTTGCGACCGAAATCGGCCGGTATCTCGCCCCACCGCTCGGTGTCCCATTTCAGGATAGGATTGGCCACGGGGTGATGCGCGGCGATATACGCATCAGCTCGCGCCAGCAGCTCGCGCACCTTGGCATTGGCGGGCGTGGCGGCTATCGTGGTGTTGGAGTGTCGGCGGCGCAGCCACGACAGCGCCGTGCGGCTGTCGGTGTAGATGGGCGTGGTGGTGTCGCCGCGCTGTCGCAGTAGCGCTATGGCATGTATGAGCGCCAGATACTCGCCTATATTGTTGGTGCCGCCGGCCAGGGGTCCCACATGAAATATCTCCTCGCCCGTGGCTACTGACACGCAGCGATACTCCATAGGCCCGGGGTTTTTAGCGCACGCGCCATCTACGGCCACGGCGTCGAGACGTATCTCGGGAAATGCCGCGTAATTGACGATGTCGCGCTTATGTGATGCTATCGCCGAGATCAATCCCAGTTGCGACTGATAGTCGCCGCGATAGGCCTCGATAGCCTTAATCTTGGATGTGTATGACTTATATCGCGCGCCGGGATAGCCTATGACCTGCGCCTCACACTCTTCCCAGCTGTCAAAGACGCCGGTGGCGCGGCCTTCCCATACCACATAATATTTTGACTTGCTGTTGTCTGCCATAGCTCGTATGATATATCTTCGCCGGGGGGATTATGATAGCTGCAGCAGCAGGTTGATATCTATGCACCGCAGCCCGGCGATGCGGGCCACCTCGCCATTGACAGGCTTGCCCAAGAAGGTGTAGGCCGCGCGAGCAATACCGGCATTAAACTTGACGGCTCCCGGCACCCCGTCACAGGCGGCGATGTCTGAGAGCATAGCCGCGATGGTGTTGCTGATGGCCATGGCCGTGGTGCGCGGCACGGCGCTGCCGGCATTGACATAGCAGGTGCGCGTAGGCTCCACCGGGTCGTCATCGCCGGGGGTGGCGGCGCCCAAATCCACGCGCCGCATGCCGGGGAAGGTGTGACAGTCGCCGGCAGTGAGGTCAAAGACCACCACGCCGCGTTTCATCTCATCTACGAGGTCACGGCTGAGGGTGTAATCGTGATCGGTGGCGGTGACAATGACGATATCGGCACTGCGCAGCGCCGCCATCAACACCTTAGGATACATCGCCGACCCTACGGCAGCAGGGCCTATCGTGGTGAGGGCCTCGCGCAGACGATAGATGTCGTTGTCAAATATCCTCACCATGGCGCCCATACCTATCGCCGAAGCGGCGGCGGCGCGCGCCGCTATGCTGCTGCCTATGATAGTCACCTCACAAGGCACGATGCCCGCGATGCCGCCCAGCAAGATGCCTTTGCCGTGAGTGGCGTCGGCCAGCAGCGAGGAGGCCACGGCGATGGCGGCGCGCCCGTCAATCTCGGCCAGGATATCGGCAAAGGGGCGATGACCCGAGGCGTCAGCCACCAGGTCGAGGGCTATGGCTATGATGTGCTTCTTGAGCAACACCTCCACTGACTGCGTCGTGCGCCCTTTGATGTCGAGCAGCGACAGCAGCATCGCCCCGGTATTGAGCAGCAACGCATCCTCTACGCTGATAGCAGGCAGATACACCACGATGTCGCACTTGAAGGCCTCGGCGCGGCTCGTAATCGCTACGCCGGCGCGGGCATACGCCACATCGCCATAGTGGATAGGCTCGGCGGCCCCGGCCTCCATTTTTATGTCAAAACCCTGACCTATAATCAGAGCTGCCGCCTCCGGCGTGATGGGGAAGCGGTTGTCGCCAGCCGCCGTGGCCGAGGGCAGGCCTATCGTCACGCGCCGCTTGGCGGTGAGGGTGGGCTGCAACTGTTCGAGTGGTAAATGCGTCGTAGTCACTTGATTAGCAATGGTTGTAAAATCTGAGTCAGGAATAATCGGGCAGTGCGGTCAATCTGCTGCTGCGTGTCGAGCTCGGTGGTGTCAAAGACCACATCGGCCGCCGCCGCGTAATAACGGCTGCGCTGCGGCTCATGCTCGGCCACATAGCGCTCTATCCATTGGCGGTCATGGACGGCCACCAACGGCCGCGTGGCGCCATAGAGCATCAGCCTATCCACTATGCGCTGCCGCGAGGCTTGCAGCCACACCGTCAGGGCGCCGCCGCCTCTGAGAGCCTCCACGTTGGCATCGCGGCAAGGCAAGCCGCCGCCGCATGATATCACCATAGGCTCGCGGCTGAGCACCTGCTGCAGAGCTCTATGTTCGCGCTCGCGAAACGACGCCTCTCCCTCGGCGGCAAATATCTGCGCCACCGTCATCGAGGCCTCGCGCTCCACGGCGCTGTCGATATCTACATACGCCACGCCGTAATTGCGCCACAGAGCCTCGGCGAGAGTGGTCTTGCCGCAGCACATATAGCCGATGAGCGCCACCGGGCGCGTGAGCGTAGGCATTTAGCCGGCGAGGTGGATGTAGATGCAGAGGGGGGGGGAGGTAAGATCGGCGCTGCCGCCGCGAGCTTACTTGCTCTGCTTATTGAGGATGTCGCGTATCTCGGTGAGCAGCTGCTCGGTGGTGGGGGCGGCGGGAGCCTCCGGAGCCGGAGCTTCTTCCTTCTTGCGCTTCAGGTTATTGAGAGCCTTGATGGCGCAGAAGATGCAGAATGCCACGATGAGAAAATCCACCACGGTCTGCACTGTAGTGCCCCAATTGACGGCCACCTCCGGTGTCAGCACCTCTTGTGTCTGTGCATCTACCACGGCCTGTTGCAGCACCCATTTATAATCTGTGAAGTTGACGCCACCGGTGACTACGCCTACTAAGGGCATTATCACGTCGCCTACCAGCGATGTAATAATCTTGCCGAAAGCGCCGCCGATAACGACACCCACGGCCATATCCATTACATTGCCGCGCATCGCAAATTCCTTAAATTCAGAGATGAATTTCATAACGAGAATGTGTTAGTGGTGAATATTTATTTTGTTTTCTATGTGCTTGGTGAGTGAGTGGTGAGGAGGAGGCGATAGTGCGCGTGTCAGCAGAATAGCGGCGCCATCTTGACGAGGGCGCGCGAGGCCGATACGCCGCGATACAGTATGTCGTACACGCTGTTGAGGATAGGCATATTCACGCCGTAGCGCTCGTTGATGTCGTGCATACACTTGGTGCCGTAATATCCCTCGGCGGTCTGCTCCATCTCCATACGCGCGGCCTTGACCGAATAGCCCTTGCCTATCATAGCGCCGAAGTTGTGGTTGCGCGAGAAGCGCGAGTATCCCGTGACGAGGAGGTCGCCCAGATACACCGAGTCGCAGATATTGCGCTCGCGCGGGCTCACCGCCCACAAGAAACGCTCCATCTCGCGTATGGCATTTGACATCAGCATGGCCTTGAAATTATCGCCCATCTTGATGCCGTGGATGATACCGGCGGCAATGGCATACACATTTTTGAGCACTGCCGCATACTCTATGCCATCGACATCAGCCGAGAGTATGGTGTGAGAGTGCTTGCCGTCAATGACGCGCGCAAAGGCGGCGGTGTGGTCAGCGCAGCACCCCGCTATTGTCAGGTAGCAGGGGCGATCCAGAGCCACCTCTTCAGCGTGACACGGCCCGGAGATGACGAGGATATTGTCGCGCGACACCCCATAGTGCTCCACCATATAGTCGGTGACGAGCATATTCTCGTCGGGCACTATGCCCTTGATGGCTGACACCACCACCTTCGAGCTCAAATCCTCGGTAATCTTGGCAGTGTGAGCCTTGAAGTAAGGCGAGGGCATCGCCAGCAAGATGGTGTCGGCGTTGCGACACACCTCATTGATATCCGAAGAAAACTCTATGCGGTTGATGTCAAAGCACACATCGGTCAGATAGGCCGGATTGTGACCCAAATGGATAAATTCGGCAATGCGGTCATCGCGACGCATATACCACAATATCGACTCGCAATTGTTGAGCAGCAACTTAGCCAGCGCAGTGGCCCATGAGCCGCCGCCGAGGACTGCTATTTTACCCGGGAAGTCCATAGCTTCACTGCTGCTCGTTGGTAGTGTCGTCGGTAGCCTTCTCGGCTTTCTTCTCCGGACGCATCTGCGGGAACAGGAGCACCTCCTGGATAGCCTCCTGGCCGGTCATAAGCATCACTAAGCGGTCCATGCCTATGCCCATGCCCGATGTGGGCGGCATTCCATATTCCAGAGCGCGGATAAAGTCGCCATCGATAATCATAGCCTCATCGTCGCCCTTCTCGCTCAGGCGCATCTGCTCCACAAAGCGCTCATATTGGTCTATCGGGTCGTTAAGCTCTGAGTAGGCGTTGGCCAGCTCTTTGCCGTTGACCATCAGCTCGAAGCGCTCGGTCAGCTCGGGGTTGTTGCGGTGACGCTTGGTCAGCGGCGACATCTCGATGGGATAGTCGGTGATAAACGTGGGCTGTATGTATTTGCCCTCGCACTTCTCGCCGAAGATTTCGTCGATGAGCTTGCCTTTGCCCATCGAGGCATCGACTTCGATGCCCAGCTGACGGCACACGCCGCGCAGCTGCTCCTCATCCATACCCGTGATATCGATACCGGTATGGTCGAGAATAGCCTGCGTCATAGTCACTCGCGGGAATGGGGCCTTGAATGATATCACCTTATCGCCGACCTTGACATCGGTGGTGCCGTTGACGTCATAGCATATCTTCTCGAGCATCTGCTCGGTGAAGGACATCATCCAGTTGTAATCTTTATAGGAGACATATATCTCCATGCAAGTAAATTCGGGATTGTGGGTGCGGTCCATGCCCTCGTTGCGGAAGTTCTTTGAGAACTCATACACGCCCTCAAAGCCGCCCACTATCAGGCGTTTGAGATACAGCTCATCGGCGATACGCAGATACAGCGGTATGTCAAGCGCATTGTGGTGAGTGATAAACGGGCGCGCCGATGCACCGCCGGGTATTGATTGCAGGATGGGCGTCTCCACCTCCACATAGCCGGCGGCATTGAAATATTCGCGCATTGACGAATACACCCTTGTGCGCTTGATGAAGATGTCCTTGATGCCGTTGTTTACCACGAGATCCACATAGCGGCGGCGATAGCGCAGCTCCGGGTCGTCAAAGGCGTCATACGTCACGCCGTCTTTGACCTTGACCACCGGCAGCGGGCGCAGCGACTTGGAGAGCACCGTCAGCTCTTGGGCGTGCACGGAGATTTCGCCCGTCTGGGTGCGAAACACATATCCCTTGACGCCGATAAAGTCGCCTATATCAAGCAGTTTCTTGAACACCACATTGTACAGGTCCTTGTCTTCGCCCGGGCATATCTCATCGCGAGAGATGTAGATCTGCACCCTGCCGTTGGCGTCCTGCAGGCTCACAAACGAGGCTTTGCCCATGATGCGGCGCGTCATGATGCGGCCTGCTACCGTGACCTCGCGGCGGGGCGCATCGTCGCTGAATGATGCCTTAATCTCATCGCTATGTCCGGTGACTACATATTCGGCTGCGGGATAGGGGTCTATGCCCATCTCGCGCATCTTGGCAAGCGATGCACGCCGTATTTGCTCTTGTTCGCTTAATTCTTGTGGGTTCATATCTGTTGGATATATTATCTTTTTTGAAACATTTCTGCAAAATTAGCGATTTTCCGCCTAATTCCCAAACATTTTGCCACAATAGGCCGCATATCTTCACTTTAGCCCGCCCGGCTTTGCCATAATTTCAGGGATTTTGCGTAATTTTGCAGCCATGCAGACCAATGATACCCCACAACGCGACACTCGGCGAGCGGGCGGAGCCACTGCCTTCACGGCGGCCCACGCCGGTGCCCTGATCGACGTGGTGATGAAATGCCTCGATGGCATCAGCCGCACTAAAGCCAAGGCCATCATCGCCAAAGGCGCCGTAGCTGTTGACGGCACAGTGATGAAGCAGCCCACCGCCGCCGTCAGCGCCGGCGCTTGTGTGCGCATCTCCAAGAAGCCCTCTGTAGCCGCGCAGCAGTTTGATTACAGCCCATACTTTGCCGTGGTGTATGAAGACGACGATGTCATCGTGGTCAATAAGGCCGCCGATGTCCTCTCGGCCGACGTAGGCACCGAGGGCCCAAACCTCAAAGACCTCCTCGACAAATACTTCACCATCGTCAAGGGCGAGCAATGCCGCGCCCACTTGGTGCACCGCCTCGATGCACGCACCACCGGCCTGATGATGTATGCCAAAAGCGCTCGCACTCAGCAGGCACTCACCGCCAACTGGCGCAAGACCATCATCGACCGCCGCTATGTGGCTGTCGTAGAGGGCGAGATGGAGCAAGACGCCGGCTCCGTGAAAAGCTGGCTCAAGGACACCGACTCCCGCAAGATGCTAAGCTCGAGGCACGACAACGGCGGCAAGTGGGCCCACACCGACTGGCGAGTACTGAAGCGTCACGACGGGCTCTCACTCGTGGAGCTGCATCTCCACACCGGTCGCAAAAACCAAATCCGCGCTCACATGTCTGACCTCCACCACCCCATCGTGGGCGACTATAAATACGGCGCGCGCATACCCAAAGTGCTACGCTTGTGTCTCCACGCCTACAAGCTCGCCTTTTACCACCCGCGCACCCACAAGCCCCTGAGCTTTGAGACACCGGTGCCGCCACTCTTTGAGGCGATGATGCGCCAATAGCCACACCACTGCATTTATCAGCAAAAAGTTGGCTTTTATCGCACACAGAGCGTATTTTTTAACGCGCGTAGCGCTGTTTTATCCCGATTAATGTGTAACTTTGCAAGCTAAATATTTTTTTCTTTTGCAATGGCTGAAATCAAAATTGCAGGCATCATGCGCGCCGGAGCGTTCTCGCCCAACCATATCGGCACCGATGCTGCCATACTCAATCTTGTGGCCGACCAGCTGCGCAAACGCGGCTGCGAGGTCAATATCTACAGCGAGGAGCAATTCATCTCCGGCGCTGTCAGCGAGCGCATTATCCTAAATATGTGCCGCGAGCAGCGCTCTATCAGGCTGCTGCAGCAGGCTGAAGACGCCGGCATGATAGTCATAAACTCCGGTTATGCCATCGAGAATTGCACGCGCGAGCGTATGACACGCATTTTGATGGGCTCAAACATACCATACCCCGACACCCTCATTGTCGATACCGACGAAGCGATACGCGACAGGCTCGCGCAAGCCGGATTTGAGCGATGCTGGATTAAGCGCGGCGACTTCCACACCATGCACAAAGAAGACGTCAGCTTTGTTCGGCACCCCGAGGAGGCGCAAGAAGTGCTCCAAGAGTATTTCCTGCGTGGCATCAAGCGAGCCGTCATCAACCGGCATCTCGAAGGCGACCTCGTCAAGTTTTATGGCGTCAGAGGCACACCCTTCTTCTACCACTTCTACCCCCTCATCAACGGCCACAGCAAATACGGCCAGGAGACCACCAATGGCACCCCTAAGGGCATCACTATCGAAGAGCAGAATATACAAGATATATGCAAGCGAGCCGCCGACATCCTCGGCGTGGACATCTACGGCGGTGACTGCATCGTATCGCCCGACGGCTCGATACGCATCATCGACTTCAACGACTGGCCATCGTTTGCCCCTTGCCGCAACGAGGCGGCGCCGCTGATTGCCAAATTCATCATGACCACCGTCAAGAAGCGTCTCAAGGCTTAACACGCCGGCATCACCATCAATTGTCACAATCCGTCCTTGATTATCCATGAGCACAACAGACACCTCTCACAATAAACCCGCGGACAAGTTTCCGCTCTTCCCAAAGATGATAGCCACCTCGCTGGGCGTAGGCTTCCTGCCGATGGCGCCGGGCACCTGGGGTGCCATCTTAGCAATCATTCTATGGCTGCCACTGTATCTATGGGCTGCGCCTATCGTCACCCTCAGCGTCACCGCCGCCGCCGTGGTGATATTCACCATTGCCGGCACATGGGCCAGCACCATCAGCGAGCGTTACTGGGGCAAAGACCCCGTGGTGGCTTGCATCGATGAGACAGTGGGCCAGTGGATTTCGATGCTGCCCATCACCTCCGTGGCCACCGATGCCTGGTGGCTCGTGGCGCTGGCGCTGGCGCTATTCAGATTTTTCGACATCGTAAAGCCTCTGGGCATCAGAGCCATGGAGCGCCTGCCTAAAGGCTACGGCATGATGGCCGACGACATCCTCGCCGGCATTTACAGCGCCGCTATCATCATTGCAATAAAGTTAGCACTATGACGTCAGCACCACACTCTCACGATAGACCGACCGGCAAGGGCGGTAAGATTGCCGACAAGATCATCAACGGCGGCGGCTGGTTCACATTCCTGCGCTCAACCATCTCATCGCAGATAGCTTCGTGGACTGACCTGGCCACGAGTATGCTCTTCTACGCCTTCATCTTCACCGCGCTCGCCCCCTTCTATCGCTCCAACCTCTCGGTGGCCGTGGGAGCCGTAGCCGGCGGCATCGTCAACTGCTGCATCAACTACAAGTTTACCTTCCATGCCAAGGGCCAGTCAGTAAGGTCTGTCGCCGTAAAATACGCCATGGTGTGGATCGGCTCGCTCCTGCTCAATATGTATGGCACCACCGGGCTGGCTACGCTGCTGTCGCACTGGCAGTGGCTCCTCGACATGGGCTTCACCGCCGATGGCATCTTCGCCGCTGCGCGCCTGGTAGCCTCGCTCGTGGTCTCGCTGGCGTGGAACTTCGTGCTCCAGCGCAACTTCGTCTATCGCCCCTCGCCCTTTGACCGCTACGCCATACGCTTCACCGATGCCTTTGTGCCGCGGCGACATAGACAATCCTCCAACAAGACAAAGTAACATACACAATATCAATACATACACCAAACGGAAATGTCAGATAAAAGCACATTCAATAAATGCCGCGATGCCTTACAGCAAGGCATCTACGCCGTCATCAACCCCTTTGTGCGCCTGCTCATAAAGATGGGTGTCACCCCCAACATCGTCACCACAATAGGGCTGCTGGGCAATGCCGCCGCCACCGCCGTGCTCATCTACGCCACCATGCAGCTCGCCGTGAGCGGTCCCGACTACGGCATGCTCACCCTCGCCGGCGCTCTGATTATCGGCTTCTCGCTGTTTGATATGCTCGATGGTCAGGTAGCCCGCCTCGGGGGCATGACATCGACGTTTGGCGCGCTATACGACTCCGTGCTCGACAGATACTGCGAGATGCTCACCCTCGGCGGCATCGCCTTCTTCCTGCTGGGCATAGGCTCAATCTGGGGCGCGCTCATCACCTTCCTCGCCCTTATAGGCTCGGTGATGGTGAGCTATGTGCGCGCTCGCGCCGAAGGCCTCGACATTGAGTGCAAAGTAGGGCTGATGCAGCGCCCTGAGCGCGTCGTGGTCACCGCTATCGCCCTCATTGCCGCCGGCATCGCCAAAGAGCCTATGGTGCTCATCGTGGCTATGGGCATAATAGCCGTGCTCGCCAACCTTACCGCCTTCTGGCGCGTGGCTCACTGCCATCGTCAGCTCTCTCGCAAAAACAATACTGCCAACAAGACCATCTGATGGCTATCACCTCCGCTTTTTCCATGCCCACGCGGCGCGAGCTCTTCTGCGCCATTGGCGCCATTGCCCTTTGGCTGGGCGTCACCGCGGCTTTTGTGGGGCTGCGGCCCGAGCATGGGCTGCTGGCGATAGCTATGCTCGCGCTATTCATCCCCACAGCCGGGTCGCGACGCCTGGTGGTGGCCCTGCTGCCGTTCTTCGTCTTCGGTGTGTCGTATGACTGGATGAACATTGTGCCCAACTACACCGTCAACCCCGTCGATGTAGCCGGCATATACAATGCCGAGAAGGCTCTATTCGGCATCGCCGATGCCGCCGGAGCAGTACTCACCCCCAACGAGTTCTTTGCCGCGCACCACTGCACGGCGATGGACTTCATGGCCGGCATATTCTACCTATGCTGGGTGCCCGTGCCCATCATCTTCGGTATATGGCTTTATTACAAAGGTCAGCGCACCGCATATCTCCACTTTGCGCTGGTGTTCCTCTTAGTCAACCTCCTGGGCTTTGCCGTCTATTACGTGCACCCGGCCGCGCCGCCGTGGTATGTGGCCTCGCATGGCTTCGAGGCTATCCCCGGCACACTGGGCGAGGTGGCCGGCCTCGGCCGTTTTGACGACATCACCGGCCTGGGCATCTTCCACGGCCTATACTCGCGCAACGCCAACGTCTTTGCCGCCGTGCCCTCGCTCCACTCCGCTTATACCTTTGTGGCGCTACTGTATGCCCTGCGATACCGCAGCCCAAAAGCGTGGATTGCAGCGCTCGCCGTGATAACGGCGGGGATATGGTTCACGGCCGTATATACCTCTCACCACTATATCATCGACGTGCTCGGGGGCATAGCATGCGCCGGCGTCGGATATGCCATCTTCGAATACGGCATCTGCCGCATCGCGCGCGTCAAGCGCGCCCTCGCCCGATATGTGGCTTACATCTCGGCTTGACACGCGCCATCTCGCTCAATCACTTTCGCTCCTATCTACAATCACCCACTGACACTACAGTCTATCAAACTACAACAATCACTTATGGATACCAAACCTACAGCCGACTACGAGATACGCCCCGATGTGCTCAACTATGACGACATCCGACAGATGGTGCCCAAGCTCGACGGTCACCCCAAGCTCGTCAATTGGCTGCTGCACTTCTTATCAGTAGATAAGGTCAACGAGGTGCATGGCAGGTTTTGCGACACCCCGGGGCCTGAGTTTGCGCGCCGCCTGCTCTTTGACGGCTTCAATATCACGCTGCGCATCGACAACGAGAGCATGCTCGACAACCTGCCTCAAGGCGCTTTCATCACCGTGAGCAACCACCCCTTTGGCGCGCTCGACGGCATAGCGCTTATCCACATCATTGCATCGCGCCGCCCCCAGTTTAAGGTGATGGTGAATATGATTCTCAACAAAATCAGCGCCATGAGGCCCAACTTCATCGCCGTAGATGCCTGGGCGTCTAACGACCCCGCCAAGCGTGCCGTCTCGGTCAATGGCATCAGGCAAGCGCTACGTCAGCTCAAAGACGGCGAGCCCGTGGGATTTTTCCCCGCCGGCGCCATGAGCAAGACCACCCTGCGCGATGGCCTTCAGGACCGTCCCTGGCAAGACTCCATACTCCAGATCATCCACCGCGCCAAGGTGCCGGTGATACCTATCTTCTTCCACGGCAGCAACAGCTGGTGGTGCAACTTCCTCGGACACGCTTGCTGGCCCGCGCGCTCGCTCAGACTGCCCGCCGAGGTGTTCCGCAAATGCGGCACCGAGCTCCACATCAGCGTCGGAGACCCCATCATGCCCGATGAGCAAGCCGCCCACGGCGCCACCGCGCAAGAGTTAGGAACGTACCTCAGAGCTAAGACTTACGCCCTACGAAGCCTCAAATGAGCATTTCACTCCACTCTTAACACCTCTATTATGCAATCACACACCTCTGCTGACGATAATTCGCGCGTGCGCTCGTCGTACCGCGATTCGCTCAAGTCGATGGACACCGAGGAGCACATTGACCTCGCTTTCTATCGGCCCATAGGCTACATGTGGGCTTGCCTCGCGCGGCGCCTCGGCATCACGCCCAACGTCATCACCATCGCGGCCATCATCCTTGGCGTAGCTGCCGGCATCGCCTTCTACTTCGACAATATGTGGATCAACATCGCCGGCATGCTGCTGCTCGTCTGGGCCAACAGCTTTGACAGCGCCGACGGACAGCTGGCGCGCATGACTCACCAATATTCGCAGTTAGGGCGCATCCTCGACGGTCTCTGCGGCGACATCTGGTTCATTGTCATCTACGCCGCGATATGCCTGCGCGAGAATGTGACGTCAGAGTTCTTCATGGCCCACCCATGGGCCATCTGGCTCATCGCTGCCGTCACCGGCGTGTGCCACGCCAAGCAAGCCGCCATGGCCGACTACTACCGCCAATTTCACCTCTTCTTCCTCAAAGGCGCCGAAGGCAGCGAGCTCGAGCGAGCCGATGACCTCAAGGCACGCCTCGCCGCAATGCCCTGGCGCGGCAACTTCTGGAAGAAGCTCACGCTCACCTTCTACACCAACTACACCATCAACCAGGAGGCTTGGACACCCGCCATGCAGCGCCTCCGCCGCCGGCTTGCAGTCACCTTTGCCGATGGCGCTGAGATATCGCCGGAGTTCCGCAGCGACTTCCGCCGCCTGAGCCTGCCCCTGATGAAATACACCAACATTCTATCATTCAACTGGCGCACAATAGCTCTCTTCTGCGCCATCTTTGCCTGCATGCCTTGGCTATACTTCGCCTTTGAGCTGGTGGTGCTCAACATCCTGCTCGTGTATATGATGTATCGCCACGAAGCTATATGCTCACAACTCACTCAAGACCTCGAAGATGGAAAATATACCCGGCCTTAAAGGCATCATCATGGACTATGGCGGCACAATCGACAGCCGCGGCGACCACTGGAGCGAAGTCATCTACGATGCCTACCGCCAAGCCGATGTGGATATCGACAAAGCTCGTTTTCGCGACGCGTTTGCCGTGGCTGAGCGACGCCTCGCCGTCTCGCGACAGATCGAGCCGCAAGACAATTTCTTCATCACGCTCTGCAAAAAGATAGCCATACAGCTCTATTGGCTCGCCACGCAAGCCGAGCTCACGCCGTCGCAGCGCGAATACTTTGACGCTCTGCTGCCCTCCGACGCCCAGCCGCTGCTGTCGCTCGCCGATATGATAGCATCGCAATGCTACGAGCACGCGCGCCAATGCATCGAGAGAGCGCGCCCTGCCCTCGAGACCCTCGCCGCCCGCTACCCCATGGTCCTGGTCAGCAATTTCTACGGCAACATCGATGCGGTGCTGTGCGACTTCCGCATCCGCCACCTATTCACCGGCATCATTGAGAGCGCCGTAGTGGGCGTGCGCAAGCCCGACCCCCGCATCTTCACCCTCGGCCTCACGGTCCTCGACTGCCGCCCAGACCAAGCTCTCGTCGTCGGCGACAGCCTCCGCAAAGACATCTACCCCGCCGAGAGCCTCGGTTGCCACACCGCGTGGATTAAAGGCCGCGGATGGTCTGACGAAGACAACGCCGCCACGCACCCCGCGCAGGTCGCCGACCTCCATGAAATAGCCCGCGCCATCTAAACAGAGCCAACTATCTCAGCGACGGATCAGCGGCGGCCACCCGTGAGCGTGGCAAGCACGCCGGGACAGAGGCGGCGCAGCGCTGCATACAGCAGCGGCAGCAAGGCGCCGATGCTCACATACACGGCAAGAAGCGTCAGCAGCACACCCACATCGGTGCGCGGCGATACAAGTCTAAATACCAGCGGCTTGTAGAAGTAGAAGATTATCACATGGGCGGCATACACAAAGAATGACACCGACGCCCAAAATTTCAGATGCCTGAAGGTGTAGCGGCTGACAGCCCACGCCGACAGCCCCACGGCAAGCGCGATGAACACCACAAGGTTGACATTATGCACCATCGCCGTGAGCCGCGGATAGTCCTCGGCGAGCACCATACACAGCGCGGCGAGCGCCACATAGGCCACCGCGGCGTAGGGCAACGCGCGCCTACACAGCGGCGCTATATCCACACGCCGCATATTCAGGTAAGCGCCGCCGTAGAAAAACATCAGCGCCGGCGAGATAAAGCCCGCATAGCTGTCAGCGGCATAGGTGTAGGCCCACAGCCAAAACACAGCCAGCACCGACATCATCAGCGCCCCGCAGCCCCGCAGCAGCCTATAGCCTAAGGGCATCAGCGCCACGGCGATCATCAAGTCGCGCACAAACCATAGCGCGCCGTCGTGGGGCCAATAATTGCCGGGTTTGATGCCCACAAAGCCCCAGATGCATGACCTGACGCTGTAGTAATAGTCGGCGCGCCCCGGCAGGTAATCAGCCAGCGGCGGCAGCGTCAGCGCTATCGCCACGATGAGGGCTATTGCGTTCCACAGCAGATAGGGCACAAGCAGGGTGTTGACACGGCGGCGCAGCTTGTCGCGATAGATGGCGGCGGTGAGCTGCTGCAGGCCGTTGACAAAGAGGTAGCCCGAGATTAAGAAGAACGCGGGTATGGCAAAGCCTCGGGTAAAGGCGTTGGCCACGGCGATGGCGCTCTGCACAGCCGGATAGTCGGTGAGGGTATAGGCGAAAGCCGATGTGGCCACGACATCAGGCTCTATGACATGGTTGAACACTGTGACCATGCTCAGCGGCCATCGCGCCGCGCGCAAGGCCATCGACGTCAGGTCAGAGCAGCGCCACGGCTCTGCCTCGGCAATGTGTGACTTATTATCGCTGACCGAACTCATAGCTTGGCGATGAGAGCAGTGGCTTGGGCGGCGATGCCCTCGCCGCGACCGGTGAAGCCCAGACGCTCTGTCGTGGTGGCCTTTACTGACACGGCGTCAACATCAAGCCCCAGGTCTGTGGCCACGTTGATGCGCATCTGCTCTATATAGGGCAACATCTTGGGTGCCTGCGCTATGATAGTGACATCGACATTGACAGCCGCATAGCCCCTGTCGCGCAGCAGCGAGCACACGCCGCGCAGCAGCACACGCGAATTCACGCCGCGCCAGCGCTCATCGCTGTCGGGGAAGTGCCGCCCTATGTCGCCCAGGGCGGCGGCGCCGAGCAGAGCGTCGCACAGCGCATGCAGCGCCACATCGGCATCGCTATGTCCCAGCAAGCCACGCTCGTAGGGTATAGTGACACCGCAGATGATGCAGGGGCGACCCTCCACGAGCCGATGCACGTCAAAGCCGTTGCCCACGCGCAGTGTAGCGATATTGCTGACTGACGATGCTGTCATATCTCAATGTATAATAATCGGTTACTTGTGATGATGATGGCGGCCGCCGCCGCGGATTATTACTTGCGCTTGCCCAGGAGGTCCTTCAGGCCATCCATATCAAATGTGAGGGTGAAACGCAGCGTCTGGTCCAGCGGCGAGCTCTGCGCCGTGGCCAGCATATATGAGGCATCGAGGCGCACCACATTGAGCGAGAAGCCGGCGCCGAAGCCGAAGTATTGGCGATTGCCCTTATACTGGTTCTCATAGAAATAGCCGGCGCGCAGGAAGAACTGCTGATTGTAAGAATACTCGGCGCCAAACGACCATGTTATCTCGCGCAGCTCCTCTTTGAAGCCACCCGGCGCGTCGCTGAACGACTTGAAGATGCCGGTAAACGACGACATATTCTCCCACTCCTCCAGGGCGTCGAGATATTCCTGCTGGCCCTCAGTGGTTGACGTGTCGTAATCGCTCTCGCGCGGGCGCGCCGGCACAAGCAGCTTGTTCATATCCAAGTTGAGCGACAGATTGTGATAATCAGCCAAGGGGAAGGTAAACGAGGTGCCCAGACGCAGGTTGGTGGGCAGAAACGCCGGGTCCTCGCCGTTGTTATATGACACCTTCGTGCCGATATTCGAGATATTCCAGCCCCACGACCACTGACACTCGTTGCGCCCTATCACCGGATAGGTGGTAAAGTAGCCCGAGATGTCGGCCGAGAAGGCTGACGCTCCCGATGTCTGCTCGCCGGCGTAGGAGTCTGAGAAGCCCAAGTCTGAGTAGATGTATCTGAAGACCACGCCCATAGAGAATTTCTCTGACAGCTTGCGCGAGTAGCCCAGGTCAAATGCCATCTCGTAGGGGTTGATGGTGGAGGTGGCAGTGCCGCCATAGTCTGAGGTATTGACCTCGCCCAGCGAGAAATAGCGCAGCGAGGCGCTCAGAGCCTGGTTGTCGCCCGACCCTATCTTCCAATAGCCTGCCATATTTGCCAGGAAGATGTCGCTGACGAGTTTGCGCAGCCACGGCGTGTAGCTCAGCGACACGGCGGCGGTGCTGTAGGCAAAGGCATATTTCGAGGGGTTCCAGTACTGCGAGTTGACATCGGGGTCCGAAGCCACGCCAAGGTCGCCCATAGAGGCTCCTCGGGCATCGGGGGCGATGCTCAGCGAGGTGACGCCCGTCTCGATAGGATTGAACTCGTTCTTCTGCGCGCGCGCCGTGAGGGCAGCGAGGCCACACACGCCAAGCAGCACGCTTATTATAGCTGTATGTTTCAGTTTCATCTATCTTTTTGCGGTTAAATACACAGTAATATAACTGAATAAATCGCAAATTATTGCACGGCGAGGGGCTAAAAGCGCAAAATACCTAATTTTAGGTATTGCCCGGCAGCGCCGCAGTGGCTAACTTTGCAGCGTAAATCGGCAGCATACACCGCTGCGAGCCATAAAACTCACAATTAGAGATTTGTTTTTTACGGAATTGTTTTTTTGTTAGCACCGCGCGCTCCCGCCACTCCTCCGGCCGGGAGCGTCGCTGTATATGCTCGCGGAGATCAGAAGTAGTACGACATGCGCACAAACCACTCGCGATTGCGAGCCGAGAAGTTATCAAGCAGCTTGGTGCGCAGCACATAGCTCATGCCCCACGTGTAGCCGAAGCTCACCTGATAGTCGCGCCACAGCTCCACGCCGCCGCCCACACTGAGGCCCAGATCGCCGCCGGCATAGTCAAAGGCGTCACACCGGCCGTTGGCGATGCGTATCGTGAAGTCCGGGCCGCCATACACAAAGGGCGCTATCTTCTCCTCAAGGCCATTCATGCGTGTCCACTTAAAGCGCAGGTGCAGCGGTATCTGCAAGTTGTGCATATACACGCGCTCGTTGCCATAATCCTCAGCCCAGATTGTCTTGCTGCCAAGATCCACACGGCCTCCCTTTTGGCTGTAGAGCAGGCCGAAGTCGATGCCGAAGCCTATGCCCGGAAACATCATCTCGGCGGTGACGCCGGCGCCATAGCCCACGGCTTGGCTCACGGGCACCAGGTCTTGCTTAAACTTAAGGTCATTATAAGTGACCGAGGCTGTTGCGGCCCAGCGAAACTGAGCGGCTGCGCGCTCCGGCAACACGGCCACGGCAGCCAGCGCTATCACTAATAATATATGGTGGCGACTTATCTTCATCAATCTTTTTTGTTGAGGTTAAGGGTGATGTCGGGGGTTCGACGGCGCAAAGTTAGCAGAAAAAGTCCAATTATCCCCAATATTTTCAAATTTTAATATAAAGCAACCCCAAAGGCAGCTACACCCTCCGCCATAAGCCATAAAATTATGATTTCATCGCTAAAAAGTCACTGTATTGATACCCGGCCGCCACGGTTACTTTGTAGTTTTGCGTATGCGGTATTCGCTATCATAATTTTCACAAAATAATTCATCAAACAAAACCACTCACTGATTTCATCACCTACCTATAAGGGCTTGCACCGCAGCGGCGCAAGCCCTTATCTTATATATTATGCGAGTGAGGCGGAGGCTCGGCGCGTCACAAGCGCGGATGGCCTGCCGGCGCGCCTAAAGGCGCTCCCGGGCGCCCGCGGTAGCGGTCGTCCTCGTTGCGGTCGCGCGGCTGCTCGCCGGCGGCAAAGGTGGTAAACTTGTAGGCAAACGTTATCATGAAATAGCGGCCCAGCGAGTTGGTGATTTGATCCTCAATATAGTTAGCGGTGACGGTGCGGTTGACATTGGTCTGCTGGCGCAGCAGGTCGTAGGCCTTGAGCGAGATGGTGGCATTGCGACCGCGCAAAAATTGATATGAGATTGACGCATTCCACAGCCATTGGTTCACATCGTAGCCGTCAGAGTAGCCGCTGGTGGCGTTATACACCAGCTCGCTGTTGAGCACGATGCCTATCGGGGTGTAGTAGGTGGCGTTGAAGGTGCCGCCGTAGGTGTGCACCGTGCGGTCGGCTGTCTTTTGGGCGCTGTTGGCGGTGGTCTGCAGCCTATATGTGGGGCGCAGCTCCAGCTCTATGTCGGTGGGGCGCCAGGCAAAACTGAAAAATTCCATCAGGCCGAATGTGCCCGAGGCATTGCGCACATCGTTGTTATAGCCCACGGTGCGCGAGTAGCTCAGCGCCAGGTGGTTGTTGAAGGTGAAGGCCTTATTGCGCAGCGGCATGGATATCATGGTCATGGCGCGCACGTTCCACACGCCGTTGACATTCTCATAGGTGGTGACTTGGCCGCCCGTCTGCGGGTCAAACGATGTGCGCGAGATGATAGAGTTTTGCGTCACGTTGGCAAAAGCCATCGCCATGATGGAGCGCTGATGCTCGGCATTGAAATCCTGAAAGCGCAGCCTGATGTTGTGAGTAAACGAGGGGTCAAGCTCCGGATTACCGATGACGATGTGCAAGGGGTCGCTCTTGTCAGCCACAGGCTGCAACTGCGACATCGTGGGCTGCGATGAGCGGCCCTGGTAGTCAAAGTTGAATGAGCGGCTCTTGCCGACCTTGTAGCGATAGCGCAGATAGGGCGCGTAATTCCACACCCACCGCGTGGGTATATTGCGAGCCGCGTTGATAAGGTCCTCTGACCGCGACATCTGCGGCACCAGCGAGGCGCCCACGTCGATGCTGCCGGTGCGCGACACATGCTTGTAGCCCAAGCGTATGTTTTGGTTCATGTAGTCGTTGCGGAAGCTGTTGGAGAGGTCCTCGCTGAAAATCAAAGTGTTGTAGTCAATAAACGGGTCGCCATCCCACCCGTCGGGGAATGACACCGGGTGGTCGTAGGTGAGCTTGTCGGCATTGTTCCACCGATATTGTATGCGGTAGGAGAAGGTCAGGAAATTGCCGCGCTTCGCATCGCCAAGCGGCTCAGTCCATGTGGCGCGCGCCTGCACGCTGTTGCTCCACGTGTGATTGTCGGCATACTGGTCATAGAGGTCAACAGAGTCGTTGAGCAGATAGAATTTGTTGAGCGAGTAGGTGTTGGCTCGCTCGCGCACGTTGCTGAACCGATAGTCGGCATACAGCGAGAACGAGCGGCCGGGGCGCGACTTGAAGTTGTGGCTGTAGATGAGGCGGCCGCCAAACTCAAAGGAGTTGCCCACTGAGGAGTCGCGGTTGAGGCTGCGCGTCACCGCCGACCGCGACGGGTCGCCGGCTGTGGTCAGCGCCGAGTCGAGCGCCTCTGAGTCGTTGTGGTTATATGAGAAGTTGGGCCTAAATTCCAGTGTGTTGAGCGAGTCGGGCTTCCACAGTATGCGGAAGTCGCCACGCACATTGTTGCCGCGGTCGCGGGCGGCTCGCCCCGAGTTGTAATACGAGGTGGAGTCGGCAAAGAGATATTGGCGGTCGCTGCGGGTGCGTGTGTCGCGGTCGCTGTGTGAGTACATCACGTCGCCTCCCACGCGCAGTATCTCGCCACGCCCCACATTGAAGTTTACGCCAAAGGCCTGCGAGGTATTGACGCCGGTGGTGCCGCCCATGCGGCTGAAGCGCGAGGCCCCGCCGTCAGTGAAGCCTAAGTCGTTGACGTTGTTGGCATTGCCCAGCAGCGTGATTTGATTGCCATCCCAAAATCTGTTGACATTGAACGTGGCCTTATAGCGATCGTCGGTGCCATAGCCCGCCTCGGCGCTGCCAAACCAGCCGTTCTTCATACCCTTCTTCACCGTGAGGTTGATGACGGTCTCGTCTTCGCCGTCATCTACGCCGGTGAGACGCGCCAAGTCGCTCTTGCGGTCAACCACTTGCAGCTTATCCACCATATTCACCGGCAGGTTGCGCGAGGCCACGGTAGGGTCATCTGAGAAAAACTCCTTGCCATCGACGAGTATCTTGGTCACTTCCTTGCCGTTGGCGGTGATTTTGCCCTGGGCATCGACCTCCACGCCCGGCAGGCGCTTGAGCAAGTCCTCTACCACGGCATTGGGCGCCGTCTTGTATGTGCCGGCATTAAACTCCACCGTATCTTCCTTCACGGTGATGGGCGTCTTGATACCCACCACGGTGGTCTCCTTGAGCGCTATCGAGCTCTCGCTGAGCACTATCGCCGGCAGCGTGACGTTGGCATCGGCCACCCGCACGGCCGTGATTTCGGTGTTATACCCCACATACGAGGTCTCCACCTTATAGCTCCCTCGCTTCACGTTCTGAAAAATGAAATTGCCATCGACATCGGTGATCACGCCCTTGACAACGGTGCTGTCGCGCACCGAGAGCAGTCGCACCGAGGCCTGTATCATTGGCTCGGACTCTTTGTCTGTAACCTTTCCGCTGATGGTGTAAGCTGATAGCGCCGCCGGCAGCACCATGGCGCTGAGTATTGCTATCAAGGCTGCAATTGCCCGGCGATGCCACGCCGGCTCTGTAATAATGCTATTTGCACGCTGTATGATTTTCACGTCTTTTCTGTTGATTTCGGTTTTACAGCGCGAAGTTAACACCTTGCCGCCGAATTATCAAACCCTGAAGGTTAAGAAAAGACAAATCCCTGTCTTTTATCGACAAAAAAGCAGGTTACTCATCACGAGCAACCTGCCACAACAGAATCTTATGAAAAAACTTAATACTCATTGTAATGCTGCACAGCATTATTTCTTAAATCCGCCTCAAAGATACAACACACAATTTTGATATGCAAATTTTTTTGTCAAAAAATATACGAATTGTAAGTTATTATCGACAAAAACATGACAGATGAAAAGATGTTATATTCTTTTTAACATTTCACCGCTTGACATAAATCAATCCTTCAATATTTTGGCCCTCCTAAGACTGATTATACCGGCTATGCAATCATTGTTTAATATTTGTTAACTATCATTCTTCGCTGTTTATCACCCAAAAAAATTATCTTTGCAGCGCAAAGTTCTTCTGCCACAAAGCATTGATACCAATTCACACTCCTAATAACTAATTCAATCAACACAACGTATGAAAAATTTTTGGTTACTTATGGCTGTTGCGCTGACAGCAACACCTTTCTATTCCTGCAGCGACGACGACAAAGATGATGATGATGATCAGGGCCCGAGCGTGCTCGAAGAGCGATACTTCTCTATCGAAGACGCTATTTATAAAGAGGAAGCGATACCCGCCGCCACCACCACGGAGGCTATCGAAGGCTTGGAAATCAACACTCAGGTGATGAATGGAGCTATGAACTTTATCACTATCATCTCCGAGCAAGAGTTCTCCAAATTCTTCGTTGGCATTGATGGTGTAGATGGCCACTGGGAATATTCTGCGGCCGAAGCATCAAGCTCTCGCAGCTCTTCGATGAACTCTTACATAATACCCATGATGATGAGCAACGACTACACCGGCTCTTCTACCGTGTGCCTCGCCGCTGAGCTTGCCTCCGGCGAAATCACCCCCACCGTCACGCGCACGATAGAATACATTGAAACAATGCCCGGCGACCTCGAAATCAAACTCGCCTTCAGCAACAGCAAAGACATCGACCTGCACCTGTTCACCCCATCCGGCGAACATATCTACTACAACCACCGCGGCGGCGAATACACCCTCGATGATGGCTCGGTAATCACCTACGGCCTTGACATCGACTCTAACGCCGGATGCTACCTCGACCACATCAACAAAGAGAACATCTACATCCCCGAAGAGCTCATCGAGCCCGGCACTTACACCGTGATGGTAGATCTATACAGCAACTGCGACCCCTCTATCGCCACAAGCTGGTCAATCATTGCTCGCTACAAGGGCAACCTCATCATGCCCTCGAGCGGAGCAAACCCCGCCGTTGAGGTTTACGAAATCAACGCTCCGGCAGGCGACCATACCCAAGTCATGACATTCTCTATCATCGATGGGCCCGCGCCTCAAGCACAAAAGCGTGCGCGCGACTCGTGGCACTTCACCCCAGCAAAGCTCACTGAAGCTGAGCAAGCCAAGATCGACTTCGCTAACTTCTAATCACGCTCTCCACTAAGCCTGACTGCAGGCTACCCCACCAATAGCACCACGGCGACCCTCCTGTCAGGGCCGCCGTGCGTTTTCATCCCCCCGCCCTGCCGGATATTGGCAATATGGAATTTTTTTTGTACCTTTGCGCCAAGATTTCACAGATTTGCAATTTCTAAGGTAATTTTTATGAATTTTTCCGGTACTATTGACTTCCGCCCCAAGCTCTGGAGCGCTCTGCGCCATTATTCGTCGGCACGACTCAAAGCCGACATCATCGCCGGCATCGTCGTGGGCATCGTAGCGCTCCCGCTGGCCATAGCCTTCGGTATCGCTTCCGGCGTCAGCCCCACGGTGGGCCTCATCACGGCCATCATCGGCGGCTTCTTAGTGTCGTTCTTCGGTGGCAACTCGGTGCAGATCGGAGGACCAACGGGCGCATTCATCATTATAGTATATAATATCATAGCGCAATTCGGCCTCCCGGGGCTGGCAATAGCCACCGCCATGGCAGGCGTGATTCTCGTGCTGATGGGCGTCTTTAAGCTCGGCACGGTGATAAAATTCATTCCCTACCCCATCGTCGTAGGCTTCACTGCCGGTATTGCCCTGACAATCTTCTCCACACAGATCAACGACTTCCTGGGCCTGGGGCTGCGCGACATCCCCGGCCAGTTCATCCCCAAGTGGGGCATGTATCTGCGCAGCTTCGCCAACATTGACGCCGCCACGCTACTCACCGGCGTAGCCTCGCTGCTCATCATCGTGGTCACACCCAAGATTTCCAAGAAGCTGCCAGGAGCGCTTATCGCCATCATCGTGGTCACCGCAGTGTCATATTTCATGCGCGAATACACATCGTGGTTTGCCGTCGAGACCATCGGCGACCGCTTTGGCGACATGCCTACTGACATACCCACGCCTCACGGCTTCACGCTCAACATGGCCACCATCAACCTGCTGCTGCCATCAGCATTCACCATCGCCGTGCTCGGAGCCATTGAGTCGCTGCTCTCTGCCACCGTGGCCGACGGTGTCACCGGCTCGCGCACCAACTCCAACACTGAGCTCATAGGCCAAGGCGTGGCCAACATCGTGGTGCCATTCTTCGGCGGCATACCCGTAACAGGCGCTATAGCGCGCACCATGACCAACATCACCAACGGCGGCCGCACTCCCGTGGCCGGCGTGGTCCACGCGCTGGTGCTCCTGCTGATATTCCTCTTCCTGATGCCGCTGATCAATTATGTGCCTATGTCGTGCCTGGCTGCTGTCCTAATCGTAGTGGCTTACAATATGAGCGGATGGCGCACTATCGTTGCCATCTTCAAGACACCCAAGAGCGACATATCGGTGCTCCTCGTCACTTTCCTCCTCACCGTGATCTTCGACCTCACCATCGCCATTGAGATAGGCCTGCTCCTCGCCGTGGTGCTCTTCCTGCGGCGCGTCATGGAAAACACCGAAATCAAGGTGTATTCCGAGCAGCTCGATGTCGCTGAAGGCACCGATGTCCCCGGCTCCGAGGTGCTCAATGTGGCTAAAGGCGTCAGCGTTTATGAGATTGACGGACCATTCTTCTTCGGCGTTGCAACCAAATTCGACGAGATGATGCGATCCTCGATGAAAGCCAAGCCCATCGTCCGCATCCTGCGCATGCGCAAAGTGGCATTCATCGACGCAACAGGCCTCCACAACCTCGAGATTTTCATCACCTCCTCGCGCCGCGAAGGCATACACATCGTGCTATCAGGCGTCCGCGACAATGTCAAAGCATCTATTGAGCACGCAGGCATCGACAAGCTCATCGGGCCTGACAATATCTGCGACCACATCACTAAAGCAGTCGTTAAGGCCAACGATATCGCAAAAAATTACTCAAACACCAAATAACTGATAGTCACCACATTACAAAATAGTTTAATCTAAAACCACGTTAAAATCGAAAAAAAGTATTAAAAAAATTTCCGTGGTTCGGAAAAATAGCTTACCTTTGTAGCGTTTTTGAAGCTAAACAATTGTTTTACATTAAAATTCAAAAGAAAATGAAAAAGTTAGTTCTTTTACTTGCTGTTGTTTTCAGCGTATCTCTCTTCTCTTGTGGCAATGCTGAGAAAGCTGCCGAGGCTACCGACTCTGTAGCTGCTGATAGCGCCGTTGTTGAGGAAGTTGCTGCTCCCGCTGACTCTGTAGCTGCTGCTGCTGACAGCGCTGCTGTTGACTCTGCTGCTGTCGTAGCTGAATAATCAGACAACACTGAAACACAAAAATAGTCGGTCACGCCGAGCGTGAGCGACTTTTTTTGTTTTAATCCAATTCCCCCCTCGCTCCATTAACCCTCACCCGACACCCCACCTCTCGCCTATGAAAGCGCCTCGCCTCGCCGCCGCCATCTTGCTATGCCTCATGACCATAGCCTACGCGATGATGTACTACCTCACGCCTTTTCAGCTCGACGATTTTATCTTCGCCGGATACTATCGCCAATGCGCCGGCGGCTCCTCCGACTTCTCGCTATCGGCCTTAGCTGACTACGTAAGCATCGTGCGTTTCGAGGAAAACGGCCGCCTCGCCAACCTCCTGGCCGGTCCTTGGGTGATGTGGCTCCCTAAAGCCCTCGCTGCCGCTTTGATGGCGCTATGCACCACAGCCATGATACACCTCATGGCCAAACTCGCGGCGCCATCAGCACGCTTCGCCCCGGTGGCTATTGCCGCCGCGTGGCTCACTGCCGGTATAGCCCTCGCCTGGCGCGAATATATATGGGTGGCCGATATGTTTCTCAACTACATACCGGCATCGGTGTGCTTCCTCCTTTTCATCACCACCTTTAGCCGACACGAGGCGCGCCCCGGAGCCGCCGCCACCGTCGCCGCTGCTCTGATAGCCCTGCTCACCGCCTGGTGGCACGAGGCTTGCGCAATCGGTGGCATCGCCGCCATCGCCGCCGTGGCCCTGACTCAGCGTCTGAGGCTCTCGCCCCGACAGTGGATTATGGCAGCGGCCTTTGCCATCGGCACCGTCATCGTGCTCACATCGCCGGCGATATGGCATCGATTTGCCTTCCACGAGGCGCTCGACACCTTCACCTGGCGCGGATACATCAAGCTGCTGCCATGCACCACAATAGTCTGCATCACCGCCGTCAGCATTTCGCTGACACGCCGCGGCCGCCGATACCTGCGCCGCAGCATCACCGGCGACACCTCATTCATCATGCTCGCCGCCGCCATGGTGGCCGGTGCAGCCCTCCTCGCCAAAATCAACGCCATGTCAGGGCGCGCAGCATGGTTTGCCGAGCTACCGGCCGCCGTGCTTCTCTTATCTATGCTCCGCCACGTGGCGCTGCCAACCCTCGCTCGACGCATCGCCGCCACGGCCGCCGCCCTGCTGATGTGCCTGCTGATGGCGTCGGCTATCCGCTGGCAAGCCATTTACCACGACTTCGACGACGCCGTATGGGCCAAAATCAAGGCCTCGCCTCACGGCACCGCCTTCTGCGACGACCCGCCTCGGTGTCCGAGAGCCACCACGCTCTTCTACCCCACTCACATGACATGGTGCGAGAAAGGCCAGTACCTGGCCCTGAGCGGATACTATGGCCACCGCATCATAGCCGTGGTGCCGCAGTGCCTTGACAGCCTCTCCTCCCTCGAGCAGCTGACACCCATCCCCGGCAATGCCGGCCTATATACCTTTGGTAGCGCCGTCGTGGCCCGCAACGGTGACGTGCCATCTCCCTCGGAGATTGACATCTACGACCACTTGGAGCTCACATACTATGCCACCGACGGCTCCACTTACTGGAACGTGCCATCGATAGCCCACCGATTTATCACCAACGCCGGCGACACACTCATCAACGTGCGCCCCGGATACTGGCGCGTCAAAGGTCCGTTTGTGCGCATTGACACCTTCTCTCGATAACGACACACCCAAAAACACAATTTCAATGAAACGCCTAATCTTCAGCCTGATCGCCATCATCGCGATAACCTTCGCGAGCTATGCCGCACGCACCGACACCATAGCCATCAACACCTCGTATGTAAGCCCGGCTCCCATCAAAGCCGTAGTCATCACCCCCGATGCCGCCGACACATACCCCGCCGCGCAGTTCCCCACGGTGTATCTCCTCAACGGCTTCGGCGGTTATCACCGCTCGTGGTCCATTATATGCCCCGAGCTGACCACGATGGCTGACCGCTACGCCATGATACTTGTGATGCCCGACGGCCGCGACAGCTGGTACTATGACTCACCCATTGACCCGGCCATGCAGATGGAGTCGTTCATCACGCGCGACTTAGTGCCTTACATTGACAGCCACTGCCCCACTATCGCCGACCCGCGCCACCGCGCCATCACAGGCCTCAGCATGGGCGGCCACGGCGGGCTATATCTCATGCTCCGGCACCCTGACATCTGGCTCGGCGGCGGCAGCACCAGCGGAGGCGTCAACATAGAGCCGTTTCCCTCAAAATGGAAAATCGCCGACCGCCTCGGTCCCTACGAGACCAACAAACAGCGCTGGCACGACAACACCGTAATCAACATGCTCGACCGCGTCACTCCCGACATGCACATCATCTTTGACTGCGGCACCGAAGACTTCTTCTACACCGAAAACCTGCGCCTGCACCAAGCCATGCTCGACCGTCACATTGCCCACGACTTCATCTCGCGACCCGGCACTCACTGCATAGAGTATTGGCGCAACTCTATCCTATATCAACTCCTATTTTTCAACAGCTTTTTCTCCGCTAAATGATACTGCGCAGCCTCTCGCTCTCAAACTTCAAAAACATTGCTCGCGCCGAGCTACGCTTCTCGCCCAACATCAATTGCTTTGTGGGCGACAACGGCATGGGCAAAAGCAACCTCCTCGATGCCATTCACTACCTCTCCTTCGGCAAGAGCTTTACATCTCTCACTGACAATGAGCTGCTGCGACACGGCGAGGACTTCGCTATCATGCACGCCGAATACCGGCGCCGCGACGCCGACGAGACGCTATCCGTAGGCATGCAGCGAGGCCGACGTAAATCATTCAAGCGGGGTGGCAAGGAATACAGGCGCCTCAGCGAGCACCTCGGCCTCTTCCCCTCAGTGATGATCTCGCCCGCCGACTATGCCCTCGTGGCCGGAGCACCGGAGGAGCGACGCCGCTTTATCGATATGGTGCTCGCCCAGCACGATGCCGCTTACTACGAGGCCCTCGTCAGATACAACAAAGCCCTCGAGCAGCGCAACAAGCTGCTACGCGACGAGTCCACCAACCCCACGCTCTACGATGCCGTAGAAGCCCAAATGGTCCATGCCGCCGACATCATCACCGACACCCGGCGTCGCCGCATCGCCGCCCTTTCGGAGATTTTCAACCGCTACTACGCCGCAATTGCCGCCTCAAGCGAGCGCGTAACACTGAAATACAAATCTTACGCCGCCGCCGATGACCACACGCCGCTGACGCTGCTCCTCGACCGGGCACGTCGCCGCGACTCCGTGCTCCACTACACCTCTGTAGGCCCACACCGCGACGACCTCGAGATGACTCTCGACGAAATGCCCATGCGCGCCACTGCTTCGCAGGGGCAGGCCAAGACATTCACCATAGCGCTGCGCCTCGCCCAATACGAGTTTCTTAAGCAAGCCACCGGCCTAAAGCCGCTGCTGCTGCTCGATGACATCTTCGACAAGCTCGACGCCTCGCGCGTAGAGCGCATAATCTCACTCGTGGGCTCGCCCGACACATTCGGCCAAATTTTCATCACCGACACCAACCGCAAGCACCTCGACGAAATAATGCCCGCCAACGGCGACGACTTCAAGATGTGGCACGTCACCAACGGCGTCTTCGAGCCTTTTGTCTGACCCCCTTTCCCCGGCCGATATATGAAACCTTCATCGCCAAAACAAGTGGGCCAAATCATCAGCGAGATGATTGCCGCTACGGGCCAGACTGACTCATACTACGCTCAACGCATCTGCTACGTTTGGGCCGACGTCGTTGGCCCTACAATCAACCGCCTCACTGCGCGCCGTTATGTGGACCGCGACACACTCCACGTGTTCATCACATCGGCTCCGCTAAAAAACGAGCTGCTCTATCTCACCGACTCGCTAATAGCTAAACTAAACGAAGCAGTGGGCCGAAACGTTATAAGTAAAATAGTAATTCACTGACCCCGGCATGAAAGCTCCCGACCCGAAATACCCCCTGCGCCACATCACTCCGGTGCAGATACGCTTCAACGACATCGACATACTCGGACACCTCAACAACGCCGTGTATCTCCAATTCCTCGACCTCGCAAAAGCCGCTTACTTCAAAGACGTGCTCGCCGAGATGTTTGACTTCAGCGCAATCGAGCTGGTGATCGTTCACATCGACATCGACTTCTACGCCCCATCGTTCATCGACACGCCGCTGCAAGTGCTCTCTGCGGTCACGCGCATCGGCGACCGCTCACTCACCATTGAGCAGCGCGTCATCGACACCGTCACGGCCGAAGTCAAGTGCGTGGCTTCAACAGTGCTATCCGGATATAACCACGCCACTAACACCTCCGCCCCCATCAGCCCCGAGTGGCGCGCACGCATCAGCGCCTACGAGCACCGCTCCCTTTAGCCCCGCCGCAGCGCCATCACCCCCCTAAAAAACCAAAATCGGCTCGACACCTGCAGGCCGCGATATGCCTGAGTGTCGAGCCGATTTTGATTTTTTAGCAGGGGGGCGCTTACAGGCCGTGAAGATGGTCTATGAGGCGGCGCAGCTGGCTGTCATCGCCGCTCGCATAGGCTTCGGCATCAAAGAGCAGCTCCAAGTCCGGCTCGGTGCCCACGCCCTCATAGATGTGGCCCGTGCCATCCTTAAACATATAGTTGGTCGTATATACATAGTGCTTGTTGAACGTCTCGTCGCCGAAGGTGCCGTTATAGTACATCTCAAAATCACTCGTCAAGCAACCCGTGCCGCCGAAGGTGCGCTCTCCGGCCACCATACCCATAGGCATCTGCTTGGCTATGATAGTGGTGATCTCGGCATTGCTGACCGAGTTAATGTCAGCCAGCACCGCCACCGGGCACGGCGCGGCGCGGTGGCCTCCGGGCAGCGGGTACACCGTGTAAGGAGTCCACGGCCCTAAGTCATAGCGCCCCAGTCCCACCTTCGATCGGAAATAGCCCACCAACAGTGGCTCGCCTATCAGCGGCGCCGTCACAAAGTTTTGGTCATAGTTATAGCCGCCGCCGTTGCTCCTCACATCTATGATTATGCCCTTGAGGTCATCAAGCGTCGTGGCCATAGTGATATAGTTCTCCATCAGAGCCTCCACCTCGGCGGCGGCCTCTTCATCATCGCCGACAAGATAGCCCGACAAGGCAAAGCCGCTAAGGCGCAGATACACTATGTCGCCATCGATGAGAGCCGTGAAGAAGTGATCCATCGTGCCGTATTCGTTAGCACACCAAAACTCCTTGGCCTGCGTGGCTCGCCCGGTTTCTACATAGGTGCTGCCAAACATATCCGCCAACTCCTGCTCGTCAAAGCCGTCGTGATAATAGTCGCGCTTCTTGGCCTCGATAAGGCCGGGCTGCACCCACACATGCCGGCCATCGGGGTCGTCAGCTGCCACCTTGAGGTTCTCCACATAGATGCCGGCATGGTGGTCTATCAGAGTGCCGCACATAGCCTCATATATCTCCCTGAGGTCAGCCGTAGCCACATTGTCTTGCGCGTCAAGAGCCTCTATCATAGGCCTGTACTTCTTGTAGGCGGCATCCCAGTCTGTAGGGTCGATACTCCACCACGCATAGCTGTTGTTGATGCCATGCCACACCCGGTCAAACTGCTCTATCAGTGTGTAATAGCGCGTATCATTAGGGTCTATCAGCTCATCGCCTTCGTCTCGGCATGAGTTTGCCGCCACACTCAGCAGCGCCACCGACGCCACCGCGCCGGCATATCGTAGTATCTTTGCGTATCGTGTCATTTCTTATCCTTTTTTTTCGTATCAAACGTAATGAAGGCGCCCACCTGCAGCGCCCACGTGGTGTTATAGCGAGGCATGCCCACGGTCTTGCTCTTGTACATATTCGACAGACCGTAGTACAGACGCCACTCGGCGCTGAAGCCCACAAACGTGTTGAGCCTAAACTCCACGCCCACGCCCCCACACAGGCCGCCGTCAAAGCGATTGTCGCGGCGTGAGTCAAACTCCACCGTCTCGCTGTAGCTATACTTATTCTCCGGCGTCAGCGAGGTCTCCGGCTCCATCTCTACTCCGGTAGGCTCATCTTCGATTTTGGATACGCCTTCGCGATGGCTGTTAATCCAGCAGCCCATATACACACCCATATTCAGAAAACCTCGCAGCCGCCGCGCTCCAAACGAGAACGACGCCATCACCGGCAGTGACACATACTCATTGCGCCGGTTTTCATAATAGCCATCAAAGTAGTGCGTGCGATGCTGGCTGTAATTCTTCTGCACATACGCAACCTCGGCGCGTGCGCCAAGCCAATCCGTAAAATCATACTGCACGGGCATCGACATCGTTAAGCCGCCCCTATCCTCGTAGCGCAAATCGTATGCATAATTGGTCTTGGTGTCAAGGCTGTTGTTGACATAGCCTGCCGTAGCGCCGATGCGCCATTGCGCCGACGTCGTCACAGCCGTCACCACAATCGCTATCACCGTTAGCGCCACCTTCCGGTTGATTGGTCTCATAAAAAACTTCTGTTACTTCAATATTTATTTTTATAATAGCCGCACTAACGGCCGACTCTGTTTGCAAAGATATACACATTTTTCCAAACACCCGCCATCTCACCCCACTTTTTGCGCAACTACCGAATACAGCCCTCTCTACGCCCCGCCACAAGGGCTTTTCACATCACTTTACACCCTCCCAAAAGATTTTTTTGAAAAAAATGGCCGAAAAATTTGTCAATTCAAAAAAAGTGCGTAACTTTGCAACGCTTTAGGCGAGAGGGCGCTTAGCTCAGCTGGTTCAGAGCGTCTGCCTTACAAGCAGAGGGTCGGGGG
>JBJEDF010000040.1:0-1899 GCA_051871765.1 Muribaculaceae bacterium
TAAAATATGAAAAATTTTTGGCGGAGTCAATATCTTTTGGTAACTTTGCCGCCAACAAAGCAATATGTAGTGTCTGAACACGTAAGTCTAATTGGCTTTTACGTGCTCAGACATTTTTTTTACAACTAACTTACAATCAAAATCAATCCACATGAAAAGTATTAACACATTGATTTCGTTAGGATTGTCGTTGACGTGTATCGTATCGGCCACCTCGTGCAGCGATAGCAATCCTATCGAATCGGCATCTCCCGAGGAGGTGTCGGAAGTACCGGCCGCTATCATCGAGGATTTCCGGGCCGCATATCCTGAGGCAACGTCGGTGAGCTGGACTGTAGATGAAGAGTATGCCACAGTGACGTTTGTGGCAACCGATGCACAGTCAAAGAAAGTGTCACAGCGGGCATGGTATGATATGAAGTATTTCGGCCATCGCATGACGAGCACCGCCATAGACTATGAAGCCCTACCCGATGCCGTAAAAGAAGCCTTCACGGCAAGCGACTACGGAGCATGGGAGCTGAGCGGCGACATCGAGCAGCTGACGCGGTACACGCCCGGTGTGGTGCAAGACATCTATCTGATACGCGCCCGCGGGACGTTAGAGGCCGCCACGAGCGAGTATGAGGCATCGCTGTACTACACCGCCGATGGCGTGCTTGTCAAGCTCGACCTTAAGGAGATAAAGTCTGCATCTGACAGCAGCGACAAGGACAATGACGATAACAATGACGGACGCGGGGCCAAAAGCTGGATTGTGTGTGATGTGCCCGACTACGTAGCCGAGTATGTCAACAGCAATTATCCGGGCGCTTACTACCTGTATGTCAACGCGGAGGCAACAAGCACCACAGCGAAGATTTTCATCGACCACAAAGTGGTGACACTGCTCTTTGATGCATCGGGAGCATGGGCAAACACCCGCTTCACCATAAAAGCCAACGAGCTGCCGGAGGCAGTGCTCACGGCGCTCAACGCCTCAACATACGCCGGCTGCAAAATATCGTCGGCCGAGCAATGCTCATCACCCGAGATTGACACCTATTACCTCCTCACCATCAAGACACGCAAGGGCGACAAGGTGGAGCTTACGATTACCGCAGATGGTATCATCAGCGGCGATGACGATGCAGATGGCGAGGGCAACACCGAGCCAGCCGGCGGCAATACCCTCGCCGACCGTGCTGACATTGAGGCCTTTATCGCGGAGCAATACCCCGACGCCACAATCGGCAAGTGGGACAACGACGGCGACAAGCTGAAAGTAGAAATCACATACAACGGCACCAAGATAAGCATCACCTTTGAGCGCACAAAGCAAGGCTACATATGGGTGAGCAGCGAGTGGGACTTAAACTACCGCGATGCGGAAGCCATTCCGGAGGCTATCAGCGCCGCCATCAGCGAGCTGTATCCTGACTATCAGCTATATTTCATCACTTACACTGAGAGCAAAGCTGACGGCAACTACTATCTGGCCGGCCTTAAATCGGTACAGCTGCGGCGCGATATCAAGGTTAAGTTTGATACCGAAGGCAATGTTATAGCCGAGTATGGCAACAAATAAAAGCACACCTACGGCGGTGTGGATACAAAAATAGTGATAACATGCTGATGATTGGATAGTATTAGCCCTCCACATCGCAAAGGAGCAGCGAGTGCGCCCCGGCCAATAGCTGAGGCGCACTGAAAAAGTCCCTCTATAGACTGAGCCCATAATTCAATCGGCACATATCAAGTGAAAAAACTTGGATATGTGCCGATTTTTTTCTAACTTTATAGGTAGAAATTGATATGATATGCTACCTCTTCAACAGACCATTCAGTTCAGTGATTACAGCGAACTCTACGACTTGATTATCCCTCAGGACAATCTTCTTCGCAGGATCAATGACCTCG
>JBJEDF010000041.1:0-10390 GCA_051871765.1 Muribaculaceae bacterium
TTTGTAATCCCAATTACATTTACTGCTTTTTATGCCATCATCTATCTCTAATCCTGTCGCGCGCCGACTCCACCATCCCTACATGCTCAAAGGCATTGCTATCGCAATGGTGGTGATGGGCCTCGTCACTATGTGCATTAGGGATATTGATAGCGCTGCCGCTTTCAAGATCATTTCTAACACTCACATGCCCACTATCGCCATTGACGCTATCATCGCGGCTGCTATTATCGCTGCCGTGTTGCTCGCCAATGCTATAATATCCAAAAGCAATTTATTAAGCCCGGCTAATGACCGGACATGTCTCCAAATAATCACAAAAATCTAACACTACTCCACAATATGAAGAAAGCTCTTATCACAGGCATCACAGGCCAAGACGGCAGCTACCTCGCCGAATTCTTGCTCGGCAAAGGATATGAGGTGCACGGCGTACTGCGCCGAAGCTCTACATTCAACACCGGGCGCATCGAGCACCTTTATCTCGACGAATGGGTCAGAGACATGCACCAAAAACGTCTGCTCACGCTACACTACGGCGACATGACCGACTCGTCTTCGCTCATTCGCATCATCAAAGAGGTGGAGCCTGACGAGATTTACAACCTCGCCGCTCAGAGCCACGTAAAGGTGTCATTTGATGTGCCCGAATACACCGCCGAGACTGATGCCGTGGGCACTCTCCGCCTCCTCGAGGCCGTGCGTATCCTCGCCATGGAGCAGAAGTGTCGCATTTACCAGGCTTCCACCTCAGAGCTATTCGGCAAGGTGCAGGAGGTGCCACAATCCGAGACCACGCCATTCTATCCCAGGTCGCCTTACGGAGTGGCAAAGCTATATGGCTTCTGGATTGTGAAAAACTACCGCGAGAGCTACGGCATGTACTGTGTCAACGGCATTCTCTTCAACCACGAATCCGAGCGACGTGGCGAAAACTTCGTCACCCGAAAGATCACTCTCGCCGCTGCTCGCATCGCTGCCGGCCTCCAGGAGAAACTCTACCTCGGCAATCTCAATGCACGCCGCGACTGGGGATATGCTCGAGACTATGTAGAGTGCATGTGGCTCATGCTCCAGCAGGACAAGCCCGAAGACTATGTCATCGCCACAGGCGAATACCACACCGTGCGCGAATTCACTTCGCTGGCCTTCGCTCGTGCCGGCATTGAGCTCCGCTGGGAGGGCGAGGGCCTCCACGAGCGAGGCATCAGCGTTGCCGACGGCCGCGTTCTCGTTGAGGTCGATGAGCGCTTCTTCCGCCCCGCTGAGGTAGAGGAGCTATTAGGCAACCCCGAAAAAGCTCGCAAATGCCTCGGCTGGAACCCACGCACCACTTCATTTGAGCAGTTAGTCAACATCATGGTTGACCACGACATGGCTCTTGTTGCCAACGATAAATAACCTACTACCACCACCCCCTCCGCCACCTCCTTACGATATGAAGTTCAGTGATATCCCATATCACGATGATGTAAAGCAGCGCCTCCGCGACATGGTCAACGGCGCTCGCATCCCCCACGCCCTCATGCTCGAAGGCCCCGCCGGCGCCGGCAAGATGATGCTCGCCCGAGCACTGGCGCAATATATCCATTGCGAAAACCGTACCGCTGCCGGCGACAGCTGCGGCCTATGCCCCGCTTGCCGTCAGCACGAGGCCTTCAGCCATATTGACACCTTCTGGTCTTTCCCCGTCATCAAAAAAGGCAAGTCAGGCCTCTCCGACGATTGGCTGGCAACATTCTTCGACTTCATGCGCGACAACCCTTTCATGGACTTGACCAAATGGCAAGCATGCCTCGACAATATCAACGCTCAGCCCACCATATATGTCGAGGAAGCCGCCGAGCTCGCTCGCAAGCTTTCATTCACCGCCAGGCAGTCGCGATACAAGGTGGCCATACTTTGGCTCCCCGAGCGGCTACAGCAAGCCGCTGCCAACAAGCTCCTCAAAATCATCGAAGAGCCTTCCGACGACACCATCTTTGTCCTCGTATCCAACAATTCCAAAGCCGTTCTCCCCACAATCTTCTCGCGCACACAGCGCATACGCGTCAACAGATACTCTGACGACCAAATCGCTGCCCTCCCTCAGTTGGCAGCCCTCGATGATGCTTCTATCATTGCGCGGCTCGCACAAGGCAATGCCAACACCGCCCTCGAGCTGATGTCAGTGTCTAAGATGCGCCGCAAGTTCATGGACCTCTTCATCGAGCTGATGCGCAAGGCCTACCAGCGCAAAATCGTGCTACTGAGGCAATGGAGCACAGATGTCGCTGACCTCGGCAGAGAGGGCATGATGCAATTCTACGACTACTGCAGCCGCATGATACGCGAAAATTTCATCGCCAACATCGCCAATGACGACCTGCTATGCATGACCGCCGACGAGGCCGCTTTCGCTTCGCGCTTCGCCCCTTTTGTCAACGAGCGCAACGTCATCGACATGTTCGACATGTTCTCAAAAGCTCGCAACGACGTCGCCGCTAACGGCAACGCCAAAATCATTGCTTTCGACATCGCAATCAAGGCCATCTTACTCCTCAAGCGTTAACGCCATCGCCTTCAACCACCATTCACCTCTCACCACCACCTCGCCACATATCTTTCGATCATGACAAATATCGCCGATAAGCATAATGAGCCTTTCCTCAAATGTGTTGCACGATACTGCATCGACCATTACCCTGACCTCTCGGCGCTGACGTTCGTGATGCCAAACAGGCGCAGCGCCATCTTCCTCAAGCATTACATCGAGCAGGCTCTTGACCACTCGGCGTTCATGCCCCGATTTATCGTACTCAGCCAATTGGCCGTCAGAGGCGCTCGCTATGTGGTGTGCGACCATCAAGAGCAGCTCATGATTTTATACAAGGCATATTCCGCGGTCCTCGACCGATACAACCATGCCGAGCAGAAATCCGACTTCGACAAATTCTTGTTCTGGGGTGAGATCATTCTCAGCGACTTCGACACCATCGACCGATGGGCCATCGATGCAAAAATGCTTTATAGCAACATCAAGTCGCTCAAGGAGCTGACTGCCGACTTCCTCGACGACGACCAAAAGAATATCGTAAAGTCGCTCTGGGGCGACTCCCCGCTCACTGACGGCCGCGATGCCTTCTGGCTACACATCAACCACGATGCTGACGGCACCGGCGATTCGATGTCTGACAAATTCTTGTCGCTCTGGCAGATATTGGGCCCTATTTACGACGAATTCCACACAATGCTGCGCGACAAGGGTATGACCACATCGGCGAGGCTGCTCAGAGACCTCATCAACGACGACGAGTGGAGCTCAAGGCTCAAAGCTCCTAAATATGCATTTGTCGGCCTCAATGAGGTGTCTTACTGCGAAGCAAAGCTGCTCGATAAGCTTTCCCTCTGCCATAAAGCCTGCTTCTTCTGGGACTTCTCTGAGGCCATGACAGTCTCTGCTAATAACTGCATCGTGCGCAATATGTCCAAGCGGTGGCCGCAACCCGACGACTTCGAATTGCCCGTCGCCGGCGAGGCTCCTTCCATCAAGGTGCTGGCAATGCCGTCAAAAGTTGCCCAGGCTAAAGCTATAGGCCTGGCACTCAGCAATTTGATTGCCGATGGCCGGCTCGACCCCGAAAATGCCATCAACACCGCCGTAGTCCTCCCCGACGAGGCGCTACTCACACCCACGCTATTGGCGCTGCCTCCGCAGATCAAGAATGTCAACATCACCATGGGTGTCCCTTTCGCCACAAGCTCTTTTGCAACGCTGCTCCGGGCCATCGTATCGATGCAGATGCGAGCGGTTTACAACAATACAAGAGGTCAGTACCAATTCTTCTACGAAGACATCGACGCCGTGCTCGCCCATCCGCTAATTCGCCTCATCGCTCCCGACGTCGCCGACGACATCAGGTCTATGATAGCTCGCGAGAGGCTATTCCGAGTTGACGTCAGCAGGCTCAACGACGATGAGTTCGCCGACCTATGCTATATCTTCACTATGGTTGATCGAAACACTGACCACCCGACCACTGCCGCTGCCAACTGTGCCAATTACCTCATCAACCTCATCGATGGACTCCACCGCGACATCTCTAATGCCGAAATCGGTCCGGCTACGCCATCTAAGACCGAGGCCGACTACCTCAGCCATATATCTTCCGAGATTAGCGCACTTTCCACAATGATTGCAAACTACGGCATTTCCGTAGGCCAATCCACTTACTTCGCTTTCTTCGAGCGACTGCTCAACGCTCGCACTATCAACCTCGCCGGCACACCACTCTGTGGCCTCCAGATCATGGGAGTCCTCGAGACCCGTGCCCTCGACTTCGACAATGTCATCATCGCTTCGATGAACGAGGGCTCTTTCCCTCGACGTTCTTACGTCAAGACAATGATCCCAAACAGCCTCCGACGCGGTTACAACATGCCTCCTACCGAGCGCCTCGACGCCGCTTACGAGTACTATTTCTATCGCCTTATCGCCAGAGCTGCCAACGTGACGCTAATCTACGACAGCCGCTCTCAAGGCCTTTCAGCCGGCGAGCCTTCGCGTTTCATTGCGCAGCTCAAGTATATCACACCTTCAGGCCTCGCTAAGCCCCAATTCATCGAGTATTCTTTGGGTTATAATCAGGCGGCCGACCGCTCATTCTCTATCCCAAAGTCCGAGCGCATTTTGTCCAAGCTCGAGACCTTCAAAAAGCCCGGCGGCGCAAAGCTGTCGGCTTCGGCGCTCAAGACCTACAAGCAATGCCCCCTGAAATTTTATCTCCAATACGTCAACAACTTCCGTGGCGACACCGAGCTGACTGACTACATCCAAGCCGTTGACTACGGCAATATCATTCATGGCACCCTCTGCGACATATATGAGCTATGTAAAGCCCGGCCGATTACTCCGCAAGTCCTTGACGGCATATGCGCATCCGACAACGACCATCACCTCTCAAAGATCATCACAAACCAAATTTCGCGCGCCATCAATGTCAATGATAAGCGCTTCAACTCCGAACACAAAATCACCGCTTTCGTAGTCCTACATATCGTCAAGAGGCTGCTCGCTGTCGAGAAGAAGTGCTACGCTCCTTCATTCAAATTTGTCGGCGGTGAGGTCTCGACTGACAGTCAGTGGACTCTTGACAAGGATTTGACCATTAATTTCAAGATGTCAATTGACCGCATCGATGAATTCACCGATGCTAATAATAACAAGGCGCTCCGTTTTATCGACTACAAGACCGGCTCTGACCGCACTTCGGCGCCTTCGCTCGACGCACTCTTTGAGCCTGGTGTCCACGACTTCGATGCTATTTTTCAATTGCTCATCTACTGCCACGCCTACGCCGATATTCACAATTGCCACAATATTGACATCAAGCCCGTGGTGCATTCCCTGAAAGCAATACTCAAAGACGGAAATATCAGCACTAAGTTCAACAAAGAGGAAATTGCCGATTATCGCGATGTCGATGACCCCGACGACCCAAACGGCGACAACTGCTTCAGGCCTCGACTCGTTAGCTTGATTAAAGAAATCTTTGACCCGGCGGTGCCTTTTGCACCGGTCGATAATCTTGACGCGTGCAAATATTGCCAATTCGCTAATATCTGCGGGCGTGACATCTCTGATAAGTAACCCTTCTCATTAGCTACTGTTTTTTGGCCGCGCTTTACATACATATCCCATTCTGCCACTCCAAGTGCGCTTACTGCGACTTCTATTCCACCCCCATCACTGATAGCATCGGGGCCGTGATTGACGCCATTGGCCGTGAATTCGCCGTGAGGCTCCCCGAGATGCAGGGCCGCAATTTCATTACGGCTTATATCGGCGGAGGCACACCTTCTATCCTCTCGCCGCAGTCGCTCACCGAGCTCCTCGATCCTATCAAGCCATATCTCGCCGACGTCGAGGAGTTTACCATCGAGGCTAACCCCGAAGATGTGACGCCACAAAAAGTGGAGCTCTGGCGCAATTGTGGCATCAACCGAGTGTCTATCGGTGTGCAATCGCTCTGCGATGACGAGCTCAGAGGGGTAGGGAGGCGCCACAGCGCCGCCCGTGCAATAGAGGCGATTGATACCATTGCACGCGGTGGCATCTCCAACATCTCTGCCGACATCATTTTCGGACTGCCCGGCCAGTCGCTCGACTCGCTCGCCTTCTCCCTACGCACATTGCTACGCTTGCCCGTGACTCACATCTCGGCATATTGCCTGATGTACGAGCCCGGCACTCGCCTATATGCCTTGCGGCAGCGAGGTGTAATCGCTGACACTGACGACATCGTCATCGAGCAAATGTATCGCCTCGTATGCTCCATCACCGAGGAGGCCGGATTTCAACACTACGAAATTTCCAATTACGCTCGCCCGGATTACCACTCACGTCACAACTCAGCCTACTGGACCGGTATCCCGTATCTCGGATTAGGCCCCGCAGCACACTCGTTCGATGGCTCCACGCGCCGTTACAACCCATCATCTATCAAGCAATATCTCGCAGCGCCTAATCCCGCTATTATCGATGCCGAGACCCCGGCCGAGCGACTCAACGATGTCATCATGACTCGCCTGCGCACCGCCTCCGGCTTGCCACTCGATATCATTGACCCCGCTTTCTCCGACGTGGTACTTGAGGCCGCCGGCGAGCATATCACACGCGGCAATCTGATCCTCTCTGCCGACGATAGGCTATATATCCCTAAAGCCCGATGGCTTATTGCCGACAGCATAATTCGCGACCTATTTGTGATTGACGATGATTGATACTCTCAACATCATCTTCCCCCCCACCTTTCAAGTATATTATTCTCAATTATGATAAAAGTTAAAGCAGTCCTTTTTGACCTCGATGGAGTCCTTACCGACACCGAAGGCACTTACACTCAATTCTGGAACGAGGTGGACCGCCGATACCACACCGGCATCGACAACTTCGCCCTCGTTATCAAAGGAAACACCCTCGATAATATCCTCGCAACATACTTCCCCGATAACGACACGCAAATGAGCATACGCCGTGACCTCGCTGTCTTTGAGGCCAAGATGCAATATCGCCTCTTCGACGGCGTATTGCCTTTGCTCGATCACCTCAAGAGCAATAATATCCCGGCGGCCATCGTCACAAGCTCTAACCGGCTCAAGATGCACGGCCTCTTCGCTCAGATACCCGGCTTCAGAGACCATTTCGACGTCGTTATCACTGACGAGGATATCACCCGCTCAAAGCCCCACCCCGAGGGCTACATCCTCGCAGCCCGTCGCTTAGGAGTGGACCCTGCGCTGTGTGCCGTATTCGAGGACTCTGTTGCCGGCGTCTGCGCCGGTAAAGCCTCAGGCGCATTTGTCGTAGGTGTTGCTACGACAAACACGCCTGATAAGCTGTGTGATACCGCCGACATCGTCATCGGCTCTATGATCGAGGCTCTATCCGCACTTCGACGTGCCGCACGACGTGCAGATTAGGCACCCCTCTTGATATACGAGCGTCTCCTGGCCGCAATTCGGGCACCGCTGACCCTTAGCCTCAAGGCCATTGGGCAGATATTTCTTCAGCGCTCGCTCTACGCCCATCTTCCATGTGTTGATTGACTGAGAGTCAAGCTCCAAGCCGCCGATGAGCTTCAGCACCTGGTCTATTGGCATGTGATAGCGAAGCACGCCGGAGATCAGCTTTGCATAGTTCCAGTACTCGGGATTGAACTTATCCGACAAGCCTTCGATTGTGGTCTTGTAGCCGCGCTTGTTGATAAACTGGAAGTCGTACCGCTTGTTGCCGTTCTCGTCTATTGCCTTGATGATTTTGCCGTGTGTCACTGACTTGGGGCAGAAGATGCCGTCATCGTCATCGGCAAGGCCCGTGAAGATCTCGTAGGGCTTGCCATCGATAAGCCCCACAAAGGCTATCCACTTCTCTTTGTTGTTCTGAAATCTTACCACATCGGCCTCAAGCTCGATGGGGCGCTTCATCACATACGACAGCGATGCCACATCTACAGGCTCCTTCGGCTCGCTCTGTTTCTTCTTCTTCTCTTCAAGTGCTACCAACACTCCTGAGCGTGAACCGTCGCGATACACCGTGCAGCCCTTGCACCCTTGGCGCCAGGCCTCAATATATAGCTTGTTGACGACTTCTTCGCTCACATCAGCAGGCAAGTTGATAGTCACCGAGATGGAGTGGTCAACCCACTTCTGTATGCTCCCTTGCATGCGCACCTTCTCTAACCAGTCTATCTCATTGGCCGTGGCCCCCGCGTAGGGCGACCGAGCAACCAGTGCGTCTATCTCTTCCTGGCTGTAGTCGTTGCGCACCTCTATGCCATTGACCTGCATCCACACCAAGAATTTGGGGTGATACACTATGTATTCTTCAAAGGCATCGCCGGTGTCATCTACATAGTCTATGCGCACCTCCGGATCGTTGGGGTTAACCTTGCGCCGGCGCTTATACACCGGCATAAACACCGGCTCGATGCCCGATGTGGTGCGTGTCATCAGACTCGTAGTCCCCGTCGGTGCTATCGTCAGGCACGCGATGTTGCGACGTCCGTATTTACACATAGCTTCATACATCTCGGGGCTCTGCTCGGCAAGGCGCTGGATGTACGGATTGTTGCGCTCCCGCTCTGCATCAAAGATCTCAAAGGCGCCGCGCTCGCGAGCCATATTTACTGACGACGTATAGGCTGCTATCGCAAGCGCTCTATGCACTCTGATCGAGAATTCGGTGGCCTCAGACGTGCCGTATTTCAGTCCCATGGCGGCAAGCATATCGCCCTCGGCGGTAGTGCCCACGCCCGTGCGGCGGCCTTTGCCCGTCTTCGTCTTTATCTTATGCCATAGATGGCGCTCATTGTTCTTAACCTCTTCGGTCTCCGGGTCGCTGTCGATCTTATTCAAGATGGTGTCTATCTTCTCCATCTCGAGGTCGATGATATCATCCATGATGCGCTGAGCCTTGCCTACATGCTCTCCGAACAGCTCAAAGTCAAACTCGGCTTGAGGCGTAAACGGATTTTTTACGTAGCTGTAAAGGTTGATGGCAAGCAGACGGCAGCTGTCATACGGACACAGCGGTATCTCGCCACACGGATTGGTCGAGATGGTGCGGAACCCTAAGTCGGCATAGCAATCCGGCACCGACTCGCGCGTGATCGTATCCCAAAACAGTACGCCCGGCTCGGCTGAACGCCATGCGTTATGGATGATTTTCTCCCATAAGGCCTTGGCGTCGATCTCTTTGGTCATCGTTGGGTGGTCGCTATCCACCGGAAACGTCTGCACAAAGGGCTTGCCCTCCTCGGCGGCTCGCATGAATTCATCGGTGATCCGCACCGACACATTAGCGCCGGTCACCTTTCCTTCGGTCATCTTGGCGTCGATAAACGCTTCTGAATCCGGGTGCTTGATTGACACGGTCATCATCAGCGCGCCGCGACGACCGTCTTGAGCCACCTCGCGCGTAGAGTTGGAGAAGCGCTCCATAAAGGGCACAAGACCAGTGCTCGTCAATGCCGAGTTCTTAACTGGGGTCCCCTTCGGTCGCAGATGCGACAAGTCATGACCTACGCCGCCGCGACGCTTCATCAGCTGCACTTGCTCTTCATCAATGCGCATGATGCCGCCATACGAGTCCGGTGTCCCATCAAGGCCTATCACAAAGCAATTCGACAGTGACCCTACTTGATAGTTATTGCCGATACCCGACATCGGGCTGCCCTGGGGCACTACATATTTGAAATCTCGCATCAGCTCAAAGATTTCATCATAGCTCATTGGCGACGGATAGTTGTTCTCTATGCGCGCGATTTCCGATGCTATGCGGTGGTGCATATCATTGGGCGTCTGCTCATAGATATTGCCATAAGAGTCTTTGAGTGCATATTTGTTCACCCACACTCTTGCTGCAAGTTCATCGCCTTCAAAATAATCCAACGAAGCGTGATAAGCCTCATCGTATGTGTAAATTTTCCGTTCTGTTTCAGCCACTTGCGGTATTCTTTTTTAAGGGTTATTGATTATTGTATTGGTTTATAATCTTCACAAAGTTTGGCAAAGTTAAGCACAATATCTCTTTTTTGCAATACAAAAACGGGCAATTTTCATTTTATTTTTCAACATAAAGTTGCCCGTTTTCGCCAACATCTTACAGCTATTCTTACATTATTCCTATCTAAAATTTTAACTATCAGCTATTAATATTACCCCCCCGGTTCTCCTACCGTGCAACATCACTTTTCCCAAAAACTCATCTCACTTCCCCACTCCCCTCATCACCCCCGACAAAAGCCTTGTAGGGGCGCAATATTTTGCGCCCGCATCAACCGCGCCGCCCACAAATCCGCCCACCACACCACCCCAAATGTTAAAGATTATGTTAACGCAACACACTTCA
>JBJEDF010000042.1:0-10260 GCA_051871765.1 Muribaculaceae bacterium
TTAACACTCTATCCCCTCGTTTTTAACAAATGCACCGCATCTTCGGCTTGAGCCCTAAAAGCCGTCACCACAGCCCATCAGCCTCGCCATAGCGGCCTACTAATCAAAGAATTAGCCTAATTAATCCTATTACACTAATCTCTCAATCTTGCCACAAGGCTCTGCGTACATTGACCTCGCTGTGTATATGCATCACACCACGCATGGCTGATTAAGCCTGTGCCATAAGTTTTTTTAACCGCCTATTGTGTATTCTCCGAGATAGGTTTGGTTTAATTTACGCTCTATATCCTTTAATGTAATGGCATTATTTGATAATTGAACCATATTTAACAAAAGGTATATCGTATTACTGATATCATGAACCTGATAAAATGTTTCCGGTCCAAACAAGTTGATCATCATACGTTGATAAAACTTAAACCTGCGACTACCATTTTTCGTATTTACACGTTTCCCTCTTATGTCTTTATCCAAATCCGGAGCTGCTACAAAACCAAATGAAGCCAGCGTGTTTTTGCGAAAGTATTGAAGCATAACTTCAATACAGGAACGTACAATAGTACGAGGCTCATAGTCATTAGTCAGAAGTGAATACCGATTTTTGCTTTTCTCCACTCCCTTCCAATAAAATTTCAGCCCGTAAAATTCATTATCAAATCCCTCTACCTCAACAATGTACCTCTTATTTGTCTTGAGCGATTTGAATGTCCATAAATCAACAATGCGAAATGAAGACTGATCCTTACTTCGCATTATGAATGTGGGTTTATAATACACCTGATGTTGGTTCACGGAAGGATATACTGATATGTCAAGATCCTTAACCGCTGGCGCTCTGATGTTGTCACAGCCTTTAATTTGATAGCCTGAGGCCGAGCAACAGTAAGATTATTCCGACCTCCCTCCTGAGTCGAGCAATCGACAGACATAGCTGTTTTCTTTGATACTTTCATGCCTTCTTATCATTAAGAGTTCGTTAGTGAGCAGATGCCTTCAGCATTGTGTCGCAAAGGTACAAAAATTTTTATTTGCCGCAAATTTTCAATGTCTCAAAAATATCAAAATAGCGACCCTTAAAAGATGCTATGATTATGATAATGCCGCCGAGGTTTTGCATTCAGGCAACATCAGCCTCTCGCTGATAGCCCGCCCGCGTGCCCCGCGCCGCCACCTACTTCAGGCTGGAAACCGCAACCTCACTCCTGCTGACACACCCCATACCCTTTACTAATCGACCACATAAGCATTGCTGGCGATCTCAGCGAGCCGGGGATTTCGGCGGACACAAAAATCGCTCCGGAGCATGACGCTCGGGAGCGATTTTTTGTGTCTGAGGTGAGAAATGGGTCGCTTAGGCGTTCTTTGCAACCACGCGGCGCTCTTTAATACGAGCTTTTTTGCCGGTGAGTTTGCGCAGATAGTAGAGTTTTGCGCGACGCACTTTACCATACTTGTTGACGGTAATAGAGTCAATGAAGGGTGACTCAATGGGGAAGATACGCTCTACGCCGATGTTGTCTGACATCTTGCGCACGGTGAAACGCTTCTTAGCCCCCTCGCCCGAAATGCGAATGACGACGCCGCGGTACATCTGGATACGCTCCTTGTTACCTTCTTTGATGCGGTAAGCCACGGTGATTGTGTCGCCGGGGTTAAATTCGGGATGCTGCTTGCCGGTAGCAAAAGCTTCTTCGGCAACTTTGATTAAATCCATTGTTCTAAATGATTTTAATGTTAACATTAGTCGCAACATTCGCAGGCCGCACTTTGTCCTGCCAGCGGTTACGAAATCGACCACAAAGGTAGTAATTTTTTTCCAACTGTGCAAGTGCTGCCTTTCTTTTTGAATAAAAGAGGATTAAATGAGGCCTAAAAACGCGATAAAGCGATAATGGGAAGGCAATACAGTTTTGCGGCGCGGATTTTTTTTGTAACTTTGCGGTATGATGCGACAATCACGGACAGCGTATCTGCGCGAGCGCGCCATCGCCTTATGGACATATTGCTCATCGGGCGTATGGTCAGATATGCGCGACAAATGGTGGGTAGCGTTGGTCAAGACGCTCAATTTGTCGGCCAAATCGTTTATGCGGCGCGACATACAGAGCCAGGCATGCGCGTTGACTTACCGGACGTTGCTGGCGATAGTGCCGGCGCTTGCGTTGCTGATAGCGATAGGGCGCGGCTTTGGCTTGCAGCAGATGTTGCGCAATGAGCTGTTTAGCATCTTTCCGTCGCAGCATACTGCAATCAACTATGCTTTAGACTTTGTCGATGCGTACCTGAGCAACTCGTCGGGCGGGCTGTTTGTGGGCATCGGACTGGCGTTTCTGCTGTGGACACTGATCTCGCTGTTGAGCAACATTGAGCGAGCCTTTAATCGCATTTGGGGGCTGAGCAGCGGGCGGTCGCTGTGGCGTCAGATATCTGACTACACGGCGATGATGCTCATCTTGCCGGTGCTGATGATATGCTCGGCGGGCATCTCGCTGATGGTGTCTTCCACGCTGCGTGCCCTCTTTGACGCAACGGCGCTCACGCCCCTGGTGAGCTTGTCGCTAAAAGGCGCTTCGGTGGTGTTCACATGGCTGTTTTTCACGGCCGCATATATGCTGGTGCCCAACACCAAGGTGCGTTTTCGCAATGCCGTCATAGCGGGCGTGTTTGCCGGCACGGGCTTTTTGGTGGTGCAGTGGCTGTTTGTCAGCGGGCAGATGTATGTAGCGCGCTACAATGCCATCTATGGCAGCTTCTCGTTTTTGCCGCTGCTGTTGCTGTGGCTGCAACTCACATGGATGATAACGCTTGCGGGGGCTGTGATATGCTACTCGTCGCAAAATTTCTTGCATTTCTCACACGATGAAGAAGTGGCGAATATCTCGCCGGCCTACGACCGGCTGGCCACGATAGCAGCGGCAGCCGTCATCACCCGGCGTTTCGTGTCAGGCGAGGGCTCAACAGAGCGCCGTCTGCTGATAGAGCACTACGACATACCGCCTCAGCTGGCCGACAGCATCATAGCGCGTCTGCATCACGCCGGCATCATCGCCACCACCATCATCGACGAGAAGCACGACGTGTATGGCTACGCCCCGGCTATTGATCCGGCTACGCTCACCGTGGGCAAGGTATGCTCCATGCTTGACAATGACGGGCATGACGGCTTTATAACCTCGTTTGGCGAGCACTTCCCCGGAGTGGAGCAATTGCGGCGGCAGCTGAGCATCCCCCTGTCAGACGACACGCCCTTAGCGGCGCTTCAGATCAATGACGGCGACCACAGCATAACATCATCTACTAAAACCACAACTAAAAATACACTATCATGAAAAAAGTCATCGCTACAACCAACGCACCCGGCGCAATAGGCCCGTACAGCCAAGCTATAGACACCGGCTCTTTTGTATATGCCTCCGGACAGATTCCCATCAACCCCGCCGACGGCACTATCCCTGACGGCATCACCGCTCAGACGGCGCAGTCGCTATCAAACGTCAAGGCAATACTCACCGAGGCGGGACTGACGATGGACAATGTGGTTAAGACCACGGTGTTTCTCGCCGATATGGCCGACTTTGGCGCTATGAACGAGGTGTATGCTCAGGCCTTCACAGCGCCATACCCCGCTCGCTCAGCTGTGGCCGTGCGCGACCTGCCCAAAGGCGTGTTGGTGGAAATCGAAGTCATAGCGCTCAGATAACACCTCAAGAGGCTCGCGGCGCAGCACCATGGCCGGCTGCCCCTATGCCCATCAAAATCAACAATATTATATTCATCAATAATATTCAATAGCTACAATATATAAAAATGGAAAAACTTCAGGTAAAAATCAACAACGTCACCGCCACCGTGTCTCAGGCCGCTGTTGATGCACTGGCTCCGGCTGCTGCTGCATCAATAGAGAAACTGGTCAAAGGCACAGGCGCCGGAAATGACTTCCTCGGATGGGTCAACCTCCCCACCCGCACACCCTCGACTCTCATCGATGACATCAACGCCACAGCCCGCCGCATGCGCGAGACCTGCGACGTGGTAATCGCAATCGGCATCGGCGGCAGCTATCTGGGCGCAAAAGCCGTCATAGAGGCGCTGAGCGACTCGTTTGCGGCATATAAGAAGGCCGAGGGGCCGCAGATACTCTTTGCCGGTCAAAACATCGGCGAGGACTACCTGTATGAGCTGCAGGAGTATCTGCGCGACAAGCGCTTCGGCATAATCGTCATCTCAAAGTCAGGCACCACCACCGAGCCCGCTATCGCCTTCCGTCTGCTCAAAGCTCAGCTCGAAGAGCAGCTCGGCCGCGATGAGGCTTCATCGCGCATCGTGGCTATCACCGATGCCCACCGCGGCGCGCTGCGCAGCCTCGCCACCACCGAGGGCTACAAGACCTACGTCATCGATGACAATGTGGGCGGACGCTTCTCCGTGCTCAGCCCCGTGGGCTTACTGCCCATCGCTGTGGCCGGTTTTGACATCAAAGCTCTCGTAGCCGGCGCCGCCTCAATGGAGGAAGCAACCCTCGGCGGCAGCGACAACGCCGCCGCCCTATATGCCCAAACACGCAACGCTCTCTATCAGGCCGGCAAAAAGATTGAGATACTCGTCAACTACAACCCCAAGCTCCACTACTTCGGCGAATGGTGGAAACAGCTCTACGGCGAGAGCGAAGGCAAGGACCACAAGGGCATCTTCCCCGCTGCCGTGGACAACTCTACTGATCTCCACTCTATGGGACAATGGATCCAAGACGGCGAGCGCACCATCTTTGAGACGGTAATCTCGGTGGCTAACCAGGCCCACGAGGTGATTATCCCATCTGACACCGACAACCTCGACGGACTCAACTACATCGCCGGAAAGCGCGTTGATGAGGTCAACAAGATGGCCGAGTTAGGCACCGTGATAGCTCACGTTGATGGCGGAGTCCCAAATATCCACATCACACTGCCCGCGCTGCGCGAAGATTATCTGGGCCAGCTCATTTACTTCTTTGAGGTGGCCTGCGGCATCAGCGGTTATATCCTCGATGTAAACCCGTTCAACCAGCCCGGCGTCGAGGCTTATAAGCGCAACATGTTTGCACTGCTCGCAAAGCCCGGATATGAAAAGGAGACCGAGGCTATCAAGGCTCGCCTCTAATCTGACGTTTGCATCACACCTTTCACCCTATTTGAGCGGGCATACACTTCTCGGCAACAACGGCACCTCAGCCATGCCCCAATGTATGCCCGCTCTTTAATATCCGACAATGGACACACGCTCTTCACAACCATCGCCGATAGGTGTCTTTGACAGCGGTTTCGGAGGCCTCACCGTGCTCAAGGAGCTGCGGCGACGCCTGCCTCAGTATGAGTATATCTACCTTGGCGATAATGCCCGCGCACCTTACGGCACACGCTCGTTTGACTTAGTGTATCAATTCACCCTCGATGCGGTGCGATACCTATTCGGGCTTGGCTGCCGACTTGTAATCCTGGCTTGCAACACGGCTTCGGCCAAAGCCTTGCGCTCCATACAGCAGCGCGACCTGCCGGGCATAGACCCACAGCGGCGCGTGCTCGGCGTGATACGTCCTACCGCTGAGGCCATAGGCTGCACCTCGCGCGGCGGCAACATTGGCATCTTTGCCACGCCCGGCACCATTGCCTCGCAGTCATACGACATAGAGATCGCCAAGCTCAACCCCACATTTCACACTTTCGGCCACGCATGCCCCATGTGGGTGCCTCTGATTGAGAACGGCGAGGCCGACAAGCCCGGCATGGACTACTTCGTGCGTCGCGACGTGGACGCCCTGCTGGACACCTGCCCTGACATAGACACCATCATCCTTGCTTGCACTCATTATCCGCTGATATACCCCAAGATACGAGCCGCCGTACCCCGGCACATCGACATCGTGTGCCAAGGACCAATCGTGGCCGAGAGCCTCGCCGACTACCTGCGCCGACACCCCGAGATGGAGACCACACTCTCTCGAAAGCCTCAATGTAGATACCTCACCACAGATGACCCAGAGCGCTTTGCTGCTGCCGCCACTATCTTTATGGGGCACGATGTCAAGGCCGAGCATGTGACCATCTGCTGACAGCCGGCAGCCGGCAGCCGGCATCACACATCGCGGTTCCATAATGCCGAAGCCTTACATATAAGACACAGCCATTATCGACATAAGGCGCACAATAGCTCAAGAAAATGACACACCGCAATAAAAAAAATGCTAACTTTGCGGTCAATCAACAAGTCACACACTGCCCCATGTCGCCCAACAACCGTCGCCGCTATAAGCCACGCCGCCGCGCACGCCGCCGCAGCTTCACCGCGCTATCAATAGCCTTGATCATCATCGCCACTGCCGCCGCCATCTACAGCTATGCCAAGACGGCAAGGCAGCAGACGGCAGCTCTGCCCGACACCGAAGCCGCTGCCCTACTGCAAGTGGTCACGCCCGGCGACACTCCCGAGCAAATCAAGCACTACACCGGCTTCACGGTGTCATTCAATGCCGAGAGCCACGTCCCAAACTATGTGGCCTGGGAGCTAACTGCCGACAAAGCCTCAGGGCGCCTGCCCCGCAAATCAGACTTCAGGGCAGACCCCGACATCGACGGGTGCGCCACTCTCGATGACTACCGCCGCTCCGGATATGACCGCGGACACATGGCGCCGGCGGCCGACATGAAATGGTCAGCCGACGCGATGAGCGACTGCCATTACCTCTCCAACATAGCTCCACAAGCTCAGCCGCTCAACACCGGGGCATGGGCCACCCTCGAAGAGAACTGCCGCAGCTGGGCCATCCGCGACTCCGCGATATATGTCGTGTGCGGCCCAGTGCTCTCCGACATGGAGATGCGCCACATCGGCAAAAGCCGAGTGGCAGTGCCGCAACGCTATTTCAAGGTGGTCATCGCCCCATACGCCAATCCGCCCCGAGGCATAGGCTTCGTCATGCCCAACAAGAGAGTGACCGGCGGCGTGCAAGCCACCGTCACCACTATTGACCGGGTAGAGGCAATCACCGGATATGACTTCTTCTCTGCACTGCCCGACGACATTGAGGCCGCCATCGAGAGCCAAAGCAACTACCCCCTCTGGCAACGCAAGAAATAACACCCGTGCCCACGCCGGCCACTCACAACACCTCACGAGACACCAAATGTACGACATAACCAACACCGACACCATCTGCGCCATCTCCACGCCCCCCGGGTGCGGAGGCATTGCCGTAATACGCATCAGCGGACCCAAAGCCACAGCCATCACCGACACCATCTGGCAAGGCAAGTCCCTATCCGCCGCCGCCGACCACACTGCCCACCTGGGCCTAATCATTGACCCCGCCGACAAGTCGGTGCTCGACCAAGCCGTGGCCACGATATACCGAGCCGGACACTCGTTTACAGGCGACGAAGTGGTAGAGATAGCCACCCACGGCTCACGATACATACAGCAACGCCTCATCACCATACTCATCGACGCCGGCGCCCGCCACGCCGAGCCGGGCGAATTTACACGCCGAGCCTTCCTCGCCGGACGTCTTGACCTCGCCGAAGCCGAAGCCGTCGCCGACGTCATCGCCTCCACCTCCAAAGCCTCACACCGCCTCGCCCTAAGCCAGCTCACCGGCTCTTTCTCTCAATCAATCCACCACCTGCGCGACGGCCTCATCACACTCGCCTCGCTGCTCGAGCTGGAGCTCGACTTCTCGGAGGAAGACGTGCAGTTTGCCTCCCGCGAGCAGCTCCTAACCCAAGCCTCCGAAGTGACCCTACATATCGACAGCCTCGCCGACACCTTTGCCACCGGCTCCGCTCTCAAAGAAGGCATCCCCGTAGCTATCATCGGAAAACCAAACGCCGGCAAATCCACCCTCCTCAACCGACTCCTCGGCGACGACAGAGCAATAGTGTCAGACATCCCCGGCACCACTCGCGACACCATCGAAGGCACAGCCGTCCACCACGACATACTATTCCGATACATCGACACCGCCGGCCTCCGCCAAACCAACGACACCATCGAGAGCCTGGGAATAGACCGCGCCATGGCGAAAATCGCTGCCGCACGCATCGTGATACTCCTGACCACACCACAAGCCGACATCGCCGACATCGCCAAACTCATCGACCGCGACATAGCACCGCGCCTCGCGCCCGGGGCATCGCTAATCCTCGCCACCAACAAGATTGACATCAGCGCTCCCCTACCCGCCCCAACGACAGTGCCCCACATCGCTGCACACCTGCATATCTCAGCCAAGACCGGCCAAGGCATCGACACCCTCACCAACACCATTGCAGAGCTCAGCGGCGCACAAATGCTCGACACCGCCGACACCATCGTCACAAACGCCCGCCACTACAAAGCGCTCACCGACGCCTCTGACGCGCTCCACCGCCTGATACAAGGCCTGAAAGCCACACCACCAATCTCCGGCGACTTCCTGGCTCAAGACCTGCGCGAAGGCATCCACCACTTAGCCACAATCACCGGCGACATCACCACCACCGACCTGCTCACCTCAATATTCTCCCGCTTCTGCATCGGCAAATGACCCCCGCCGGGGGCTGCGAGGCCATGCTATTAACTGATGATGCAATGACGAAGAATACCCGACGCATTGACCACGAGAAAGCGGTGGTGCTACAGATGATACGCCTCTACTGCCTAAAGCATGAGGGGCACACATCTCTCTGCCCCGAATGCAAAGAGCTGCTGCACTATGCATGCGAGCGCCTCGACAAATGCCGATTTGCCCTCAATAAGCCCACATGCCGTAAATGCCCCATTCATTGCTATAAGCCCGAAATGAAGGCAAAAATCGTGTCGGTGATGCGATGGTCAGGCCCTCGAATGATTCTCTACCGACCACTATCGGCAATCAAGCACATGCTTCGCGAGCTGATGTGAGGGCCCCCCACATCAGCCGTGCCATGCCAAATCAGTCTATTGTCGCAAAGATATACCGCAAATAAAGTGCCACCACACAAACGATGACGGAGAAAAAGGCCATGCCGCTCATTGTTCGCTTAAGCGCATAGCAACAATAGCAAAAGCTGAAGATTAGAATTACCCAACCAACGTAAGGCACAATGCCCAGCATACCTCCGCACACAGCCAAAGTAAAGGATCTTTCGATAAGCTGATTGTATGCCCTCTGCCGGGCCATATCCTTATCTATCTTCTCCTTAAATTGCGCAAACCTATCTTCTCTGCTATCCATACGGCAAATTTACTCTTAAATTCTTTTGTAGCAAACCGAAAATAAAAAAATCTATGCTAAAAAACATCACCCCCGGGGGCAGTTTTCCTCAATCATGGTTTCCTGTTGACTCGCAAAGGTCGGGAGCACTCTCCTGCTTCCCACATCAACCCGACCAATCGCCTACAATCAGAGCTTGCTTATCAATCACACCACAAGCTAATCTGACCTCAATATTCTATTGACATCAGCCGGAGGCTACATGCTTTCAGCTGAGAAAGCCAATGGCATTATCACCGAAGTAAAAACCGCCATGAAATCGTGGCGCTCAGAAGCTCGCAGTATGGGACTGCGACTGCCGGCCGACCTCCTCGAGCACAGAGCCGACGATTAGAGCCACGCTCCCCTTGCTGAGCACAGACACACACACGAAGCGGGCCGCCCCTTAACTGAGGCAGCCCACTTCGTATCGTAGTCGTGATAAATGCGTCTATGTGCGCGTCTATTACTTCTTGTTGCGATTGCCGTAGCGGCTCATGAACTTATCCACACGGCCTGCCGTATCGACGAGCTTCTGCTTGCCGGTGAAGAAGGGGTGCGACGAGCTGGTGATTTCAAGCTTTACCAGGGGATACGTCACGCCGTCAACGTCGATAGTCTCACGAGTAGCGATAGTCGATCGGGTGATGAAGATTTCGTCGTTTGACATATCCTTGAATACAACTTCGCGATAGTTTGAGGGATGGATGTCTTTTTTCATTGTTATATTGTGTTGCTTTGTACGTAAATAATGTGCGTTGGTAAGACGCTTTCGTAGTAATGGCCTGCAAATTTACAAAAATTTATTCAGATGGCAAACTTTGTCACAAAATTTTTTACATACCTTCTGCCAATTCATTGTGTAGATGCCGCCATTTTTATCACGTCTTTATCCATCACCACTCTACCGAGCCTTAAATCGCCTGCTTTCACTGCTTATGGGCCTTATACAGCCCGTCGATTATGCCATCGGCAAGAGATATGTTTGGCACCTGTATTTCATCGCATTTCAG
>JBJEDF010000043.1:0-1829 GCA_051871765.1 Muribaculaceae bacterium
GTGTGGCGAGGCTGAGCCCGACGTATCCGGTGCCGGCGACTGCTATGCGGTGTGTGTCGGTATGCATGTATTCGGTTGGTTTCAAAGTGCTTGAGCGGTGTTTCCTTTAGTGTTGCTAAAGGTGTGGGCGATTGCTGTTTCGATGTTTGCTCTGCTGATGTATGATGCTATGTATGATAGCATGGTTAGGCTTTGTGCGGGTGTGTTGTTGTCATTTGCGGCTCGGCGGGTGATGGCTTGGTAGATTGTGGTCTGCCTCGCGATGTCGTATCCTACTTCGGAGGCCTCGAAGAGGCTTGTCAAGTCGTTGAGTGAGAATGCATCGGGGTTTTGAGCCAGGAGTTGGATTATGGCTTTAAATTTTTGCTCGTATAGTGCTGATAGTGAGTGTGTTTTTAGCATCACTATGCTGTCGTGCACGATAGTCAAGTCGGCTATTAGTGTGGTGGTGTCGGTGGTGTCGGTGGTGTCGATGGTGTCGGTGTCAGCTGCAGCAAGGCGCTGAGCAGCGGCAGAGATTTGAGCGGTGAGAGCGGCGTATTGTTCGGAAGGTTTTCGCATCTCGGGTGGTACATTGCGCCAATATGATATCAGGCATCTGATGAGATGCATGGTGGTGGCGCAAGCTGCTGTGGCAGCGGCAGTGTCAGCAGCGGCAGTGTATCGGTCAAATGTTGCGGTCAATGCTGCGCGCCAGGTTTTTGACACGGCATTGTCAAAGATTTGCATGATGTTGGGGTTGCCAATCTGCATATCGATGATGTATAATAGCTTGGCTCTGAGGGCGAGGGAGCGTGAGCGCTTAAGCATATCAGTGGCTATGGCGCAAAGGTGCGTCATAATCTTGCGGGTGTCTTTAGCCGGCAGAGGGGCGTCGGCGCCGAGCCAGGCCATGGCGCGGAGTGCATATACGATACGCGAGAGAGCTTCGAGGGCCTCGGCGTCAAAGGTATGTGCATCCGGGGTCAGGGCGAGGCGTGCTTGTCGGCATAAATGCTCGGTGTGGCAATCGCCCATGCGAGCTACGGCTTGAAGTATGGTGTCAATCATTGATTTTCTCGATGAAGACGTTGGGTATGAAAGGTAGGATGACTGACCAGGTGTGCTGCACATCTACGATGATGCGTTTGTTGTTTTTAATACGTCGGATGTAGCCTTCGATGCCTCTCATGACGCCTCTGATGATGCGCACGTGGGTGCCTTCGTGATAGTCTTTGCCGTCGGGGATGTAAGTGGCGAGGTCGGGGTCGTAAGGGGCACAGACGATTTTGAGGATGCGGATATCGTTGTCGGCGATAGGCTGTATGTCGGTGTGGGCGACATTTCTGTAGAAAGAGAAGCGTAAGATGCCTGAAGCATTGCGGTATTTAGAGTCTAAGGCATTAGCAGTGGCGATATCAGTGCGAACGAACATCAAACGGCTAATGAGCGGTCGGTCAGAAGGCTTACGGTCTTTGGAGTAAACGACATGTCGTGGGAGAAACGTCTCATCGCAAATATCAGCGAGCTCGCGCTCGGCATCAAAGACTCTATTTCGATATACATTGATGGCGAACCAATGCAGGGTGCCATCAGAGCAATTATCAGTCATAAACAAAACTATATCAAAACATAGGGGTACAATTCTCCTAAAAGTGCCACGCAGCTCCTTGCAGGGGGTCGAGCGACACAAAGTCACACACGCGTCATCGAATACTCGGCAATGGCAAGAGCCATAAGCCAACATCCCGACCTTGGTATCCAAGAGCCGCAATGCTATTCGAGCCGTCAGGGGGGTGCATCAACTGCGGTGCTGATCAATAGATCTTGATCTCTTACAAAGAGATGCA
>JBJEDF010000044.1:0-9970 GCA_051871765.1 Muribaculaceae bacterium
CATAAGTGAATGGATTGAACCATTCGAATGGGTGGGAATGCTCCGTTTTCGCCAGCCTAAACCACGCCGCCTCGCGGCATAGCACTGCCGCCTCGCGGCAGGCGCGGTGAGGAGAGGGCGATGCGCGCAGGGCGCGCATATCAGCCGTGAGGCTGATGTTGCCTGCAAGGCAAAACCACGGCGGCCCGGCGAGGGGCCGCCGTGCAATAGCCGGGGGCGTAGCCCTCGGATAGCGCCAACATTATTATAAAGTCTGAAAAGACGCCACCTTGGCTACGACAGCAACGCCTATATGGTTGACTAACAAACACTTATAAGGCGCGTCGGTGGGGCAAGGTTGCGTCTTTTCAGACTTTATGCGTAGTGGTCGTCTGACCGAGGGCTGCGGTCGCCCCGGCGACCTTGCCCACGGCTAATGCACAGCGAGCCTGATAGGCTCGCCGTGGTGGCGGCTTTCAGCCTAAACCACGCCGCCTCGCGGCATAGCACTGACGCCTCGCGGCAGGCGCGGCGAGGAGAGGGCGATGCGCGCAGGGGCGCGCATATCAGCCGTGAGGCTGATGTTGCCTGTAAGGCAAAACCACGGCGGCCCGGCGAGGGCCGCTGTGCAATAGCCGGGGGCGGAGCCCTCGGATAGCGTCAACATTATTATAAAGTCTGAAAAGACGCAACCTTGCCCCCCGCAAACTATTACTAATCAGATATATAAGCATCGCTTGACGCATCGTCAGCCTACACCGACACCTGGGGCCCCTAAGCGCACCCATGACAACAGCCTCGATAACAACACTTAACGCCATGCCCGACACGCCCGGCGGCGTCAAAAATGAGCGTACCCAAGTCAGCGCCGTCTTGGGTACGTCTGTGTAGCCGTCGGGGTGACAGGATTCGAACCTGCGACCACCTGGTCCCAAACCAGGTGCGCTACCGGACTGCGCTACGCCCCGAAAACTGCTGCAAAGGTAGTGATAATTTTCCAAAATCACAAAAAATGCTTAATTTTGTGTCCATGAAAGTAGATTTTTGGATAGCATCACGCCTGAAGCTGCGATCGGGCGGCGCGCGCAGCAGCGCCACCACCGGCGCTGTGATTGCGGTGGCCGGCGTGGCGCTGGCAGTGGTGATCATGGAGCTGACGCTGGCGGTGGTCTGTGGCTTCAAGCACGACATCACCGCCAAGCTGCGTGGCTTTGATGCCGACATCAGTGTGCTCCCGGCTTATGACTACGACACCGCCACCTCAGCCCCCTATGTCACGGCCACGCCGCAGCTGCGCTCGCTCATCGGCGCCAAAGCGGCCCTGGCGATGCGCATGCCGGGCATGCTCAAGACCGACAGCGACTTTGCCGTGGTGGAGTATCGCGCGTGGGATAGCAATCACGACTTCAGCTTTGAGCAATCCAACGTCATCAGCGGCCGGTGGCCGCAGTATGCCGACAGCCCCGGCGCTGCTGACAGCCTCATCGTGGTGTCGGCGCTCACCGCCTCGCGCCTGGGCCTTGCCCCGGGCAGCAAAGTGTATTCATGCTACTTTGTCGATGGCTCCATAAAGACACGCCGCCACACCGTGGCCGCCATCTACGAGTCGCACTTCGGCGACTACGACAAATCCGTGGCTTACGCCTCGCTCCCGGCGCTGCAACGCATCGCCGGCATCGCGCCTGACGGCGGCTCGCGCCTGGAGATACGTGGCCTCGCGCTCGACTCGATAGCCGCGGCGGCTGACCGCCTGCAGCAGCGCCTCATTGACGCTTATCAGGCCGGCGCTATTGCCGAGCTGCACCCCACCGACAATCTCACTCGCGAAGGCGCCATTTACCTCAACTGGCTCGCGCTCCTTGACACCAACGTGCTCGTGATATTCGTGCTGATGACGTGCGTGGCGGCATTCACCCTGGTGTCGTCGCTTTTTATCTTAGTGCTTGAGCGTGTGAGCACCATAGGACTGCTGCGAGCGCTCGGCGCCTCGCGACGCGTGGTGCGCAACATATTCATATACATGGCCTTGCGGCTTGCCGGCTTAGGCATCATCATAGGCAATGTGGTGGGCATAGGCTTGGCCTTGCTGCAGCTCCACACTCACGCCCTGCCGCTCGACCCGGAGATGTATTATCTGAGCCATGTGCCCATCCTCATTGAGCCATACCTGTTTATAGCCCTCAATATCGGCGTGGCGCTGGTGTGCTGGGCTGTGCTGGTGCTCCCCGCCTCCTTTGCTGCGCGCCGCTCGCCCGCCTCGACCCTGCGCTTTGAGTAGCCGGCGCCCCGCCTCCTTTAAGCATTTTTTTAAGCAATCTTATGACAGTAGGCGCAATTTTTTTGATATTATTTTACAATTAGTAAATATTTTACTACATTTGCACCAAACAAATCATTTAATCATTCACTACAATGAAAAAGCTAATCTTCACATTGGGGCTTATTGTAGCGTCTGCTACCGCCTGGGCCGGAAGCCTCGGCAGCCTTAACATTTTTAATCATTTAGGAGTGAGCCTCAGCGCCGGTACCACCGGTATCGGCATCGAAGCATCGACACCCATCACCAACTTCGTGCAGATGCGCGCCGGTGTCGCAATAATGCCTAACATCAAAATCCACCTTGATGATGAAATCGGCTATAGCTATACAGATCCTATAAAAGGCCCCGTCCAAGACTATGCCGAGACAACATTCAACGCCGGCTTCGGTCGCACGCAAGGTATGGTTATCTTCAATGTATATCCCATTCCCAAATGCTCATTCTTCGTGGCTGCCGGTGCATACTTCGGCGCCAAGAGCCTTGTCAAGCTCAATGCCCAATCCGACGAAGTGGCCGAGCTGCAGCGCCAAGGCCTCGTGGATAAAGTCACCGTCGAAGGCTACACCCTGCCACTGGAGGAAGGCGGTATCATCCGCGGCAACCTCAACGTCAGCAGCTTCCGTCCCTACATTGGTCTCGGCTGGGGCCGCTCTATCCCCAATAAGCGCGTCAACTTCAACGTGGAGTTAGGCGTGCAATTTCACGGCCACCCCAAGCTCATTGACATCAACAACAATGAGATACCTCTTAGCGACATCGCCAAAGGAGAAGACGTTGGCGACGATATCCAAAAGATCATGGACAAAATCACCGTATGGCCCGTGCTCTCGTTCCGTATCAGCGGTAAGATTTTCTAAATCAGCATATTGACACACGTCAAATCGGCGAGGCGGCTCACAGCGAGCCGGCCTCGCCGTTATTTTTATCTAAAATAACAGGGCGAGGGTCGGCTATGTCGTATTTTTTCGCTAATTTTGCTAAATAATACCTCCATCAATATGAAACGAGTCTTAATCACTGCATTAGCAGCGTTAACATACGCCCACGTGGCCGCTGCCGCCTTGTCGTTTGGCAACACGGCCAAGCCCGTCATCACCATCACTCCCGAAGCCTCCTCCGGCCTCGATGCCATCTACGTGCTGTGGACCACCGACGGCGTCACCGCATCATACACCGCCGAAGCCACCGGCTCAAATGCCACATGGGCGCGATACTCCAACCTCGGCGGCGCCTATGCCGAGGCCATCACCACCGTCAGCTACAGCGGCCGGCAGTCAACCATCACCCTCGATGCCCGCGACATGGGCTATATCATCGAAGACAGCGGCCGCCGGCACTGCTTCTGGGTGGTCAACTACGCCGACCACGCCGCGCGCCTCGAGAGCCTCGCCCCCGGCGCCGAGCAAGACTGCGACCGCGTAGCGCTGTCGTTCGCCGGATATGCTGACCGCATCACCTACTACTCAATCAACGGTCGCGCCACCGAGCTGAGCCGTAAGATGACGCTCGAATACAAGACCCTGGTCTGCGACGAAGAAGCAATGACTTACAATCAGACCACCACCACCGAGGAGATTGACCATATCGCCACTACGCTCTCGGCGCCCGCGCCACTGTGCGACACTGAGTTTACGCTCACCGGCGACTGCTTCCTGACGAAATGGGGCATCGCCCAATCCGTCACCTCGCCGTCTATCGCCGCGCATGCCGTGGCTGCACATACCAAAGCCGAGCAGCAGCTGCGCGAGGTAGAAAACGAGCAAAAGCCCGACGACAGCGAGGCCCTCGGCGGCTCGGCGCCTTGCGAGATCACCTTCACCGCGGCTGTCACCGACGCCGCCATATTCCACGAATGGCAGATGGCCAAAGACCCCGACTTCGGTATCCTCGACAACACCTTCAATGACCTGGAGCTGTCATACACCTTCCAAGACCAAGGCACCACCTATGTGCGCTTCAGAGCCGCCAACGCCGACGGCTCGTGTGAATACCTCAGCGACACCTACCAGGTATTTGTGGGCGAGTCAGACCTCAAATGCCCCAACGCCTTCTCGCCATTTACCTCGCCCGGCGTCAACGATGAGTGGCGCGTGAGCTACAAGTCAATCATCAGCTTTGAGTGTCACATCTTCAACAAATGGGGCACCAAGATGGCAACCCTCACAGACCCCTCACAAGGCTGGGATGGCCGTTACGGCGGCAAAGAGGTGCCTGCCGGCGTGTATTACTACGTCATCAACGCCGAGGGCGCCGATGGCAAGCAGTACAAGCTCTCAGGCGATATCAACATCATAGGCTATTCATACAAGGGCGATGCCGCCGGCACTGACGGCTCAAGCGGCGATGCCGACACCCCGGCTGACACTCCGGCCGCAGAATAGCCCCGGGCGCCCGCCACGCGTCATATTTCGTCAACCATACCATCCTTTTAATATAGTCATTATGAAACTACCCATCATCATAAGCCTCGCCGCTGCCATTGTCGCCTCGCCGCTACAAGTCAGCGGCAACGGCCACACCCACTCCACCGTCTATGCCAGCATCTACAGCCCCACGATACCCGCCACGGTCACCCTTTGCGGCAAGAGCATAGACCTCGACCGCGTGGATATGTACGAGCGTCTGGACCGCGAGCTCACCGCTATCATGTACACCCACGGCTCCACGCTCTTGGTCATCAAGCGCGCCAACCGCTACTTCCCCATGCTCGCGCCCATCCTCCAGGCCAATGGCGTGCCCTCTGACCTGCTCTACCTCGCATGCACCGAGAGCCAGCTCAATCCGCGCGCCATCTCGCCGGCCAAGGCTGCCGGCATCTGGCAATTCATGCCCTCCACCGCCAAAGAGTACGGGCTCGAAGTATCAGACGAGGTAGATGAGCGCTTCAACATCGAGAAAGAGACCGTGGCCGCCTGCAAGTATTTCAAGCGCGCCCTCGCCAAATTCGGCGACTGGCCCTCGGTGATGGCTGCATTCAACGGCGGCATGGGTCGCATCTCCTCCGAGCTTGATGCTCAGATGGGCACCGATGCCTTTGACCTCTTCCTCACCGAAGAGACTCAGCGCTACCCCTTCCGCGTCATCGCCTACAAAGCGATCCTCGAGTCGCCCGCATCGTTTGGCTTCAAGCTCGCTGCCGACCAGCTGTACTTCCCTCGCGAATGCACCACCGTAGAGGTTTCCGGCCCCGTAGAGGATTGGGCCGTGTGGGCTCAACAATATGGCATCTCCTATTCAGAGCTCCGCGACGAAAACCCATGGATCAGGGCCAAGAAACTCACCAACAAGGCCGGCAAGACATATCAGGTGCGGGTGCCCACGCGCAAATCGCTCTCGCGCAAGACTCAGCATAAGCCCATTTACAATAAAAACTGGGTGGCACGATAACCCCCCACACCCCCATCGCTCTATGACCGGCAAGAAGAAGTCTCCAGCATTACCATCAGCCCCCGACAGCGACTCCGATGCCTGCGTCGAGGTGATTGGCGCCCGTGTCAACAACCTCAAAGACATCGACGTCACTATTCCCCACAACGCCCTGACCGTAATCACCGGGCTCAGCGGCAGCGGCAAGTCATCGTTGGCCTTCGACACCATCTTTGCCGAAGGGCAGCGCCGCTACATCGAGACATTCTCCTCATATGCTCGCGGCATGCTCGGCACCTTTGAGCGCCCCGACGTAGATAAGATCAGCGGCCTATGCCCCGTCATCGCCATCGAGCAGAAGACCATCAACCGCAATCCGCGCAGCACCATAGGCACCGCCACCGAGATCTACGACTTCCTGCGCCTCCTCTACGCCCGCATCGGGCGCGCCCGCAGCTACATCTCCGGCGAAGAGATGGTCAAATACACCGACGAGCAGATTGCCACACTTATCATCAACAAATACGCCGGCCACAAAATCTACATCCTCGCCCCCTTGGTCAAAAACCGCAAAGGCCACTACAAAGAGCTGTTTGAGGCGCTCCGAAAAAAAGGCTTCCTGCGCGTGCGCATCGATGGCGAGCTCACCGAGATAACGCCGGGCATGAAGCTCGACAGATACCGCAACCACTCAGTTGAGCTGGTAGTAGATAGGCTCAAAGTGATGGCCAAAGACGAGAATCGCCTACGCGACACCATAGCCAACGCACTCGAGCAAGGCGACAAAGAGGTCATGGTATATGACACCGACACTGACACCCTCGCTCATTATAGCCGCCATCTTATGGACCCGGCCAGCGGCATCTCCTATCGCGAGCCTGCGCCTCACAACTTCTCGTTCAACTCGCCGCAAGGCGCATGCCCGCGCTGCAAAGGTCTCGGCTATGTCAACATCATTGACCGCGCCAAGATTATCCCCGATGACAGCCTCTCAATCCACGATGGCGGCATCGCTCCCCTGGGTAAGTATAAAAACAATCTGATCTTCTGGCAGATTGCCGCCATCTGCGACAATTATGACTGCACGCTCAAGACCCCCATCTGCGAGCTTCCCGACGACGCCATCAACGATATCCTCCACGGCACCGACGAGCGCCTCACTATCAAGACCGATACGCTCTCCACGTCAAACTATTTTGCCACCTACGACGGGCTTGTCAAATACATCGAGATGCAGCAAGACGATGATGCCGGCGCCGCCGCTCAAAAGTGGAGCGGGCAATTCTACTCGCGCGTCACATGCCCCGACTGCAACGGCGACCGTCTCAACCGCGAGGCCCTGCACTTCTTCGTCGATGACAAAAACATAGCGCAGCTATCGCGGCTCGACATCGCCAAGCTCTACGAGTGGTCATGCGCCGTGGAGTCAAGGCTCACAGCCACAGAGCAAAAGATTGCCGTCGAAATCCTCAAGGAGATACGCACTCGCTTGGGCTTTCTCGTGGATGTGGGTCTCTCGTACTTGCAGCTCTCACGCAGCTCCGCCACCCTCTCCGGTGGCGAGAGCCAGCGCATACGCCTCGCCACACAATTAGGGTCCGAGCTGGTCAATGTGCTGTATATCCTCGATGAGCCATCAATAGGGCTACACCAGCGCGACAACATCAGGCTTATCAACTCGCTCAAGCAGCTGCGCGATGCCCACAACACCATCATCGTGGTGGAGCACGACCGCGACATCATGCTCCAGGCCGACTATGTTATCGACATAGGCCCGGGCGCCGGCCGCAAAGGCGGCAATGTGGTGTTTGCCGGCACACCCCGCCAGCTGCTCAAGAGCGACACCCTCACCGCACAATACCTCAACGGGCAGCGCCGCATCCCTATACCGGCAACGCGGCGCCGCGGCAGCGGCAAGGCCATCACCCTGCGTGGCGCAGCAGGCAACAACCTGCAGCACGTTGACGTGACCATCCCGCTGGGCACACTCACCGTAGTATCCGGCGTGTCGGGTAGCGGCAAGTCATCGCTCATCAATGCCACGCTTCAGCCCATCTTGTCGCAGCAGTTTTACCGGTCGGGCACGTCTCCGCTGCCTTACGACAGCATCGAAGGCACCGAGTATATTGACAAGGTGGTCACCGTGGATCAGTCGCCGCTGGGGCGCACCCCACGCTCCAACCCCGCCACCTACACCGGCGTCTTCAACGACATACGCAACCTCTTCGTGAGCCTTCCCGAAGCAAAGATACGCGGATACAAAGCCGGCCGCTTCTCCTTCAATGTCAAAGGCGGTCGCTGCGAGAGCTGCAGTGGCAACGGCTATCGCACCATCGTCATGAACTTCCTGCCCGATGTGTTAGTTCCCTGCGAGGTGTGCCACGGCAAACGATACAACCGCGAGACACTCGAAGTAAGATACAAAGGCAAATCGATAGCCGATGTGCTCGACATGACTATAAACCAAGCCGTAGAGTTCTTTGCCGGCATCCCTACCATAAACAAGAAAATCAAGGTGCTGCAAGAGATAGGCCTCGGCTACATCAAGTTAGGCCAGCCCTCGTCAACGCTCTCGGGCGGCGAGAACCAGCGAGTGAAGCTCGCCACCGAGCTGGCCAAGAAAGACACCGGCCGCACCCTCTACATCCTCGATGAGCCCACCACCGGCCTCCACTTCGATGACATCAACACACTGCTTGCCATCCTCAACAAACTTGTGGACCGCGGCAACACCGTGCTGATTATCGAGCACAACACCGATGTGATACGCGCTGCCGACTATGTCATAGATATGGGGCCGGAAGGCGGCGCCAACGGCGGGCGCATCATCGCGCATGGCACGCCCGAGGAGGTGGCTTGCACGTCATCACCCACAGCGCCATTCCTGCGTGACTGATATTTTAACAAAGTTTTATATACTTACAATCATTAGTCATTTAGGTCGTGATTTATGTCGGATTATCACTTTTGCATTGTCAAAATCAATAAAAGCACCGTTTTCACACCTAAAAGTGTAGGATTTATTAGCTCTGCACCGCTCCGGTTATACCTTCAACAATTTGCAAATTAGCATTTTATGGCTATCTTTGCAACTGAAAGTAAAAACAATCGGCTTAGTAAAGATTTTTCATAACGATTTTAATCTGGAATAGACATATTATCTAACATTAAGTACTATGTGTAAGTAAGGAAGGGATGACCGTGAGGCCGGCCCTTTTCTTTTTTTTATACAAGTGCTATTGCGCCCAATCACATCGGATAGTCGGCGTCTCGTGGGGGGCGGTGGGTGAGCGGCGCGCGTGGTGGCGCGGTTGGTGGCGCGGTGGAGGGGTGATTTTTTTGATTTTAGCGCCGGTGTTGCCTGCCGGCATGTTTTTGGTTAAAGGGTTAGTAATCGGGTTAATTGTAGGGGGTTAAAGGGTTAATAATAGGGTTAGTACATACCGGCAGGCAGTTGGGTTTATGATAGTGCGGCGCTAAGGCATCGTGGTGGCGGATGGGAGGAGAGCGAGATTGGGCTAATTGGGGCTATGAGTGTATTTCTTTGATTAGCAGGCGATTGTGGCGCGGCGCGTGTGGGCAAGGTGTCGTCTTCCAGACTTTTTACGTAGAGGGTGCTTTCCGAGGGCTGCGGTCGCCCCCGGCGACCTTGCCCCCGGCTATTACACAGCGAGCCTTCCAGGCTCGCCGTGGTGACGGCTTTCAGCCTGAAGTTTGCGGCAGATCGTTGGGCGCGCGGCCTAACGGCGCGCGTGGCGGGCGCGGTGGGCGGCGTGGGGGGCGCGGCGGACGTGGGCGCGGTGGGCGGCTTGGTTGATGCGGGCGCAAAATATTGCGCCCCTACAAATTGCGGCGCGGCGACATCGGCGGCGACATCGGCGGTGGTGGCGGCGGCGAGGATTTGGGAGCGGTAGGGGTCGGTGAGGGTGATGACGGCGAGGGTGTCGTCGGCGATGATGTCATATTTGACGTAGCCGAGGTAGGCGGAGATGCAGAGGGCGGTGTTGTAGTAGTCGCGCCATTGGGGCTCGATGGGGAGTTCGATGGCGAAGTCGGGGGTCCGGAAGATCAATTCGACGATGCGTCGCATGAGGTTGGCGACGAATGAGGGTTGGTAGTCGCCGACCATCTCGTTGTTGACGGCGCGGAGGTAGGCGGCTTTGATTTTTTGGGCGATGGGGTGTGTGTTCATAATTGTGTGTTTGTGTGTTATTCGTTTGATGGTGCAAAGTTAATATGCAATGTGCGGTGGAAATATTACAATTGAGATGAAGTGTGTTGCGTTAACATAATCTTTAACATTTG
>JBJEDF010000045.1:0-90468 GCA_051871765.1 Muribaculaceae bacterium
ACTCTTTTCCACTCACAAAGACAGTCTCGGCCTTAACTTTCTTAGAGGAAATTTATAAAAATTTATGCACTGTAGCGAATTGCAGAGCGCCGCGAGTATAAAATTTAACAGAAAACGGCTAATAAAGTGAATATATGTTTAAGATATATAAACAAATAAAAATTTGGTGTCATTAACGAAAATTTAGTATATCTTTGTAGCCGTAAAGCAAGAATAGTCATTCAAGCAACAACATTAAATAAGTGAATCATAGGTTTGAAATGCAGCTGTCCGTGACGGATAGCTGCATTTTGATTATGTAGGTCCCGGCGCGGCAGCCGGCAGTGACGGGGCCGGCACAAAAATAAGGCGGCGCTGACCTGAGAGGTCGGCGCCGCCGAGCTATATCTTTTGAAAGATGTTATTAGCCGTTGATGCGTACCATGGTAGCGATGAGGTCGAGCACTTTGTTAGAGTAGCCGATCTCGTTGTCGTACCAAGACACAACCTTCACGAAGGTGGGGGTGAGGTAAACACCGGCGTTAGCGTCGAAGATAGAGGTGCGGGTGTCGCCGAGGAAGTCGCTTGAAACGACAGCGTCTTCGGTGTAGCCGAGCACGCCCTTGAGAGCGCCGTTGGCAGCCTCTTTCATGGCAGCGCAGATGTCTTCCTTAGAAGCGGGCTTAGCGAGGTTGACGGTGAGGTCAACAACAGACACGTCGAGGGTGGGGACACGCATCGAGATGCCGGTGAGCTTGCCGTTGAGCTCGGGGATAACTTTACCTACAGCCTTAGCAGCGCCGGTGCTTGAGGGGATGATGTTGCCTGAAGCAGCGCGGCCACCACGCCAGTCTTTCATTGAAGGACCATCGACGGTCTTCTGAGTAGCGGTGGTAGAGTGAACGGTGGTCATAAGACCGTTGACGATGCCGAACTTGTCGTTGAGGACCTTAGCGATAGGAGCGAGGCAGTTGGTGGTGCAAGAAGCGTTAGATACAAACTGAGTGCCCTTAACGTAGGTGTCAGCGTTGACGCCGCACACAAACATGGGGGTGTCATCCTTAGAGGGAGCCGACATAACGACGTATTTAGCGCCGGCTTCGATATGTGCTTGAGCTTTCTCTTTGGTGAGGAAGAGGCCGGTAGATTCAACCACGTACTCAGCACCTACAGCGCCCCAGGCGATTTCTTTGGGGTCGCGGCATGCGGTCACGCGGATGTGCTTGCCATTGACGATGAGCTCGCTCTTCTCGAGGTCGAAAGCGACGTCGCCGTCGAACTGGCCGTGCATGGTGTCATATTTGAGCATGTAAGCCATGTAGTCAACGGGGAGGAGGTCGTTGATGGCTACTACTTCGATGTCGTCACGCTTTACAGAAGCGCGGAATACGAAACGACCGATACGGCCAAAGCCGTTAATACCGATTTTTGTCATTTTCTTAGAATTATTGGGTTATAAACTAATGAATTAGCGTTGTTGGAAACGATATGGGCGAGCTACCTCGCTTTTACCGCCGCAAAATTACAAAATATTTTGTACAAGTAGTGTATAATTACTGAAAAATTTATTTAATCGAGCCGGGTAATTAGTGTTAAATATTGTAATAGCGCTCGGGCCCGGGCGATGCTCTGTTGCAAAAAAATTGAGTTTTTTGTGGCGCAGTGTTGCGCAAATAAAAAATTATGACTAATTTTGCAGCGTCAAAGCACCCCGCAGCGGGTGTTGGACAATGAAGATAGTCTTATGGTGTAATGGTAGCACTACAGTTTTTGGTTCTGTCTGTCTAGGTTCGAATCCTGGTAAGACTACTCGGCAAAGACGCCGTTGCTCACACGAGCAGCGGCGTCGCTGCTTATGTAGCAAGGCCTTGGCAATGGCGGCTTTGAGATAAGGAAAGCGCGACTCTTGCCCGAGATGGCGGCAAGGTCGCGCTTGTATTGGTATGTGATGAGGCCGGCGGCCGTTATTTGGCGATGAGCAGGAAATAGTTTTTCTTGCCTTTCTGCACCAGGATGTATCTGTCGTTGAGGAGCATCGAGGTGTCGGCCGGGGCGTAAGCGTCGGCGATTTTCTCTTTGTTGATAGATACGCCTCCTCCCTGTGCGAGCTTGCGCAGCTCGCCCTTTGAGGGGAATACGGGCGCTTTATCCACGAGGAGGTCGGCGAGCTTGATGCCGGCGGCGATGTCGTCGCGCGACACTTCAAAGGTGGGTACACCGGCGAAGACGTCGAGCAGTGTCTGCTCGTCGAGGCTGCGAAGAGCGTCGGAAGTGCCTTTGCCGAAGAGTATCTGCGAGGCTTCGACGGCGGCCTCATAGTCGGCGGCGCTGTGCACCATGGTGGTTATTTCCTTGGCGAGGCGTTTCTGGAGGGGGCGCAATCCGGGGTCGGCGGCTTGCTCGGAGATAAGGGCGTCAATCTCTTCGCGCGAGAGCGAGGTGAAAATCTTGATGTATTTCTCGGCGTCGGCATCGCTGACGTTGAGCCAGAATTGGTAGAATTTGTAGGGCGAGGTGTATCGCGGGTCGAGCCACACGTTGCCGCTCTCGGTCTTGCCGAATTTGCCACCGTCGGCCTTGGTGATGAGCGGGCAGGTGAGGGCATAGACGTTTTCCTCGCCGCAGATGCGGCGTATCATCTCGGTGCCGGTGGTCATATTGCCCCACTGGTCGCTGCCGCCGAGCTGCAGGCGGCAATTGTATGTCTTGTAGAGATGCAGGAAGTCGTAGCCCTGGAGCAGCTGATAAGAAAACTCGGTGAACGACATGCCCTCGCGAGACTCACCCGAGAGGCGTTTCTTGACAGAGTCTTTAGCCATCATATAGTTGACGGTGATGTGCTTGCCCACGTCGCGAATGAAGCCGAGAAATGAAAACTCCTTCATCCAGTCGTAGTTGTTGACCATAACGGCAGCATTAGGGGCGTCAGAGTCAAAGTCGAGAAATTTGGCGAGCTGTAGCTTGATGGCTTCCTGATTGTGGCGCAGGGTGTCTTCGTCGATGAGCTTGCGCTCTTGGCTTTTCATCGAGGGGTCGCCAATCATGCCGGTGGCGCCGCCGATGAGCGCTATGGGCTTGTGGCCGGCGCGCTGCAGGTGCTTGAGCATCATCACGCCCACGAGGTGTCCGATATGTAGCGAGTCGGCCGTAGGGTCGATGCCCAGGTAAGCCGTGGTCATTTCTTTATTCAGCTGTTGGTCAGTGCCCGGCATCATAGTGTGTATCATGCCGCGCCATGTCAGTTCGTCAATGAAATTCATATTGTGATGTAGTTAGATTATTATCAATGATTAAAATTCGGTGAACGCCAGGGGCAGCAGCGCCTTGACCGAGGGTAGGCGATATACAGTGTGGCGCCCGACCAGGAGCACGGCGACATCGTGCCGGGCGCGCATCTCATATTCGAGCAGCGCTTGGCGGCATGCTCCGCACGGGGCGCAGGGCTGCTCGTCGGGCTCGCCGTCGGTGCCGCGCGAGGCTATGGCGATGGCCTCGAAGTGAGCATCGGGATATGTAGCTCCGGCATAATAGCACGCCGAGCGCTCGGCGCATGTGCCCGAGGGGTATGCCACATTTTCCTGGTTGGCTCCGGTCACAATCTCGCCGTTGTCGAGCAAGATAGCGGCGCCTACACTGAAGTGGCTGTATGGGGCGTAGGAGCGGTATGTAGCTTGGCGAGCGAGATCTACCAGGCGGCTCTCGCTGTCAGAGAGGTCAGAGGCGGCGAGGGCCTCCACGGTCACTGTGATATCAAATTTTTTCATCGTATTTGATTTGATAACCACAAAGGTAGATATTTTTTGTGAGAAATTAAAAAAAACACTGCCTCGTAAAGATTAATGTCAAGGCAGGCGGCTCACCGGCGAGGGCGAGAATGTGCTATCGGGCATCGAAGAAGTGCCACAGGGCAATGGCCGACGATACGGCCACGTTGAGCGAGTGCTTGGTGCCGCGCTGCGGTATCTCAATGCAGTAGTCGCAGGCATCGACCACGTCTTGCCTGACGCCTTCCACCTCGTGGCCGGCGATGATGGCGTAGCGGCGGGTGGGGTCCACGGCGAAGTCGCTGAGTGAGATGCTGTGGTGCACTTGCTCGAGACAGCAGATGGTGTATCCCTCAGCGCGGAGCGCGGTGATGGCGTCGAGGGTGTCGGAGAAGTAGCGCCACGCCACCGAGTCTTCGGCGCCGAGAGCCGTCTTGTGTATTTCGGCCGAGGGGGGCGTCTGCGAGATGCCGCAGAGCACCAGCTCGCTGACGGCGAAGGCGTCGCAGGTGCGGAAGATAGAGCCTATATTGTTGAGCGAGCGCACATTGTCGAGCACCATAGCCACCGGCGTCTTGTCGGCGTCGCGAAATTGGTCGATGGATAGGCGGTTGAGCTCGCGTATGGTTTTCTTTTTCATAAGGGGAGGCATCTGATGATAGTGAGGCCGTCGCGCAGGGGCAACATTACTTTCTCTACCGAGGTGTCGGCGGCGATGAGGTCGTTGAAGTCGCGTATGCCGCGCGTCTGTGGGTCGGAGGCTTCGGGGTCGGTGACTTTGCCGTCCCAGAGAGTGTTGTCGGCGATGATGTATGCGCCGGGAGCCATGCGAGGCCTGAGCATGTGGTAATAATCTGCGTAGTGGCGTTTGTTGGCGTCGATGAGCGCCATGTCCCACTGCAGAGGCAGCTGCGGCACTATGTCGAGAGCGTCGCCGATGTGCAGGGTGATGTCGGCGGCGCGCGGCGAGGTCTCGAGCGCTTGCCTGATGGCGTCTTCGGCCTCGTCGTCAATCTCTATGGTGTGGAGCACGGCGCCTTGAGGCATGCCCTCGGCGAGGCACAGCGCGGAGTATCCGGAGAAGGTGCCCAGCTCCAAGATGTGCATGGGACGTATCATAGTGGTGAGCATCTTGAGGATGCGCCCCTGCACATGGCCGCAGCACATGCGAGGGTATAGCCGGGTGAGGTGAGTGCGGCGATATAGCTCATGTAGCCGGGGAGGCTCGGCATCGATATGCTCGGCGATGTATGAGTCGATGTCGGTCATCAGCTGTTGAGAAACATAGTGAGCACCCACATGGCCACATCGGAGAGCACCATCAGCGCCACCAATATCCACGACAGGTAAGGGCGAGTGTTGTAAGTAAGGTAGGCACACACAGCCGACAAAGCGGCATATAATGGGAATAGCCACACGAACACGCGATAGCTGCCTTCATCAATCTCAATGAGCATCGATGGCTGCAGCATTACCGGCAGCGATACCACAATCAGTACTAAGACAAACCACCAGGGAGCTTTCATTGCTTGCATTTCTTATGTTGTTGTGACTTATAGGCCTCTATGGTGCGAGCGATGCCCTCTTGGAGCGAGACGCGGGGTGTGAAGCCGAAGTCGCGCCGTGCATCAGAGATGTCGCAGTTCCAATTGCGTTGGCGCATAATCTTATATTTATCGCGGTTGAGCGTGGAGGCCTTGCCTTTAGCCACGGCCCACTTCTCGGCTACCACCGAGGCCACGTAAGCCATCCACAGCGGCAGCCTCACGGGTATCACGAAGCGCTTGCCGAGGGCCTTGGCCACGATGCTGCGAAATTGGCTCTGGGTGTAGGCCCGGCCTTCGCTGATGATGTATTTGCGGCGCACCACTCCGGCAGCGATGGCGTCAAACATGGCTGCTACGAGGTCATCGACGTAGATAAACGTGAGTAGCTGCCGGCGGTATCCCACGCCGAAATCCCATCCGGAGTCGATACACTGTATCAAGATCAGATAGTCCTTCTCGTGAGGCCCATATACGCCGGTGGGGCGGAAGATAATCCAAGGGAAGTCAGGCACGGTCTCGAGGAAGGTCTCGGCTTTGATTTTTGACAATCCATAGCGGGTGTTGGGCTGCGGAATGTCGCGCGAGGTGATGGGGCTGTAATGGCGCTCGTCGCAGGGGCCTACGGCGCTCAGCGAGCTCATATACAGGAAACGCTCGGGCACCATGCCCTCAGCCTGCAGCACCTCTACAAAGGTCTTGACATAGCCGTAGTTGATGCGGTTAAAGTCGGCAAAGTTGGCGCATTTGGTGGCCCCGAGGTTCCATATTATATAGTCCCATCGGCCGGCCGCGGGCGCTGCTTCGCGCAGGGCCGTTGCAATGCTGTCGGGCGCGGCGTCATAGTCCAGCACCACAAAGTGGAGCCTCTCGTCGGTGAGATAGCGGCGCGAGGTAGAGGCTCTGACGCCCACGTAGGTGTCATAGCCGCGTCTCAAGGCCTCTCGGGCAATAAAACCGCCGATAAAACCGCCGGCTCCTATTATCAATACAGTTTTCATAGATGTGTCTTAATCTTTACAAATGAGTCAAATAAGCAGAGCTTTAGTGTAGGTGTGCATTGTGAGCCGGGCGAAGTCGCTCGCGCTGAAGCGCTTGGCGTGGCGCCGCCCCCGGTCGGCAAGGCGCTGACGCTTGTAGCTGTCAGAGAGCAAGGCTGCTGCCGCCGCCGTCAGCTCGTCGGCATCGTCGGGCGAGATGTAAATGGCACCGTCGCCGCCGGCCTCTTCGAGACACGAGCCGCGAGCTGCTATCACCGGAGTGCCCGCCGTGAGCGACTCCACCACGGGCAAGCCGAAGCCCTCGTATCGCGACACATACACCGACATCTGCGCCATGGCGTAGAGCGCCGGGATATGAGCGAAGGGCACCCCTTCGAGCCACTTGATGCGGCCGGCCAGAGAGTGGCGGCGCACATAGTCGTCAATCTCGCGGCCATACGCCTTTTGCCGCCCTCCCACAATCACTAACTGCACATCGGCGGGGAGGCCTCGCAGGGCTTGCACCGCCAGGAGCTGGTTTTTGCGCGGCTGCACGGTGCCCACACACACTATGTAGCGCTCGGCCAGGCCATAATGGCTCTTGACCATAGAGCGCTGCTCATAGCTCACCGGGGCGGCAAATATAGGGTCGCAGCCTTGATATATCACATCAATCTTGTCGGGGGCGATGCCGTAGTCGTTGACCAGGTCGCGCTTGGTGCACTCGCTGATGGCGATGATGCGGCGAGCAATGTGAGCCGAGCGCCGGTATTTGAAGTCGTAGAGGCGGCGGTCTATTGCCGAGTAGTCGCGCGGCTGCCGGCGATATATCAGGTCGTGGATAGTGACCACCGAGGCTATGCCCGCGCGCTCGATGGTCAGCGGCACCTCGTTGCTGAGGCCGTGGTATAAATCGATGCCATCGCGCTGCAGCTGCTCGGGCATCCACATCGTGCGCCACAGCGAGCTGAAGGCGCGGTCAGTGCGCGACAGCGGCGCTGCCAATGCCACATTGTCGCGGCACAGCAGAGGCTCCAGACGCTGATTTCCGACAATGCGAGGCGAGTACAGCCGATAGTGATTGTGGGGGTAGCTGCGTGAGAGCGCATCCACCACATATCGGCTATAATTCCCAAGTCCCGTCATATTGCATACGGCACGTTTCCCGTCAAGTCCTATGGTCAGCGTTGTCATTTCAAAATGCAAAGATACAAATAATTAATGAAAAAAACGCGCCGCCGTATCGCAATCGCGCGCAATAAGTTGGCAATGCGCCGCCAAGGTGGCGCCGAGAGTGTTAAAGTTTTTACTTTTCATAGCAATTTTATTACCTTTGCAGCGCTTACATACATTAACTTTTTAATAATCGACCTAATATTATGAAGGTGAAATTTATGATCGCGGTGTGCGCGCTGCTGGTGAGTGTGTGCGCCTCGCGCGCATCAGCATCCGGCGACTATCGCAGCGTGGTCGTCACCACCGCCGCAGGCGAGGAGCTGCGCTTTGACCTGGGCGATGCAGGCGTGACTGTGGACTTTACCGATACCGACATGGTGATCAGCAGCCCCACGCGCAGCGTGGAGCTGCCGCTGACAGCCTATGCTCGCTTTGAGTTCAGCAGCGAGGGCGCCGGCATCGCCGTCAATAAGGCTTGCAGCGCCACCTTTGCCGTTGTGGGCTCGCGATTGCATATCACAGGCTTGCAGGCCGGCACGGCAGTGGAGATAGCGGCAATTGACGGGCGCATGCGCGCCGGTGCCGTCGTCACCGGCGCGGGCGAATACACCTCGCCTGAGCTGCCGCGAGGCATTTATGTGGTGTCAACAAAATCAGCAACATTTAAGTTTATCATCAGAAAATGAAACGCAAATCTATCATACTCTGCGCGGCCGTGGCTTCGGCAATGAGCATGGCCGCCCAATCAATAGTGGTGTATCCGCACAGCGGCGACCCCATCACATATAAAATGGCCGATATCAGCTACATAGAGTTCCTGCCGGCAACCGACGAGCCTGACACGCCGCAGAGCGAGGTGTCAGTGAGCGAGCTATATTGCCACAAAGGCGAAAGCAAAATATATGGCAAGCTGTATCGCCCCGCCGGCGTGTCTGAGACGAAGGCGCTGCCCACGGTGATCCTCGCCCACAGCGCCTCGCTGACAGCCGACGCCATGAACGCCTACGCCACGGCGCTGGCTGCCGACGGCTATTGCGCCTATGCTTTTGACTTCTGCGGCGGTAGCGACGACAGCCGCAGCGATGGCGCTACGGCCGACATGACAGTGTTTACCGAGGTCGATGACCTCAAGGCTGTAATCGCCGAGATCAAGACCAATGCCGGCGTTGATGCCTCCAAGACCTTTGTCTTGGGCTCAAGCCAGGGCGGTCTGGTGGCTGCTCTTACGGCCGAAGACGCGCTGACTGATCTTGCCGGGCTGATATTATTCTATCCGGCGTTTAATATCCCCGACCTTATCGCTATGATGGACCAATTTGGCGACTTTGGCGGCATCGGCACCGGTGGCTCGGGCTTTGGCGGCATGATGAGCTATAGCGAGGCCTTTTGCGATGCTATGCGCGGCTACGATGTGTATGCCAACATCGGCACCTTTGCTCGCCCGGTGATCATAGTGCACGGCTCCAACGATTTCATAGTGAAGATTTCATACTCGCAGAAGGCGGTGGAGACCTATCCTGACGCCACGCTCTACACCATCGACGGTGCCAACCACGGCTTCAATGCCGACAATCTCGGCTCATACGGCTCGATGCCGGGCGCCGCGTCAGATTACGACTCGCAGGTGATACCCATCGTGCTGAGCTATATGCACGCGCAGGCGCCGCTTGCCGCCGAATAAATAATTCCGACGGCCGGCGATAAGAAATATCGCGGCGCGATGCCCCCGCAGGGGCGTCGCGCCGTGGCTTTATATGTAGGAGAGAGTGGGGGCGAATGGCCGCCCGGGGGGCATCAATTGTTCTCGGGTCTGAGCTTGCGCACGGTCTCGGCAGTGCGCCACAGCTCGCTCTCGCGCATCTGTCGCAGCTCCTCATTGAGGTGCTCGCGATAGTCGGGCTTAGAGTTGGAGTCAATAGAGATTTGAGCCTCGTGGCCTGAGCGCACGCTCTCGTATAGGCGCTCCATCACGGGCTTGATGGCATCGTGGAACGGGTCTTTCCAGTCGAGGGCGCCTCGCTGGGCGGTGGTGGAGCAGTTGGCATACATCCAGTCCATGCCCTTGGCTGCGATCAGCGGCATCAGCGACTGTGTCAGCTCCTCTACGGTCTCGTTGAAGGCCTCAGAGGGTGTGTGGCCGTGCTCGCGCAGCACTTCATATTGAGCGGCAAAGAGGCCCTGTATGGCTCCCATAAGAGCGCCACGCTCGCCGGTGAGGTCGCTGATGGCCTCGCGGTGGAATGTGGTCTCGAAGAGGTATCCTGAGCCTATGCCTATGCCCAGAGCGAGGGTGCGCTCCAGAGCGCGGCCGGTGGCATCGTGCTCCACGGCGTAGGAGGCGTTGATGCCGCGGCCTTCGAGGTATAGCGAGCGCACTGTGGCGCCGGAGCCCTTGGGCGCCACCATTATGACATCGACATCGGCGGGAGGCACCACACCGGTGCGGTCAGGCCAGGTGATGGCAAAGCCGTGTGAGAAGTAAAGGGCATCGCCGGGCTTGAGACAGGCTTTGATGGTGGGCCACACGCTGAGCACGGCGGCATCAGAGAGCAGACACATCACGATGGTGCCGCGGCGAGCGGCTTCTTCGATGCTGAATAGCGTCTCTCCGGGCACCCAGCCGTCAGCCACGGCTTTGTCGTAGGTCTTGCCGGGGCGTTGGCCTACGATGACGTTGAAGCCATTGTCGCGCAGGTTGAGGCTCTGGCCGGGGCCTTGCACGCCGTAGCCGAGCACAGCTATTGTCTCGCCTTTGAGAGCTTGGCGAGCTTTGTCGAGAGGAAATTCTTCACGGGTGACGACGGTCTCGTTGACGCCGCCGAAATTCATTGTTGCCATAAAGCTATGTTATTGATTGATTGGAATATGCTTTGATTGATAATATAATATGTAGCGAGTTGGGGATATTAATCGTGGTCAGCCCAGACTATGCGCGCTGCCACGGCCTTGGTGGCGCCGCGGCGCAGCTCGCAGGTAGAGACATCGCCCACGTTCTCAACCACTAACTCCACCGTCTCGCCGAAGTAGCACTCGTGGCTGAAGTTGATGTCGAGGTGCTTGACACCGCGAGCATCGTAGTGCTGCAGCGGCCAGTGATTGAGGATGAGGTCGAGATAGCGCACGGTGTTGACATGGCGGTTAAAGTCGAGGTCGCAGTAGCGGAAGGTGTAGGTCTCGCGCTCGGCGCCGGTCTCATCGCTGACGGCGATGCGGCCGGCACGGCTCACGACACAATCGGCGGCGTCGGCGCAGGGGAAGGCGTCACGCTCGAGCGACTGCAGGTCGGCGAGAGTGCGGTTTTTGATGTCGATGGCGCACCAGGTGGTGTGGATATATGCCAGCGGCAGGCCTTGGGCATCGCGCATCACGCAGCAGCGCTCGCTGAAGCGGCGGTTGTAGCTCTCTATCCAGGTGGTGATGGTGTAGTGCTCGTTGATGAGCGGGTATCGCACCATCTCCACATTGATGCGGCTGAGCACCCAGCCTATGCCGTGAGTGAGCAGGCGCGCGTAGCCTATGTTGAGGGCATTGGCGTGCTCGGTGGCTACCTCTATCACACGCTCAACCACCAGCGTCAGGGGCATACGGCTCAGCGGGCCGGCCTCGCCGGCAGTCAGCTGATATGAGTTGAGGTAATATGGTTGGATATTGTTTGTGGCCATAGTGGGTTGTGTAGAGTAAGTGGCTTGACTGTTGTTGTGCAAAACTAAAGGATGTGGTGGCCACGCTTATTGCGCGCCACTTATACAACGTTTGCGCCTCTCCTTTTGTTGCTCAAGAAATTGGTCGATATACTCGATTGACGATTTTGTGACGCATACACGTCCGCTGCGCACAAACTGAGTGATGCCATACTTGCGCAGGCAGCCGAGCAGCGCCTCAATCTCCCAGGTGTGTCCGGCCTTCTCGATGACCACATAGTCGGTGGTGAGCTCGAGGATGCGGGCGTTGTGCTGGCGTATGATGCTCTCGAGCATATTCTCCTCCATGAGCTTGGCGGTGGCTACCTTGTAGAGCGCAATCTCTTGATACACAATCTCATCGTCGGTGTAAAGCACGGCTTTGATTACATCAACGAGCTTTTCGATTTGCTTTACCACCTTCTCCATGGTGGGGCGGTCAGCCCATGTGGTGAGGGTGAGCTTATGGATGTCAGGCACCGACGATACGCTCGCTGACACGTCTTCGATATTGAGGCATCGGCGTGTGAAGATGTTTGACACCTGATTGAGCACGCCTACCGAGTTTTCGGAGTATATGGTGATGGTGAATAATTCGCGTTGGGGTGTTTGCATGTCTTAATCTTGAAATTCAAAAAGTCTGTTGCGGTCGAGCATGATATAATCCACGGGCTTGCCGGCAGGCGTCATAGGCAGCACCAGGTCTGTCTCGTCGATGTTGACGTTGAGCAGATAGGCCTCGGGCGAGGCTATCATGCGGCTCACGGCGTCGTGGAGCTGATGGCGCTCGACCACATCCTCGGCGGCGATGCCGTAGGCGGCGGCGATGGCGCGGAAGTCGGGGTTGGCCATAGGCGTCTGCGAGTAGCGTTTGCCGAAGAATAAATCCTGCCATTGGCGCACATTGCCCAGGAAGTTGTTGTTGAGCACCACCATCTTCACCGCTACGCCGTATTGCATTATCGTGCCTAACTCCTGGATGGTCATCTGGAAGCCGCCGTCGCCGCCGATGTAGCACACCTCGCGGTCAGGGCGCGCTATCTTGGCGCCGATAGCCGCCGGGAGACCAAAGCCCATAGTGCCGAGGCCGCCGCTGGTGATGAGCGAGCGTGTCTCGGTGAAGTTGAAATATCGCGCTGTCATCATCTGGTTTTGACCCACATCGGTGACGGCGATGGCGCGGCTGCCCGAGGCTGCCGACACGGCGGCCACCACCTCGCCCATGGTGAGCTTGGAGCCGGTGTGGTGCATCTCGCGGTCTATGACTTCGCGGCGCTCCACGGCGTTGCACTTGTCGAGCTTCTCGATCCACTCGCTGTGCTTGCTGCGGTGCACCCTGGGCAACAGCGCTAACAGCGCCTGCCGGGCATCGGAGTGGATGGCCACATCGGCGTGAACGGTCTTGTCAAATTCGGAATTGTCAATATCGATGTGCACGATGCGCGCCTGGCGAGCATAATGCTCGGTGTTGCCGGTGACGCGGTCGTCAAAGCGCATACCTATGGCTACTATCACGTCGGCCTGGTTGGTGGCCCAGTTGGGGCCTATGTTGCCATGCATGCCGAGCATGCCCTTGTACAGGCGATGCACCGAGGGGAAGCACGACAGCCCCAGCAGCGTGGCCGCTACCGGAGCGTCGATGCGCTCGGCAAAGCGTTTCAGCTCATCGCAGGCGCCGGAGATTGCCACGCCTTGCCCCACGAGGATCAAGGGGCGGGCTGCTTTGTTGATAAGGTCGGCGGCGCTCGCCACGGCGGCGGAGTCAACCTCAGGGTCGGGGTCGTATGAGCGTATGTAGGTCATCGGCTCATAGTGCCAGTCGAGCAGCCCTATCTGCGCGTCTTTGGCAATGTCGAGCACCACCGGCCCGGGGCGGCCTGACCGCGCTATGTAGAAGGCGCGAGCAATGGCGGCCGGCACGTCTTCGGCGCGGCGCACCTGCAACGCCCACTTGGTGATAGACTGTGTCATTGCCACAAAGTCAGTCTCCTGAAAGGCATCGCTGCCTAAGTACTGCGCTCCGACTTGGCCGCTGATCACCACCAGCGGCGTGCTGTCGGTCATGGCATCGCACAGCCCCGTGATGACGTTGGTGGCGCCCGGCCCCGACGTGACGATGACCACGCCTACCCGGCCGCTGGTGCGTGCATAGCCCTGGGCGGCGTGGATGGCGCCTTGCTCGTGGCGCACCAAGATGTGGCGCAGGCGGTCGCTGTAGTCGTAGAGCTTGTCATATACCGGCAGTATAGCCCCGCCGGGGTATCCGAAGACGGTGGTGATGCCCTCCTGGAGGAGTCCGCGCAGCAGAGCTTCCGCGCCTGTTATTTTATTTTCCATAATCAGTAGTCATTAGTATGTGTTACAATATGCGCACACCGCCCTTGTCGGCAGATGTGACAGTGGCGGCGTATGCCCTCAAGGCGCGGCTCACCACGCGGTCGCGGCGGCGGTGTGGCGTGAAAGCCTCCGAGCCGCGAGCCAGCTCGCCGGCGCGGCGAGCCTCTAACTCAGCCTCGCTGACCCTTACGTTGATTGAGCGCCCGGGTATGTCGATGTCGATGATGTCGCCGTCGCGCAGCAGGCCCACATTGCCGCCGGCGGCAGCTTCGGGCGAGATATGGCCTATTGACAGGCCTGACGTGCCGCCCGAGAAGCGGCCGTCGGTGATGAGCGCGCACTCGCGCCCCAGGTGCTTGGATTTGATGTATGATGTGGGATAGAGCATCTCCTGCATGCCCGGGCCGCCCTTGGGGCCCTCAAAGATTATCACCACCACATCGCCGGCTTTGACCTTGTCGGCGAGGATAGCCTCCATAGCCTCTTCCTGCGACTCAAAGACGCGCGCTCTGCCACTGAAGCGCAAGATGCTCTCATCTACGCCCGCCGTCTTGACCACGCAGCCGTCGGCGGCGATGTTGCCGTGCAGCACTGACAGCCCGCCATCGCGGCTGTAGGCGTGCTCCACATCGCGGATACAGCCCGCTGTGCGGTCGGTGTCAAGCGTGTCGTAAGTGGCGTCTTGGCTCCACGCCTGTGTGGTGCGCCGGCCCGCCGGCGCGCAGTGCCATAGAGCATCGGCCTCGTTGCCGTAATCCTTGCCTCCGATGGCATATCGCTCAATAGCCTCGCCCAAGGTGAGGCCATCGACGCGGCGCACCGAGGTGTCAATCAGCCCGGCCGCGGCAAGCTGCTTCATGATCGACAATATGCCGCCGGCGCGGTTGACGTCTTCGATATGGTAAGGCGAGTTGGGCGCCACCTTGCAGAGCACCGGCGTGTGGCGCGACAGCGTGTCGATATCATCGATGCTGAAGTCGGCGCCGGCCTCGTGGGCCACGGCCAGCAGGTGCAGCACCGTGTTAGTCGAGCCGCCCATGGCGATGTCGAGCGTCATAGCGTTGAGCAAGGCTTGCCGTGACGCTATGGAGCGAGGCAACACACTCTCATCGCCATCGCGATAATATGCATAGGCATTATCCACTATCAGGCGAGCCGCGCGCTCAAAGAGAGAGCGGCGGTGGCGGTGAGTTGCTACTATAGTGCCGTTGCCGGGCAGCGACAGGCCTAACGCCTCGGTCAGCGAGTTCATCGAGTTGGCGGTAAACATACCCGAGCACGAGCCGCACGTGGGGCAGCCGCCACGCTCCATGGCTGCTACTGCCTCATCGCTCACAGTGGAGTCAGCCGACTCCACCATTATATCTACAAGATCTACAGCTCTGCCGCCCACGCGCCCGGCCTCCATAGGGCCGCCGCTGACAAAGACCGCGGGGATATTCAGTCGCATCGCAGCCATCAGCATGCCCGGCGTGACCTTGTCGCAATTGGAGATACACACCATAGCATCGGCACAGTGGGCATTCACCATATATTCCACCGAGTCAGCTATCAGGTCGCGCGACGGCAGAGAGTACAGCATGCCCCCATGCCCCATAGCTATGCCATCATCGATGGCGATAGTATTGAACTCCGCAGCAAAGCAGCCCAGACGCTCTATCTCGGCCTTCACGGCCTGGCCCACCTGATGCAGGTGAGTGTGGCCCGGCACAAACTGTGTAAACGAATTGACCACGGCGATCACCGGGCGCCCCATCATCTGCGGCTGCATGCCGTTGGCGAGCCATAGGGCTCGCGCTCCGGCCATCCGGCGGCCTCGCATCGTAGTGTCACTATGCAATGATTTCTTCATTATCGTACCTATTATTGCCGCAAAGTTACTAATCGCAAATACAACTCCCAAACTTTTGCACAAAAACTATCATTTTGCGCATCAACGCGTGCTGCCTCGCCTTGACCGCCTCAAGCACTTTTTGAAAAAATAATTCAACAAAACAGCCCTCGCCTCTTGCACACTCCAATAAAAAGCCTTAACTTTGCACCCACATAAGCGCCGCAACAGCGCCGCCGGCCCTATAGCTCAGTTGGTCAGAGCACCTGACTCATAATCAGGGAGTCCTTGGTTCAAGCCCAAGTGGGGCCACTACCCCAATCGCTAAAGCACTCACAAAGAGCCCTTTAGCGATTTTTTCTTTACATGCGCGTCTATTTGGCCTCTTGGTGAGGCGTTTGCTCTTGTTGTTGGACTCTGCGGGGGGCTTGCCTAATGGGGGGTGATGCGTAATTTAATATTTTTTTTGATGGCGGAAATGATAAAAAAGCGTAACTTTGCACCATCAATTACTACTGTTCCTGATTTGCTTGTCTTAGCTTATGGCTGTAATACTTAACATTGACACCACCACTGCCGTGTGTTCGGCCGCTCTGACCGCCGAGGGTATGATACTCACTCACTATGAGGATTTTGAGGGGCGCAACCATGCCACCCTCCTCAGCGACTATATCAAGGGCTGCCTCGACTTTGCCGCCGACAAGGAGATACACCTCGATGCCGTGGCCGTGAGTATGGGCCCCGGCAGCTACACCGGCTTGCGCATAGGCCTCAGCGAGGCAAAGGGCCTGGCGATGGCGCTCGATATCCCCATTATCGGGGTCAACACCCTCGAGCTGATGGCCACCAGGGTGATGTTTTCAACGCTCGACATTGATCCGCGGTCGATATTCGTGCCTATGATTGACGCCCGCCGCATGGAGGTATATACCGCCGCCTACGACTTTGCGCTGCAGCAGCTGATGAGGCCACAGCCCTTGGTGCTCGATGCCGACAGCTATGCCGAGGTGCTCGCCGTGGGCTCGCCCGTGCTTTTCTTCGGCGATGGCAGCGACAAGGCCAAGAGCGTAATCACCGCCCCTAATGCCGTGTTTGTGCCCGACGTGGTGCCTCTGGCCGTGGATATGATAGCTCTGGCTGAGCGCGACTATGCCGCGCGCCGCTTCCTCGACCTCGCTTACTGTGTGCCCACATATCTCAAAGATTTTCAGGCTACTAAGCCTAAAAAGATGTTTTGATGTCGGCCGTGATTTCATTCCTGCGCCGCTATTGGCCATCGGGGCTGTGCCTTGCCGTGATTATCTACGCCACGCTGTCGTCTGACCCTATCGGCGCCGACGAGCTGCCGCTGATACCCCACATTGACAAGATCATCCACTTCATCATGATGGGTGGCTTTGCCGGCGCCATTGCCTTTGACTATTACCGCGCCGACACCTGCCGACACGGACTCACTCTCGGCCGCATGGCGCGCATCGCCGCCGCCGTGGCCGTCTTCAGCATCTTCGATGAGATAGCACAAGCCACGTTAACCGACTGCCGCGGGGCCGAGCTTTATGACCTCTTGGCCGACTGGGCCGGATGCCTTGTGGCGCTGGTGCTGGCGCCGCCGGCTGTCAGAGCCGTGGTGCGCCGACGCTGACGCGCAAGCATCTCACTGTTGTCAAAAGTTAAAAATATGATAATCTGAGACCACTTCGCTCAGATTGTCATATTTTTTGCTTTGTGGCGGCTGTAACTTTGCAGCAGGTTAATAAAAAGGGAACAAAGGGAACACACACACATCCACTCAAACACACATCAATCCAATCATCAATGTCACACTATTTCACACTACACGAATTCACACGCTCAGCCACTGCCGAGCGCCGAGGCATCGACAACACACCGCCCGCTGCCGCCCGCGAGGCCATCAACGCATTGATAGCCAACGTGCTCGACCCCCTGCGCCGCCGCTGGGGCCGGCCCATCACCATCAATTCAGGATACCGCTCGCCCGAGCTCAACGCGGCTGTGGGTGGCGCCCCTCAATCGCAGCACATGCGCGGCGAGGCGGCCGACATCACCGCCGGCTCCCCCGCCCTCAACCGCCGCCTCATGCAGTGCATCATAGATATGCGCTTGCCCTACGACCAGCTCATCGACGAACACGATGGCACCTGGATCCACGTCAGCTACTCACCGCGTCACCGCCGCATGATACTCAAGCTATGAAGCGCTCTGTCCTTGCCCTTACGCTCGCCGCAGCGCTTTGCGCCGGCGGCTGCTGTCGCCACATCGTGGCCGACAACGCCGTGTCAGCCGCCTCCCACACCGAGGCATTGCAGAGCCACAGCGCCCTGCGCGACACCCTCATATGTCGCGACACCCTCAGCGTGGTGCTGCGCGGCGACACCGTGCGGGAGCGCGCCGTGGCCTGGCGATATCGCAGCATCATAGTCCACGACACCGTGGAGCGCACCATCACCGACACCATCGCCGTGGAGCGCACCATCACCGTGGCGCAGGCATCGCCGTGGTCCGGCATGCGCCGCGCCCTCACCGGTGTAGCCGGCGCCCTCTGCGCCTTAGCCATCATCTATGTGGCCATCAAGCTGCGTCGGCGCCTCTAATCCATTACTCATCAACACATCACACACATCACACACATCACACACATCCACTTGCTATGTCATCACACCAATCACATCAGCCGCCGGCCGTGCAGCTCCTCGCAGCCCTGGCGCTCATCATCGTGGGCTGCGGCCTGCTCATCGCAGCCTTCTGCGTGCCGCCGCCCGGCGAGATCCACAACTCCGTGCTCGTGGCTTTCGGCGAGATACTCACCTTTGCCGGCGCCGTCTTCGGCATGCGCTACCGCTATCGCTACGATGCTCGCGATCGCAGCGACAGCGCCGACCACTCACGCACCGCTCCCGGCGATTAGCCGGGGCCGTGCATGGGGCCGTCATTCGATGTCAGCTATCGGCGTCAAAGCCACCATTGCCATAAACAATCGATTTGATTTCATATTCAGATTGGAAATCAAGGGATTGGGTATTGTACCTCCAAATGTAAGCGATACTATCGTCAGCACCAAAAAAATTGCCACCTCCCGCGGCGGAGGCAGGCGGCGCGGGCTTGCATAATTGTGTCAAAATCATTACCTTTGCAGCGTTATGTGTGCCAACCGCAATCTTACTCTTATCATCAACCCCATCTCGGGCACTGTGTCAAAGCGCGGTGCCGACCGCTATATCGAGCGCAAGCTCAGCGAGGCGGGCTACACAGTGCGCACAGTGTTTACCGAGCGTGCCGGCCATGCCCGTGAGTTAGCCGCCGAGGCTGCCGCGCGCGGCGACTATGGCGTGCTGGCGTGTGGCGGCGATGGCACCATCAACGAGATAGCCTCATCGCTGGTGGGCACTGACACGGCCATAGGCATCGTGCCTATGGGCTCGGGCAACGGCCTCGCGCGCCACATAGGCATACCGGTGGATTTGCACCGCTCGCTCAAGGTCATTAAGGAAGACAATATCGTGGCCTGTGACTACGGCACCGCCAACGGAGTGCCCTTTTTCTGCACCTTCGGCGTGGGCTTTGACGCTGCCGTCAGCGACCGCTTTGCCCGCCAGGGTCAGCGCGGCCTCGTCACATATCTCAAGAGCACTCTCAACGAATATTTTCACTATAAGCCCGACGAATACACCATCGAGGTGGCCGGCCGCGTCATCACGCAGAAGGCCTTTTTGGTGGTGTGCTGCAACGCCTCGCAGTATGGCAACAATGCCTTCATCGCCCCCGACGCTTCAATACGCGACGGCATCCTCGACATCACCATCGTGCGCCCCGGCAACGCCCTCACGCGAGCCATGGTGGGCATAGATATGCTTGCCGGCTTTATCGGCAGCAACGCCTTGGTGGAGACGCTGGGCGTGTCGCAGGCGGTGATACACCGCTCCCAGCCCGGTCCGGCCCACATCGATGGCGACCCCGTGCAGATGGGCGCCGACATCACCGTGGAGTGTCACCACGCCAAGCTCAAGGTCTTTGCCACCTCGCATAAGTCGCCCTTCATACCCTTCATCACGCCCATAGTGCTGCTATTCAATGATATAGGCCTCGCCATAGCTCGGCGCTTTGAGCGCAACTGACCCCGAGTCATCACCGAAACATTGTTGCTAATTAGTCTAATTATGACCATGGAGGGCATAAAAACAACAAGAGGAGGTCTCACGACTTCCTCTTGTTAAAACCTTTATCTTAATCTAATACTATGAAAAACACATTGACAAAGTTACGAATAATTTCGATAAAAATGCCGAATTCTGTAACAATTGTGTCATAAATTAACAATTTTTATACAATAAGCCCGTTTTTTTAGGCCTTTGCGGTCAGATAAAGGGCTTGATAGGCGGTGTGGAGCGGGGTGCAGAGCGCGCCAGTGCTGTCGCCAGCTCGGCTGACTGCACGGCGAGAGCGGCGTATCCGGCTGAGCGCTCGCTGTCGTCGTCGGTGTATGACAGAGAGAGCAGGCGCAGTGTCACGCCGGCGCTGATGGTGGAGGCGAGCAGCTCGGCGGAGCAGTCGCTGTCGCAGCTTATCTCGAGTGTCGCTGTGTCGGCCTCGGTGTCGCTGCCGGAGGGCAGCGCGATGCCGGTGATGACGCTGCTGAGGTGCAGCGCCTGCAGGGCCACGGCGTCGATGGCGAGGCGTCGCAATGCCGGCTCGTGGCCGCGGCGCAGCATCAGGGGAGTGGCGGCAGCGCTGCGGTGGGCGAGTGCTGACCGGGCATATACCCCGTCGATGATAGTCTGAAGAGATATCGTAATTGTCATAATGATTGGTTTTGTGGGTTGGTGGATTGGAGTGTGTGGGGCAATGATTATATCGCGGCCTCGAATTCCTTTTTGAGGCGATAGCTCATCGAGCGGACAAAGAGGTTGCGGGTGAGGCGTCGTGCATGCTCCAGCGTGATGTAAAATCGCGGCGCTTTTTCGCGCACGAGCACTTGAGCGAGTGCGGTGGTGATGGTGCGGCTCTTGCGCTTCTCCATCGCTTGCGCCACCATCTTGGCCAGGTCATGATATTGCATCTGTGTCAGCGTGGTGGCCTTACTCTTGCTTAGTGAGCCTTTGCCTATGATGGGGCGTATCTTGGAATATGCCGTGTCATAATTGATATAGAAGGTGGGGGCGGGGTGGTGTATCACGTCTTTGAGAAATGTGTCTATGTCGGTGATGCTTTCGTTGGCGAGGTGAATGGTGTTGAAGCGTTTGATACACTCCTTGACGAACGCCTTGTCGCGCAAGTCCCTAATTTGCTTGATGTTGATATTTGTGGTATTCATGATGGTGTGTGTTTTCTTTGTGTGTGGAGAGTGTCTTAATGCTTGTTGGTGCTTAGCGAGCGCGCTTTGGTGTCGCGCATGCTGATGAAGTCGTCAAAGGCTCCCAGGAGGTCGGCGATGGCAATGGTAGAGTTCTCAGAGAGCTGGCGATAGAGGTCAGAGCCGGTGGCTGCGCTGACATCGCGCCCCATCAGGGCGTCGGAGGCTCCGGAAGCCTGCTTGAAGAGGTCGAGCTGCAGTTGCAGCAGGCGGTATGCGCTGTCGGCGGCTCCGGATGCCGACACCTGGTGGGGCATCTGGTCAGTGCGCCCGGCGATGGGGATGATGCTGTCGGGGCGGGCCCATTGACGAGCGATATCGGCCCATGACCATCCCTTGGGCAGCTGGCTCACGGGGAAGAGTAGGGCACCCTTGGCTGATGATGCCATGATGTGATACACGAGCGATAGCAGCCGGTTGATGTTGCATTGCTGCTCTATCAGCCCATCGACAAAGGGGTGCACCTCGCCACCGGCCAGGGGATATAGCTTGACGGCGTAGGGGTGGCAGCGGTGGGCGTAGGGCGAGTCGCCCTCGGCGATTACCGTGCCGTCGGGGGCGAAGTATCGGTAGTGCCATTTGATGTCGAGGTCGGTGCGCACCCTCACGGCGCCGCGGCCTTGGGCGGCGCGGTCGGCATTGTCGGCGGCGATGGTGCCCAACGTGTCGGGCGTGGCGGCATATGATGAGCCGCTGTCGGTGTCGAGGCATGTCAGCATCGGGTTGGCATCGAGGGTCCATAGCTCTATCACGCGCCATTTGCCGTGGGGTCCGTTGAGAAAAGCGCGTGCGGCGGGGCTGTCGGCGATGCCGGTGACGTCGCTGACATATTCATAATTGTCGTTGCAGGCCTCAAAGTGCTCTGCGAGGAGGCGAGCGCGATAGCTGCTGCCTCCGCTGAAGCGGTTGATGACTTCGGCGGGGAGCATATCGTGGAGCATGCCTATGGTGTGGATGTCGCCGCCGCGGGGGTCGGCGTGGCGGTTGACAAAAAATCGTCGCGGATCCACATTGTCGATGTGCACGGCGATGCCGTTGCCGCGGTTTTCGCGGCAGATGCGCTGCACGGCGCATCCCGACAGCAGGAAGGTCTCCAGCGCTCGGGCGTCAAGCTCGGCGAGGCGCTCGGCGGCGAGAGAGGGCGCTCGGCGGCGCATGGCGGCGGCGTTGTGGTCAGTGCGGTATCGGCCAATGATGGCGGCCACGATCTGGCGTATCAGATTGTGGGTGACGCGGGGCTTGGTGCTGTCGATGACGGCGCCGTCAGGGCCGTAGAAGATGTCGTCGCGCGGGGTGTCGGCCCATTGGTCGCCGTAGGCGTATTGCAGGCATCGTGCATATCCGTGGCGCAGGGCGAGGCATCCGGCGTAGGCCGTGTAGGCTGTGTTGATATCGTGTTGCGGTGTAGTCATAGTGGTGTGTGTCTTTGAGGGGTTAGTGTCAGAGATGTATCATTAGATGATGTCGCTGACGTCGATGGTGTCGAGCAGGCGCTCGTCGCAGACGATGGTCTCCGGCCCGGGGTCCATGATAGCATAGATGGCGGCCACGGCAGCTTCGGCAGGATATATTGTGAGCATGCCGGGGCTTGCTATCGCCGTGGGCGCTGCGGCGGCATAGCGATTGTCGGGCATCATCGATGAGTCATGAGCCCGGTCGGCGCTTATCGGCGCCAGCGGCAAGCGCCATGAGGCCATCTGCACCGCAACCACGCGGCGGCAGTCGTCGGGCAGCGTTATCACTGTGGTGCCTTGGGCGGTGCGGCGCGCGCTGCACATATCGGCGATGTCTTTGACCTCGAGGAGCTCAGCGGGCGCGGTGTCGAGAGCTCGCAGCTGCCATTGGCGTATGCGAGCCGTGAGAGCGCGGTCCACGTCGATGCCTTCCTCGACTTCGATGGTGCAGTCAGTGCGCAGGGGTATTAGCCCTGCGCGCTGACGCCATAGCGTCACCATCTGATTGAGAGTGTATGTGGTAATCATAGCTGACGGTGAGATTGATGATTGTAGCTTGTATGGTGCTTACATCGGTTTGTTATTTATTGATGAGAGCCTAATGCAAAGGCGTCAGACGCTGATGACGCGTCGGTGAGCCTTGGGGTATCTCAGCACCAGACACGAAGCCTCGGTGATGACCACCGCATCGGTGTTGCGCTGTCCGGAGCGGCGCAGGTCGAGGGTCTCTACATTGAAGGGGATGTGCACATACTTGGTGATATAGTCGGGGTCGATGATCATGCCGTCGCCGCTGTGGTTGCATTGGTCAAAGACCTCAGAGTGCATCACCATCAGGGTGCCGAAGTTGCTGCGTATCTCGCTGAACTCCAAGCCATAGATGGCGCGGGTCTCAGAGGCGGCAAACACCTTTGAGCGCTCTACGTTGCTGAGCTTTTGGAGCAGAGCGCTGCCGGCGAGCAGTATCTTGTGTCGCGAGCCGGTGTTTTCGTCGAAGGCACGGGCGCAGATGTCGATGAGCGTGGCCTCGCTGATTTCATCGCCCAACAGATAGTCGGTGGTGGGGTCGCACTGGTTCCAGATGCCGCCGGTGAAGTAGATGTACTCATTCTTGGCGGGGTTGAGGAGGCGACACTTGGCTCCGAAGAGGAAGCTCTTCTCCATGCCTTGGCGCATATCTATGATTGCGGCCTCCTCCTGGTCGCTGAAGCGCCAGTCCACCTCTTTGTCGGCAATCTTCTGGAGCGTGGATTGCTCTACTTGCATCTTGAAGATCTGGCAGTTGTTGCGAGCCTTCTTGGGGAGGGCTGAGAACTGGGGCGACTGCACGTCGAGCTCGGCCGCGGCGCGCCCCATTCTCACGAGCTTGGCGCCGGGCGCTATTGTCGGCATTGTGGTGTAGCCGTCGCTGTCGGTGTCGCCGTTGATGGGCACCACCACCAGCGCTGCGTCGCTCTTGTCTTGCACATAGAGCATCAGCGGCTCGCGAGTATTGCTGTCCACGATAGTGCCGGGCACGAGTATCGTCTCCGATACGTCGAAGATGGCATTCGCATTGGTGGCGATATCATAGGCCCAGGCCTCGCCTATCTTGCGAGCGTTGGAGGGCAACGACGTCAGGGCGGCAGTCTGCTTTTTGGTATCCACCGAGTAATACTCCACCTGCATCGCTTTGCATCGGCGCGAGTCAGCACAGCGGGTAATCTGGTCGATAGGGGTTGACATGGGTCGTATGGTAGCGATACGCTCGTCGATGGCGCGACGCAGCAGCTCGGGTGCAGCGGCATCGCTGAGGGTGGTGGTCAGGGGCGCGCCTGCTATGTGTTGGCCGCCGTCGGTTCCGTTAACAATTTGTTCCATAGTGTTGATGTGTTAATGAATTGATGTGTGTTTTGATGAATTGAATGATTTGATAAGTTGATTGTGTGTTTGAGATTGTGTGTGTTGATGATTTGAGAGTGTGTGTTTTTTTGATTGGTTAAATGCAATAATGATTGGTGTGAGATAGGGTGGGGATTTAGCCACGCTTGGTATTGCTCTGCTTGAGCTTTTGCCAGAAACTGCGGTCGCGTCGCTTGGCGATGGGCGGAGTGGCAGCGAGGTGCTCTACGGGTTTAATGTCAGGCGTTTGAAACAAGCCTTGGCCTTCGAGGGCATCATCGGCGAGTGGGGTGTCGGTAGGTGATTTGTCAGTCATTGCGGTTTGGTTTTAGAAGTTTTTGATTAGTTGATATATGTTATTATTAACCCTTTTTCGATTGTTATCGTATCATTAGACATTGCAAAGATACAACAAAAAATCAATACAAATACATCTAAAAACCATTAACATTTCATTTTAACCATTCTTAAATCGCCAAACATCTGTCTTACAGCGCATTTCCAAGCCAAAATTTTTTTCAAAAAATTTCAATCCCCTCAATACAGTGCTCGGCCCGAGCAGCCGCTAATTAAGTTTGGGGAGTCGGCATAACAAAAAGCGCGGAGGCCACGTCATCGCCAATTGACGCGGCCTCCGCTTGGAGTGATGAGAATTATCTATTATCTGTTGTTGTCAGTAAGCAAAAGGGTGTCAGCGCTTGATGCATTTCACGGCCTTTGAGCCTTGGCGCTTGATGTACATGCCTGTTGCTGGCTCGGCGATGCGCACGCCTTGCAGGTTGTAGTAAGTGGTCTCGCCTTGAGCGTCGGCAGCCACCTCGGTGATGCCGGCTTCGTCGCCTGACAGGTCGGGGCTGCTTGTGGCGCCGGTGTATGTGCAAGTCACTTTCTCGGTGAGGGTGTTGACCTCGATGTGGTAAGCGCCGTCGCGGGTGATCTTCCACTTATTGTCATCGCCGCCGGAGATGCGAGCATCGGTGACGCCTTCGGCCTCAGTGTCTTGAGCGTAGGGATGATATGTGTCGCCAAACCAGCTCTTGGAAGTGAGGATCTTGAAGCGGTCAGGCTCGGTGTTGCCGGCCCATCCGATGCGCAGCTCGCCATCCCATACGAGCACCTCGGGTTGTGAGGGGTCGGGGGTAAACTCGCAGTTGCTCTTGTCCCAGTAGTTCCATGACTTCTCGCAGCAACCGCCCACGAGGTAAAGCACCTGGCGGGGTTTGAACATGTTGCATTGATAAGAGTGATTGTTCTCGTCGAGGTAGAAGGTGTAGTCTCCGGCCACGGATACGCTCCAACCGGCGGCGTTGGCATCGGAGGTGCTGACCATGGTGGAGGTGTAGCCTTTGCCGAAGCTGACATCAACGCCGTCAAAGCGCGGCACATAATATGTGGTAGAAGCAGAGGGGGTGGGGGTGTCCATCAACTTGACGTTGCCGGGCTTGAGGGTGACGCTTTTCTTAAACTCTGCGTTGTAGAAGTTAGGCACTTCGATGACTTCATCGTTAGTGGCCGAGCCTACGAGGTAGAATTTCTCGGGCCAGGGCATCTCAGCTGCGGGCTCTTGCACTGTCATGCGCATGCAGGTGATATCCACGATGATGGTGTAATTGCCGGTGGCGTTGATTTGCATTTTGCGGTCTTTGTCATCGCTGAGGCTCCAGTCGGCATAGAAGTCGAGGGTGTATGTGCCGCCTTTTTGGGCCACGGTGCCGCTCTCGGTAGATACCAGGTGCTTGTGCCACTCGCGGGTGTTCATAAACTTGAAGTCCTGTCCGGCGGTGAGCTCGCCGGTCCATTCGAAGACGCCGTAGGCTATCTTGTTAAATTCGAGCGCATTTTCGATGTCCCATCCGGCGGAGCAGGCAGGGCCGATGAGGTATAGTTGACCATACTCGATAGAGTTAGAGAGGTCAGCGGCGCGCATAGTCAGGGCGCTGAGAGTTGCTATGATGATGTATGCTATACGTTTCATGGTGAGTTATTTGCGGATTTTGCAGATTGATGTTTCGGTGTCGGCGGTGACGCGGCAGATGTATATTGCCGGGGCGAGGTTAGCGAGGCTCTCGCTGAGGTCGCATACATCGGTGTATTCCTTGTGGAGACATTCTACGCCGGCGGCGTTGACGATGCTGAGGGTCACGGCCTTACGCTGCGACACGAGGTTGGCGGTGAGGGTGGCAGATGCTTCGTCGTAGTTGAGCACCACGGGGTCGGCGTTGTAGGCATCGTTGATGCCGGTGCGCTCGGTGTAAGTTACGCTGACGTTGATGGTGTTGGTGCAAGCGGTAGAGGGCACCTTGATGGTGAGCACCTTGTCGCTATATGTCCATTGGCTGCCTGCGGCGGGGGTGCCGTTGATGGTCACGGCCGTCGGGGCGGTGGCGTTGACGATATTGAGTGTCCAGGCGCGAGCGGCAGCGAGGCCGGTGGCGGTGCCTTGACGCGCTGCGATGGTGTATGTCTCGGTCAAGTCGGAGACGGTGTGTGTCAGCTCGGTGGTGGCATATTCGGTGGCGTAGTTGCTGTTGTCGCCCCGGTCTTCGTAGAGCGAAGCAGAGCCGTCATCGCCGGCCACGATGTTGAGCACCATCTCGGTGGGCTGTTCGGTGACATGGTTTACGCCGGCGGGATTGTTGGGGATGATAGCCCCTGCGCGGTAGAAGTAGGGTATGTCTTCAGCACCGAATTGCATGGTCTTGGTGCAGGGGCCTTCGATCATTTGCTTGGTAGCAACGCTCCACCATTTGCCTTCGGGCAGCCACACTGTCTTGGTGGCAGTGACGCCGTTGGCGGCAGGCTCGGTGATGGGGGCCACGATGATGTCGTCGCCGAAGTAGTATTCGTTCTCGTAGAGATAAGCCTCCTCGTCGTCGGGTGATTCATAGTAGAGGGGGCGGCAGATGCCCAGACCGGTGTCGTAGGTCTTGCGCGCCATGGTGTAGATGTAGGGGAAGAGGGCATAGCGCAGCTGCACGGTCTTGAGCAGTGAGGCGAAGTTGGGGAGCTTCCAGATGCGGCGCTCGATGCGGTCGTCCATGGTGGCGTGGCTGCGGAAGATTGGAGTGAACACGCCGAATTGCAGCCATCGCAGTATCAGCTCGGGGTCGTTGACGATGTCTTCGGTGGTGAACATGTGGCCGCCGAGGTCGTGGCCCCAGTAGGTGTAGCCCACGTTAGAGGCCGTGGCGGTGAAGTAAGGCTCATAGGCGAGCGTGGGGAAGTTGATGCTGGCGTCGCCCGAGAAGCCTATCTGATAGCGGTGGCTGCCGAGGCCGCCCCAGCGGTGGAAGATGACGGGACGGCGGTCGGGGCGATTGGTTTTCATGTCGTTGAAGAACACGTGGTTGCACCAGAAAGTCTCGCCCAGGCCGGGGGTGTTGTAGCTCACCAGATATTGCTGCCAGTCAAGCCACCAGAAGTCCACGCCGGTGGTTTCGTGCTCGCGGATGATGCGGTTGAAGAAAGACTGAGTGAAGTCGGCATAGTCGAGGCTCCAGCCGATGGTGCCGTTGTTGTCATATTTGCCGTTGAGGTCCTCTTTCATGAGGTTGTAGAATGTGGGCGACTCGTAGCTGTTGATGCCGTCGGCGGGGTGCAGGTTGAGTGCTACTTTGAGGCCGTTGTTGTGGATGTCGCCGAGCAGCTGTTGCGGGTTGGGGATCAGGTTGGTGTTCCATGACCATCCGGTCCAGCCGCCGATGCCGGCCGACTGGCTCTCGGACTTGCCGTCCCAGTGCCACGCCATATCGAGGATCATCACGTCGGTGGGGATATTGTTGGTCTTGAGGTCGTTCATGATAGAGCGATAGTCGTCGGCGCTGTACGAGGCATAGCGGCTGTACCAGTAGCCGAATACATAGCTCGGTGGCAAGGGTATCTTGCCGGCCACGCGTGTGAAGTCGTAGATCGCGGTTTTGTATTCAGAGCCATAGCCGAGGAAGTATAGGTCGAGGGCTTTGGGGTCTTTGCGGTCGATCCACCAGTCATATCCGATGGCGTCGTTTTTTGCGAGGGCAAATGAGCGGCTACCGTCGGGGCGGGCAGCTGACCAAGAGTCGTCAATGACAGCCCAGCCGGAGCGCGAGATGAGGCCGTCCTCCAGCTCGGAGCGCAGGTTGTCGCCGTCAGCGCCGTCGAGGGTGCGGCTTGTGCCTTTGAGGTTGAGTGGGTCGGGCTTACCGGGATACCACACCTCATTGTGGCCGTTGTGGCTGATGGTGATGGTGAGGTTGTCGCCGGAGGCGGGTATGGTCTTGGGGTTGGTGCCTTTGCGGTATTTTAGGCTTGCCTTGTCGGTGGTGATGTAAAGGTATTCGGCATCCTCGGAAGTGGAGAACGGGGGCACGTCGAGCTGACGGTTTTGGATGGCAAATGTTGCGCGGTCTTCAAAGATGCCTTTGTCGCTGTACTCGATGCGTATCATCTGCGGGGTGAGCACGGTGAAGCGGGCGTTGCCGCTGGTGACCACGGCGTCGCTGTTGGCCACGGGGCTGTCGGCGGCGGCGTTGACGCTCGCCAGCAGACATAGCATTGCCGGCAGAGCTTTCAGTCGGGTGAGCTTGTGAAATTGGATTTTCATGGGGTAAAAAATCTTTAGGTTGAGTTATCGTATTTTAGGATTAATTCATGGTGATGGTGAGGTGAGGCGTCAGATTTAGGGCAAGGGTGCTCAGCCTCCACCCTTTGCTTTGCAAAGATAGCTCAAGGGCGATATGGCGGCAATAGCGCAGCTGCAAAAAGTAGAGAAGCGAAAAGGTTAATTGCCTGAATGATAGCCTTATGGCCTTTTTAAGGCGGCGTTTTTTAGTAGTGGCTTTTGAGGAGCGGGAGCCCTCGGAGAGCGCTGAGGGATAGGGTGATAAAGCGGCACCGCCGCTCGCGCTGGGCGCGGGCGGCGGTGTGTATCCCGACGGTGGGGGGTGGTGACGGGTTAGCGTATGTATTGCTTGGTGACGCTGTTGCCTCGGCGCACGATGTAGATGCCGGCCTCGGTGGGCTGCTCCACTTGTATGCCTTGGAGGGTGTAGTATGTGACGGGCGCGGAGGCGCTATCTACGGCGATGTCGCTGACGGCTGACACGTATTGTCCGGTGAAGCCACTCATATTGTAGATGCCGTGGTTGTAGAGAATAAAATCATCGGTCTTGGCCTTGTCGCTGCCGGCGTTGAAGATGCACATCAGAGCGGGGTCGCTGACGGTGCAGGTGAATTCAAATTTGTGGTATCCGGTGGCGCTGTCCTTGGCAATCTTGGTGCCGGGCCATGTGCCGCCGGTGTAGTTTTGGGCATTGTGGTTGTCATCCCACACCCAGGTATATACGTTGGTCCAGTTGGTGGCGGAGTTGTCCCAGTAGATGGTGTAGTTGCCATCGGGGTCGGGCTGCGGCTCGGGGTCGGTGCCGCCGGAGTGAGTTGAGCCTTTGTAGATCACGGCGATGCCGGTAGAGCCAACCTTGCCGCTGATGGTGGTGGCGGTGACGGTGAAGGTGTTGCCTGACACCTCATCGGTGTAGGTGCCGGCGGGCACATAACCGCCGCCATTGGCAGCCTCGACCTGTCGGTTTCCGCCTGAGCCGAGCACGATGCAAGCGCCAATGCCTTTGCGGGTGATAGATGCTACGCCGGAGGCTCCGGTGTAGTATTCTTCGGTGCCGACGGCGGCATTGCGCAGGTGGTTGACGGCGGCTATCTCGGCGGAGGTGAAGTGAGTGGAGCCTTTCTGTCCCATGCGAATGGCGGTGCGCTCAGTGGCGGCCGGGCGCGACAGGTAGAGCGAGGTGGCGCCGTTGCGACACGCTCCGAGCGCCCACGCGCGGTCGATTTTGTTTTGTGTCACGGTCTTTGTCTTGCCGCCGTCGTTGGAGTATGTGTCGTGGCTCTCGCCCCAGTATATCACCTTAGTGTCGGCGAGGCCGTTGGTGACCCAGGCGCCGTAGCCCGAGGGCACGTTGCCGCCGTTGATGGCGTTGAGGCAGGCGTCAGAGTATTCGGTGTCGGTGACGGTCATGTAGTTGGTGTATTCCTTGAGCAGGGTGTATTTGTTGCCGCCGGGGCCGTCGAGTATCTCGCCGTAGTGCCACAGGCCGCTCACCGAGGTGACGGTGCTCCAGAAGTCGCATGACTCAGAGGGGAGGCCGATGTGCTTGGCGGCGTCCCAGCGAATGCCATCTACGCCGCAGTCTTTGAGCACTTGCACGAACTCTTTAGCTCGCGCTTGCACCTCAGGGTCTTCAGAGTTGACGTCGCCGTATTCGCCGAGCTGCCCGTGTGTGATGGAGTATCTGCTGCCATAGTTGATGCCGCCATCCCAGCGCACGCGGCCGTTAGAGTCCCACCAGGTGTTGTGGTATCCGGCGGCTTGATTGACGTGGTTGGCCACGACGTCAACGATGATTTTGATGCCGTAGGTGTGGGCCTCGGTGCAGAGGGTGGTCAGCTGCGCCTTGGTGCCGTTGCCGTTGGCTTTGAATGCGATATCATAGGGCATGTAGGCGTAGAACCACTCGGCGTTGTTAGAGCAGTTGCCCTGCACGGGCGATACTTGCACGGCGCCGAAGCCTGCAGCGGCGATATTGGGCAGCTCTGCCTTAATGTCGGCAAAGGTCCAGTCATAGCAATGCAGGATGTTGCCCTGCTGGATGCCGGTGGGAATGCCATAGTCGTTGGCGCTCACCGCAAATGCTGCTTGCAGCATCAGCGCTGCAGCGAGGATTTGTTTTAGTTTAATCATGCTATTATGAAATTGTAAGGTGATAGTAATTCAAGATAAGTAGCGAGGAGGGGCGTATGAGTAATCTCCGTGCAAAGATAAGCAAAACGCGCCGTATTGCCAAATTTATGTGATTTATCGGCGCTGTGGCGCGTTGAGTAGGGGGCGATGGCGGGTCAGAAGCGAATGCCCAGGCGCACGAAGGCGCACTGCAGGTCGCTGAGCATCACCGGCTCGGCGGAGAGCACATCGGGTGTCACCGGCTCGGCAGGCGCTGTGGCTTCGCCGCCCTCAGTGTCGCCGCTCTCGGCCTCAGGCAGCGGCGTGGCATTGGCTGTCTCGGGTACGAAGCTGATGCCCGAGCGGCTGTACCATGCATATCCGGCGATGAGGTATGAGCTGAAGCGCTTGCCGCGCGCCAGATACACACCCACACCCACCTGGGCAAAGGGCTTGAATTTGCTGCCGGTGACCAGGTCGATGCTGTGGAGGGCCATGCCGCCGCGCAGGTCGGCAAAGAGCAGCGGGTTGCGCGGCGTGAATGAGAAGCGCAGGTTGGCAAACAGCGGGTAGGAGCGGCTGGAGTTGTTGACCACAATGTTGGCGGCGGCGCCCACGCCGGCAAAGTCGAGCCAAGAGCGGCGTATGCCGAAGTATGCGCTGAAGTCCAGCGAGGTCATATCGTGTCCGCTGAGATCCACGGTGGAGCCTATCTCGGCGCCCCACGAGAAGCTCACGGCGGAGGTGGCGTCGGCGGAGGAGTCGCCGCCCTCGGTGTCGGTGCTCTGAGGCTCGTCGGCGCTCGCGGCTATGGTGGCGAGCACTGCTATCATCGCGCATGCGGGGCGCAGCAGGCTTTTGAGAGTGATGCGGGTCATTGTTTGATGAGTTTAAGGCAGGTCCAGTTGTCTTTCACCATGATGTCGGCGGCGGCGAGGCCGTGTGGCTCGGCGGCCTCGGTGATGATGGGCACGTCGGCCTCGTAAAAGCCGCTGAGCAGCATCGCGCCTCCGCTTTTGAGCTTGGCGGCATATCGGGCGATGTCGGCGGTGATGACGTTGCGGTTGATGTTGGCGATGAAGAAGTCGGCCGGGGCTATGTCGGCGTCGTCGAGGGCCGTGGCGTCGCCGTGGATGAGGCGTATCTCGGCGTGGTGGTTGAGGCGGCAATTCTCCACGGCGTTGTCATAGGCAAAGGCGTCAATCTCGATGGCGGTGACGGGGGCGGCGCCGCGCATGGCGGCGAGGATGGCGAGGATGCCGGTGCCGGTGCCCATGTCGATGACGGCGCGGCCTTGGAGGTCAGCCTCGAGCAGGCGCGTGAGCATCAGCGCCGTGGTGGCGTGGTGGCCGGTGCCGAATGCCATCTTGGGGTCGATGACGATGTCGTAAAGGGCGGTGGGCACGTCGGTGTGGAAGGTGCTGTGCACCACACACTTATCGCCCACGACGATGGGGCGGAAGTAGTTACGCTCCCACTCGGCGTTCCAGTCGCGGCCCTCGATGGTGACATCGTGGCGGCTGATGATGCAGTCAAAGGGGAAGTCGGCGAGGGCCGGGGCTATGGCGCTGCTGTCATAGTCCTCCACGCGGATATATGCCGTGACGCCCTTGTCGTCGGGCACAAAGCTCTCATAGCCGATGTCGGCGAGCAGCGCCGCTAACAGGTCGGTGGCGTCTTCGCCGGGGCATGGCTCCAGGTCAAAGCGCGATTCTATATAGTCGTTCATCGTAAGCGGTGTGAGTGGTTGGGGTGGGTGATAGGTTGGATTGGTGGGGTGATTAATAAGTCTTTACGCGCAGGTGCTCGCCACACTCGTTGACAATGGATCGGTAGTAGCGCTCGTTGTATCCGCCGAAGGTGGGGCGGGCGCACATGCCCTCCGGGGTGCGCACAAATTGGCCGTCTTTCTCTTGCTTGATATTGCCGTCGAGGTATTTCACCAACAGCTTGTCGCCTAAAGCCTTATAGTCGGTGGTGGCTTTTGCTGTCCAGTAGTTAGTGATGTCGGCGAGGGCTGCTTGCGCTTGGGCGTAAGGCATGGAGGCGATGTCGGTCCGGGCCTTGTCCACGGCGGCGGTGATGCCGTCTTCGAGGGCGCTCTGCACGGCGCGGATGTCGCCTATCATCTGCGAGTAGCGGTTGTAGGCCTGGTTGGCTACGTAGTTGTTGACCCAGAACATGGCGTCCCACGAGAGGGTGAGCATGTCGCCGTTGCCGGGGGCGAGCTGATGCGGCGGCTCGGGCGTGGAGTTGAAGACGGGCACATACACGCAGGTGTTGGCGTCATCGACACCAAACCACAGTATGCCGCGCATGGCCTCGGGGCGCGAGGCGTTGACTGATGCCACAAAGGAGAAGCCGGTCTGCTGAGTGGCGATGGCGCGCTCATTGGTGTATTCCACCGAATCTACTGTGAAGGTCATGGGTCGCCAGCGGTAAGGCACGTCAAAAGGCCCGGCGCCTATGTCTTTGGTCATATCGTAGGGAGTGCCTTCAAAGTGGTCGCGCATCATCCACTTGAGGTCGTCGGCGCTGAGCTTGCGCGAGGGCTCAATCCACAGGGGCATAGGCTCGCCGCGGCCCTCGTCAATCCAGGTGAGGTAGGCATCGGCGCCGCCGTCGCTGAAGCGGTTGAAGTAGCTCCAGACGCGGGCGTCGCAGCCGCGCAGCGCGCCGAAGTCGGTGATGGCGTATGCCTTGGAGAAGTCAAAGTCGGCGTCAGAGCCGCTGTAGTATCCCTGCTCGCGGGCAAAGGATATCACGTCGGGCGAGTAGATGGTGGTCTGCGGCTCGTCGAGGGGGAAGCGGTGTATGCGCGCGTGGTTGGCGTGGCCGCTGATGCAGTTGTCGGGGATGCGGCGGGCCACCCACACGGCGCCTTTGTCGGCCTTGCCCTTGCCTATCATCTCCATGATCCACACCTCGGAGGCGTCGGCGATGGAGAATGACTCGCCCTCAGAGGCGTAGCCGTAGTCGCGCACCAGCGTGGTCATCACGGTGATAGCCTCGCGAGCGGTGGTGGCGCGCTGCAGTGCGATGTATATCAGCGAGCCATAATCCACGATGCCTGAGCCTTCGAGCTCGGGGCGGCCACCCCAGGTGCTCTCGCTGATGACGAGGCCGTGCTCATTCATATTGCCTATTGTGGCGTAGGTGTGAGCCACCTCGGGTATCTCGCCGCGATACACTCCGGTGTCCCAGTCTTTGATGACGCGCATGGAGCCGGGGGCATGGTCGGCGGCGGCTTGGTGATAAAGCTCGCCGTAGAGCACATGGCTGTCGGCGGCGTAAGTTATCATGGTGCTGCCGTCGGTGGTGGCGCCGCGGGCGGCAATCAGGCTGGTGCAAGCCTCGGCGCTCGGCGCTGCGGTGAGGGCAGCGGCGGCGATGGCTATCAGGCTCAGTGTCTTGTTCATGTGAGTGGTGGTTTTTTAGTGTGTATATATACAGGGGGGTGTTTGTTACTTGTTGATGGGTATTATCTCTTGCAGCTGAGGATACCATAGATATCCGTTGACACTCCGGTAGCCCAGCGAGTGCATCAGGTCGATGTATTCGGCCACCTGGCGGCGGTGCTCGTCGTGAGGCCGCGAGGTGAATTTATAGTCGATGATATCCACGCTGCCGTCGGGCATCTGCACTATGCGGTCGGGGCGCAGCACCTTGGCGTCGTCGCCGTCGTCGTCGGTGTTTTTGCACAAGATGGGTTGCTCGCAGCGTATTGTGGCCTCGGGCGAGAACCAGCGCTCGGTGATGATGCTGTCGGCGCAGCCCAGCGCCTCGGTGATGATGCTGTGGTATTCTTTGACCTCGGCGTCGCTGAGGTGGGCGTAGGTGGTGGCGGCGCTCAGCGCGTGGTCGAGGTCGGTGATGAGTGTCATCTCGCTGAGGATGCCGTGGAGCACTATGCCCCGGCGGGCCATGGCGTTGCGAGCCGACAGCGTGTCGCCCTCAGCGGTGTCGGTGTCAGCGGTGGTGGTGTCGTCGGCGATGTGAGTGCCGCGGTCCTCCAGCTCGCTGTTGATGATGGCGGTGAGGGTGGTGTCGAGCTTGTCAAAGTCGATGTGATAGTCGGTGAGCACCCGAGTGGTGCCGGTGGCGGGCTTTTTGGCTTCGGGCACAGTGGGCTCGCCTATTGTCAGCTCGGCGTTAGGCACGGCGACACACTGCGTGAGGTCTATCTCGCAGTCGTTGGCATCGGTGTCTTTAGAGCCGAAGATAGCACGTTGGAGATGTTCGGCGAGGCCGCTGTTGTCGGGCATCCACACACACAGCTCGCGGCGGGCGCGGGTGAAGGCCACATAGGCCAGATTGATATTGTCGAGCTGCTGGGCTTTTATGTCGTTGGCGTAGGTGGAGCTGTAGATTTTGTCGTTGTTGGCAAAGTCGGCGGTGGTCTTGACGAAGATGGCCGGCGGCAGCACCTCGTCATCGACGCCGGTGATGTGGCAAGGTGTCAGCCACAGGCTGTCGTTGCGCGCCATATCCCAGTTGGCAAAGGGTATGTGCACACAGTCCCACTCCAGCCCCTTGGCTTTGTGGATTGTCATCACGGTGACGCCATCGGTGTCTTTGCCGGATGGTATGGCGAGGATGTCGCGTTTGGCATACCACCACTTCAGGAATTCGTGGAGCGAGGGGTTGTATCGGGTCGAGAAGTCGATGGCATAGTCCTGGAGGGCGGCGATGTAGGCCATCTCGTCGGCGCGGCGCTCTTCGCTGATCTGCGTGGCTATTACGGCCTCGATCAGCTCCACCAGGTTGGAGTGGCGGCGCAGGGCGGCGATGACGTTGCCGAAGTCGGTATCGTCGGCGAGGGCGAGGCTGAGTGCCTTGTTGCAGTCGTTGCATTTGGTGTAGTGATACTCAAATCGGCTGCATAGCTTCATCACATCCTCGAGCGAGGCATAGTAAGGCTTGGTGGTGGTGTCGGCCTTGGTGGTGGTGTCGGCAGCTTTGTCGGCGGCTTTGTCGAGGATTTCGAGCACGCTGATTATCATCTTCACGGCTTGAGAGCTGCGCAGCAGCAGCGCCTCGTCAGACGCCACCTTCACCGCCGGGGCGTTGGCCAGCAGATACTCTACGACGTCGGCGGCCTCTTTGCGGCCTCTGACGAGCACGGCCATCTGCCCGTAGGCATATCCGGCGCTGTGCTGTCGCTGTATCTGCTCGGCCATCTCCTTGAGTATCTCGGTCTTGACGTCGTCGGCTTGTTGGCGGGCGGCGTTTTTTGCGATGACCCTCACATAGCCGGTGATGGCGGCGGTGTGAGCGGGCAGCCCTTGGGTCACATTGTTATATCCGTCGGCGCCGATGTCTTCGGCAAAGCGGCGAAACACCGTGTTGTTAAACCGCACTATGGTGTGGGCGCTGCGGTGGTTGCTGTTGTCGCTGATGTCGGTGCCTTTGATGATGTGTCGGCCGGGGAAGTCGTTCTCAGCCACGGTGCGGTTCAGCATCGAGCTGTCGGAGTTGCGAAAGCGGTATATTGCCTGCTTCTCGTCGCCGATGATGAGGTTATCGTGGTCTGAGGCTAGCGAGTTGCTCACCAGCGGCTTGAGGTTTTGCCACTGCATGCGCGAGGTGTCCTGAAACTCGTCGATGAGGAAATGCTCCAGCTCCACGCCCATGCGCTCGTAGATAAACGGCGTCTCAGACTCTTTGATGATGCGGCGCAGCAGGTCGTTGGTGTCTGACAGCAGTATCATATTGTTGACATCGCGGAAGCGCTGCACATAGTCGTTGGCGTAGGAGAGCACCTCGAGCGAGGGGCAGGCCTCCAGCGTGCGGCTCAGTATCGCGGTTTCGGTGTATGTGTCTCTGACGGCGGTGGCCCAGGCTTTGATTTCGTCGCACAGTGTCTGCGAAGGCGAGCAGCCCTTGGGCAGCCGTGTCTTGGCAAACATCTTGGTGTTTTCGCCTTCAGCGCAGGCTCTGAAGGTCTTGCCCTTGACCTTGTCATCGCTCTTGGCGGGTCGCAAGCCCAGGGTGTCGGCGCTGATGTCTATGCCTGTGTCGGCGCTGATTTTCTCGAAGTAGGGGCTGAGCTTCACGAGGCTTGCATCGCCAAGCTCGGCGGCCGCCAACGCCTCCAGCGCGCGTGTCTGCGCCTCGAGGGCGGTGTATAGCGCCTTGATGCGGTCAGCGAGCTGCTTCTTGAAGCGCTGCAGCCGTGTGGGGTCGTCGTTGAGATAGCTATGCACCCTGTCGGCGCACGCCTTGAAGGTCTCGGCGCCGGTGTTTTTGATAAAGTTGACAATATCCTTGAAGAATTGGCGGCGGCGGTTGAAGATATTGAAATCTTTGCCCTTATCCACCTGCTCTATGGCCAGGTCTTGGAGCCAGCGGTATATCTTGGCGGTGGTTTTGGAGTCGCCGTAGTTGAGCTCATCGAGCATCATGCCCACGGCGGCGGTCATCACGTAGGCGTCGTCGAGCTCTATGTCGTAGTCGCCTTGGTGGTCCACCTCGCGGGCAAAGGTGCGCAGCACGCTCTGAAAGAAGGAGTCGATGGTGCTGATGTGGAAGTGGCGGTAGTCACACAGCAGCTGATGCAGCGCCGTGGCGGCGCTCTGCTGCAGCGGTGCGGCATCGCAGCGGTAGGTCTTCATCAGCGCGGCGCCATATTCGGCGCTGCCGGCGTCGCGAGCCAGCTCGTCGAGGCGCGTCACTATGCGGCTCTTCATCTCCTCGGTGGCCTTGTTGGTGAATGTGATGCCCAAGATGTGGCGATGCTCATTGCGCAGCTCTCGGCTACCCTTGAGAGCATAGCTGTCGCTGCCGGCGGCCGGGGTTTTGCGCCCCAGCAGCAGCTTGATATACTCCAGCGCAAGAGTGTAGGTCTTGCCCGAGCCTGCCGATGCCTTATAGATAGTGAGCATTGTCAACTGCAAAATTACGCAAAATCCCCGACACCGCCAAACCGCCGCGCATCTCGGTGCACTCGGCGCCCTCGGCGGTCAAGAGGCGATGCTGACATCAGGCAACATCAGCCTAAACTCTGCTCGCCTCGCCCTCGCTACGCTATAATCAGGCCGGTTGGGCTAATGGGGTGGGCGGGATTTATGAAAATTTAATCTTTTATTCATACTTATTTCGATTATTTAGATTACCTTTGCTCCAGACAATCAACAACCGATAACCCATACCAAAAAACAACAACCACAACTACACTAATTATGAAGAAATTACTACTTTCAGCGCTCGCAGTGGTGGCCGGCTTCTCAGCCTATGCTACTGACTATGAGCTCGTGACCGGCTCCGATGACATCGAAGTTGGCAAAAACTACATCATTGTAGGCGAAAACAGCGGCTCATACTACGCTATGGGTGAGCAAAAAACGAGTAATCGCGCCGGCGTAGCTGTCACAGCGCCCGTTAATGACGTGATAACCATTAACGATGAAGCTGTCGAAATCGTGACACTCGAGGCTACGGAAAGTGTTGAATATCCGTATTACTTCAAGGCTACTACTATCAATGCAGGCTACCTCTATGCTGCATCTACGGGCAGCAACCATTTGAAGACAACGACAGGAACGCCCGAAGCGACTGCTACTGCCAAAATTTCAGTAACAAGCGCCGGCGTTGCAGCGATAGTGTTCAACCAAACGTCAAGGAACACTATGCGTTTTAACTACAATAATGGCAGCCCACTCTTTTCTTGTTACGCATCCGGACAAAGCGACATCTACCTCTACAAAGAGGTCGGCGATGTGACGCCTGTTGCTGTGGCTAAGCCTGTTATCACTCCCAACGGCGGCAAGTTCCTCACCACCGAGAACGCTGTGGTTACTATCGCTTGCGAGACCGAAGGCGCCACCATCTACTACACCACTGATGGCGCTGAGCCTGACGCCACCTCTACCGTGTACCCCACTGATGGCTTCCCCCTCAATGCTGATGCCACCGTAGCGACTGTAGTTAAAGCTATCGCTGTCAAAGAAGGCGAAACAAGCGCCGTAGCTACAGCTACCTTCAACTTCTTCAAGCCTTACGAGTCACTCGCCGCGATGCTCGCAGCAGTGCCCCTGCCCGAGGACAACAAAGCTTACTCTGAAGAATTTGCTGTAGGCTTTGTGCCCGTTGTGGCTTATGCCTATGGTAGCAATGTGTATATCACCGACTCCGATGGCATCAACTACACTCTCATCTATAAGCAAGGCACCAATCTCGAAGCCGGCCAACTCATCGCTCCCAACTGGTATGCAAAGGCCTATAACTACAACGGCACCTACGAGCTCATGCCCCAGAGCGACATCACCGCTAAGGAAGAATACGTCACAGTGCCCGACTTCGCGGAAGTAACCGACCTGAGCGCCGTCACCGCCGCGCAGGTCAACCATCTGCTGATCCTGAAAGGCATCGAGATCACCGAGGCTACACCCGATGCTACGGCCGACAACTTCACCGTGACCCAGGGCGAAGCTGAATACGCTTTCCGCAACACCTTCAAGCTCGAGTCTGTAGAGCCCGGCCTCTACGACATCGTGGCCGCCGTCTCTATCTACAATGGCACTCTGCAGTTCTACCCCACCGAATATGACCGCCTGCCCGCCGCTGATGCTCCCGGTTATATTATAATCCACCAGAAAGAAGGCACTATGGTTTGCGACGGCGACCAATATGAGCTGACTTGCGAGACCGAAGGCGCCACCATCTACTACACCGAAGAAGAAGGCGGCGAGTGGATTGAATACACCGAGCCTATCACCATGCACAAGCATGTATCCATATATGCCAAGGCTGTAGCTCCCGGCTACAACGAGAGCGAGGTTGAGCCCCTCAGCTGGGAGGTGTATGTTGCCCAGCCCGAGGCATCTGTTGCTTCCGGCGCAGTGCGCCCCGGCACCGAGGTGACCCTCTCTTGCGCTACTGAAGGCGTTAAGATCTTCTATGTGCTGTTCAATGACGAGTCTGAGCTTACCAACGCTTCCTTTGTAACCTACACCGAGCCTTTCGTCATCAACGAGGCTACCAAGCTCTTTGTCAGTGCCGGCTTTGTGAACGATGACTGGGATGGCGAGACCTTCGATTACACCATGTGGAATAACACCGAGCTGAGTGCCAATGGTACTCAGTATGAATATACCATCGCTGAGCCTATCGCCGTGCCCGACAACCTCTACATCATCGGCTACATTGATGGCAACAACTTCACTCCGGCTGAGGCCATCGCATGCGAGAAGAACGACAACGTATTCACCTACACCGGCATCGCTGATGACTGTGGCAATGGCAACAGCTACTTCGCCTTCACCGAGGTGCAAAGCGCCGTTTGGGACGATGTCAACGCAGCCCGCTGGAGCGGCGCTCAAGGTGCTGACCAGGCTATCAACCTCGACGAGGCTACCGAGCTGCAGCGCGGCGTAGATGCTTCGATGAAGCTGCCCGCCGGCACCTACAAGTTTGAGGTGACCTTCACCGACTATCTCGTGACCCTCACCGTGAGCGAGTGGTCAGGCGTCAGCAACATCGCTGCCGACGCAGCTGCCGATGCCGAGTACTACACCCTGCAGGGCGTGCGCGTAGCCGCTCCCACCGCCGGTGGCGTATATGTAGTGCGTCGCGGCAACACCGTCACCAAGCAGTACATCCGCTAACCCGGCATCCCCCTCATAAGGGATACACACCGCCGCCCGCGCCTCGCGCGAGCGGCGGTGCTGCTTTAAGAGCCCACTGAAAACTGTTAATATAAATGAATTATAGGTGGTAATTGTGGGATTATGTGTAATTTTGCGCGAAAATGGCACTATATATAACAATAGACTCAGGCAACAGCGCCACCAAAGCCGCCCTATGGCGCGGCGACGACATCGTGTGCCTCGGCAGCGCCGACGAGGTGGCGCGCGCCATGGGCTGCGGCAAGGCCGACGCCGGCATCCTATGCAGCGTGGGCCCTCACAAGGCCGAGTGTCTGAGCCTCTTGAGCGAGGTGTGTGCGCGCAGCTATGACCTCAGCCGCGACAGCGCGCTGCCCTTCGGCGTGAGCTATGGCCCCGGCCTGGGCGCTGACCGTCTCGCTGCCGTGGCCGGCGCCTTGGAGCTGACTCCGCATCGCCGCGCCTTGGTGGTAGATGCCGGCACGGCAGTGACCTACGACGTGGTCACCGACAGCGGCGACCATCTCGGCGGCAACATAGCCCCCGGCGCCGCCCTTCGCGTGCAGGCCCTCGCCGCCAACACCGCGGCGCTGCCCTCCGTGGCGCTCGTCGGCGCCACACCGCTGATAGCCGACGCCACCGCCGATGCCATACGCAGCGGCGTGCTCCGCGGCATAGTGGCCGAGATAGAGTACTATCGGCAACAGCTGCAGGCCGCCGTGGTGGTGCTCACCGGCGGCGATGCCTCGCTGTTAGCTCCGCTGCTCGCTGCCGACGGCTATGACGCCGCCACGCTCATCATAGAGCCTAAGTTAGTACATATAGGATTAAAAAGTATCTTGCAATATAATGAAAACCGGTATCATTAAGTCCATTGCCGCTGTGGCGGCGCTGATCATAGCCTCCGCCACCGTGGTCACGGCGCAAAACGGCGTGGTCTCCCCCTATTCGCGCTACGGCTATGGCCTGCTGAGCGACAACGCCTCGGCGGCGCAGCGCCAGATGGGCGGCGTGGGCTACGCTATGGCCTCCGGCCGCCAAATCAACGTCATGAACCCCGCCTCCTATGCGCGCATCGACTCGCTGACATTCCTCTTTGACATGGGCGTCACCGCCACCGAGCTGTGGCAGAAAGAGACCGTCAACGGCGCCGAGGTCAGCGATGCCACCTTTGGCGGCGGCCTCGACTATATCACCACGCAGTTTCCGCTGAGCAAACGCATGGGCATGAGCATCGGCTTGCTGCCCTTCTCGTCGGTGGGTTATGCCTTCGGCAATGATATCACCCACGGCACCGCCTCGCGTCAAGGCTCCGGCAGCATCAACGAGCTCTATGCCGGCGTGGCTTATCGCCCCTGGGGCGGCCTCTCGCTGGGCTTCAACATAGCCTATCTCTTCGGCACCATCTTCAACGACACCTACGCCATCACCCAGTCAGGCTCCACCTCGCTGTATGAGCGCCAGCTGGAGGTGCGCGACTGGTATCTCAACCTCGGCGCCCAATATGTGCAGCGCATCGGCAAGACCGACCGCCTCACCCTCGGCCTCACCTTCAGCCCCGGCAAAAACCTCCACGGCAACACCCGCACATACTACTACGACATCGACAAAGAAAACCCCGAGGCCAGCGGCGACAATCCCCTCGCCGGCAGATACTCCCTTGCCTCGAGCTGGGGCGCCGGCGTCAGCTATGAGTGGCGCAGCCGCCTCCTCGTTGAGGCCGACTTCACCTACCAGCCGTGGAGCAACGCCAAATACCTCGACATCAACAACAACAGCGAGGGCGTGCTAACCGACCGCTACAAGATAGCCGTGGGCCTGCAATGGCAGCCCAACCCTCGCGGCAGCTACCTGCGCCGCATACAATACCGCCTGGGCGGCAACTATGTGCGCGACTACATCATCGTCAAGGGCAACAACGTGCGCCAGTATGGCCTCTCCATGGGCTTCGGCTTCCCCGTGCCCGGATTTAAGAGCGTCGTCAACCTGGGCGTCAGCTGGCTGCGCCGCCAAGCCACGCCCTCCTCGCTAATCCGCGAAGACTACCTGCAGATATCGCTTGGCGTGAACTTCAACGAGATGTGGTTCCGCAAGAATAAACTCTATTAACCGCCACACAGCAGCCACGCGGCTCCACCGCCCTCCCCACGCATTCACACCCGGGCGGCGCCGCAGGCAAGGATTATGAAATCGCTATTGGTCGCATCATTCGCCGTAGGCATCACCACCGCCCTGTGCACCACCACCTCGTGTGGCGAAGAGCAGCATAGCTATGTAGCTAACGTGGGCGACACCGTGGCCACCATGGCCACCACCGATGTGGAGACCTTCATCTCCGACTCCGGCTACACGCGCTATCACATCACCGCCCCCGTGTGGCGCATGTATGATGAGGCGCAGGAGCCTTATTGGCTCTTCCCGCAAGGCTTGCAGTTAGAGCATTATGACCTGGCGATGCATGTGCAGGGGCGCGTCAACGCCCTCGAGGCGCGCTACTTCAGCCGCAAACGCCTGTGGCAGCTCGACGGCAATGTGCGCATGGTCAACACCCTTCGCGACAGCTTCCTCACCGAGCAGCTCTTCTGGGACCAAGCCGCCCGCAAGGTGTATAGCGACTCATTCATACACATCGTGCGCACCGACCGCATCATCGAGGGCTACGGCTTTGAGTCAAACGAAAATATGACCGCCTACATCGTGCGGCGCCCCACCGGCATCATACCCGTGGATAAGCGCGCCGGCGCCGGCGCTCCCCGCGCCACCATAAGCCTCGACAGCGCCGCTCCCGACACCGCGGTCCACGCCACCACGGGCGGCCGCCACACCGCGGCGCCTCAGCGCGCCTCAGCGCGCCGCCCGGCCCCCGTCATCGCCCCCACGACGCCGACATCTACGGCGCCATCAGGCCCCTCAGCGTCAGGCAAGCGCGTAATTCGTCATTAACCCCTCCGTCACCATCATCATCTCGGCATATATCTAAATCGCAGTCATGGAACTATCGTCATGGATAATCATCACATTGGTGTCAATGTTTTTCTCGGCACTATTCTCCGGCACGGAAATCGCCTATGTCACCGCCGACCGTGTGCGCATCGAGATTGACGCCAAGCGCGGCGGCCTCGTGCGCCGCATCATAGGGCGCTTCTACTCCGACGCCGAGCTCTTCATCACCTCGCTGCTCGTGGGCAACAATATCATGCTCGTGGTGTATGGTATGGGCGCCGCCGCCCTGGTGGAGCCGCTGCTCACGCGCTACATCAGCAGCGAGGCGCTGGTGCTCACCGCCCAGACCATCATCTCCACCGGCGTGATACTCATCGTGGGCGAGTATATGCCCAAGACCATCTCGCGCATCAACCCCAACCGCACCCTGCGCCTGCTGGCGATGCCCATCTATGTGTTTTACCTGCTCTTTTACCCCATCTCGCTGTTCACCACCAATCTGTCGCGCGCGCTGATGCGCCTCACAGGCGTCAAGAACCACAATAGCCGCCTGCGCCTGATCTCCATCGGCGAGCTCAACGACTTCCTCGAAGAGACCATCGACGACCTCGAGGAGAAGAGCGAGACCGTGGAGAAGGAAGTGAAAATCTTCCAGAACGCTCTGGATTTCTCCTCTACGCACCTGCGCGACTGCATGACCCCGCGCAACGAGATTGTGGCCGTGAACATCGAGGGCACCACGCGCGCCGACCTGGTCAGGCTCTTCACCTCGTCGGGCCGCTCCAAGATCATCGTCTATGAGGGCGACATCGACACCATCCGCGGGTATATCCACGTCAGCGAGCTATTTGACGCCACCGCCGACTGGCATGAGCACATCAAGCCCGTGCTCTACGCCCCCGAGAACTTCCTCGCCAACAAGATGATGCGGCGCCTGCTGCAGCAAAAGCGCTCCACCGCCATCGTCGTAGATGAGTTTGGCGGCACCGCCGGGCTTATCACCCTCGAAGACCTCGTGGAAGAAATCTTCGGCGACATACAAGACGAGCACGACACCTCGCGCCTGACGCAGCGCAAGATAGCCGACGGCGTGTATGAATTCTCGGGCCGCTGCGAGATCGAGCAGCTCAATGAGGCCTACGACCTCGACATCCCCGAGGACGACCAGTATCAGACCCTCGCCGGATACATCCTGTGCAGCACCGGCGCAATACCCTCACAAGGCGACAGCATAGTGCTCGGCAACCTCCGCTTTGAGATCCTCAAAAAGTCAGCCAACCGCATCGAGCTCATCAAAGTGTCGCAGCATGTGGCCTCCGACGCCGACGGCGCCCGCTCAGCCGATGCCGATGCATAGGCAGGCCATCACGGCAGAGATACACACATATATTAATATAGCATCCGATATTACATCTATCGTAAAAAAATAATTTTTTACTACAAATCAGCTACAATCATGTCAACCAACACCGTAGATAACCAACGCAAAGTCACCACCATCCGCCTCAGCGAGATGAAACAGCGCGGCGAGAAGATAGCAATGCTCACCGCTTACGACTATTCGATGGCAAAACTTATCGACGAAGCCGGCATCGATGTAATCCTTGTGGGCGACTCCGCCTCCAATGTCATGGCAGGCAATATGACCACGCTGCCCATCACCCTCGACCAGATGATTTACCACGCCAAGAGCGTCATCAAAGGCGTGAGCCGCGCTCTGGTGGTCTGCGATATGCCCTTCGGCACCTATCAGGGCAACTCCAAGGAGGCGCTGGCCTCAGCCATCCGCATCATGAAAGAGAGCCACGCCGAGGCCGTCAAGATGGAGGGCGGCGCCGAGATACGCGAGTCAATAGAGCGCATCCTCTGCGCCGGCATCCCCGTGATGGGCCACCTGGGCCTCACGCCCCAGTCAATCAACAAATTCGGCACCTACGCCGTGCGCGCCAAGGGAGAGGCCGAGGCCGCCAAGCTCGTCTCCGACGCGCGCATGCTCCAGGAGATAGGCTGCTTTGCCCTCGTGCTCGAGAAGATACCCGCCGCGCTGGCCACCCGTGTGGCCCAAGAGGTGTCAATACCCGTCATCGGCATAGGCGCCGGCAGCGGCGTCGATGGCCAGGTGCTCGTCATGCACGATATGCTCGGCATCAACAAAGGCTTCTCGCCCAAGTTTCTGCGCCGCTATGCCGACCTCTCCACCATCATCAATAGCGCCGTCTCGCGATACATTGACGATGTCAAAACCGCCGATTTCCCCAATGCCAACGAGCAATATTGACAAATTGTGTGACAAATTGTGGCATTAAAAGTTGCGTATTTGAGCCTTTTTCTATAACTTTGCAAAGTTTTTCAAATCGCTGACCGATGGGAAAGTTTACCGAATTTAAGCTGCCGCTCAAAAGCCTCGCCCCCGGCGCCCACCATTTTGCTTACCGTCTCGATAAGCAATTCTTCGCCAATATGGAGAGCGACGAGGTGCGCGATGCCGACATCGATGTGGAGCTTAATGCCGTCTATGCCCATGACCTCTACGATTTGACATTCGCCCTGCACGGCACACTGACACTGCTCTGTGACCGCTGTCTTGATGACTTAGTGATGCCTGTCGATACCACATATCACATCACCGTGAAATATGGTGCCGACTACAACGATGACTCTGACGAGCTCCTCGTCATCCCCGAGAGCGACACCACCCTCAATGTGGCATATATGCTCTTTGACACCGCCGCCCTCGCTATCCCCATCAAGCACGTGCACCCGCAAGGCCAGTGCAACAAGCAGATGAGCGCCCTGCTCAAAAAGCATCGCGCCGACGCTGCCGCTGACACCGATGCCGACGCCCCCGATGCCCCCACAGAGATTGACCCGCGCTGGGCCGCTCTCCAAGGCCTCGCCGCCGACTTCGATGACAGCGACAACTGACACCTACCGACCCAATACCCCTGTCGGCTCGCAAGCACCGCGCTACAGCGCCGACAGCCAAACATAATAGATTATCAAACATAAAAAACAATACAGCAATGGCACATCCTAAACGCAAGCAATCAAAGACCCGCACTGCCAAGCGCAGAACTCACGACAAGGCCGTGGCCCCCACTCTCGCTATCTGCCCCAACTGCGGCGCATGGCACGTTTACCACACCGTATGTGGCGAATGTGGCTACTATCGCGGCAAGCAGGCTATAGAGAAAGAAGCTGCTGTCTGAGCATGTGCTCCGCGAGCCTCATTAACTCACCCATGACTGTGGCACTCGCGGCGCCCCGGCACGAAAACAATCTCCTAACCTCCGGGCGGCACACCGCCGGCAGGCCTTAGGAGAGAATTTTCGTATTATTACTTTAACCAATTTAACCCCATCACCCACCCCCCTCCAACCCCACCAATGCTTAACGCACGCATTTTAGGCTTGGCTTCGTATGTCCCGGATGATATCCTTGACAACGATATGCTGTCAAAGATGGTCGATACCAACGATGAGTGGATCACCACTCGCGTGGGCATCAAAGAGCGTCGCATCCTCAAGAGCGATGCCGGATCATCGTATATGGGCATCAAAGCCGTAGATCGTCTGCTCGAAAGTACCGGCACCGATGCCGCTGACATCGATTTGCTCATCTGTGCCACCTCAAACCCCGATTACCGCTTCCCCTCCACGGGCTCTATCATAGCTCACGGCTGCAAGCTCACCAACGCTTACGCCTACGATATCCAGGCCGCTTGCGCCGGTTTTATCGTGGCCCTGCAGGATGCCAACGCCTACATCAAGAGCGGCCTTTACAAGAAGGTAGTGGTCGTAGCCGCCGAGAAGATGTCGTCAATGACCAACTACGCTGACCGCGCCACCTGCCCCCTCTTCGGCGATGCCGCCGCCGCCGCCCTCGTGGAGCCTACCGCCGATGCCACCAAGGGCGTTATCGATGCCGTGTTCCACGTCGATGGCGAAGGTCTTCCCCACCTCTACCATCCCGCCGGCGGCTCTGCCAAGCCCGCCTCTCACGCCACCGTAGATGCCGGCGAGCACTACCTCTTCCAGGATGGTCGCAACGTGTATAAGAACGCCGTGTCTGACATGCTCACCTCCACCCTCGACGTGATGAAGCGCAACAACATCACCGCCGCCGATGTGGCTTACCTCATACCCCACCAGGCCAATCTGCGCATCATCGAGGCCGTGTCAGCGCGCGCGCAATTCCCCCGCGAGAAGGTGCTCGTCAACATCGAGCATTACGGCAACACCTCAGCCGCTTCGATACCGCTGTGTCTCGATGAGTACAAAGACCGCCTCCACAAGGGCGACAAACTTGTGCTCACCGCCTTCGGCGCCGGATTTACCTGGGGCGCCATGTATCTCGTCTGGGATATCTGATAAGCAGCGTCAGAGGCGCTGCCGATAGCCTTATATCGCAACCCCGCACAGAGCATCACGCCCGGCGCGGGGTTGCGGTTGATACATAAGCAGCCCCCGGGGCTCACCATCTGTCGCCAACTCACCATCCACCACCACCAGCACCACCACCAGCACTATTATGCAACCACACTTCAAGTCAGGCTTTGTCAACATCGTGGGCAACCCCAACGTGGGCAAATCTACACTTATGAACATCCTCGTGGGCGAGCGCCTGAGCATCATCACCTCTAAGGCGCAGACCACACGCCACCGCATCACCGGCATCGTCAACGACCCAGCTTACCAGATTGTGTATTCCGACACCCCGGGCGTGCTTAAGCCCAAGTACAAGCTGCAAGAGAGCATGCTCGGCTTCAGCGAGGAGGCCCTCATCGATGCCGATGTATTGCTCTACGTCACCGATGTGGTTGAGGACCCGTCAAAGAACATTGACTTCCTCACCAAGGTGGCCAAGGAGAAGGTGCCCGTGCTCGTGGTCATCAACAAAATCGACCTGCTCAAAGGCAACGCCGACCTCAACGCCATAGCCGAGCGCTGGCACTCGATGTTGCCGCAGGCCGAGCTCTTCCCCACGTCGGCGCTCGAGCGCTTCAATGTAGATAACCTGCAGCGCCGCATCGTGGAGCTGCTGCCCGAGGGCGAGCCTTACTTCGGCACCGATGCCCTCACCGACAAGCCCGCCCGCTTTTTCGTCACCGAAATCATTCGCGAGAAGATACTCCTCAACTACGACAAGGAAGTGCCTTACTCCGTGGAGGTCATCGTGGAGAAATTTGATGAGAAAGACACATCTATCCACATCATGGCGGTGATATACGTGGAGCGCGACAGCCAAAAGGGCATCATCATAGGCCGCGGCGGCGAGCGCCTCAAGAGGGTGGGGGCCGATGCTCGCCGCGACATAGAGCGCTTCTTTGACAAGCGCGTGTTTCTCGAGCTCTTTGTCAAGGTGGAGCCCGACTGGCGCAACCGCGACGGCCTGCTGCGCCGCTTTGGTTATATCGAATAAAAACATTACCTTTGTATCAACACAATAATTACAATATAAGCACCACTATATGAGCCAACTCGTAGCTATCGTAGGGCGCCCCAATGTGGGTAAATCTACTCTTTTTAATCGCCTGACACAGACACGCACCGCCATCGTGGACCCCACCTCGGGCACCACGCGCGACCGACAGTACGGCAAGGTGGAGTGGAACGGCGTGGAATTTTCTATCGTCGATACCGGCGGATGGGTCGTCAACTCCGACGATGTCTTCGAGGCTGAAATCAACCGCCAGGTGCAGGTGGCCATAGAGCAGGCCGATGTGATACTCTTTGTGGTAGATACCACCAACGGCGTCACTGACCTCGACGACCATGTGGCCGAGATACTGCGCCGCTCCAATAAGCCCGTGCTGCTCATCGCCAACAAGGTTGATAACAACGAGTGGCTCTACAATGTGTCAGAGTTCTACTCGCTGGGCTTGGGCGACCCCCTGCCGCTGTCGGCTGTCAGCGGCTTCGGCACCGGCGACATCCTCGACGAGGTGCTCAAACACCTGCCCGCCGCCGCTGCCGATGACGACGAGGCAACGCTCGACATACCCAAGTTTGCAATCGTAGGCCGCCCCAACGCCGGCAAGTCATCGCTCATCAACGCCTTTATCGGCGAGGACCGCCATATCGTCACCGACATCGCCGGCACCACGCGCGACTCCATCTACACGCGTTACGACAAATTCGGCTTTGACTTCTATCTGGTCGATACCGCCGGCATACGCAAGAAAAACAAGGTCAGCGAGGACATCGAATACTACTCGGTGATACGCTCCATACGCGCCATCGAGGCCAGCGACGTGTGCATATTGATGATTGACGCCACGCGAGGCATCGAGACACAAGATGTCAACATCTTCTCACTGATACAGCGCAACAAGAAGGGCCTGGTGGTCGTGGTCAACAAATGGGATATCGCCGGCGATAAGTCGCCCGAGGCCATCAAGCACTACGAGGACACCATACGCGAGCGCTTTGCCCCCTTCACTGACTTCCCCATAATCTTTGCCTCGGCGCAGACACGCCAGCGCATATACCGCGTCATCGAGACCGCCGTGGAGGTGTACAAAAATCGCCGCCGCACGGTGCCCACCTCGCAGCTCAACGAGGTGCTCCACGCCGACATCGAGGCATTCCCCCCGCCAAGCAATAAAGGCAAGTTTGTCAAGATCAAGTACATCACCATGCTCAAAGGCTCGGTGGTGCCCACCTTCATATTCTTCTGCAACCTGCCGCAGTGGGTCAAGGACCCCTACCGCCGATATCTCGAAAACAAGATACGCGAGCACTGGACATTCACCGGCACGCCCATCAATGTGTATATGCGCGAGAAATAAGCTCGCGCTGCCGCCGAGCGCGGCGCATCGCTCCTTGCGATATTCAGATTTAAGTATATTTTTGCTTTAATAACATTTCTTCTATTGCAGTGTGCCTTTAAGGTATTAATTTTGCAATCGGTAATCACCGCCTTAAGGGTGAGTGCCACAAACGGCCACTATGCAATATACAATTGTTAGACGCAAGCAATATATAAGCATAATTTGAATTTTGGTTATGAGGGAGGTGCGCTACTGCGAAGCAGCGCACTTTCGATTTTTTTATCAACACTACATCACATCATCACACCACTATGGCTGAAAGCAACTTTATCGACTATGTGAAAATCCTCTGCCGCAGCGGCAAGGGAGGCGCCGGCTCGTGCCACTTCCATCGCGCCAAATATGTGCCCAAGGGAGGCCCCGACGGCGGCGACGGCGGCCGTGGCGGACATATCATTCTCAAAGGCAACCGCAATATGTGGACTCTGCTGCCTCTGAAGTATCGCCGACATATCTTTGCCGGCAACGGCACCGCCGGCTCAAAGGGGCGCAGCTTCGGCAAAGATGGCGACGATGTGATAATAGAGGTGCCTTGCGGCACCGTGGTCTTTGAGGCCGACACCGGAAAATATCTGTGCGAGGTCACTGACGACGGCCAGGAGGTGTATCTGCTGCGTGGCGGCCGCGGAGGCCTCGGCAACTGGCACTTCAAAAGCGCCACCAACCGCACCCCGCGTTTCGCCCAGCCCGGCGAGCCCGCCATAGAGAAGAGCATCATCTTGGAGCTTAAAATGCTCGCCGATGTGGGCCTCGTGGGCTTTCCCAACGCCGGCAAATCCACGCTGCTGTCGGTGCTCTCGGCCGCCCGCCCCAAGATTGCCAACTATCCCTTCACCACCATGGAGCCGCAGCTGGGCATCGTGGCTTATCGCGACAACCGCTCCTTTGCCATGGCCGACATCCCCGGCATCATCGAGGGCGCCAGCGAGGGCAAAGGCCTGGGCCTGCGTTTCCTACGACACATAGAGCGCAACGCCGTGCTCCTGTTTATGATAGCTGCCGATGCCGACGATATAGCCGCCGAATATGCCATACTGCGCCGTGAGCTGCAGCAATTCAATCCTCAGCTGCTCGACAAGCATCATATCCTCGCCATCACCAAGAGCGATATGCTCGACGAGGAGCTCGAGCAGGAGATTGCCAAGACACTGCCGCCCGATGTGCCTCACGTCTTTATATCGTCAATCACCTCAGAGGGCCTCACCGAGCTTAAGGACACTCTGTGGCGCGCCATCACCGACGAAGCCAATCAGCTCGCCACACCCGATATCATACATCGCCCCCTCGACGGCCAGCACCGTGTGCGCGAGGAGGACGAGTTTATCTTTGAAAACACCCCGATGGCCGAAGATGACGACTTCGAGGGCGAAGACCTGCGCTCGATAAGCCCCGATGCCTGGGGCGAAGAGTATGACGACGGCGGCGTCGATTACGACGATTATGACGATTACGACGACTATGACGACTCGGCCGATGACGGCTCCGATGCCGCGCCCGCCGCTGATGCCGACTACGGTGACGATGACGACGACGAGCCCATCGACGACGAGCAGATATGGCTCTATGAGAGCGACCTCGAGGACGATAACGACAACGGCTACTACGACTGATGTCATCACCACTATCGCCCATAGCATCATCTGACTCTGACGCGCCGATGACGTTGGCGCGCCTCAGCGCCGCCCTCAGGGCGCAGCTCGCGCCGCTGGGCAGCGAGGCGCGCGATGTGGCGCGCATCATCATCGAGGACCTGCTGGGCTACGATGCCACGGCCGTCATCGTCAATGGCGACCGCGTGCTGCAAGAGGCCACCGTGGAGCGTCTGCGCCGCGCCGCCGCGCGTGTCGTGGCGGGCGAGCCGGTGCAGTATGTGGTGGGCAAGGCGCGCTTTGCCGGCATAGACTTCGCCGTGACCCCCGCCACGCTCATTCCCCGCCCCGAGACCGAGGCGCTCACCGATATGATTATCGACGATGCCGCGCACGAGCCCGACCTGCGCGTGCTCGACGTGGGCACCGGCTCGGGCTGCATAGCCATCACGCTGGCTCGCGCCCTGCGCTTTGCGCGTGTCGAGGCCGTGGATATCAGCGCCGATGCCCTCGCTGTGGCTGCCGACAACGCCCGGCGGCTGCGCGCCAAGGTGCATTTCACCTGCGCCGACGCCCTCGCCCTGCGCCTCGACGGCGAGGCTTACGACATCATCGTCAGCAATCCGCCCTATGTGTGCTGCAGCGAGGCCGCCGCTATGGACCGCCGTGTGCTCGACTATGAGCCCCACGGCGCGCTCTTTGTGCCCGATGATGACCCCTTGCTCTTCTACCGCGCCATAGCCGATCAGGCCGGCGAAGCTTTGCGCCCCGGCGGCAAGCTATATTTCGAAATCAACCCGCTGCACGGCGCTGCCATGGGCTCGATGCTCACCGCCATGGGCTATGACGATGTGGCTCTGCATCGCGATTACCTGGGCCGTGAGCGCTATGCCACAGCCATAAAGCCTCACACCGATGCCTAACCCCCTCACACCACAGCAAGCCATCATCCGCGCCGAGGAGATGTGTGCACGCGCCGAGCACTGCTCCGGCGAGATACGTCTCAAACTGCGCCAATGGGGCATCGCCACTGCCGAGGCCGACGCCATCGTGGCGCGGCTGACGGCGACTCGCTTTATCGACGACCGCCGCTTTGCTCGCGTCTTTGCCCGCGACAAGGTGCTGTTCAACCGCTGGGGGCGCCTCAAAATCAGAGCTGCCCTCATCGCCAAGCGCGTAGCTGCCGACATCATCGACGAAGCCCTCGCCGACATTGATGCCCAAGCCTACAGCGAGGCTCTGCGAGCCACCATCGATGCCAAGCGCCGCCTCACCCCCGACGCCGACACCCGCGAGGGGCGGCTACGCCTCTTACGCCACGCCGCTGCCCGCGGTTTCGAGCCTCAGCTCATCATCGCCGCTATCAACGCTGACCCTTGCGACAGCTGACCCCCCTGCTTCTTTGTCACTTCGATGCGCATCGCGCTTATTATCAAAGTTGTATCCCTCGCCGTGACAAAAAATCCAACGCCATCACCGCAGGCATCGTTTCACCACATACTTTTATTTGGAATAATGGCGCCGTGGCGGTTAAAAATATTTCAAATCAAGGCGATATTCCGAAAAATGTTTTATATTTGCCACGAAATTGACACAACTAATAGTATCATAACAAATATCAATCCCTTTATGAAGAAAAATACCACATTAAAAGCCGTACTCGCGCTTGCAGTGACGATGACGATGGCGTCGGCCGACGCTGCGGTCTTCGAGCGCGATTTCAGCACCGGTGGCTCCGACATCACGGATTGGACCATCGTCGATGAAAACAACGACGGCAACACTTGGCAGGCCCTGACGAGCCTCAAGGGCATCTCTTATGATGGCATGGGCTGCAATACGGCCGCCGATGATTGGCTGTTCACCCCGTCATTTGCCGTGACTGCCGGCAAACACTATCTGGTGCAATACTCCGTGGCTCAGCGCGGCTCCTTTGGTGCCGACGCAGTGGCCGTGATGAGTGGCTATGGAGCATCGGCCGATGCAATGACCACGCTCCTTAGCGACAAGGCTTATGCCAACCAGACCGGCATTGTCACTCGCTATGCTCATATCATTGCCGACCATGACGGCAACTACAACATAGGCTTCAAGGTGACCTCGCCGGCCGATAACGGTGTGGTCATCTTAAAGTCAATCAAAGTGGTGGAGACGGCAGCCCAGACGCCGCAGCCGGCGCCGGCAATGACTGCCACGCCCAACATCTCCGGCCAAACAGTCGCCCTGAAATGGTACAATGCCAAATACGACAGCAACAAGGCGCCGCTGGTGGGCCAGCTCAAGGCTCGCATTTATTGCGCCGGCAGCCGGGTAGGCGAGATTGATGTCACCGCCGGCGCCGTGTCAGAGTATGTAGTCACTCCGGCCACTTTTGCCGGGCAGACCACCTTCGCCGTGGCCATGGTGCTCGGCGACAAGGAGTCGGCTCTGACCTCCAAGACCATCAACCTCGACGACCTCGCCGGCGAGCGCACTGAGGTGAAAGCCTTCAGCTTGCTCAACGATGACGCGGGCTTCAAGCAGTGGACCATAGAAAACCTCGATGGCGATGCTGCAAAGTGGGAGTATGATGCTACGCGCTTTGATAACGTGCTGGTGGGCGGCGCCTATCACGGCTACGACAAAGATGCCGACGACTGGTTTATCTCGCCGGCAGTGGAGCTGACGCCCGGCACTCGCTATATCCTCGCCTTCAAGGCCAAGTCGTCAATAGCGTCATATCCGGCATCGTTCAGCGTGTCGATGGGCACGGCAGCGACGGCATCATCGCAGACCACCACCCTCGCCACATATAACTCATACGCCCAGAACGGCTTTGCCGACGAAGAGACGGCTCAGTTCACCGTGCCCTCGTCAGGCTCATACCACTTCGGCTTCCGCACCACCAATGTGCAGAACGCCCTGTATCTGAGCGAAATCAAGCTGTATAGCATCACCGGCGGTGCCGACCCCGTGGAGGAGCCGCTCGTCTATGAAGAGCCGGCCGAGACGGTGGTTGCCGATGATGGCAATGCCGAGCCTGTCGTTGCCGAGCATCACCAGAATATATGCAGCCCGGGCGTAAGACTCTATGCCGACATCTCTCGCGCTCAGCTTGACCAATACACTATGGCCACGCCCGGCATCTTCCGCCTGACCCCCGAGTCGCAGTATGACCCTGACTATGAGCACCCCGACCTCGTGGGCTCATTCAGCGGCGGTGTGGCATACAACAACGGCACGATATACACCTGCATGTATGACGCCACCGACAACATCCAGGCGGCGCACCCCGTATGGCGCGTTTACAATGCCAAGACTTTCGAGCTGCTGTCAGAGACCACGCTCCCCGACAACTGCGAGTGCACCACCGTGTCTATCACCTACGATGCCTCTACCGATAAGATTTACGGCCTCGTCAAGGACTACTCCAACACTCACCTGGTGGAGATAGACCCCGCCACCGGCACCATGACACGCATAGGCGAAGACTATCATATCTCCAACACCACGCGTGTGCTGACCATAGGCTGCAACGCCAAGGGCGTGCTTTACTGCATCTTTATGGATGAGGAAATCATCGACGGCAATCAGACTCACTACATGGGCCGCATCAACAAGACCACCGGCCAAATCGCCAACCTCGGACAGGTGCAGGGCACAAACATGCTGCCTGAAGACATATTGTATAATATGAAGTTTAACCAGACGCTGTTCTTTGACAACTCGCAGAATAAGCTCTACTGGATGTTCCAAAGCTCAAGCTTGGCATTAGGCTCCACCTACACCCCGCTATTCGAAATCGACCAGCACAACTGCCAGGCCGTGCTGCGCACATGGATTTCCGATGACGCCAAGGCAGTGCCCGGCGCTTACTTCACCGAGCCGGCGATGCTCGCTCCCGCCGCTGTCAGCGATGTAAGCTACACGCCCGCATCGGCCGGCGCCACCGAGGGCACCCTGTCGTTCACGATGCCTACGGTTACTTACGATGGCACATCACTCGGCGCCGCGTCGTTGACCTACGCAGTGACCGAGGTTGATGGTAGTGACATCTCACTCAGCGGCACTGCCACCCCCGGCGAGGCGGTGTCACTGCACGTCAGCGGCCAAGAGAAGGTATATAATGTGGAAATCACCGTCACCAATGTCGATGGTGACAGCCCCGCCTATCCCTTTGAATTTGTGATGGGCTATGACACCCCCGGCGCCGTGACCAACGTCAAGCTCGTGGAGAGCGGCCCGCTGACCACCACCCTCACCTGGGATGCTCCGGCCACCGGTGTCCATGGCCTGCCCTACGACCCGGCGCGCATCTCCTACATCGTGCTGCAATATCCCAACAAGCAAGTGGCATCAGCCGGCACCACCGAGCGTAGCCTCGTCATCGAGCACGATGTGGATATGCAATGCTACATCTACGCCGTATTCACCGTATATGACGGCGTGGCTAATTCTTACACACTGTCCAATCCGGTTGTCATGGGCGCTCCGATAGATGCGCCTTACGGTGGTCCCTTCACCACGGCAGCCGACTTCTATAACTACTACACCATCATTGATGCCAACGACGATGGTCATACCTGGACCTTCGACACCGATACCGGCGCTATCTTCTACCCCTACAACTATGAGTTGGCTGCCGATGACTGGATCATGTCGCCGCCTATCAAATATTACAGCGATGCCGAGTATGAGCTCCAATTCAGCGTATATTCAAGCAACGAGTACTATCCCGAGTCACTGAAGGTGACATTCGGCAGCGACAAGACCATCGCAGCTCAAGACTATGTGCTGTTAGATATCCCCGAAGTGCCTACCTTGGGCGAGAACTACGAAATCACCACCTTCCAAATCCCTGTTGACGTAAAGCCCTCGGGAGTGTATTACTACGGCTTCCACGCTTACTCGCAGCCCTATATGGAGTATCTGGTGATGTATGACATACGCCTCAACGTGACCAAGGGCTCCGGCGTCAGCGAGGCCACAGCCACCACCTCTGACTTTATCGCCTATGACAAGGATGGCAGCATCGTGGTCATCAACCCCGCGGCATATGCCGTGAGCATATACACCACCGCCGGCGTGCTCGTAAGCACCTCGTCAGAGAAGCAGCAGACGCTCGATGTGACCCCCGGCGTGTATGTGGTCAAAGCTCAAGGCTCTGCTTCGCCCGCCGTCAAGGTGATGGTCAAGTGACCCGTGCATAGATAGATATCCCCCCGATACTTCATTAACAGCCTCGCCCCATCATAATAATGGCGGCGAGGCTGCATTTTTCATACATTTTTCATCGCCGTGTGTGGTGCGGAAATAATAATTTTTTGTACTTTTGTGAATACTAACATACTAACCTATCATAACTAATCATGTTTACACCACAAGACATCGAACAGATGCGATCAAAAGGCATAAGCGCCGAAGTGGCACAGGGCCAGCTGAAACGCTTTGCCGACGGTTTCCCTTATCTACGTTTGCGTGACTCGGCTCGTATAGGGCAGGGCATAAGCCGCCTCGACGACGCCGCCATCGCCGCCGCCGAGGAGCGCTGGCAGCAGTATCTTGACCAAGGCGGTGATGTGGCCAAATTTGTGCCGGCGTCAGGCGCTGCCTCGCGCATGTTCAAGGCGCTGTATGCTTTTGTCAACAGCGGCGACAAGGAGGCTCCCGCCGGCTCGCCCGTGGCTGCCATTATCGCCAGCCTCGACAAGCTGCCGTTCATCGCCGAGCTTGACGCCACGTGCCGCCGGCTGTATGGCGACGATGCCCGCGCGCTCGCCGCTGCCGGCCGCCATCACGATGTGATAGCAGCTATCATCTTGCCTGACGGCATGAACTATGGCGAGCTGCCCAAGGCTTTGCTCACCTTCCATAACTACGGCGAGGGCGTCACGCGCACACCGCTCGAAGAGCACCTGATGGAGGGCGCTCAGACAGCCTGCACCGAGGGCCGCGTGAAGTTGCACTTCACCGTGTCGGCAGCGCATCGTCAGCTATTTGCTGACAAGCTCAGCACCGCCGTGCCCGCCATGGAGCGCCTCACCGGCATCAAATATGAAGTGAGCACGTCAGAGCAGAAGCCCTCTACCGACACTATCGCCGCCAATGCCGATGGCACCCCATTCCGCGACGCTGCCGGCCGCCTCGTGTTCCGCCCCGGCGGTCACGGCGCCCTTATCGCCAACCTCTCTGACCTCGATGCCACCGTGGTGTTTATCAAAAATATCGACAATGTGGTGCCCGACAGCCTCCGCGCCTCCACCATACGCTACAAGAAGGTGCTCGCCGGCGTGCTCATGCAAGCCCACGATGCCATTTCGAGCTACGCACACCTCATCGACAGCGGCGACTACAGCAGCGCCGACCTTGAGGAGATGGTGAAATTTATGCGCGGCACATTGTGCACCGACACGCCGCTCTTCGACAGCCTCAGCGGCAATGAGCTCGCCGAGCTCCTTGACTCCAAGCTGCACCGCCCGCTGCGCGTCTGCGGCATGGTGCGCAACGACGGCGAGCCCGGCGGCGGCCCGTTCCTCGCATATAATGCCGACGGCTCTGTGTCGCCCCAGATACTCGAGTCCACGCAGATTGACACTCGCAATGCCGAGTATATGTCGATGATGAGCAATGCCACCCACTTCAACCCCGTGGACCTCGTATGCTACCTGCGCGATGTCGATGGCTCGCGCTTTGACCTGCCCAAATACGTCGATGCCGACACCGGCTTTATCTCGCAAAAGTCGCTTGATGGCCGTGACCTTCAGGCCCTGGAGCTGCCCGGATTGTGGAACGGCGCCATGAGCGACTGGAACACCATCTTCGTGGAAGTGCCGGCCGACACCTTCAACCCCGTCAAGACCGTCAACGACCTGCTGCGCCCCGCCCACCAAGGCTGACGCCGCGACGCCGCATAGTCCCATCTACCGGGGGAGTCTCGCCATTAGCGATGCCTCAAGGCATAGCTCGGCGTGGCTCCCCCGCTGATTTTATCGGCGCGGTGGGCCGTAATCAAAAAATTCTGCGTACCTTTGCAATTATGAATTGTACGACGCTCACATCTGATCTTATAGCGCAGCCGCGCCTGTGGCGCTTGTCGATGCTTGTCGATGACGGTGCCGTCACCGTGGTGGCGCGTTCGTCAGTCGATGATGCCGGTTTGATTACAGCGCGTCTGCCTTTTGACGACACCATTGCCACGCGCGCCAAGGCTCTTGAGGAGGTGGTATATGCCAATCCGTTGCTGCTGTCTGATTTCGGGCATGTAGATGTGGTGGTGCGCACTGACAAGGTCACCATCGTGCCCGCCGAGGCGGTGCCCGACGCCGAGGCTTGCGCTGCCGTGGCGACGCTGCTGTGGCCCGATGAGGTGGCTGCTGTCAGCTCGCTGCCGCTGCCCGACGGCTATGCCATGGTGGCATCTATCGATGAGGGCACACGCCGCTTTGTGGCTCGCACCTTTAATAATCCGCCGTTGCTGCCTCACATGGCGCCGCTCGTGCGCTATTTTGCGCTCAAGGCTCGCCGTGGCAACACCTCTAAGATATATGTGTATCTGCGCCCGGATGCTATTGATGTGGTGGCGTTGGGCTCTCAGGGCCTGCTGGCCGCTACCAGCTATCACTGCGACCCCAAGAGCGATGATGCCACATACTATGTGCTCGCTCTCGCCAAGCAGTGCGGCTTTGACCTGGACCGCGATGAGCTGCTTGTCTGTGGCGATGGCGCGGCTCGCGCCGTGATGCTGCCGCAGTTGCGCCGCTTTGTGGCTAATGCCATGCCGCTGATATTGCCCTTGGGAGGCATGGGGGCGGCGAGTCATGACCCGGCGCGTGTGCCTTTCGAACTATTAATATTACCCTTGCTATGAGAATAATACGAGGCAAATATGGGCGTCGCCGCTTTGACGTGCCTACGAATATCAGCGCGCGCCCCACTACCGACTTCGCGCGCGAAAACATCTTCAATGTGCTTGAAAACCTTATCGACTTTGAGGGCAAAGCGGCGCTGGATCTCTTTGCCGGCACCGGAGCCATCACCTTTGAGTTTCTCTCGCGCGAGTGCGCCTCGGTGACAGCGGTGGAGAAGGCCGCCACGCAGTATAATTTCATACGCAAGGTGGCGCAGCAGCTCAATGTGGGCGATGCGCTGACTCTGGTGCGCGGCGATGCGCTGCGCTTTGTGCAGACGGCGCTGCGCCGCTATGATGTGGTGTTTGCCGACCCCCCTTACGATATGGAGGGCTTTGGCGATGTGCCGCGACAGGTGCTTGAGTCAGCTGTCGTGGGCCCCGGCTCTATCTTTGTGATGGAGCACTCCAAGGCTTATGACTTCTCGGCCTTGCCTCATTTTGTGGAGCACAGAGCGTATGGCTCGGTTAATTTCTCTATTTTCATCATCGCCGAGGCTGAGTGAGCTATGGGAGGGGTGAGAGCATGGGTCGAGGCTATGCGATTGCGCACGCTGCCGGTGTCGGTGGCCGGCGTAGTCACGGCGTGCGGCTTGGCGGTGGCTTCAGGGCGCTTCAGCGCCGTGCCGGCGCTCTTGTGTCTGGCTTTTGCCGTCTTGGCGCAGATAGCCTCTAACTTTGCCAACGAATATTACGATTACAAAGACGGGCTCGACAAAGTGGGACGCGACGGCCCGCGCCGCGGCGTCACCGAGGGCGATATCACCCCCGGCGCTATGCTGCGCGCCACCTTTGCCACTCTCGCGGTGGCGGCGGTCATAGGCTGCGGCTTGATATATTACGGCGGCTGGTGGCTCCTCGGAGCCGGCGTGGCGATAGCCGTCGGCGCCTTGGCTTACAGCGCCGGCCCGTATCCTCTGTCGCGCCACGGCTGGGGCGAAGTGGCGGTGCTGCTCTTTTTTGGCCTGGTGCCCGTGTCGCTGACATACTATGTGCAGGCGCTATGCTGCCCTACTGAGGTAATCGTAGCGGGCGCAGGCGTAGGGCTTATGGGCGCTAATGTGCTTATTGTCAACAACTATCGCGACCGCGATGACGACCTCGCCGTGGGCAAGCTGACGCTGGCAGTGCGTCTGGGGCGCCCGGCTATGCTGGTGCTATATGGGCTGAACTCAATAGTCGGGGCGGCGCTGATGGTGCCGGCATGGATGATGACCGCGGGCGCCCTGTGGCCGGTGGTGCCGGCGCTGTATGTGGCGGCTTCATTAGCGATACTGCGACAGCTGAGCCTGCGCCGCGGCGCTGCCACCAATCCGCTCTTGGGCATGACCGCGATGGCCATGCTGGCGCACGCGCTGCTGTATCTCGCGGCGTCTATTGCTCGGTGATTATTTGCTTGTAGCCTATGGTGAAGTATGGCCTCGCATAGTCGCGCGGGCGCATCACCGTGTCGTTGAATATCACCACATCGGCATCGAGGGGCACCGCGCCTCGCGCCTTGGACTCGGGCGTGCGCCCGGCAGCGGCCTCGATGTGGCCGCATTCGGCGCATAAGTCAGAGTGAGAGAGCGCCGTGGCGAGTAGTATCACCGTGTTGAGGTAGGGCGGGTCGATGCCGTTGTCGGCGGCGTTGTCATAGATGCTGCTTTGGCGCAATACGGAGCCCAGTGTGGCAAATGCGGCTATTGCCCGGTTGACGCGCGCCTCGCGGTCGGCGGTGTTGCTGCCGATGCATATCACGGCGGTGTTGGTGTTGGGGGCAGAGGGGCTCACGTCGGTGGGTTACTTTTTGTGTAGCGAGATAAGAGTTATTTCGGGCGTGGCGCCCACGCGCGCCGGGAGAGCCACTTCGCCTATGCCTATGTTGACATACAAGGCTCTGCCGAGGCTGTCGGTGTATAGGCCGCCCCATGTCTTATAGCGCAGGGCGGCAGGCGAGAAGCGTCCGCAGGCTATCTGCATGGCATGAGTGTGGCCTGAGAGCGTCAGCGCCACGTTAGCCTGCGGCCGGTTAGCTATACTGTCAGTCCAATGCACGGGGTTATGGCTCAGCAGCACCTTTGTGGCGGCGTCAGAGATAGAGGGGTATGCTTTTGAGAGGCTGCCGTAGATGGGGAATGGCGGGTCGCCCACGTTTTGCACGCCTATGAATGCGAGCGAGTCATTGCCGCGGTGCAGCATTACGGTTTCGTTGTCGAGCAGATGCCATCGCATCTGTCGCTGCAGTTGGTACATCAGGCGCATGTTGTCAGCCTTGGCTTGAGGACTGTCCCACTCATAGTAGTCGCCGTAGTCGTGGTTGCCCAAGATTGAGAGCACACCATCGGGCGCTTGCAGGCGCGACAGCGGCGCCACAAAGGGGTGCAGTTCCGCCGTGGTGCGGTTGACGATATCGCCGGTGAACACTATGATGTCGGGTCTCAAGGCGTTGATGCTATCCACGAGGCGACTCACATAGGCGGTGTCGGTGCCATAGCTGCCCACGTGGAGGTCTGAAATTTGTGCTATGGTGTAGCCGTCGAAGGTGTCGGGCAGGCCTGACACCGCTACGCTCACCGGCTTGACCTCAATGTCGTAGCGGGTGACGAGTGCGCCCCACCACAGCACCGTGAATGTGCCCAGCGCCGCGCAGCAGCCTACCACTGCCGCCACAGCCGCGCGGTTGCGCCGCCGCAGTATTGCTCTTATGAGCAGCCCGGCGCTGTCGCACACGATGAATGTAACCTTTACGGCATAGATGCTCAGATAGCCGAATAGCGCCCACATTATCGCGGTAAGCCCCGCTTGCGAGACTTCCTTATTGGGCAGGCATATCAGACACGCCAGCGCCACGGCCGCTACCGCCGAGACTATGATATGAGCCATGACGGCGCGGCGAGCGTTGCCGAAAATGCGGCGTATGGCGCATGCGATATAGGCATCAATGCCTATATTCAGCGCCAGCGCTATGATGGCGATTATCAGAGGGATACGCATAGGTCCGGTGATATTTGTCGCTGCAGCGGTGCCACCTCAGTGCAGCGATGCTAACTGGTTGGCCAGTGGGTTGGCATACATGGTGAGCATCATGTGGCGCATATACACGCGCTCTTCGGCGGTGATATCATCGATATCCACTTTGTCGAGCTGATGCTCCAGATAAGCGTTAAAGCGGTCCACGTCGGCGGCCGTGTAGTGGCTTGCAAACTGATGGCTGTCATTGACAGCGTCGTAGGCGATATAATTGCACGGATATATCTCGTAGCCGCGATGTATGCCTTGGTCTATGAGGTGGCAGGCATAATGCGCCACCTCGGCGCGCTCGGTGCCGGCAAAGGCGGCGAGGTCCTCGTTGATGCTCTTGCCTATGTGCATCTTGATGTGGCCTTTGAATTTGAGTATGCCGGTCTCCATAGAGAATAGGTCGTCGCGCTGGCTCTTTTTGAACTGCGGGTCGCGGCGGCGCATCAAAAATTCGCGGGCTTTGAGGTAGTCGTTGGGGTCAAACTCATACGAGATAGCCACCGGTGTGAGGTTGATGGCCAGGAGGTTGGACTTGGTGTCGCCGCCGCCGGCGAGGCTGAGCATCTTGATGAGGCTCTCTTGCGTGACATCGTTGGAGTCTTTGGCGCGGCCTTCGCGCTGCGCTATCCACACCGGCTCGTGGCGCTCGGTGATGACATAGTGAATATAAGCCGACAGGTGTCGCGCCGCCTCTAATGCCTCCAGGCGCCTTACGTCGCGCTTGACGATGAAGCTGCGGTTGAGCTTGACCAGGTCGGTAATCCAGTCATAGATGAGCAGGTTGTTGCCGATAGCTATTTGTGTCAGCGGCATTTTGGCTCTTATGAAGTTGAGGTTGAGAAGTGACGCATCGAGCACTATATCGCGGTGGTTGGTGATAAACGTGTGGCTCACAGCAGTGTCAATATTCTCCACGCCGTCCATGCTCAGGCCCGAGGTAGTGCGGCTCACGAGCATCTCCAAAAATGCCCCTACGGCCTCACATTGAAATTGGTTTTGGGTCTTGACCTGTAGCAGTTGTTTTACAAATTCGGCATAGTCGGCATCGGGCATCACATAGCGTATAGCATGCTCAAAGCCGGGCTCCGTCACCAGCGCGGCCAGCTTGGCCTGAAATTGGTGGTCGTCGTAGGGGGCTATGTCGCTGAATTCTTCCGGGAGTGTATGTATTTGTGTATTTGCAGCCATATTTATGAAGGTACAATTTTATAGCTCCGCAAAGATACACAAAGTTTTTGAGGCTAATGGTGTCTCTGCACGATAAAATGACTTTTGTGCAATTTTTCAGTATCGTTGTCTGATTTTGCGACTACACCGCCGGCGCGGCGTCAGAGATGATGCCATCGTCCATGGTCCATTGTTTCAGCCCACCCTCCGGAGCTTGGATGCATACATACACCATGGTGTCGGTGCCCGTGTTGCGCATACAGCGCTGCGCTCCGGTGGCTACGCGCACCACCGAGCCTTCGGCGATGTCAAAGATGTCGTCATCGACCTGAAAACGCCCCTTGCCGCTGAGTATCAGGTAGTGCTCTTCGTTGGCCTTGTGGCTGTGGAGAAAAGGCACTGCCTCGCCCGGAGCCAGCGAGCCATACGATATCTCGCACGAGGTGGCGCCCACGGCGTCTTTGACAAAGGATTTGCCGACGAAGGCCGTGACAGAGCCTACTGAGGCGTGGCCATAGCGCGCATTGAGCGCCAATTGCTTGATTTCGTTCATAATGCTGATGCTTTTTTATTTGACAGATGATTTATTATTAGTACCTTTGCGCTATCCAAAAGATAGCAGCACGCTATTTGATTGCGCAAAGATACTACACCGATCTTTGTCGCGCAAGAGCTTACTTGCCGGAAAGGTGGTTGCTTCGAGGTTAGAATTATTGATTATCAATGGTTTGGATATGACACAATTAGAGAAAAAATTTTCCGACATAGAGCATTGCCCCGTGCGCCATCTATTGGCGCATATCACCTCAAAGTGGGCAATTTTGCTGCTGCTGATACTCAACGAGGCCGGCACTTTGCGCTACAGCGAGCTGCAACGTATGGTCCCCGACATCTCGCCCAAGGTGCTCAGCTCCACGCTTAAGACACTCGCGGCCTATGACCTGGTGCGGCGCACTATCTATGCCACCGTGCCGCCAAAGGTGGAATACACAATCACCGACGAGGGGCGCGTGCCCGCCGCTATCCTTGCCGACCTCACGCGCTGGGCTCGCAGCCATCGGGAGGCCGGCGGCGTTTAGGCTGATTTAATTATTGTATGCTCTGAAAATTTTTACTACCTTTGTGAAAACTTCTCAAAAAATACACTTTATACTATGCGATTAATAATAGAAAACAACTATGATGCCGTGTCGCGCTGGGCTGCGCGCTATGTGGCATCGCGCATCAATGCCTCGGGAGCCACTGCCGAGCATCCTTTTGTGCTGGGATGCCCCACGGGCAGCTCGCCGCTGGGCATGTATCGCGAGCTGATTAAGCTCAATCAGAGCGGCAAAGTATCGTTCAAGCACGTCGTCACATTCAATATGGATGAATACTGCGGCATACCGCGTGACCACGAGCAGAGCTATCACACCTTTATGTGGACCAACTTCTTCAGCCATATCGACATCCCGGCCGAGAATGTCAATATCCTCAACGGCAATGCCCCCGACCCGCAGGCCGAGTGCGCCGCCTACGAGGCCAAAATCAAGGCTATGGGAGGCATTGACCTCTTTTTAGGCGGAGTAGGCCCCGATGGTCATATCGCCTTCAACGAGCCGGGCTCATCGCTGAGCTCACGCACACGCATGAAGACACTCACACAGGACACTATTATCGCCAACTCACGCTTTTTCGGCGGCGACGTCAACCAAGTGCCCAAGACCGCTCTCACCGTGGGCGTGGGCACCGTGTGCGATGCTCGCGAGGTGCTCCTCATCGTCAACGGACACAACAAGGCTCGCGCGTTGCAGCATGGCGTAGAGGGCGCCGTGTCGCAGATGTGGACCATCTCGGCCCTCCAGCTCCACCCCCACGCTATCATCGTGGCTGACGATGATGCCTGCGCCGAACTAAAAGTCGCCACATATCGTTATTTCAAAGACATCGAGCGCGATAACCTCGACCCCGACAGCCTCCTCAAGTAACGTAGCTCATTCACCAATAGAGCCGGGCGCTCGTCGGCGCCCGGCCTTTCATACCATCATACAACCAACAGGCCTATCACGCCATTCTAAGATAAAAGAGAAATCACCACCCGCGTCATGGATAGAAACGACAGTGTAGTAATCATACCGATGTACAACGAGCGCGAGAATGCCGCCGCTATCATCGAGGCTGTATTGAAGCTCGACGCCGAGCATGCTTTTGACATCCTGGTCATCGACGATAATTCGCCCGACGGCACTGCCGCCATCGTAAAGGATAAGATGTCGCAGCACCCCGGCCGCATCGCCATCATCGAGCGCGAGGGCAAGCTCGGCCTCGGCACCGCCTACATCACCGGCTTCAAATGGGCGCTCGAGCATGGCTATGACTACATCTTTGAGATGGATGCCGATTTCTCGCATAACCCCAACGACCTCATCAAGCTATACCAAGCCACGGCCTACGACGGCGCCGATGTGGCCATAGGCTCGCGATATGTGTCGGGCGTCAACGTGGTCAATTGGCCCATGGGGCGCGTGCTCATGTCGTATTACGCCTCAAAATATGTGAGATGCGTCACCGGCATGCCTATCCACGACACCACCGCCGGCTTTGTGTGCTACCGCGCCAAGGTGCTGCGCACCATTGACCTCGACGCCATCAAATTTAAGGGCTACGCCTTCCAGATTGAGATGAAGTTTACGGCTTACCAATTCGGCTTCAATATCACCGAGGTGCCCATCATATTCATCAACCGTGTGCTGGGCACCAGCAAGATGAGCTCCGGCATCTTCGGCGAGGCCGTATTCGGAGTGATACGCCTCAAGTGGAACAGCTTCTTCAAAAAATATCAGCGCAAGGAGTGACGCGCCCCTCAGTCGCTGACAAAAGCCCTTACCACCTTTGATTTCACGCTTGTTATGCTAATATATAATGTAACGATAGTCAACGAGGGCGTTTCAACACCCGGATATGTAGTCACCGACGGCGCCGTGATCAGCGCCGTGGGCTCCGGCGTGGTGCCGCCGCCGCTGCTCGACAGCCACCGCGGCGATGCCCTCGACGGCAACGGCGGCTTGTTGCTGCCCGGCGCTATCGATTGCCATGTGCACTTCCGCGAGCCGGGCATGACTCACAAAGCAACCATCGCCTCAGAGAGCCGCGCTGCCGCTGCCGGGGGCGTCACCTCCTTCATCGATATGCCCAACACCCGGCCCGCCACCACCACGATGGCTCTAATTGACCAAAAAGCCGACATTGCCGCACGCACCTCGATGGTCAACTACGGCTTTATGCTCGGCGCCACCGTTGACAATCTCGACGAGCTGCTGCGCGCTGACTACAGCCGCGTGGCGGCCGTGAAGGTGTTTATGGGCTCTTCGACCGGGGGCATGCTCGTAGATGACGACAGCGCCCTGCGGCCCATCTTCAGCCAAGTGGAGGCGCCCATCGTGGTGCATGCCGAGGACAACGCCATCATCACGCGCAATGCCGCCGCCGTGCGATCCCGCTTAGGCGTAGGCCCCGACGATGATGTGCCCGTGGAGTGGCACAGCGTGGTGCGCGATGCCGAGGCCTGCGTGCGCGCCACTGACCACGCCATCACCTTAGCTCAGCACTACGGCAGCCGCCTGCATGTGGCTCACCTCTCTACGGCTCAAGAGACACACTTCTTTGACCCCGGCACCGCCGATGACGCCTCAGCACGCATCACCGCCGAGGTGTCGCCTCACCATCTGATGTGGTGTAGCGACGACTATGCCACGCGCGGCGCGCGCATCAAGATGAACCCCGCCGTCAAGAGCGCCGCTGACCGCGAAGCCTTGCGCAAGGGCCTCGCCGCCGGCCGCATCTCCATCATCGCCACCGACCACGCGCCGCATCTCCTCGCCGAGAAGCAGGGTGGGGCGTTCAAGGCCGTGTCAGGAGCACCCTTGGTGCAGTTCTCGCTGCCGACGGTGCTGTCGCTCTTCAGCGCCGAGACGGCAGTGGCGCGTATGTGTCACACGCCGGCGCGCCTCTTCGGCATACAGCAGCGCGGATACATACGCCCCGGATACTATGCCGATATGGTGATAGTGAAGCGCCAACCCCACACCGTGGCCGACAGCGACGTGCTCAGCCTCTGCGGCTGGACTCCGCTCGCCGGCGTCACCCTCACGTATCAGGTCGCCACCACCATCGTCAACGGCAGCATTGCCTACCGCGATGGCGTGTTGGCTGACACATCAGCCGCCATGGCTCTTACTTATCGCAATTTATGACAACACATTCGCTGCACACCACAATCCCCGACACGCCCATCGACAAGGGCCTCACCCAAGCGCAGGTCGATGAAAACCGCCGCGCCTATGGCACCAACATACTCACACCGCCGCCCAAGCCATCGCTATGGCTCAAACTGATATCCTACTTCAAGGACCCCCTCATCGAGATACTCCTGGTGGCGCTGATGCTCTCCGTAGGCATCTCGGTGTATGAATATGTGTCGCTCGATGCCGGCGCTTCGGTCTTTCTGGAGCCGGCGGGCATCCTCGTGGCCGTGCTGCTCGCCACGCTCATAGGCTTCGGCCTTGAGGTCAGCGCCAATCGCAAGTTTGACGTGCTCAACCGTTTTGACGATGATATGCCCGTCAAGGTGGTGCGCGACGGCGCCGTCATCACCGTGCCGCGCCGCGATGTGGTCGTCGGCGATGTGGTGCTGCTGGAGTCGGGCGATGAGGTGCCGGCCGATGGCATCCTCGTGGATAGCCTCTTTCTCGCCGTCAATGAGAGCACCCTCACCGGCGAGCCCCAAGTGCATAAGTCGCACCTTCCTGACGACGCCAAGGCCGACGCCACATATCCCACCAATATGGTGCTGCGAGGCACCACCGTGGTCGATGGCCGCGCCACGATGGTGGTCAGCGCCGTGGGCGACAACACCGAGCATGGCCATGTGTTTCGCAATGCTCAGATTGACTCCGGCGTCAAGACGCCGCTGACCTTGCAGTTTGAGCGCCTGGGGCGCGTCATATCAATAGGCAGCTACATCGTGGGCGCGCTGGTTATCGTGGGGCGCTGCCTGGTGCACGACTGGAGCGCCGATGTGGTGACCACCATTGACTTCTGCCTCAAGACCATTATGCTGGCGGTGACGCTGATAGTGGTGTCTGTGCCTGAAGGCTTGCCCATGAGCGTCACGCTGAGCCTGGCGCTGAGCATGCGCCGCATGCTCGCCACCAACAACTTGGTGCGTAAGCTCCACGCCTGCGAGACGATGGGTGCCACCACCATCATCTGCACCGACAAGACCGGCACCCTCACCGAGAACCGCATGAGTGTCGCCGCCACATCGTTTGCCGACGCTTTATCGCCGGCGCTGCTCGCCGAGGCCATCGCCGTCAACACCACGGCGCATATCACACCCGATGCCGCCGGCCACATCACCGTGGTGGGCAATCCCACCGAGGGAGCGCTGCTGACATGGCTGCGTGACCGCGGCTTCGAATACAAGACCTTGCGCGAGGAGGCGCAGCAGCTGCAGCAGCTGCCCTTCTCCACCCGCTATAAGTTTATGGCCACGCTGGTGCGCTCAGCTGCAGCTCCCGGCTCCACAATACTATATATTAAAGGAGCGCCCGAGATAGTCAAGGCCATGTGTGAGGGCAGCACGGTGCCTGACGGTGTCAACGAAATGCTGACACAGTATCAGCACCACGCCTACCGCACTCTCGCCTTTGCCTACGCCGTCATTCCCGCCGGCGCCGCCGTGTGCGATCTCAGCAGCCTCACCGCCGGCGCGCCCGACTATCCTCTCACCTTCATGGGCATCTGCGGCATCGCCGACCCGGTGCGCGCCGATGTGCCGGCAGCCATCAAAGAGTGTATCGATGCCGGCATCAAGGTGACAATCGTCACCGGCGACACTCCCGGCACCGCTGCCGAGGTGGGGCGTCAGGTGGGGTTGGACTGCAGCGATGCCGAGGCTTTCATCTCCGGGCCGGAATTTGCCGCGCTCAGCGATGCCGAGGCCGAGCAGCGAGCCACACGCATCAGGATAATGTCGCGCGCTCGCCCCGACGACAAGCTGCGCCTGGTGAATATGCTGCAACGCCGCGGCCAGGTGGTGGCGGTCACCGGCGATGGCACCAACGACGCTCCGGCGCTCAACGCCGCCCAGGTGGGCTTGGCTATGGGCGATGGCACCGCCGTGGCCAAGGAGGCCGGCGACATCATCATCCTCGACAACTCCTTTGCCTCGATATCCAAAGCCGTGATGTGGGGGCGCTCGCTGTATCAGAACATACAGCGCTTTATCCTCTTCCAGCTCACCGTCAATGTGGTGGCGTGCCTGGTCGTGGCCATCGGCGCTTTTGTCGGCGCAGAGTCGCCGCTGACCGTCACCCAGATGCTGTGGGTCAATCTCATTATGGACACCTTTGCAGCGCTGGCCCTCGCCTCGTTGCCGCCGAGCCGCTCGGTGATGCGGCGCAAGCCGCGCGCCGCCGGCGACTTTATCATCACCGGAGCTATGGCGCGCTTCATCATCGGTGTGGGCTTGCTCTTCACGGTGATACTGATGACGCTGCACTACCTCTTGGAGGAGCAGGGTGGCGGCGTGATTATCACCCCGCAGGGGCTCACGGTGTTTTTCACCGTATTTGTGTTTATGCAATTCTGGAACCTCTTCAATGCGCGCGCTTTTGGCAGCGGCCGCAGTGCCTTTCACAACGCCGCTGACAGCAAAGTGTTTTTCAGCACCGTTGCGGTCATCTTCCTGGGGCAGGTGCTGATAGTGTATGTCGGCGGCCCTATGTTCAATGTGGTGCCCATACCCTTTGCCACGTTTATGGCTGTTTTTGGCCTCACCTCACCGATAATGCTCATCCCCGAAGCAATAAAGTTGGTGAAGAAAAGCCGTGGATAGGCGTTTTTTTACTACCTTTGCACATAAAAATCACAGACCACACCTATGGATATTAAGCAAATCATGCACCGGATATTGGAGGCCGAGAGCGCTGCCATAGCGCAGATACCGGTAAGCGATGCCTATGCCGATGCGGTGGCGTTGATAACAGAGCACGTGCATAATCGCCACGGCAAGGTCGTGGCGGCAGGTATGGGCAAGGCCGGGCAGATAGCCATGAACATTGCCACCACGCTGGCCTCGACAGGCACCCCGGCGGTGACTTTGCACCCCGGCGAGGCGCAGCACGGCGACCTGGGCATACTCCAGCCCGACGATGTGATGCTGTTAGTGTCAAACTCCGGCAAGACGCGCGAGATAATAGAGCTGGTGGCCCTGGCTCGCGGTTTGTATCCCGAGGTGCCCTGCATCGTGATCACGGGGCAGCCCGATAGCCCTCTCGCCCGGATGGCCCAGGTGACGCTCCCCACCGCGCCGGCGCCCGAGGTGTGTCCGCTGGGCCTCACTCCCACCACTTCCACCACCATGATGACGGTGATAGGCGATGTGCTCGTGGTGGCGATGATGCAGGCCATAGGCTTCACGCGCGCCGACTATGCCAAGCGCCACCATGGCGGATACTTGGGCCATCTCGCCTCGGCAGCCGCCGATGCCAAATGATTTCTGCAACTGCTACTTACGAATTCATAACTCAATACTGATACTCCCTTGAAAAAAATTATATGCATAGGCGAATGTGGCCTCGACATCATCTTTGCCGGAGGCGCTCCCGTGGCTACCACGCTGAGCGGGCGCGTGGCTCACGTTGCCACGTTGCTGGCTCGCATGGACCTGCCCGTACTGATGGCCTCGGAGGCCGCCGCTGACCCCGTGGGCGACGAAGTGGTAGGGCGCCTCGCCGCCGCCGGCGTCGATACCGCTATCATTGACCGCTTTGTGGAGGGCCGCACCCCGGTCACCATCTACACTACCGATGCCGCAGCCCCCGCCGTGGCCACCCGCTATGAGGACTATCGCGATGAGTGCTTCGACATAGTGTGGCCGCGCGTCGATGAGGCCGACATCATCGTGGTGGGCGACTACTATGCCATAGACCCGCGTATGCGCCGTCGCATGGCGCAATTTCTCAGCCACTGCGCCGAGCGCAAGGCTCTCGTGGTGTATCTCCCCGGATATATGATGCAACAAGAGCCGCGCATCACGCGCGTGATGCCCGCCATCCTTGACAACCTCGAGGTCGCCGACCTCGTCATCACCCGCAGCGCTGACCTTAAGCAGGTGTTTGGCAACGGCAATGCCACCGAGTGCTATCGCGACCACATAGGCTTTTATAGCGGCTCGCTCATCAATGTAGATGCCGCTGCCGGCCGTGTTGACTATTGCAGCAGCGGCGATGTGGTGAGCATTGACCTTGACGCCGATGCTACTGCAGCCGATACCCTCGCCCGGCGCTCCGGTATGATAGCCGGCATCGTCAGAGAGCTGCACGCCATGGGCGTGGCTCACGAGGGCCTCGACGCCATCAGCGGCGGTGCGCGACGAGCCATCATCGAGAGCGGCCTCAAGGCAGCTGCCGAGGCTGTAGCGGCGGTGGCTGCCGACCCCCGGATAGCGCGCCATGTATGAGCGCCGCGGCTCACGGCTCTCACAGTTTACCGATATTGCAATCCTCATAAGAAACGAATTATATAGATATGTCACAATCCAATCCTACATCGCCGCTGCCTCATGTCGATGACATGCGCGTGGCAATAGTGCGCGCCGAGTGGAACGGCCACATCACCTCACGCCTCGCCGACGGCGCTCTCGCCGTGTTTGAGCGCGAAGGCTTTGACAAAGACATGGTCGATGTCTTTGACGTGCCCGGCGCCGTGGAGCTCACCTTCGCCGCCTCGCAGCTGATAGAGAGCGGCCTCTATGATGCCATCATCGTCTTCGGCTGTGTGGTGCGTGGCGGCACTCCCCACTTCGACTATGTATGTCAGAGCGTCACACAGGGCATCACCATGCTCAACTCTGACTGCGACATACCGGTGATCTTCGGCGTGCTCACCGTAGATTGCGAGCAAGACGCCCTCGACCGCGTAGGAGGCCCCATGGGCCACAAAGGCATCGAGGCTGCCGAGGCTGCCATCAAGATGGTAGATTTTGCCCGCCGCGTCAAGGATATGTAATACATCTTCACCTCCCTCGCTGCTCGTGCACCCATACTTATATATTATATAACTTACCATAACAACTTACTTCTCAACCTGATGCCTATGAAGCTGAAATACTATATAATAGCAGCGGCCATCGCCCTGACATCGCTCTTGGCGATGATGGCATGCAGCGCCGGCGCTTCGCAGACCACCGATGCCCTTATCGACGAGGCCGAGCGCCTCGTGGCCGACAATCAGCCTGCCGAGGCACGCGCTATATGCGCCGATATCGTTGGCGAAGACGCTCGCGGCGGCTCGCTGACCATTGCGCAGCTGTGCCGCATTGCCGCCGTGTATGCCGCCGTGGCCGACACCGATAGCGATGCTGACCACTATGGCGATGTCACCTCTGCCGTGGTATGTCTGCAGCGTGCATCTGAGATTGACGGCGACTCGCTTGAGGCATACATTCGCTCGATGTCGCTCGGCACGCAGAGCCGCCTTGCCGCCCTGGCTTACCTAATACCATCTGCCTCTGACTCAATATTCATTGACGATGAGCATTACTACAACGACTCCGTATCCGGCCTCAATGCCGACTCTATAATGCCATGAGCGAGGACTGGCGCGATAAGCTCTTGCAGCTCAAGGACAGCGGCGCCGTAGCCGATGCCCCCGAGGCCGAGCAGCCCGACACCGCAGCCCCCGCCCCGGCGCGTAGCAGCAGCCGCCTCGACATCGTGGTGGAGCGCAAGGGCCGTGGCGGCAAGGTGGCCACAATCGTATGTGGCTTTGACGGCGACGACAGCGAGGTGGCCTCTGTAGCAGCAACGCTGCGCCGACGCTTGGCCACCGGTGGCTCGGCGCGTGGCGGTGAGATACTCATACAGGGCGAGCGCTCAAAGCAAGTGCTCGCCATCCTTACTGAGATAGGTTATAAAGCCCGAATAATATGAAACTATACACTGATGCACAATTGGTGCAGGCCATAGCGCAGCGCCGCTCCGTGCGCTCTTTTACCGCCGAGGTGATGAACGATGCCGACTTTGCCACCCTCAAGGCCATCGTGGCCGACATTGACCCCGCCGGCGCTCGCCTGAGCCTCGCCCGTGGCGGCGAGATAGGCCGTGGAGCCTCGTATGGCGTGATTTCCGGCCGCCCGGCTTACCTGGTGTTGCACGGCGATGATGTCCTTGCCGCTGCTGTCGCCGCCGAATACTTTGTCCTTGCAGCCACAATTGCCGGCTTTGGCACCTGCTGGCTCGCCGGCACCTTCAAGCCCGCGATGTTTGGCAATGCCGCCATGCTCTCCGGCCGGAAGATCCCCGCGGTGATAGCTGTGGGGCGCCCCTCAGGCCGCGTCACTATGATTGACCGCGCGCTGAGGCTCATGGCCGGCAGCGCCCGCCGCAAGAGTGCCGACAAGCTGTTTTTTGAAGGCACCATAGCCTCGCCGGTGGCGGTGACCGATGGCGGCGAGGCCATCGACCCCATTCTCGAGGCCCTGCGCTTGGCGCCCTCAAGCAGCAACAGCCAGGCTTGGAGGGTGATTAAAGCCTCCACGGGCAAGTATCTGCTCTATATGTTGTCAGACAATCACTACACGGCGCTCGATGCCGGCATCGCCGTGTGTCACCTGTCATTAGCGGCCGGAAGGCAGCCTTCGTTTGACGCTGCGGCGGCAGCCGAGGCGGTCGCCCCTGACAAGTGGCATTTCGTGGCCGCCATTTAGCGTTTTTTACTTTTATAACAATAATTAACTCTGCAATTTTGCACATAATAAACATTGACTATAATTTTGCACCAAAATTGTATGCACCTACTCCTTTGAGGAGGGCAAAAATATAGTTGTTTTATAGATAATTGTGTATTTAAATAAAGGGCGTCGTGAGACCGCCCTTTATTTGGTTTTGGGGGATTATTGCAACATTATCCGGGTTTTCAATCACTATTTGTGAATTTCTTATTAAATTGGGGGCATAGGCTATTGGATTGTGAATACTTATAGCTATCTTTGCAAGCGCAAGCAAAACAGCGTTTGGCTCTAACACTCCAAATAATGCTTTGCCCACGGATTCTTTTAGGATAAAACATACTCAATTGTTATCGCTTTATCATACACTCATTAACGGTACAAAAAACTTATAATAAATTTACTTGAAAAAATTTATGACATTAAAGCAACTATCACTATCGCTTCTTGCTGTGACCACACTGTTGACCGCGAGCACCCCGGCGGTCGCTACCGAGAGCGTCAAGCGTGAGATGCGAGGGGCGTGGCTCACCACGCTGGCCGGTATTGACTGGCCCACTTATGCTCCGGAGGAGGCCACTGCAAAGGCCAATCTCATCACCTATCTCGACAGTTTCAAAAAGCACCATTTCACGGCCGTGTTCTTCCAGGTGCGTTCGCAGGCTGATGCCCTCTACATCAGCCGTGTGACGCTTGATGACGACTCGTGGACCGGCGAGCCCTGGCAGCAGCGTATGACGGGCACCCGCGGCGGCAACCCCAGGTGGGACCCGCTGGCATTCGTGGTCGAGGAGTGCCACAAGCGCGGCCTCGAGTGCTATGCGTGGGTCAATCCCCTGCGTTTCTGCAACCTCAGCGGCGGCGCCGTGCCCGATGCATTCAACACACCTTTCGACACTTACATGCGTTCAAAGAAGGAAACGCTTTATAATGGTGAGACCTCGCCATGGCTGCTCCACGGCAACGCCGATGCCACGATGATTACCTTCAACCCCGGCTTGTCAGCAGTGCGCAAATATGTGTGCGATGTGGTCAAGGACATCGTCACGAACTATAGCGTAGATGGCATCGTCTTTGACGACTACTTCTACCCCGGCGGCGGCTCGTATGAAGACTATAGAGCCGATGACTGGTCGCTCTATCAGGCCGAGGACTATGGCGCCAACGACATAGCCAATTGGCGCCGCGGATATGCCAATCAGTTAGTGCAGGAGGTGCACAACGCCATCAATGAGGTGGCTCCCGGTGTGCGCTTCGGCATCTCACCCACCGGCTATGGCCACGCTCCCGCCGGCACATCGAAATACCCTAATGTGCCCACCCTCAGCGGATACGATGACTGGGCTTACAGCCAGATATATTGCGAGCCGCTGGCCTGGCTCAAGGCCGGCACCGTGGACTTTGTGTCGCCGCAGATCTATTGGGATAGCTCTTTCTCCGACCTGTCGGATTGGTGGAGCAAAGCTGCCAATATCTATGGCCGCCATGTATATCCCAGCCACAATCTCTACACTGATGGCCTCACGGGCGCGCAGATTACCAACCAGGTGGCTTATTCGCGCCAATATGACCTCAACAACGCTCCCGGCTGCGTGATGTATCGCTCGTGCGACCTCGACGGATATGCCGGCGGCGACGGCGGCCACAACACCGGCATAGGCGATGCCCTCGAGACATACTTCGGCGGGCCGTCAATAACCCCGGCAGTGACCTGGAAGGGCAGCAACCCCGATGCGCCCGGCTCCGTGACCTACGACGCCGATGCCGCCACGCTGCAGTGGAGCGCCGTGGATGCCGGCCGCAACACCAAATATGCCGTGTATGCCGTGCCCGCTTCGGTGAGCGTATCGGCAGCCTCGAGCGCCAAATATTCCGGCATCAAGGGCAACTACCTGTTAGGCATCACCTACTCCAACAGCTACGCCATTCCCGCTGAGGCTCAAGGCGACTACTACTACGCCGTGACAACCCTCAACGCCTACGACCGCGAGAGTATCCCCGCCTACTACGGCTTAAGTTCTAATACGCCGGTGCTGTCGCTCTCGCAGTCTGACTGGACTGTGACTGCCGAGGCCGGTGAGGTAAGGTCGCTCACCGTCAGCATCAACGCGCAAAATGTGCTCAACCTCACAGCCTCAATAGTGGGTTGCGATGATGCGCTATTCTCCTTCGACAGATACAACTATGTGGCTCAGCAAGCTATAGACTATGCCACCACGCAGTCTGTGACGATATATTTCACACCGCGCGATGTCAACGAATGGACCGGCGACCGCAGCCTCGTGGTCAGCGCCGTCGATGAAAGTGGCAATCCCTACAGCGCCACCATGACACTCAAAGGCACCTCCACTGCCCCATCGCTCACGCTCAAAGAAGGCTGGAATTACAGCACCGCCGCCGGCACCGATGTCGATGCTTTGGGTTGGGACTACAAGAAAGTGCGCAATATGGACTATGCCGATGGCAAGCTTTATCTGGTATATGACCACAGCGTAATCAAGGTGATTGACGCCGTGAAAGGTGATTTCCTGTATGATATGAACATGGAGGGTGTCGCCGGCGGAGTATTGCCCCTCGTAGATGTGTGCTGCACTATCGAGGGCAAGGTTATAGCCTCGAATATCTCCACTGCCACTTCAGAAACTGATGACGGCCTGCGCATCTATGTGTGGGATGTGGAGCACCCCGAGGTGGCTCCGTCTGTGACGATAATATCGCACGAAGCCATTCAGGCTACCGGCGTTGACCGCATCGGCGACTATGTGGAGGCCGACGGCAACTGGTCGGCCGGTAAGTTAGTGTTCACTCGCTATGACAAAGTATGTGAGCTGAGCATCACCAATGGTGAGATAGCTACCGGCTTCTCTACCAAGACTATAGCCACCACGGCTCCCACATCAATATCCGGGCGAGCTGTGCCCGTCACCTTCTATGACTCGGGCACTAAAGGTTACTATCACGCCAACGCGGGCGCTACACCGGAGAAAATCAGCGAGGATGGCGCCACGCGATATGATAAAATGACGAGTGGGCTTCCCAGTACCTATGGCAATGCCTGCCGTGAGTTCCCCTTTGCCGGCAGAGACTATGTGATGGTGCATACTTACGATGGCGATATCACCAAAGGGCGCATGATGATGTTTGACGTGACAAAGGGTGATGACAATGTGACGGTATTCCCCAACCCCACGTTGGTGGGTACTTATCCGGCCGGCGGCCTCGGCGCTGACAAGAACGGCAATGCCACGGGCAATGTGATAGTGCGCGCCGCCGGCTCTACATATATAGGCGCGTGGGTGCAGAGCACCAAACAAGGCATCGCCTTCTATTACACCGGCGTAGTGCCCAAGTATGACGCCAAGTGGGAGACCGATGCTGCCACCGGCGCCGCTTACTGGCGTGCCCCCGACGGCGAGCTTTATGTGCCCGTGGAGTCTGACACTCACTTGCCCCACAGCAGCAAGGCTTTCTCTGACGAGCTGCTCAAGCACGTGCTCGCTCACCCCGACGTTAAGAACAATATCAAGCGCATCAACTTCATGTCGGGCGTAGCAGGGCCTATCACTCTTGCCGCTGACTCAACCATCACCGTGCCTACTGACCCCAACTACTATTTAGCAGTGCCAAAGTCTGTGCTCGATAATGTCAAGAAGCTCGAAATCACCAAGGCTTTCCGCGTAGATGCCGCCACCACTCCCGGTGAGTCCAATCACTTTTCATTCATCGGCGAGGTAAAGGGTCTGGAATACTTGCCGGGCCTCACCACGCTGCGCATTGCCTGCGACCACGATGTGGAGGGCGACCACGAGCCTGACTACACCGGCAACCCCTACCGCTCATATCCGGTCAATGGCTTTACAAGCCTGGATTTGAGCAAAAACACCGAGCTCATTACCCTCGACCTCGGATACAATGCCATCCATAACATAGACTTGAGCGCAAACACCAAGCTGCGTTATCTCAAACTGCGCGGCACCGCCATAACCACCCTCGATATCACCGCCCAGCCTGACCTGGTGTATCTCGATATCAGCCAAATCCTCGGCGACGAAAATGCCGAGTTCACTAAGCTCACGGCTAATGTCAACGACAACCTCGAGGTGCTGCTGATGGAGAATTGCTCTTACAACAACGATATGCAGGCCGACATCATCGATAAATTCAAGAACCTGCGCACCCTCGACGCCCGTGCCTGCTGCTTTGATGCTCTCGATGTCACCCAACTCCGGCATCTACAGTCAATCTTTGTGATGAAATCACGTTGGGGATCGCGACAGTACCCCAAGGGCTGCTGGCTCCCGACGCTCGACCTCTCGCAAAACCACGACCTGCGCGATGTGCATGTGCAAGGCATGCGCCTCAACTCGCTCAAGATAGCTTCGCAGCACATGGGCGATGAATACCTCAAAAAGGTGGTATTCGACGAGTATGGCGACCGCACAGACATCTACGGCACCAGTGATATGGGCTGCCCCTTGCAGACTTTCGACAACTATCGCACAGTATCTGCTTGCGTGGATAAGTGGGTGGCTGACGACAACAATGTGGGCTATCGTTACTACCTGCGCCTGACCAAGAGCGGTGCCGAGGATACCCCCGAGAATATCGCCACTCAGAAGCTCCTCTCCGAGCAGACCGGCGGATATTGGATTTACAATGGCGCCACCGTCACCGCCACTCGCACTGCCACTATGGCCGATGACGGTTTTGAGCCGGAGCGCGTGACAGAGTGGGGCACCTGCTCCAAGACTGACCGCAAGACCACCGGCGGCGATGTCTTCTACTATTCGTTTGTTAACGATGCCGGCAGCTATGAACCTCTCAACGGCGTCGCTGTCGAGACCACCGATTTCTATGGCGATATCGTGGTGATTGCAAGCGGCACGGCCTCTAACACGATGACCGGCGTGCCCGCAGGCCTCCCCACAGCCGTATATTACAAATATGACACCTTCGACGGCGCGGCCCGCAGCGCCAAAGCGGCCTCCGCACCGCTGCGGCTGACCACCGTATCGACACCCGACTATATCGGCGACTTCTACCTGCTCATTGACTATCCCAACCTCAACAGCGTGGTCACTCGCGTGGCCGACATCAGCGCCGAGGGCCGTCAGGTGATGTGCGTGCTCTATCACAACGCCTTGGGCTTGACTTCAGACAAGCCTTTTGAGGGCGTCAACATCGTGGAGACTCGCTATGTCGATGGCTCGTGTCAGATAACAAAGATGCTGCACCGCAGATAACACCGCCACTTCCATCATCAACATGCCGCCGGATCTGCTCTCGTAAGGCCGTTCCGGCGGCTGTTTTTTCGGATTTTTCGGATTTTTTCGGCTTATATTTCGTGATATGAATATTATTGCTTAACTTTGCCGGCTAACCCTTACTACGACAAATGAATACCATCTTACGCACATTCGCTATTGCAGCGCTGTCGGCATTTATGCCTACGGCTCTCGCTGTTGTCCCCGCCGGCTATTACAGCACCCTCAAAGGCAAGTCTGACGCCGAGCTGAAGACTGCCGTATATACCATTATCAGCAACTTCACGCATCCCACTGATGCCACAGGCTACAGCTCTACTTACAACGGCCTCTCCTCCACCTTCCGCCAGACCGACCTTTACCCCAACTCCAACCGCTGGTGGGATATGTACTCCGACGAGGTATTCTATGCTCCAAGCTTCTCAGGCCTCAATCGTGAGCACTCCTTCCCAAAGAGCTGGTGGGGCGGCGACACCAACATACCGCCTTACATCGACCTTAACCACCTGTACCCCTCTGAGCGCGATGCCAATATGGCTAAGAGCAACTATCCGCTGGGCGAGGTGGACCGCAACTACACCCTCAAATTCAGCAACGGCGTCTCTACCGTGGGATATCCCGTGCAGGGCCAGGGCGGAGGCGCAAACTATGTGTTTGAGCCTGACGACGAGTACAAGGGCGACTTCGCTCGCACTTACTTCTACATGGCCACGGCTTATCAAAACCTGAGCTGGAAATACACCTACATGGTCAGCTCCAACACTTATCCCACCCTCAGCAGCTGGGCCGTAGAGCTGCTGCTCAAATGGCATCGCGCCGACCCCGTCGATGACAAGGAAATCAACCGCAACGAGGCCGTGTATCGCATTCAAAACAACCGCAACCCATTTATCGACTATCCCGACCTCGCAGAGTATATCTGGGGCCGACACAAGGGCGAGGCTTTTGACCCGGGCGCCGCAGGCGTCACCGGCGGCGAGCCTGAGCTGTACACCCCCGTGCAAGACATGGAGCTGAACTTCGCCGATGTGGCGGTGGGCAAGAGCGCCGTGGCCGAGCTGGTGTTCAGAGGCCAAGACCTCACCGCTGACCTGTATGTCACCATCTCAAAGCGCTCTGACAATTACGAGATGTTCTCACTACCCGTGAGCACCATCAGCAAGACCGCTGTCAACTCCACTGCCGGTTACCGCTTGCCGGTGAAATATACCCCCACCGCCGAGGGCGAGCACAACGTGCGCCTGATAATCACCGGCGCCGACATCGAGCAGGTGTATCCCACCGGTATGGGCGTCAACCTCGTGGGGCATGCTTATCCTGTGCCTACGCTCTCACGCCCCGTGGTAGAAGCGCCGACTGACATCACCTCCACCTCGTATGTGGCCAACTGGAGCGTGCCTCAAGACGAAATTGTGGATTTCTGGCAGGTGACGCGCACACGATATGTGGGCAGCGAGACCTTCGTGGAGACCCTCGAGGCAGAGAGCCCCGAGCTCCTCATTGAGGGCTTTGACACCAGCGACTATGAGTGCTACAGCGTGAAGTCTTCACGCCTGGGATATTTCTCTGAGGAGTCCGACATCATGTGGGTGCGCCATGGCGGTGTGCAAGGCATCGGCGTTGACGCCACCCGGCCTTTCTCGGCGATGGCGATTGACGGCGGTGTGCGCCTGCTGTTGTCACAGCCGCAGAGCCTGTGCACCATCTACGATATGACCGGCCGCATCGTCAAGACCATCACCAATGTCACCAACAACACCGAGGTGACCCTCCCTGCCGGCCCATACATCATCACCACTGACTGCAGCCCCTCGCCGGTGACCGTGGTGGTGCGCTGACCCCGCCCCCCCGTTAAGCCATCAGCTGCTATCGGTCAGAGCTTCTTAATGGTGGCTGACACTAACCTTAAGCTATGGCAGCTATTATTCACTCGATATTTGACGGCATCGCGCCACACCGCTGTGTGGTATGCGGTGCCGCCTTGGCGCAGGGCGAGCAGGTGATGTGTCTCAAATGCGACCTTGAGGCGCCGCGCACCATGCTCCACCGCAACCCCGAGTTCAACGAGATACACAAGCGCCTGGGGCGCACCGCCATGCCCATTGACAAGGCCATGGCTTGGCTCTACTACTATAGCTCCGGGCCCTATGCCGACATAGTGCGCCGCGCAAAATACTCTGACCGCCCGGCCTTGGCGCGCAAGGCCGGCCGCATCTACGGCGCCGAGCTGGCCGCTGCCGGCGTCATCGCCGACATCGATGTGCTGCTGCCCGTGCCTATGCATTGGCTCAAGCGTCTCCGCCGCGGATATAATCAGGCCGAGGAGGTGGCGCGTGGCCTCGCCGACGCCACAGGCATCCCCGTGGGGCATAACTTAGTGGCCCGCCGAGGCCACTCCACGCAGACCCACCTGTCGCAGAGCGAGCGTGCCGCCAATATCATCGGGCGCTTTGGTGTGGCCGATGCCCGCGACCTGCAGGGCCTTAACGTGGCGGTGGTTGACGACATCATCACCACCGGCGCCACAATGATTGAGGCGGCGAGAGCCTTGGCCGGGGCTTCGGTGGCTTCGCTGTCGCTGTTGTCGCTGGGATTGGCTCATCTGCGTTGACCGGCTGCTGCCCGGCGAAAATATATTTTGCAGTTTGAGAAAAAATGCGTACCTTTGCAGCGTCAAATGCGACAAGGTGGACAGATTTGCCTGCTTGCAACCACTCAAAAAAATGCTAAAATGTCATTTAGGCCTCGCAGCGAGGCCGACCATACATATTAGCCCGTGGCCGTGGAGCAGGTTATCTTTGAAAACCTCGTCCGCGGCTAATTTTTTATGTCTTTCACAACCAACAATCCAACACAATCTGCTATGAACTATCTCTTCACTTCAGAATCAGTATCAGAAGGGCACCCCGACAAGGTGTCTGACCAAATATCAGATGCCATCCTCGATGAGTTTCTCGCCCGCGACGCCCAATCTAAGGTGGCGTGCGAGACACTCGTCACCACCGGCCAGGTAATCATCGCCGGTGAGGTCAAAAGCCAGGCCTACATCGACCTGCAGAGCGTGGCCCGTAGAGTCATCAGCGATATCGGCTACACCCGCCCCGAGCTGGGCTTCGACGCCGGCTCTTGCGGTGTGCTCTCGGCCCTGCATGAGCAGAGCGGCGACATCAACAGAGGCGTGGAGCGCCAACACCCCGAGGAGCAAGGCGCCGGAGACCAAGGCATGATGTTTGGCTACGCCACTGACGAGACGCCGCTTTACATACCGCTGACACTCGCCCTGAGCCACGCACTGCTCAAAGAGCTCGCCGTGATACGCCGCGAGGGCAAGGTGATGACCTATCTGCGCCCCGACAGCAAGAGCCAGGTCACCGTGGAGTATGACGAGCAGCACCGACCCGTGCGCGTCAACACCATAGTCATCTCCACACAGCACGACGAGTTTGTCACCGCCGGCCCCGGCATCAGCCAAGACGAGGCCGACAGCCGCATGCAGCAGACCATCTTCGACGATGTGCGCCACATACTCATACCGCGCGTCAAGGCGCTCCTGCCCGAGGATATTCGCGCTTACTTTGACGATGACTACAAGCTGCTTGTCAACCCCACCGGCAAATTTGTCATCGGTGGCCCCACCGGCGACACCGGTCTCACCGGCCGCAAGATCATCGTTGACACCTACGGCGGCCGCGGCGCGCATGGCGGCGGCGCTTTCTCGGGCAAAGACCCCAGCAAGGTTGACCGCTCGGCCGCCTATGCCGCGCGTCATATAGCCAAAAACCTCGTGGCCGCAGGCGTCGCCGAGCGCGCACTCGTGCAGGTGGCATACGCCATCGGCGAGGCAAGCCCCGTGAGCATTTATGTCAACACCTACGGCACCTCGCATCTGGGCCTGACCGATGCCGAGATATCGAGCCGCGTGGCCGAGATCTTCGATATGCGTCCCCACGCCATAGAGCAGCGCCTCAAGCTGCGCTACCCCATATACCGCGAGACATCGACCTACGGACACATGGGGCGCACACCGCGCGTCGTCAGCAAGACCTTCACCGCCCCCGGTGAGGCTCCCATCACCCTCGACGTGGAGCTCTTCACATGGGAGAAGCTCGACTATGTCGATGCCGTAAAGCGCGCCTTCAACATTGACTGAGAGCCCGCGCTATAGCTCCGACATCGCGCCCCGGCGACTCTTCGCATCACCGCGGCAATGGCAAAATTAGGGCTAAAACACACAATTTTAGCTCTAAATTTTGTCGCGTGGCGAAAATAACGTATCTTTGTACGTTTGTTTTCAGAATAATATAAAATAAAGACTAAATACACAAAATGGCAACATTAGAAAAAATCCGAAGCAAGTCAGTGCTGCTTTTCATTATCATCATTGTGGCCTTGCTTGCGTTCATTCTCGGTGACTTCCTGACATCAGGGCGCACCTACTTTGGCAATGGCATGACCGTGGCTCAGGCCGGTAGCTGCAAGGTTGATTACAACGAGTATCAAAACCGCATCAATGAAGCCAGCGAGCAAGCTCAGGCTCAGGGCCAATCTGTTGACAATGACCAGCTCTCACTCCAGGTCATCAACGAAGTGCTCTTTGAGCAGCTCCTCAACAAGGAGTACGACGAGCTGGGTATCAAAGTCACCGATACCGAGATCTCCAACGCGCTCACCGGCGAGACGCCTCACCGCCAGGCTTACCAGTTTATCGCTACGCTCTCGCAGCAGATCGGTCTCCCCGAGGTGTCGGGCAAGGGCGTCTATGACGCTATGATGAACCCCGCCAAGTACAACCTCCCCGCCGAGGCCGGCGAGCAGCTCAAAAAGCTCTGGGCCAATGAGGAGGCTGACCTCGAGAAGAGCCTCCTGCAAGAGAAGTTCTATCGCTTGGTCACCGGCCTGTTCACCGCCAACAAAATCGATGCTAAAGCACTCTATGACGACAACGCCACCACACGCCACATCGCTTACGCCACCAAGAGCTACTCTACCGTGGCTGACAAGGACGTGACTGTGGCAGACGCCGACCTCCGGGCTGCTTACGAGAAAAACAAATCTCAATATCGCCTCGATGAGCCTACTCGCTCTATCGATTATATCTACGTTGCTATCGAACCCTCACAGGCCGACCGCATCGCCGGCCAGCAGGCTGTGGAGAATGCCATCGTAGCTCTCAACACATCTGAAGGCACATCTGCCCTCGACGGCAACACCAAGTTTGTGGTGTCGCGCCGCTCTTCTTCTAAAGGTCGTGTCAACGACAAGGCGCTCAAATCTTACCTCGACACCGCCACCGTGGGCGTGGCTAAGGTGATTTCTACCGCCAACGACAAATACACCATCGCCAAGCTCCTCGCTGTCACCAGCGATGTTGACTCTATCAACGTGTCAATGCTCGCCCGTGCTGACCAAGGCTCGCTCGACTCTCTCCTGACCAAGGCTAACGCCGGCACCAAGTTTGCCGACCTTATCGATGGCACCAACGTGCAGGGCAACGACAGCGTCTGGACCTCGCTCGCCGTCGAAAACATCCCCGCTCGCATCAAGGAGGCCCTCACCAACAACGCCATCGGCCAAGCCTTCATCGTCAAAGACTCTATCCAGGGCCAAGCCGTGGAGACGCTCTATCGCATCAACAAGCGCAACAGCGCCGTAGCCATCTACGATGTGGCTGTGATTGAATACACCGTCGATCCTTCCACCGAGACCCTCACCAAGCTCAACTCTGACCTCAACACCTTTATCGGCGCAAACTCTTCGGCTGAGGACTTCGCCAAGAACGCCGCCGCCGCCGGTTACACCGTGATGCCCGCCAGCGTCACCGCTTCGAGCGTGCGCATCGGCAATGCCACCGACTCGCGCAGCGCCGTCAAGTGGGCTATGGAGGCCAAGAAGGGCCAGGTGATGCCTATCTATCAAGACTCCAAGCAAAGCTACCTGCTGACACTCGCCGTGAAGAATATCTACGATGGCGACTACCTCCCCTGGGATGCCGACCTCATTGCTGACCGCCTCCGGGCTGAGGCCCTCAAAGCCAAGAAGGCTGAGAAGCTCATCGCTCAATACAAGGGCAAAGCCAAGGATGTGGCCGGGTATGCCAAGGTTATGGGCACCGAGGCCGCCGAAGGCGACGCCGTATTCAGCTCGCCGATGCTCGCCGGCATAGGCTACAACGAGAGCCTCGTGCAAGGCGCTATCGCCCAGGCCAAGAAGGGCGATGTGGTAGGCCCCATCGAGGGAAACAATGCCGTGGTAGTGTTCCAGGTTAAGGACATCAACACCGAAAACCGCAAGTTCGAATTTGATGAGTATGCTCAGCGCTACAATCAGTCGATGGGCATTGGCCGCGTGCAACCCATGATGCTCCTCCTCGGCAAGAACAAAATCGAAAATCACTTGCTCGACTTCACCAAATCAAGTTTTGAGTAATTGCTTTCATACAAGCAAGGGCGGGCCTCTCTACAAGCCCGCCTTTGCTATATATAATGTATTAATGTGTCAGGCTGATGCCTGACCTTCGCTCTACTATTTCACTGACGTGGCTGCTCTTTACTTATTCCCGGTGCCCATGGGCGATACTCGCCCCGACGAGGTGCTCCCCGCCCGCAATCTTGAGATTATCAAGGGTGTGCGATACTTCGTGGTCGAGAACCTGCGCTCGGCGCGCCGCTTCCTCAAAAGCGTAGATCGCGATATCTGCATCGATGAGCTGAATATGGTAGAGCTCAACGAGCACACCCCGGCCGCCGACGTGGAGGCCATGCTCGAGCCTATGGCCGCCGGGCATGACATCGGCGTCATCAGCGAGGCCGGATGCCCCGCCGTCGCTGACCCCGGAGCCGACCTGGTGGCCGCAGCGCAGCGCCGCGGATACCGGGTGGTGCCGCTCGTGGGCCCGTCGAGCATCATCATGTCGCTGATGGCGTCGGGCTTCAATGGTCAGAGCTTTGCCTTCGTAGGATATCTCCCCGTCGAGGCCTCGCGCCGCGCCGCCGCCATGAAGGCCATGCAGCAAGAGATACGCTCGCGCCGCCGCACACAGATTTTCATCGAGACACCATATCGCAACAATCGGCTCATCGACGAGCTCTCGCGCACACTCCCCGGCGATATGCTGCTGTGTGTGGCATCTGACATCACCGGGCCGCGGCAGCAGATTGTCACCTTGCCACTGGCGCAGTGGCGCTCACGCACTTACGATTACAACAAGCGCCCCACCATATTCCTCCTATACTCTTAAAGCCACCTACATGCCATGACCTCAAACCGCAAACGCCGCACTTCGCGCAACTTATATGATTTGCCATTGCCCAGCCTCTTCGGCGACGATGTGATGCCACGTGATGGCGGCAGCGACGACGATGCCGTGTTTGAGGTGGTGCGTAAGGTCGTCGATGAGCAGCGCAGCATGATGGAGCGTGAGCGGGCCGACGCCGGCATCGAGCCTATGGCTACTGTGGAGCGCGGCGAGGTGTTGCGTTTTATGTCGTTCGGCAGTGGCAGCAGCGGCAACTGCGCTTACCTGGGCACCTCGAGCGGTGGTGTGCTCATCGACGCCGGAGTAGATCCCAAGGTGGTGCTCGACGCCTTGCATCGTTGCGGCATCGATGTATCTACAATCGCCGGCATCATCCTCACTCATGACCATGCCGACCATGTCAGGTATGCCTACAGCATACTCCGCAACAACAAGCACATGAAGCTGTATGCCACTCTCGGAGCGTTGAAGGGCATCTTGCGCCGACACAACATCTCGCGCCGCATCAAAGACTACCATACGCCCATCTTCAAGGAGACACCCTTCGCCGTGGGGCCGCTCTCCATCACCGCCTTCGCCACCAGCCATGACGGCAGCGATAATGTGGGCTTCTCAATCAGCGGCCCCGGCTCCACATTTGTGGTCATGACCGACTCCGGCATCATCACCGACAGAGCCGACTACTACCTGCGCCGCGCCAACGATATCATGATCGAGAGCAACTACGACCGCGACATGTTGCTCGCCGGCTCTTATCCCGAATACCTCAAGCAGCGCATCCTCAAGGACACCGGGCACCTCGACAATGCCGTGTGTGCCGACTATGTGGCGCGCATCGCATCGCAGCAGCTGCGCAACCTCTTCTTGTGTCATCTCAGCGAGGACAACAACACCCCCGAAAAGGCTCTCACCGCCACCCGCGACGCTCTCACGGCTAAAGGCTTTAACGTAGGCGACGGCTCCGGTTCGCTCGACGACCGCGCCGCGCAGATACACCTCCAGGCCCTTCCCCGTTTCGATGTCACTGACCTCCACCTCCTCCGCTAACCCCACCACTAACCCGCCTGCAAGCCTAAAAAATCATAAATACTGAGGGGTTAAGGTGCATTAGAAAGTACTTTTTTTGTAACTTTGTCGTTGAAAATACGACAATGCAACGAGTAGTGTCAAGGCACGTAAGTCCGGTTGTATAATCGGCCGCGCGTGTATCCCCTTGGCGCTGCTCGTTGCATTTGTGTGTATATATGCCATTCTTAATTCAATAAAATAAATCAATCATGAGTGAAATCAAATCGCGACCCAAGCTCCTCACGGCCTCGTTTGTCAAGATATGCTTGGTCAACCTGTTTGTCTTTGTCAATTTCCATGCCTTGCTGCCTACCTTCCCTTTCTTTGTGACTTATCTGGGCGGCGATGCCGTGACCATAGGCGTAGCCACCGCGCTATTCAGCATCGCGTCGATAGTGTCGCGCCCCTTTGTGGGTTGGCTCATTGACACGCGAGGCCGCTGTGTCATCTTGATGATAGGTCTTATCGGTATGGCGCTTGCCCCTATGGGCTATTTTGTGTCGGCGGGCATCGCCATGGCAGTGGTGCTGCGCACGGCTCACGGCGTGTTTCATGCGGCGTCGAGCAATGCCTCGGCCACTTGGGTCACCGATATCATTCCTCCGCGGCGTATGGGCGAGGGCCTGGGAATTTACGGATTGTCAATGGCGGTATCCACGGCGGTGGCTCCGGCTCTGGGCCTGGCGGTGATGAACGAGTGGGGCTTCAAGCCGCTCTTTGGCCTCGCATCGGCGGTGGCGCTGGTGGCGATAGCTCTCGGCGCTACTATCCGACGCGACTACAAGCTGTCAGCCGAGCCACTGCGCCTGAAGCATCTTTTTGAGCCTATGGCTGTGCCGGCGGCGGTGACGCAGTTCTTCTATATGATGGCCTATGGCGTGGTAGAGGTGTATGTGGCGATATATGCCGTGAGCCATGGTCTGCTCAGTGGCGGCGTGTATTTCATCTGCATCGCCGTGGCGACGGTGGCCACGCGTTTTGCCCTGGGCCGGGCCATCGACAAGTATGGCGAGGCCTACATGGTATATACGGGCAACGGCGCCATCATCGCCGGCTTGCTGCTGCTGGTCTATTGCCACAATGCGCCGGGCTACCTGCTGTCGGCGGCGCTGATGGGCTACAGCTTTGGGGCATTGCAGCCCTCGTTGCAGACCATGGCCATGCACGCGGTGGCTCCTGAGAGGCGTGGCGCTGCCGGTGCCACCTTCTTTGTGGCTTTTGATTTCGGCATCGCCCTCGGCGGCTTTGTGGCTGGCGTGCTCGTCAAGGCCGTAGGCTTTGACGCCATGTTTTTGTTGATGATAGTGCCGAGCTTGCTCTCTTGGGCTTACTATTACCGCTATGGGCGCCGCCACCCGTCGTCGTTCAACGCCGCGACGCTGCTACGGCAGTCGCCGCCGGCCGCCGCCGATGAGCCTCGCCACATTGTCATCACCATCTCACGCGAATATGGCAGCGGCGGACACCGCATAGGCCGGCTGCTGGCAGAGCGCCTCGGGATGCCCTTTTACGACAAGGAGCTGATAGAGATGGCGGCGCAGCGCAGCGGCCTCACCGAGGATATAGTGAGCGACAACGAGCAGACGGTGGATAAGCGATATATCTATGACAACCCCATGCAGACCGCCGTGTTTAAGGCGCAGAGCGATGTCATATGCCAGCTGGCGGCAGCCGGCCCTTGCGTGATAGTGGGGCGCCTTGCCAACTTTGTGCTCCGCGGCCGTTGCAACTGCTTCAGCGTGTTTGTCTATGCCGCGCCCTCTGATAGAGTAGGGCGGGTGGAGCATGACTATGGCGTCAGCGGCAACGAGGCCCTCAAGATGTTGGCTGATATAGACCGCCGCCGACAAGAGCATTGCCTCCACTACACCGGCTGTGAGTGGGGCTGCTATCGCTATTACAATCTGATGATTGACAATAGCCGCGGCGATGACGCACGTGCCGTGGATACCATCATCGCAGCCATGACCAGCCGCTGACCGGCACACGCAGCATAAACTGATTGCTACTAAAGAGAGTGCGCCCCGCTGATACAGGTCAGCGGGGCGCACTGTGTTTGCTTTATGGGGATAATCTTCCCCCTGCGGAGTGGTGCCGATTATTTGATGGCTACCTTGCGAGCGGTGGTGCCGCGCACCTCAATGTAGATGCCGGCTGCGGGATTTTCCACGCGTGCGCCTTGCAGGTTGTAGTATTGCACATCATCGGTTGCGCCGAGGGTGATGTCCTCTACGCCCACAAAGTCGGTAATCTTGAGGGTAGCGCCCTCGGCGGTGAAGGTCACGATGAACGTCATGTTTGTGCCGGTCCTTACCTTCCACGAGGTGCATGCGCTGGCGTTGACGCCGGCAGCGTAGGTGGTGACGGGCATATCGGTGTC
>JBJEDF010000045.1:90568-90689 GCA_051871765.1 Muribaculaceae bacterium
GAAGGTGTCCAGCCGGTGGCGTTGATGTTACCGCGGAGATACAGTGTCTCGGGTGTCACCACGGGTTCGGGATCCGGGTCAGATGTCCAGGTGATGGTGAGGTTGCCATCAGCGGGGTTGA
>JBJEDF010000045.1:90789-92371 GCA_051871765.1 Muribaculaceae bacterium
AGGTGAAGGTGTAAGCCTTGCCGGTGGTGAGAGAGTAAGTGGGGTTTGTGGTGCCACTTGCAGCAACGTTGATGGTGGCGTTGTTCTCAGAGAGCTCGGTGGCTTCTGAGCAGCGGAACCAGCCGCCGGTATTGGGCTGTACGCCATCAAGCATCATTTTGATGCCGAAAGAGCCGGTAGCGTTGGTGGGCGTGATGGTGCAAGTCCAGGTGCCGTCAGTGCCTTCGGTCATATTGGTGGTTGACCAGCTGCTGTCGGTGAATTGGCCGTGCACGCCGTATGTCACCACGGGTTCGGGAGTGGGGTCAGATGTCCAGGTGATGGTGAGGTTGCCATCAGCGGGGTTGAAGGTGAAGGTGTAAGCCTTGCCGGTGGTGAGAGAGTAAGTGGGGTTTGTGGTGCCGGTGAGCGATACATTGATAGTAGCGTTGTTCTCAGAGAGCTCGGTTGCAGCGGAACAGCTGAACCAGGCGTTCTGCGTGCCGTTATCCAAACGTTTGATGCCGAAAGAGCCGGTAGCGTTGGTGGGCGTGATGGTGCAGGTCCAAGTGCCGTCAGTGCCTTCGGTCATATCTGTGGTTGACCAGTTGTTGTCGGTGAATTGGCCGTGCACGCCGTATGTGATCTCGTGCTCCGGCGTTACAATTTCACCCTTAGCCTCAAAGGTGACCGTAGTGTTTGACATATCAAATTTGATGTCGAAGGTGCCGGTCACGTTGCATGGTACATCACCGCCGCCAGAGCCTAATTTCAGCGAGAGGTTGTCAGCGCTGATTTCTGTGCCGTATTCGTCCCAGCGAGCATACTTGGTGCTGTAATCGCTGTTGGCAATAACGAAATAGCATGTGTTAGTGATGGTGAAGTCGGCCAAGATGTACTGGTCGGTGCTGCCTTCTACGAGTGTGAGTTTGTTGGCATCGGTATAGTCCCAATTGCCATTGAGACCGCGTACCCACAAATCCTCAGCACTGATGGTCATACTCGTCAAGAGCATGGCCATAAGCCATAAGACTTTTTTCATGATAGTTAGATTTATTTGTAAGTATGTAAGTGAGTAAATTGATACAATCGATGGAGGTATCACTATCCGCACAAAGGTATTAAATTTTTGCCATTTATGCAAAAAAAATCCTATTTTCAGCCTTATTATCAGCTGTGTGCCTCTCAGGCGAGCCCATCGGGCGCGTGTTTTGCGCCTCGCTCGTCATAAAATATAATATTTTGCAGGAGGGCACTGAAAAAGTATTGACTTTTCAGGTTACCCCCCTCTACAGACTAAAAATATGAACCCGCCAAGTCATCAACCGATGATTTGGCGAGTTTTATTATTTGGGGCTATAAAGTCCGTAAAATCGCTTTCCACGCCCTATATTCGACCTTATGGCCAGGTATACGCAGTAAAAAAAGAGCTTGTGTCAGCTCAATCGTAGGATTCTTTTGATATTCGCGGCAAAAATAACCATGGCACCCTGCATTCGCATACAATCTATGCCATACGAGTTGCTCATTGCGATATGCGTCTTGTAACCGAAGAAAGCATCTTCCTCGCTTTTGTGACCGATTCTTGCATCCTCGTCTTTCG
>JBJEDF010000046.1:0-38111 GCA_051871765.1 Muribaculaceae bacterium
CACGCGGCGCTTGCGCTTTGACGTGTCGGGGCGCATCAGCTATATCGATGCCCTGTACCACGACATGATAGCTACCGAAAACACCGATGTGCGATACAGCTTCCATGACCTTGACGCCCGAGTGCAATACGACATGGGCCGCTGCGCGATGCTGAGCGCCGTGGTGCATCACAACGCCGACAAGCTATCCTATGGCGATAACAACTACGCCATGGACGACCATCTGCGCTGGCGCAATACTCTCGCCGGCGTGACGTGGCGCGGCGCCGTGGCCTCGGCGACGGCTTACTATTCTGATATGCACAGCGAGCTGTCGTTGGACATGGAGCAGTTTGAATTGTCGGTGCCCGCTGACTTTCGCGAGTATGGGGCCTACGGCCGCTATGACATCAAGGCCGGCCGCTTCGACATATATTGCGGCGGCGCGTTTGAGGGCTTTCATTACACTCCACAGTGGGTCAGAAGTGTGGGTGTGGAGCCGCAGACGGTGAACGAAGGCGAGGCGTGCGATGCCTTCTTGTGCAAGGCCTACGGCGAGGCTGCCATGAGTGTCTGCGGCGAGGCGCTGTTGCTCACCGCCGGCTTGGACCTCAACTACTTTATCGGATCTGCCGGATTTCGCACCATTGACCCCTCGCCCCGCTTCACGGCATCGTGGCGTCACAGCACGGGCGCGGTGTCGCTGCACATAGGCAATCTGCGCCAATATGTGCATCAGAGCGGCTTTTCAGACATTGGCATGGCCTCAAACTTTAAGTTTGCGGCTACGGCGGCGTGTCAGCCTCAGCGCTCCTGGAACTTTGTGCTGACGGCGTCGCAGCGGCTGCCTCTGAGCATCTATGCCGACTGCGAGATATACTACAAGCGCGTGGCTCACCAGCCCGAGTATATGGGCGGCGTGCTCGACTTGCTCAATGACGACTATGTCTCCACTGACCATATAATCAGCTGCGACGGCTACAACGTGGGCGGCAATATAGGCCTGCGGCGCAGCTATGGCGCCCTCACGGCGATGGCTAATTATGCCTACGGTGTGGCGCGGCGGCGCACACCCGACGATCAGCACTACTTCACCGCCTCGAGTGAGATACGCCACAGCTTCACCGCCACGATGGCTTACGACATCAGCAAGCACTGGATGGTAAATGCGGCTTTCACGCTGGCATCGGGCCGCCCGGTCACGCCCGTCAAGGCGTTGTATATGATCTCGCAGCGCGTGATGATGGAGTATGGCGAGCGCAATGCCGCGCGGCTGCCCGTGCGCCACCGTCTCGACATCGGAGCGGCTTACACCTTTGACACTAACGGTGGCCGGCTGCGCCACAAGGTGGCGCTGTCGGTGATCAACGCCTACGGCCACCGCAATGTGGAGCTGAGCACATACACCTACAATGCCGACACCGAGAGCTATGGCCGGCGCATGGTGTATTCGCTGTATAGATTTTTGCCATCGCTGAGCTATTCAATACGTTTTTGATATATGAGGCATAAGATATTACACAAACAATGGCGCTGCTGCGTCGCCGTGGCCGTGGCTGCCATGGCCTTAGGCGCTTGCAGCGATTACGATATTGATGGAGCCGCCGAGCCGGTCAAGCTCGTGGTAGAGGGGTATATTGACTCCGGCGGCTTCCCGGTGGTGCTGCTCACCGCGTCGGCATCGCCGGCCGAGGGCGACGCCTTCATCGGCGACAAGATGATACGCTGGGGCAAGGTCACCATCAGCGATGGCGACACCACCATCATCATGACCGGCAGCCCCAGCAAAAAGTATTTCCCGCCATACACCTATCGCACATTTATGATGAGGGGTGTGCCGGGGCGCACATATAGCATCACCGCGGCCTATGACTACCTTGAGGTGTCGTCATCGGTCACTATGCCCGAGCCGCCGGCCATTGACTCTATCATCGTGGCTGACATCGCCGCCTCTGACACTTTGCGCACCGCCACGCTCTGCTTCACTGCCGCCGAGCAGGTGCCCGCATATTATCACATATCCACTCAGGTCATTGGGGTGGACTCGGTATATCTGCCGGCGATGATGGGATGCTATAAAGCCACCGTGCCCGGCGAGAAGGTCAAGATGGCGGTGTATCGCGGCAAGAGCGGTATGTTTGCCGATGCCAAGTATGTGCCGCAATTGCCGCGACACTATGATGTGAAAGTCAGGCTTGAGCGCATCACAGAGCAGGTGTATGATTTCTGGTCGGCCTTTGATGACGCCTCGATGTTTGGTGGATCGCAGTTTGTGACCATTGACACCTCGATGCCATCCAACATCATCGGCGGCTATGGTGTGTGGTCGGCCCAGGGCGTGGATACACGCCTCATTCCTCGCGAGAGGGCCGACTGATGTCACCCCGGCTACATATGACGCGCCGGAGGCTGCGTCGCAATTGCCGCCAATGCGCTTATGCTAATTATTATTGACAAATTAATGGGCAGATACTGAGGATTTTTATTATCTTTGTGAAAATAAAACACTTTAATCATATCACAAACACTAATTGCAATGTTCAAATCTTACAAATTATCTTTGAGATGGCTGCTTACGTGTATGCTTGCTGCGGTTAGCACGACCATGAGCGCCGAAATCGTTGAGCATGAGGTAGGTGGCTTCCAATATTCGCTGGATACGGATACGCGAGTCGCTGTCCTCACCGGTTACACAGCCTCGGACAAAACGGTAGATATACCGGCGGCTGTAGTCTATGAAGGCGGTCAGTATGTAGTGACAACTTTGGGGTACAAATGCTTCAAGGATTGTACGTGGATTACAACCGTCAACATTCCCTCATCAGTGACGAGCTTGGGAAGTTCCTGTTTCAGTGGATGCACGTCGCTGTCGTCAGTCACTATTCCCTCGTCAGTGACGAGCCTGAGTGATTGGTGCTTTTACGGATGTACGTCATTGACATCATTCACCATCCCTGAGTCAGTGACGAGCTTGGGCATCGGTTGCTTTTGTGAATGTATGTCACTGCAATCCATCATCATCCCTGAGTCAGTGAGGAGTATGGGTAATAGTTGCTTTACGAGTTGCACGTCATTGACATCCGTCTCCATCCCGGCTACGGTGACTCAGCTGGAAGATTACTGCTTTGCCTTCTGTGATGCCCTCCTGTCTATTGACATTCCTTCGTCGGTGACGAGCTTGGGCGCATGTTGTTTCCGTCGATGTAAATCATTTACGACGGTTGAAATCCCTTCGTCTGTGATAAGTATAGATGAAGCATGCTTCCAGCAATGCGCTTCATTGCAGTCGGTCACCATCCCTGAGTCGGTGACGAGCTTGGGCGCTTACTGCTTCCGCTACTGTAATTCACTGCAAGGTATCTTCATACCGGCATCGGTGGAGAGCATAGGAACAAGCTGCTTTGAGTCGTGCCCCGGTCTTGAAAGTATGATAGTAGATGCCGATAACCCCATCTATGATTCGCGCGAGGAATGTAATGCAATAATTGAGACCGGCACAAATCGCTTGATAGCAGGTTGCCAAAACAGCTTGATACCCAACACGGTCACCGGTCTGGGGCTATATTGCTTTAGCGGCTGTTCTACACTGGAGTCCATCACCATACCGGAGTCAGTGAAGAATTTGGAAGATAGGTGTTTTGCCCAATGTAGTGCCCTGCCTACGGTTGATATACCATCGTCAGTAGAGAGCTTGGGCGAAGGCGCCTTCATAGGCTGCGAAGCGCTGACATCAGTCTCAATGCCCGCGTCAGTGGCGAGCTTGGGCGAGAATTGCTTCGGCTATTGCTCTTCTCTTGAAAAGATGGTATGCGAGATAGCGACACCGATAGAGGGCGAGTTTTTTGGCAATACGCCTATTGAGGAGGCTACGCTCTATGTGCCGCAGGAGTCGCTTACTGCTTATGAGGAGACAGCGCCGTGGAGCGGTTTTGGCTTTATACGGCAAATCTCAGGCTCCGGCATTGAAGAGGGCACCCCGGCTGCCGAGGCTGCTACGATTGAAGCTGTCTTTAATCTTGAAGGCAAGCGGATTGATGCTATGGGGCGCGGCGTAAATATCATACGCCTAAGCAATGGCTCTACGATGAAAGTCTTGAACTAACGAAGAATAATACTGTTGCAGGAAACGCGCCGGAGGCTGCGTCGCAATTGCCGCGACACAGCCTCCGTGCTATTTTCCGTGGGGTAGGGCGCCTTACTCCATCGAGCTGAACCACTCGGCCTCAGAGGGGGTGTCCTCGGCGATTTCGGTCAGCGGCTCATCGGCGCCGTAGGTCTCATCGTGCTGTGATCGGTCAAGGCCTATATCCTCGCTGTGACGCGACACGCGCATCGGTATCATCTTGTTGGTGAGCCAATAGAGGCCATAGCTCATGATGAACGTGTAGGTAAATACCAGCACCAGCACTATCAGGTGGTTGATGAAAAACTCTGATCGCGAGATGATGCCGGGATCCGACGCCGCAAAAAAGTCGTAGGCAAAGATGCCGGTAAACACTGTGCCCAAGATGCCGCCCAGGCCGTGGGTGGGGAACACATCGAGCGCATCATCGAAGGTGTGCTTGGCGTTTTTCCACGTCACGGCCATGTTGCAGCACAGGGTGATGCAGAATGATATGAAGAACGTCTGGCCCGTGGTGACCCATCCGGCGCACGGCGTGATGGCCACCAAGCCCACCACGGCGCCGATGGCTGCGCCCATGGCCGATGGCTTGTGTCCGCGCAGTGCGTCAAACACCACCCAGGTGACCATCGCCGTCGCCGCAGCAGTGTTGGTGTTGAGGAAGGCAGCCAGTGCGATGCCGTCGGCAGCCAGTGAGCTGCCGCCGTTGAAGCCAAACCAGCCCAGCCACAGCAGCGCCGCGCCAAGCAGCACAAACGGCACATTGGCCGGCTTGGCATTGGCTGTAGAGCTGCGACGACCTAAGAACAGTGCCCCGGCAAGCGCCGCGATGCCCGAGGCCGCGTGCACCACGATGCCACCGGCAAAGTCATGCACATGCATGCCCGCAAACAGTCCTTCGGGGTGCCATGTGCAGTGAGCCAGCGGGCAATACACCAACACGGTCCATAATATCATAAAGATTAAATAGCCCGAAAAGCGCACTCGCTCGGCAAACGACCCGGTGATTAGCGAGGGAGTGATGATGGCAAACTTCATCTGAAACAGGGCGAACAGCACCAACGGTATCGACGTCGTGGCCAACCCTATCTGGCCCCCTACGGCATCGGCCGTGCGTGCACCCTCTGCAAGTGTGACGTTGGCTACACCCACGTTGTTGAGCATAAAAAAATCGGCCGGATTGCCGATTATGCCGCAGATGTCATCGCCGAAGGCAAGCCCAAAGCCGAAGACCACCCATATCACGCTCACCACGCCCATCACGATGAAGCTCTGCAGCATGGTGGAGATTACGTTTTTGGCGCGCACCATGCCGCCGTAAAAAAACGACAAGCCCGGCGTCATCATCAGCACAAATATCGTGGCGGTAATCATCCACGCCACATTCGCCGTGACGCTGTCGCTCGTCATGTCATACAATCCGCTGCGCACCGGGGCAAACAACCCCGCCACGCTGATGGCGGCCATCGCACAGAATAGCACAATCCATCTCTTTTTTAACCTTTTAGTACCCATTATAAGTGAATTTAAAACAAAACAAACCTTTTTACGCTGCAAAGTAAGCAAATTGTTGCGATATAGGCAACTTTTTCGAGCAAAATTTCATCGCCACCCCCGAGGGGATAAAACAAGGCAGGCCGGGATGGTGGTCCCGGCCTGCCGCTATGATGGGGCTATGAGGTTATTTCTTAGTCCAGGTGAGGTTGTAGATGGCGACACGGTCTTTGTTGGCGGTGTCGTTGGCCGACGGACAATCGTTGACGATTTCGATAGAGAAGTCGCCGCTGATGTTGAAGTCGTGGCTGTAGCTGTATTTGGTGAGCTTGGTGAGGCCATCGGCGGTGAGCACATCAGTGGCCACCACGTTGCCACCTTGCTTGATGTTGATGGTGAGCTTGCACTTGGTGTCAGTATAGGGCTGGCAATAGTCAAATGTGAGCGTGCCGATGCCGCCGCTGATAGTGGGCGAGGTGAGAATACCTTGCTTTGATGTGCGGCCGTTGAGCACCACGGCGAAGGCGTCGCCGAAGATTTCAAAGGTGGTCTTGTTGTCGGGCGTGCTGCTGCCGGCGAGGATCTGCGCCCATACGGCTTTCCATCCTTGTGCGGAGGTGTAGGTGCCGTAGGTTGAGATGGGAGTGCCGCCGTTCATGGTGTTGAAGTCTGCTGCCGTGCCGGTCACCGGGGTGTCGGGCGTGGGGTCGGGGTCGGGAATGTCGCCGCCGCCGGCTGTCGTGCCTACTTTGACGTTGTCAACACACCAGGTGGCGTAGTTGGCATCGTTGGTGGCGTAGTAGCGGAAGCCGATGTGGATGGTGCCGGTGAATTGCGACAGGTCCACGTTGCCTGAGCTTACGAAGTCGCTGTAGCCGCTCGACGGGGCCGTTGCGATGGTGGGGTTGAGCTTGGTCTTGGTGGCCGTGGCGGGGTCGGTGGAGCTGAGCACATACACCTCAAAGATGGTGGTTGTGGAGCCGTAGCCATTGACTTGGCTGTCAAAGGTGAGCACCTTGTCGGCTACTTTCGTCATATCGATGGCGGGAGAGATGAGCCATGAGTCAAAGGGTGCGGTGCCTTTGTAGCCGGTCATGGCGGCGTAGTAGTTGTTGTTGAATGAGGTGGCATACCAGTCTTTGGTGCCTGCGATCTGCACATTAGCCCACGTGTCGGGGATAGCGCCGCCCTCAAAGTCTTCGCTGAGCGAGCCAGCGCCGCCGGTTGATCCGCCGGGCGTCATGCCCTCGATTTCAAACTCGTCCGAGGTGCCGCGGTTGTCAGTGATGGCGGGAGCGCCGAGGTATTTGCCGAGCTTACCTGTCACCTTGATGGCCTTGCCCAGGTTGGCGGGGTTGTCGCGCAGGGTGCCGTTTTTCTGGAGGTCAGAGCCGGTGGGCGCTGCCACCACGAGGCAGTGTGCTATGTCGCGGGTGTCGGGCGTGGCGCCGATGACTATGGAGTTGTTGAGCGTCGGGTCGGTGCCCCAGTCGATGTCGTTGTTTGATGTTATCTCGGTGACTTCGGGTGCGATTGTGCCTACGATGTAGCCGGATACCCACACGCTGTTGGGGGCTGCAGATCCATCGTTGATTTGTGCTAATGCCTCTTCGGTGGTGTAGGGGTTGTCTTTGCTGCCCTTTCCGATGGTGGGGTTGCCGAAGTTCATACAGCCGTCGAGGTCAAGCAGCAGCAGCTGCCACCCTGAGGTGCCGTAGTATGAGAGGATAGCCACCACGTCGCCGCGGCCGGTGGGCAGGGTGTTGTTCCAGAAGGTGGAGTAGCCGCTGGTGCGCACTATCAGCGAGGCGCCGTCTTTGTCGGTGATGTTTTGGTTGACGCCCGACGAGTGGTATTCAGAGAATTTCTCCACGCCACCGTTGACAAATTCCACGTTGTTGAACTTCACCAGGCGGCTTTGCCAGTAGCGCAGGCCGTCGGGGTTAGTTGAGAGCTCGGCAAAGCTGTTGACTTCGAGGGTATCTACCTTCTCGGGCTCGGGCCAGCCGTTGGCCTCGACGTGGGGTTTGAAGAATTCGGGCGACATGAATGTGGCTTCCCAGGCGTTGCCGTTGGCATACCATTCGGGGAAGCCTAACTGCTGAAGGCCATTATACTTGCCGATGTACATACCCGTGGCGTCAATGACCACTTCTTGCCCCACACGATAGGTGAGGTAGAGGTTGTAGGAGTTGATTGACATGGCCAGGGCGGCTGTCTCGTCTTGTATGATGAGGCTCTTGAACACGTTGCCTTGCTCGTCTGACGATATCACGCGGCCGTGGATGATGATGTGCTCGCCTTCGAGGCGCTTGGCGCGGCGCTCGTCGGGCGTCAGGGCTGCGGCGGCTTCGGGGTTGTTGGCCACGAATTCGTACCACTCTTTGGTGCCTATGGTGTCGATATAGTTGGTAGCGTCGTCCCATGTCAGTGTCTTGAGCTCGAGGATGGTAGTGTTGGGAGTCTTGCTTGCTACCGGCGGTTGGGTGGAGGGGTCATCGAAGTCGTCCTGGCAGGAGCTGAAGCCCGCGGTGGCGGCAACTAACGCCCAAACGCCCAAAGCATATTTACTGAAAGTTTTCATATATAACTGTTGGTTTCTTTGCTTGAGAGTGTGTGATTATTATGTTAGCGCTACGATGGGGGAGCGATCATTTAGTGCCGTAGAGCACAAAGTTATCCACTTCCCATGTGCCGGCCTTGGCTGCCGTGGAGGTGTAGTGAAAGCCTATCTGCACCTTCTTGCCGGCATAGTCGGCGATGCTGATTTCGCCGGAGTCGATGAAGGCCCAGCTCAGCGATGTGGGCACGTTGAAGGCGAGTACCTTCCAGTCGCCGCCCTCTACGCGCACGGCCACCGTGGCTTCGCTCTTGGCGGCATCGATGCTCGAGAAGAAGTTCATGGCGTGGCGGAAGGTGAAGTAGGGGTTGGTGACGCCGCTGAGGTCATACACAGGCGAGATGAGCCACGAGTCGGCGGCATAGTTGGTGTCGTTGGCGTATCCAGTGGCTACCATGCCGTATGATGTGCTGTGTTTCCATACGTCTGAGAGGCCCTCGGGAAGGGTGACGTTGCTGATGGTCCACGCGCCTTGGCCTTCGCTCTTGAAGGCTTGCGCGGCTATCTGAGAGCCGTCGCCGGCGGGGGTGTCGGGTGTCGAGCCGCCGCCTTCGATGCTATACCACGAGGTGGATTTCATACCGGCCGTGCCGAAGTATTTTTCGAGGCTACCTTTGAGGGTCACAATCTTGCCGAGGTTGCCGGGATTGTCCTTGAGGTTGAGGGCATTGCGCACATCGCCGGCGGGCAGCTGCACGGGTATGCATTTATTGGGGTCTGTGACGCCCGGGGCGTTGGACAGCAGTATATTTGTAGCCGAGGTGGCGGGCACGGTGAAAGCGGCTTCGCTGAGTGTCATGTCGGGCACATAGCCGATGATGTAGCCTTTCACATACTTGTCGGCCTGGGCGGTGAGGTTTGCGCCCATTGCCACTACTTGAGCCACGCTGTAGGGGCTCGCCTCGGTGCCGGCGCCATCGGGGATAGAGCCTTCGACGGGCTCATCGGGCGTTACGGGCTCGTCGGGGGTCACCGGGGTGTCGGGGTCGTCGGTGGGGTCAAAGCCGATAAGGCTTGTGGTGTCAATCATGAGCACTTGCCAGTCGGTGCTGTAATAGCTGAGGATACCCACCACTGAGCCGGTGCCGCCGGGGATAGTATTGTTCTTAAAGTCAGCATAGGAGCTGCAGCGCACGTTGATGCGGTTGCCGTCGGCGTCTTTGACATAGCGGTTGGTGGTGGCCGTAGGCGCAAACTGCTGGCCGGCATCTTCAAAGGTCACGCCGTCAAAGCGCACCAGGCGGCTCTGCCACTTGATGAGGCCTTCGCTCGTGGCTTTGGCGGCCATCATATCGGGGATGGTGACGGTGGTGGTATCTACCAGGGCGGGATTGGCCAGGCCATCGACCTCGAGGTGGGCGTTAGCCGCGTCTTCGGTCATAAATGTCATTGAGGGCGCGCCATTGTATTCGCCTTCGCCGCCGAGCTGCATCAGGCTGTTGTAGCCGCCGATTTTCAGGTCGGTGACATCGATATACACCATTTGGCCGAACTGGTAGCTCTGGTAGAGGTCGTAGGCGTTGATAGCGATGGTGAGGGCGCCCGTCTCGTCTTGGATGATGACGCTCTTGTAGATATTGCCGGAGGCATCGCTGCTGCTCACGCGGCCGCCGATGATGATGTGCTCACCGTCGTCGTTGACGCCAACGGTTGACACATAGTTGCGGTCTGATTGCCAGTAGCGTGTTTTCAGCTCCTCGATGGTCATATTCTTGTAGGCCTTGAGGGCGGACTCGGGCGCAATCATTGGCGGTTGCTCGAAGTTGTCGTCGCAGGAGCCCAGAGCCATCGCACCCAGCATCAGGGGTGCTATATATAATAGTGATGACTTTTTCATTGTGATAGTTGTCATTGATGGTTAATGTGTTAGAAGCGCACGCCCACGTTGAGGAACACTCGCACGCCCTGGGCGTAGGTGTAGCGGTTAGGATATGCGTTGCGGTCGTAGGTATCGGTGTCGATGCGCCCCTGCTGGTAGGCGTAGGTCACGATGTCGCGGTTGTTGAGAATGTTGTTGACATTGAGGTTGACGTTGAGCGTAACCTTGCGGTTGATGTAGATGATCTTGCCGATAGAGGCGTTGAGGGTGAAGGCGTTCTTGAGCTTGTCTTGTGTTGAGAGCTCTTCGATTTTAGCGGTCAGCGCTTCTTCGGTGGGGTACAGCTTGTACAAGTCGGGAAGTGTTTCGTGGTACGCGGGCGAGAGGTTGACGTAGGCGTCGCCTTGCCATGTGCCGTTGACGTTGAAGAACCAGCCCTTGGGCGCGGCGTAGTCGATGCCCAGGTTAGCAGAGTATTGAGGCGTAGAGCCTACGTAGAAGTTCTTCAGATACACTGTCTGAGTGGTGTCGGCGTGGAGCCCGTTCTCAAAGGTGCGTGTGCCGCGAGGATTGTTCTTATACTGGAAGCGTGAGTATGTACCGGCAAAGGTGGCTGTGATGCTGGGGGTGATTTTGAATGCCATACCCAGCTCTACGCCTTTATACACCTTCTTGACGCCCGCCAGCACATAGTATGTGTATGAGTTGTAGCGGTCATCATAAAAGCCCGTGCGCTCGATGCCGTCATCGCTTTGGGTGTAGAAAGCTGAGATGGCTCCGCGGAAGCGACGATAGTTCCACAGGTAGCTGATGTCGCCGCTGACGATGCGCTCGCTGCTGACGCCCTCTACCACGTCGTTCTTGACGCGAGGCATCAGATAGATATTGTCGGCCAGCGGGGCGCGTGTGCCGTACTCAAAGTGTGCGGCAAACTGGTTGCGGCCGTCGAGCTTGTATGTAGCGCCGGCTTTGAAGCCGAGGTCGTCAAAGTGTATCATTTCGCCCTTGCCGTATGAGGTCAGCGGTGCGCGGCCGTTGCACATGTGGCCGTTGCGCTGATATTGGGTGTAGGTGGCGCGTAGGCCATAGTTTACATCCCAGTGGGCGGTGTTGATGGTGTTTTGGAGCCATGCCTCGGCCTTGATGGCGTAGATATTGTAGTCATAGCCGAATTTGTCGCCCTTATACACGCGGTGTGTGGTGGGGTCGGGATTGCCGTTGGCATCGACGTAGTAGTAGTTGTTGATGAGGTTTTCGGGCTTGATAGCGATGTCGCGGTCGCTGAAGGGGTCGATATCCACCCAGAAGTCGGCGCCGAGCAGGTCGCGCACGGTCTTGTAGTTGGCGCTGTTGGCATACTGGAACGATACGCCGCCCTGCAGGCTCATCACATCGTTGATGCGAGTGTTGATGTAGGAGTTAAACTTGAGGTTGAGCGTGTGGTTGATGCGGTTCTCCAGGATGTAGCTGGCGCCTTTTTTGTCCTTGTCATCGAGGTTCTCGTTGGCGCGTGCCGTGAGTGCGTTGATGTAGTATAGATTGTCCCAATTGATTTGGCGGAAGCTGTCATCGCTCTGCCACAGCTCGGTGTAGTAGCGTGACTGCTCGGTCTCGTTGCCCTCGTCATCGAGGTAGTACGATGGCAGGTAGCGATAGTAGGTGGGGTTGGGGTCGTTGGCTTTGTAGTACTGGAGCGCCGAGCGGTTGTAGAAGTTATAAGCCACGGCGGCAGTGGTGTTGACCGTGGTGGTGCCTTTCTTGAACAGCCAGTTGAGCATCACCGTGGGGTCGTAGGTCTCGGTGATGCGCGCGGCGCGCTTCTTGCCCTGATACCATCCCCAGTTGGGGTTGTAGAGGTTGTCGCCTACCAGGTCATACGCTTCTTGATATGTGGCAGAGGCGGTGGCTCTCTGTGTGGGGCCGCCCCACGCGGTGAGTATCAGCTGATTGTTTTCGTTGAAGTATTTCTCTAAGGAGAGGAAGATGCCGGCGTTGTTGTAGAAAGTGCCGTCGATGACGCCCTCTTTAGCCCAGCGGCCGATGGCGCTGATGGTGTAAGCCCACCCGTGCTTGTTGAGGCCCGATGAGTATGTGGCCATGCCGCGTAGCATATAGTTGGAGTTGGTGTATGCGAGCGACCCGTTGAAGCCCGGCGCATAGAGGTCGGTGGTGGTGTTGTAGTTGACGGAGCCGCCGATGTCGCCAAAGCCGAAGTTTGTGGCGGAGAGGCCCACGCCCGTGGTCTTGTTGCGGAAGGCGCGTGAGGTCATACCGATAAGCGACGAGAAGTTGAAGCGACCGCGTATCAGGTCGTTCATCTGCACGCCGTTGATATATACCGCCTGATACTGGCTGTCGTAGCCGCGATAGCGGAAGTACATGGGGCCGAAGTTGTACGATGCCGTGTTGTAGAAGATGTCATCGTTGGCTCCCGTCAGAGATGCCACGCTCTGGGCGTTGTCGGCCTCGTCTTCGAGGAGGGCCTCGTCAAAGTAGGTATCGTCGGTGTCCTCGTTGAAGGCTTGTGCCACATCGATGGCTGACAAGCTGATCTTGCCCAGATCGAGGGTGCCGCCGTTGACGGTGATGTCAGCGCCGTATGACTGGAAGTCTTCCATCGATACCACGATGTAGTCGCGCCCGTTGGCTACGTTGTCAATCTTGAAGTCGCCGTTGAAGCCTGTCGTGACGGACAAGCCTGCGGCACGCAGATACACGTTGGCTCCGGCCACCGGCGCGCCCGTGTTGCCATTGACGACGAGACCCGTCACGGTCGCCGCCCGTGCTATTGTCGGCAATGTCACCGACAAGAGTAGCAATAGAAACAGTCTGAGTTTCATAAATAATTGATAGTTAATATTTTAGATTTGTTGTTGTATTTCATGGCGCTTTTTGCGGTGACAATACCCCGCGGCTCTTTCACGTCAATTATAAGAGCCGTGCGTGGCGTTAATCTCCTTTCGCACCCCAAAAGTACAAATAAATTATGAAATTTTCATTAATAACAATAAAAATTCGTGTTTTAATGATTTTTATTCGTAACTTTGGCATCGAAAAGACAACTAACACAGTATTTATCACCTAACCATGAAACGAAACCTGCTATTCGTACTCGTTTTCTTGATGGCTGCTCTCGTGGCTTCGGCAGCGAAGCCCGCCGGCAAAAAGATGCAAGCTGTAGGCATTGCTTTCTACAATCTTGAAAATCTCTTCGACACTATCCCAAACAATCCGGAAAACCGCGACTTGGAATTCACCCCCGACGGCAAAAATCAGTGGGACGGACGTAAGTATTGGAGCAAGATACACAATATGGCCCAAGCCATATCGCACTTCACCACCCGAACAACACCAAATGGCCCCGCTATCATCGGCGTCTCTGAAATAGAAAACCGAAGCGTCCTTGAGGACCTCGTCGCTGACCCGCAGATATCAAAGTGGAACCTCCAAATCGTGCACCACGACTCTCCGGATGCGCGTGGCGTTGATGTGGGCTTGCTATATAACCCGAAATACTTCAAGGTGGAGAATGTCACCAACCATCGCCTCACGGCAATAGCACACCGCACGCGCGACCAGATGTGTGTCGTAGGCTCGCTTATGGGCCAGCGCATCGCCGTAATCGTAAACCACTGGCCATCGCGCCTCGGAGGCCAAGAACAGTCGTCGCCAAACCGTGAGGCCGCTGCCGAGCTATGCAAGACGATAGCCGACTCGCTGTGGCGCACTGACCCCGATATGGGCGTAATAATCATGGGCGACCTCAACGATGACCCACACGACAAGTCATGCGCTAAGGTGCTCAACGCCAAGCGCGACATCAAAGATGCCGCCGACCACGGCTTCTATAACCCTTGGTGGGAGATGCTCGACAAGGGCATTGGCACCCTGGCTTACAAAAGCCAGTGGAACCTCTTTGACCAAATCATCGTCTCAGGCAATATTGCCAATGGCGCTGACACCAAGTGGCATTACTACAAGGCTATGGTCCACAACTTTGACTTCCTCAAAGACACCCAGGGCAGCCGTCAGGGCTATCCCCTGCGCACTTTCTCGGCCGGCTCGTTTCTCAACGGATACTCTGACCACTTCCCCACTGAGATACTTCTCGTGCGAACCGTCGAGCCGAAACAATAACTGTTGTTACTATCAACATAACGAAACTCATTAACAATCAATTTATTAACTTAAAAACAGCTTTTAAGCTATGAAAAAAACTCTACTTTCTCTGATGTGCGTCGCCGCTTTCGGCTACGCCAATGCTGAGGTAGTTCACCTCGACTGCAACGATGTAGATCTGACCACCATCGAGGGTACCTACACTGAGACTACCTACAAAGAAGACGAATCTGTCAACGCATACGCTCACTGGCAGCCCGTGACGTCTCTCAAACTGGGCGACTTCACATTCTCGTTCTACGCTCCCGCTGAGGCTACCAATCAGCCCGCCTACTACACCGCCGCAGAGGGCAATCAATACACCATCCGTGTGTATGCAGACTCTGAGATGACCATCACCGCCCCCGAAGGCTCTCTCATGACCCGCATCGAGATAGCCGGCTCAAATGGAAAGGCAACCCTCGTCGTTACTCCCGATGCAGGTGAGGCTTCTTATGCGTCGCAGAAGGTGACTTGGGGCGTCGGTGAAGGCGAAGACGGCGTAGCGTCTGTAAAACTGACCTTCAATGGCACCTATCGCATCAACACTCTTGACATCACTTTGGGTGAAAAAGGTGAAGAACCCGTAGAGCCCATCGTTGAAACTGCTACCTTTGAGCGCGTCGGCAATGAAATCGTATCAGGCAAGCGCTATGTCTTCGCAATCCCCGGTGACGATGCTATGCAAGTGGCATCAAACATCGATGAGAGCAAGAGCTATGGCCGTCTCGAGCTCGTTAACGCCGAGCTTGATGGCGAAGGCTGTGTAGTGTGCCCCGAGGCCTATGCTATCACCATCACCGAGACGTCTGAAGGATACACTCTCAAAGACGAGTTCGGTCGCTTCATCGGTTTTGACTCCGCATACCCCACCAGCTTCCAGCTCTACACCGAGGCCGGCGAAAACACCTACTGGAACCTTGCCGAGCTTGAAGATGGCAGAGTAGAGTTCGAAAGTACTCTTGACAACACCGCTATCATCTGCCAGGCTTACGGCGGCAGCGGCACTCCTTTCACCAACGTCTCTGTTGCTGTGGCTCCCACTGAATATATCCAGCCTATTCTCTACGTAGAGGTTACAGCCGGCGTTGAAGATGTAGCCGTTGACGCTAACGCTCCCGCCGAGTTCTTCAACCTCCAGGGTGTGCGCGTAGCTGTGCCCACAAGCGGCCTCTATATCCGCCGTCAGGGCAACACCGCCACCAAGGTGCTCGTGAAGTAATAACAGCCCTCAGCAATCAATATCAAGGGTCGCCCCGCAGGGCGGCCCTTGTTGGTATCACCACATTGACCCAATCAGTCTAATCTCGCCCTCCGCGCCAACTTATAGCGAATTATCCATCGCGAAAATTTGTTTCTTTGATGGCAAATAGCTACCTTTGTGGCGCTAACACTCTCAATAGGTAGGTTCGATTATTTTCGTCATAAAAAAATTTTATAAAGCAATGAAAAAACTTTACTTTTTGTTATTCTTATTACTTGCCGCCGGCATCACGGCCTCGGCTATCCCCGCTAAGACGCATAAGGTGAAGAAGGTCGTGCGCCGTGAGGCCCCCTTGTCTGCACCCGTGGCCCTCGACGCTACCGATGTCACCGAAACGGGCTTCACCGCCAACTGGGAGCCCGTAAGCGGCGCTGAAGGTTATGCTTGCTTTGTATATAGCAAGTCTGTTGCTCCTGCAGCCGGCGATTACATCGTCTTGGCCGAGTCGTTCAACCTCGTCAACCGTGGATCTATCGTAGAGCCTTACTTCCCTGACGACACCTATGTAGATATCAGCGGCGGCGACTTTGACTTCACCTTTACGCCCAACTGGAGCATCCTCGAGCCCAGCTTTGTCCAGGGCATGGTGGGCGGTGTCGTTTTTTCGCCTTACATTGACCTCACCAACGATGGCGGAAAATACACCATCGAGCTTACTGTTCAGGGCTATGCTTCCCAGGAGATTGTGGTGCGTTCTGTGGGCTCGGAGGAGCAGGAGCGCTCAGCACGCCTCACCAACACCGGCGAGAATGTCATCGACTTTGAATTCTCTAATGGCATCCACGACACATACTTTACCTTCGTGGACAATGGCTTCCCCGATGACACCGAGGGCGATTACGCCAACGGATACCCCGCATACCTCGACAACGTGGCTGTGATACAGCATCTTGAGGCCGGCGATGAGGTGCTTCAGCTCGTTGACATTAATGATGAAGTCGAGGGCTCCGAGACATCTTGCCGCTTTGACGATATGGCTTATCGCTACGATGCCACAACACTCTACTTTGACTTCTATGGCGCTGTCGTCGAGGAAGACCCCTCCGACCCATACTACTACGATTTCAGCTACACCCCATTCTCCAACCTTGTCGAGGTAAAGCTCCTCTCCGGAGTAACCGATGCGGCTGCTATTGACAACGACGCCCCCGCCGAATACTTCACGCTCCAGGGCGTGCGCGTGGCCCGGCCCGCTGCCGGTGGCGTATATATCCGCCGCCAGGGCGCTGCTGTGGATAAGATAGCAGTGCGCTGAGCACCTTTGATATTACCCAATGCTAACACAAACACTTAAATCATGAAGAAGATTATAACCTTGGCTTCGATAGCCATCGCCGCGGTGGCGCAGTATGCTCCGGCTCAGGAGACTGCCACGCTCGAGATAGGCGACTTCTCCTCTACGACGCAGCTTTACGACGGCTCGGCGTGGGAGTGCGCTCCTGTCAACTTTTATTATGCCAACTCCGGCAGTCAGTTTATATACTCCGCTGATCAGATAGCCTCTATCGCCGATGATAACGGCGAGATTACGCAGCTGGAGTTCCGCATGTATGAGAGCGGCGAATGTTACGAAACAGTCGAGGCCACGATTACCCTCCATGTCCGCATGGTCGATGCATCGGCCTTCGCCAAAGATGACGACAATAAATACCACTGGCTGGAGTATGCCGACACTGACGCGAGCGCTTCTCTGCAGTTCTCACACGAGCCGTCTTATATGGAGTCTGATTTTGATCTCACTTTCACGCTCGACACGCCTCTCAAGGTGGAGACCGGAAAGGCGCTGCTCGTCACCGTAGAGTGCTCGCAAGACGCCGTTGTGTCAAATTCAAAGGAAGAGTTCCTCGGATACTGCTTCACCGCGGCCGACTATCAGACTGCCTTCTTTGCCAGCGACAGCAAGGTCTTCGCCGAGCAATATGCCCTCGGCGTCTGTGACAATGCTGCGAGCAAAGATGTGCCAGTAGTAAAGATCACATATAACAAGGTGGAGGTGGTCAAAGAGACCGTAGCTACGCCCGTCTTCTCGCCCGCTGCAGGCACCAAGCTCGGCCCCGACGACCGCATCACCATCGCCTGCGACACCGAGGGTGCCTCGATCTATTACACCTTCTCTACCGATGGCGAGCCCGGCGTGCTTTACACCGGGCCTATTGCATTGATGAGTGATAACGCCCAAATCCGCGCCATCGCCGTCAAGGACGGTTGCAACGATAGCGAGATAGCCTCGTCAAATTACTCCTTTAAGGTTGCGCCCGAGCCCAAGTTTGAAATCGCCGATGCCACCGAGCTCGGAGCCAACGAGACGGTGAAGCTCATCGTGCCCGACGGCTTTGCGGCTTTCTACAAGATTGATGTTGAAGGCTCTTATAGCTATGTGCCCTACGACGCAGCTGAGGGCATCGCTATCACCGAAGCCACCACTATCTCCGCCTGGTGCCGAGCCGACGGCTACTACGACAGCCGCATCGTCACAAGCGGCACCTTCACGCACAGCGATCTCCGGGCCGACAATGTGGGCAATTACTTCTCGCAGGACACCGGTGCCGACACGTTTGAAGGCGCAAACTGGTACAATGCGCCGCTCGTGCCAACCTATTGCAACTCGGCCGCACAGATGCTCTACCTCCCCGACGAGCTGCTGCCTCTGGCCGGCCGAAAGATTGAGACCGTGAAGTTCCGCTACAACAATGACATGTGCTTCTCATCATACGCCGCTCAGGTCCGCCTGTATCTCACGGCTGTCGATGCCACTGCATTTGACTATAATGCCGACAATGGCAAGTACAGCTGGTTTGCCGTCGATTTGGCTTCGCCGGCCGTTACTGCCGACCTCGAGATTGACTTCCTTGACAACTATGGCTTCTCTGCCGAGCTCGAGTTTGACTTGCCCGAAGGCGGTTTTGTGCTGCCCGCCGACAAGGCGCTCGTGGTCACCGTAGTCACCGATGCCGACAGCTACCTCGATGAGTATCCCCAGTTCTTCAAATACAACACCGACGACCGCCGCACAGCTGTATTCTGCAGCGACCACATCGGCTATGACGAAGCGCTGCAGGCCGGCTTGTATGTCAAAGACGGCGACAATTTCCATGCCGATATGTCTGACCATAACCAGCCCGTGATGCGCCTGTTCAGCTCTGAGGCTCCAAGCGCCGTGGCTGCTGTTGGAGTCGATGCTGCTGATGCTCCTGCCGAGTTCTACAACCTCCAGGGCGTGCGTGTGGCTCAGCCCGCAGCCGGCCTCTACATACGCCGTCAAGGCAACACCGCCACCAAGGTGCTCGTGAAGTAATTACCACTGAGCGCCCGCGTGGCGCTTAACCCAAAATAATGACGAGCCGCTCATCGCTAATGGTGGGCGGCTCGTCGCGTGTTGTTTTATGTTGAGTTATGTTGTTAGCTGTTTTGTGCCGTGAAGTCTTGCTCTATGTATCGAGCCACTGAGGAGGCGGTGTTAGGCCCTATCACTATGTCGGCGGCCTCAAGAACTTCGGGGCGGGCATTAGCCACGGCGACCGACACATCGGCGGCGTGGAGCATCATGTCGAGGTCGTTGAGGTTGTCGCCGAACACCACCACGCGGTCGGCGTCGACGCTGCGGCGCAGCTGCTGCACGGCGGCGGCTTTTGACACTCCCGGGGCAAATATCTCAAGCAGACGCACCGCCGGGTCGTAGGTGTCGGGATAGCACGACACATAGCAGTCGGTGGCGGCGCTCACCCTCTCGGCTGCGGCGCTGATGGCATCGCTGTAGCCCATGGCAAAGAATAGCACCGTGCGGCGCTTGTCGCCCTCGGGCAATGGCTGATTTAGGTTGAAGTGCTTGAGCACCAAGTCGCGACGCTGATCAAAGAACACCTGCTCCGCGGCCGTGAGATGCTCGCGGCCGTGATACACCTGCATCGACACCGGCTCGCTGCCAAGGGTATATACAAAGGGATACACACCGCAGGCGTGGCAGCACGCAAGCGCCGTATCCACATCGTCGCTGCTCATGTATGCCACATCTGAGTAGCAGCCGAGCCGCCGATGCCACAGCGCTGCACCGGTCATGACGATGGCAGGCGCCGATGTCGGCGTGCCTTCAAGCAAGGGCACCACGGTGGCAGGCGTGCGTGCCGTAGCCACCGTGATTAGCGCTCCGGCGCCCGTCAGACGCCGGAAGATATCTGTCGTGGTGGCGCTCACCGTGATGTCGCTGTCGAGCAGCGTGCCGTCAAGGTCAGTGACGTAGAGGGTGGCCATTTCGCGATGCCGCCGTTATGCGCCCAGCGCCAAGATTAGGCCTTGTGCCGCTACCACGCGCAGGAACATCGTCAGAGGATACACCGTAGAGTAAGCAACTGCCGGAGCATCATTGCCGGTGGAGTTGTTGGCGTAGGCGAGGGCAGGCGGGTCAGTGCAGCCGCCTGAGAATAGACCCATGATCGTGAGATAGTTAATCTTATATTTCCAGCGGGCTATGCACCCTACCACTATCAGCGGTACCACAGTGATCACAAAGCCCCAGATCACCCACCACATACCCGTGGTGTTGAACACAGCCTCGGCAAAGCCCTTGCCGGCTGCGATACCTACAGAGGCCAGGAAGAGGCATATTCCCAACTCGCGCAGCATCATCGATGCCGACGTCGAGGTGTAGGTCACTAACTTGGCCTTATAGCCGAAGCGGCTCAGGAGGATGGCCACCACGAGCGGGCCGCCCGCCAAACCGAGCTTCATGCCGAAGCCTATGTTGATTGAGCCTAAGATGATACCCAAGGCGATACCCACGAAGATGGTGATGAGGTTGGGGTTATTGAGGCGCTTAATCGAGTTGCCCAGACGCACTGCCAGGCGCTCGATATCCTCAAGGTTGCCCACCACCGTGATGCGGTCGCCCATCTGCAGTCGCAAGTTAGGCGTTGCCAGCAGGTCCACGCCGGCGCGGTTGACGCGTGTGGCGTTGAGCTTATAGCCGTTGTGCAGGCGCAGCGATCCCAGCGCCACCCCATTGAACTCGCTCTTCGTCACCACGATGCGGCGCGAGAACACGGGCGTCGGTGTTGACTCCCAGTCCATCTCTGCCACCGGGCCTATCACTGCCTTAAAGCGCTCCGCGTCTTGTGCCGAGCACACGATCAGCAGCTTGTCGCCCGGGTGTATCGGCGTTGATGACTTAGGGATGATGATGTTGCCATCGGTGCTCATCAGTCGCGACACCACAAAGTTGCATTGTATGATGTCGTGAAGCTCCACCAGCGTGCGGTTGTTGATAAGGTCGTTAGACACCTGCAGTGTCATCATGTATGGCTTCAGTTGCGAGTTGTCTTGCTCTTCTTCGATTTGACGTATCTCTTCTGTGGTAGAGATGCGGAAGATGCCCTTCACCACAAACATTGACAATATGATACCCACTACACCTAAGGGATACGCTGCGGCATATCCCGAGGCCATCAGGTTGGCCTGCTCCGGGCTTACGGCCTGCTGAGCTGCCGCCAGACCCGGCGTATTGGTGATGGCGCCGCTCATCACGCCTACCAGAGCGCTGATGTCGTTGATGTTGCCGAAATAATACACTGCCAGCACTATCGCCACATTTAGGCTTATCCCAAGCACTGCAAGGCCGTTGAGCGTCATGCCGCCTTTCTTAAACGACGAGAAGAAGCCCGGTCCCACCTGCAAGCCTATCGAGAATATGAAGAGTATAAGACCGAATTCTCGCACAAACTTGAGCGTGTTGGGGTCAACCTCGTAGCCCAAATGACCCATTAGAATGCCCACAAAGAGCACAAAAGTGACACCGAGTGACACACCGAAGATTTTTATCTTGCCGATGTAGATGCCCGCTGCTATCACAAACGAGTATAGCACCAATGTCGATGCTATCGATGTGTTGCCCGGGAAGAGTAGCTGCGTTATCCAGTCCATAATCTATATTTTTTGACAACCTTTTAATATTCAAGCTTTTAGGCTTTACCTGGAAATTGTAGTGCAAAGGTACAAAAATTTTGCCATTTTTCAGCAATATCTCCGTCTGAAATTTACTTACGCCGACCCCCTGCTGCCAAATGGGGCAAAAGGGTGAAGCGCTTGGCGCTACTTTTTCAGTAACTCCCGCGCAAGAGCGTTTATCTCGTTGGTGTCAATAGGCTCTATCACTATGTCCTCGGGGCTCAGATCCAGCAGAAATTGCATATATGTGGGTAGTGTCAGCAATCCGCCTTCTCTGCCCACGTTGTAGTCACCAAATTTAATGACTTCTCTTACATGATATTTATCCGGGTGTTTCAAAATAGTAATTGCGCTTTTAGCCTTGGCATTTTTTGCTTTTACCTCCAGCGCCACGCATTCACTGTGCATCCTCACCAAAAAGTCCATTTCCAGGCCCGAGTCTTTCTGAAAATAATACAGTTGCTGACCCTTCTTGTGCAGTGTATCTGCCATCAGGTTTTCGAAGATGGCGCCCTTGAAGCCTCCGAGGTTGTTTTGCAGTATGTCGGCGCGCGTGCCCGCACCAAGCATCTCTATGAGTAAGCCAATGTCCGACATATAAACTTTGAATACATTGTCTTTGGCGTTGCCTTCCATCGGCAGACCCGTAATATATGTGTTGTAGCAGCGGCTGATGATTCCGGCATCCTCAAGCCATTGCAGTGAGCCGCCGTATGTGGCGCTCCTTGCTCCGGACTTCACCTTATTGTACTGAAACTTCTTATTGTCTTTTGCTAATTGTTTGGGGATAGAGTTAAAACACTCTCGAATATGCGGCTTGTCCTTGTCGGGCGCATATTTGACCATGTCATCGCGATACTCTTTCAAGATCGAATTATAGGTCTTGCTGACTTCACTCATATTGTTTGTGGCGAGAAATACATTCACAGCTTCGGGAAGACCGCCCACGGCCACATATAGGCTGATAAGTTTTTTCATAGCGATATGAATACCATCAGGCACGGGCGTCTCTTTCTCGTAGCACTCTCGTAGCGCGTCAATGACATCATTGCTGATGCCGTTGGCCCACAGAAATTCTTCAAAATCCAGTGGGTGCATCTCTATGATATCCTCATAACCTACCGGCACCGAGTTTATGTTTGTTGCAACGCTGCCGCCGAGCAATCGTTGTTGCCTTTTTGTCTCGTTGCCATAGCCATGCACCCCAAGCAGCGCCCCGGTAGCTATCACGTCATACCGGCCATCTTCTTTGAAGAATTTCAGGGCGGTACGTGCCTCCGGACATTCCTGTATCTCGTCAAATATCAAGCAGGTGTCGCCCGCTGTAAATACCACGCCCGGCATCTGTGCTGACAGATTGAGCATAATGGTGTTTACATCTTTTGACCCGGTGAAGGCGGTTGCTTTTTCGGGATTTTTTATAAAATTGATATACACTACCGACTTGTAATTGTCGTGAGCAAAGCGCCGTGCAATGTATGTTTTGCCACATTGACGGATACCCATAATTACTAATGGATTGTGGTTGACAGAGTTTTTCCACAGCCCAAGAAATTTCTCAATTTTCCTTTTCAGCATATAATCAATAATTTAACACTGCAAAGATACACTTTTTCCAACGAATAATCGCACATTCGTTACACTTTTTCCACCGAATAATCGCGCTAACATTACACTTTTTCCCAACGAATAACAGCCCATCTGTTACACTTTTTCCACCGAATGGCTGTAGGAGAGTGCTATTTCAGCCCCGCCGTGGAGCTGCCTTTCAGCCCGAAGTCACCACCGCCTCTCGCGCCCGGCGCCCCCATAATTCCTCCACTTAGTCCAATCTCGCCCACTGTACTTTCCCACCGCTAAAAAAGCACGGCGGCGATGCCCGGGTGGGTATCGCCGCCGATAAAAGTATGGTGGTTAAAGCTGTGTCTGATTAGCGAATAGCTTTGAGCACGCGGTTGAGGTTGACTACCTTCTTGCTGTCGATTGTCGTTGCGGGCACGCGACGCATCTTGGCAGGTGCTACCTTGATGGCCGACTTAACAGCCGGTGCGTTGAGGCGTACTGACTTGATGCGGTTGTTGACAGCGCGCAGGTAAGCTCGCTTCGACGACTTGCTGTTGAGAGGCATGTAGATCACTGACTGCACTATTGAGTAGCCGTCTTCGCCCCACAGACCGAAGGTGAAGTTTTCTTCGTCATAGCCGAAGCACGGGTTGATGATAGTGTAGCCATCTTCCGATGCATCGTAGCTGTTGCCCAGGCCGGCTGCTATGATCTTATCCTTGGGATAGCCGCCTACGGCGTAGTAGTAGTATGCGAGGTCGCTCACAAAGATGTCATCGGTCTTGTAAGAGCTGCCGGCAAAGCCTTCGAGGGTTGCTCCGAACGATACCGGGCAGAACGGGAACTCTTGGTCGGTTGCATCAAGTACTACATAGCCTTTCTGGCGTGCATCGTTGGGGAACAGAGGAGAATCCTCGGTGCCGATATACGACTCGCTGTGGTACGGGTCAACGAGGCGATACAGGCCTTTGGTCTCTTTGTGCTCTTGCATCTGGCAGATGATCGGGAAGTTCCACGGGTCGCACGATGTGCCGTCCTTCATTTCAAACAGCGGGATGATCCAGCCTGAGATGAATTCGGTTTCGCCGATGTTGGTCCATTCGGCATCGTCTTCGCCTGATGCTACGGTCACGTTGAAGTCAAGCGTTGCATACTGCTTAACCTCGTTGTCCACGATCACGGCTGCTACGGCGGTGTAGTCACCGGCGCCGGCTATGTCGAGGAAGAAGCGGTCGGCGCGTGAGGCCGAGATGGTCTGGGCGGCAATGGTGCCGTCATGGATGCCTGCGAGGGTCTCTTCCACGGTCAGGTCGCCGGTGAGGGCTACCTTGAAGTCTTCAACGTCTGCACCGACGGTGGCTGAGAGTACTGCGCTGTAGAGGTTGGTCTTCTCTTCGGTGAAGACACCATTGTATGCAAGGCCTATGCTGTAGTCCTTGTAGCCATCGCGCTGGATGAAGTCATATTCCAGCGAGAAGACACCGGCCGAGCAGTAGTAAACCATGTAGAGGTAGAACTTGCCTTCCTCTGCGAGGTAGAACGATGCATCCTCAAACTGCGACAGCGGTGTGGTGCCGATAAATGCGGGATTTACCTTGGCTGCATAGCTGTAGAGGTCGGCTACGTAGATCTCGCCGTAGGTGCTATCTTCAACACCGGTGAATGTAGGCTCTACGCGGCAGATGGCATCGCCGTCGGGGTTGACTACCTGTGCATCGACTACGAGCTCGGCAAAGTCGGTCTCTGAGTATTGTAGCCACTCGGGGATGCGATACTGCAGGTCGTGTGAGATCTCGTTCTCGCGTGTCTCGAGCTCGAGGCCCTTGTCTTCATACGAGCCGAAGGCGCCGTTGGCAAGGTATGAGCACTTGCCGGCTGATGCCCAATCAGTCCAGGGAGCCGGGCGTACGGCCACAAATTCTACCGTCTGTGCGCCATACTGGCTGGTGAGTTCGCCCAATGAGAGCTTGAAGGCGTGCTTCTCGTCATATACCAGCTTGGTGGGGTCGTAGGTGATGACGAGGTTGGCGGTGGTGGCGCCTTCGTCAAACGACACTGATGTGGGCACACTGAAGATGTCGTGGTCGTATTCTGCCACTGTCAAGTCGTATGTGGCGGCTTCGGTGATGCCCTCGCGTGCTACCGTCACCGTGAATGATGATTCCTCTGCTGAAATCTCATAGACGGCGGGATTATCGACGGGGAAGTACACGCCGGGTGACTGTGTGCCCGGTGTGTAATCGTCGTCGCTACAAGCCGTGAAGGCAAACAGGGCGCCCACGGCCAGCAGTGAAGCTATGATGTTTTTGGTTTTCATTTCTTTGGAATTTTTTATCGTGAGATAATTCTTCTATGAGAGATTAGTAGAGGCCGGAGTAGTCGGGGTTGTTGAAACCTTCCACACCGACGTTGCTTTGTGACTCTTGGCGAGTGATGACAAGGTTGACCCATGCCGGGCGGCCTACGGTGTTAAACTGACCCAGTGCCTGGAAGTTTGAGCCTTCGTATGCGCGAGTTACAGACTTGTTGAGGCGTTTCAGGTCAAAGAAGATCAGGCCTTCGCCCCAGAGCTCGATACGCTTCTGGTTGTAGCATGCATCGATGATGCCTTCCTGGTCTGTTGCCTTGCATACGTATGCGGGGTCGCGGTAGGTCTGCACGAATGTTTCGAGCAGCTCTTTACCTTGTGTAGCTGAGGTGTGTGCCACAGCTTCTGCCTCGATGAGATACATCTCCTCTACGCGCATCAAGGGCACACCTACGGCGCACGCCACTTTGGGGTCTGAGATGTTGCCGCTGGCGGGGCGGAACTTCAGCGATGCGTATTCAGGCAGGCCGGCGAAGATCTCGGCATTGACCACGGTCTCTTTGCCCTCGAGTGCCGTTCCGGCGGGCGCTTTGAATGAGAGCTTGCGGAAGTCGGTGTCGTTGATTGACTTATAGAGGTTAGCATCGATCACGATGAACGGGCCGGCGGCTGCGTAGCCGAATTCGGTCTCGTTGCTCTGCCATGATGTCCAGTTGAGGATACCGGTCTGTACGGCGCTCTCATCACCGGAGTATTGCAGACCCCACATCCATGACGATGTGCTGATGTCATTGAAGCCGGTGGTAGCATCAATCCACTGTGATTTGGTCAGAGGTGTAGCGCCGCTTTCGGTGATGGCCATGCGTGCATACTTGGCTGCTTCGGGATAGTTCTCAATCCACATGTAGTAGCGAGCCTTCAGGCCATATACTACGGCCAAGTCAGGCATTTCCTTGCTTACGCGTGCGGCTTTGCCGATGAGGGCTTCAGCCTCGTTGAGGTCTTTGAGGATGAAGGCTTCCATCTCCTCTTTGCTTGCGCGAGGATTGTTTTGGCACTCAGCCTCGGTCGTTGCCTCGGTGACGATAGGCACCGTCAGGCCTTCGATGTTGTTGCCATCGGCGTTGATAGCCGAGGTGCGGTCGTTGGGAAGCCACAGATACATCTGTGCCATATCCAGGTAGAGCGCAGCGCGGTTGGCCAGCGACACACCGCGGTAGCCCAGAGTGTTGGCATCCTCTGAGTCGGCCGAGAAGGCCTTAACGCCGTTGTTGGCGGCCAGGATGGCCTTGTAGTAGGTGTTCCACATACACTGAGCATAGACGTAGTCCTGACCCATGTTGCGGTTGGTCTCCCATGAGGTGTACCAGTCATATCCTGACTCGCAGTGGGTGAAGTCGCCGGTGAGACAGTCACGGGCAATCATCATCGAGGGAATACCGAAGTCATAGCCGAAGCCACGACCCAGCACATTGTAGCGCTTCATCTGGCCGGACACTGATTGGAGGAGAGCCTCACCGGCCTTGGCCGATGATGTCAGCGCCGACTCTGTGACAATAGAGGTGGGGACGGTCTCTTCAAGACAGCCCGTGAGCAGCAGCGCCGATGCTGCTACAGCACCAAATTGTAATAATATCTTTTTCATTGTGGTTATCGTCGTTTAGAATGTCACGTTGATACCGCCAGAGAGTGTGCGGACGGGTGAATAATATGTGTTGTTGACACCACCGGCTACTGATTGACGCGGGTCCATACCTTTGCGCTTGCTCCAGTAGGTCACGTTATCAGCTGCAAAGTACACGCGCACTTTCTGCAGGCGCAGTTTGCTGATGATGTTGCGGGGCAGTGAGTAGCCTACGTTGATATTGTTCAAGCTCAGGTATGAGGCATCGGTCAGGAAGCGATCTGATGTCGATGCAGCGCGGTCGTCGCCCCACTGCCAGCGAGGAATGTCGCTCGTGAGGTTGGTCTCGCTCCAGGCGTTGAGCATATCTTTGTGGATCGCGTGACCCATAGAGTTGTTGTCGTAGGGGTTGCTCATCAGGCCTGCATAGCCGCTATCGTAGCATTGACCGCCAATCTGATATGAGAAGTCGATTGAGAAGTCAAAGTCGCGGTAAGCGATGCTCGTGCCGAAACCACCATTGATGTGAGGCAGGGCGCTGCCGCAGTCAAAGTAGTCGTAGGTCGTAAGGTCTGAGTAGTTGGTTGTGGTGGTGAGGTTGCCGGTGAAGTTACCGTCCTCGCCTATTTCACGTCTGTACCATGACGACAATCCGGTCTCGGGATCTACGCCTGCATATTTCGGAATGAAGTATGTATAGAGGGGCTTGCCTTCTGCGTAGATGAAGTTGCCGGAGGTGTAACCCTCAACACCAACTTTGCGCAGTGTCTCGCTCTTGTTATCGTCAGCAATGTAGGTGACTTTGTTCTGATAGTAGGTCAGGTTCAGGTTGAGGTCCCAACGGAAGTCCTTGGTGGTGATGAGGTTGCCGAGAAGGTCAACTTCGATACCGCCGTTCTGCATGTCGCCGATGTTGTCGTAGTAGCCGCTGAAGCCATATGAGGTCGGGAGGTAGAACTGCGACAGCATGTCGGTGGTCTTACGATAGAAGCCCTCGATAGAACCGCTCAGGCGGCCGTTCCACAAGCTGAAGTCGAAACCGACGTTGAAGTTACCGCCCTTTTCCCATGAGATTTCGGGGTTGCCCATCATGTTGGGGATAGCGGCGGGCTTGTCGCCGGCGTTGACGATGGAGTAGGTGTTGGTGTAGAGGTAGTTGCCGATGCGGTCGTTACCCTGCTCACCGTATGATACCTTGAATTTCAATTGGTCAACCCAGTTGGCGGTGAAGAAGCTCTCCTTAGAGATAATCCACGCAGCACCCAGTGACCAGAAGTTACCCCAGCGGTGGTCGGGGTGGAAGCGGCTTGAACCATCGCGACGGAACGATCCCGATGCGAAGTATTTGCCGTCGTAGTCATACTGGCCGCGGAAGAGCCAACCTTCGTTGTTGTATTCGCTTGTCGATGATGAGGCCGAGTCAACGGAGATGGCTCCTATGAGCTCGGTGTTGTTCGGGTCAAACATGTTGTGCTTGCTGCCGGAGAGGCTGTATGAGCGCTGCCAGCTGTTTTCGTGACCGGCAAGTATGCTTACGTTGTGAGCACCAAACTCGCGGCTCCAGGTCAACAGCTGCTGGAATGCATACTCCAGATAGCGGCCGTGGCCTTTATATACGATACCATTCTGTGTGGCGTATTGTCCGTAGTAGGGGTTGACGGTCTCGGTTGAGCGGTATTCGTCAACTGATACTGAGTTGTTTGAGGTGAACTTGAAGTCCTTCAGGAAGCGGATTTCTGCAAAACCGAGGGCGCTGAACGCGTTGCCTTCGTTATGGTTGACGTTGAGCAGAGTCTCTGCCATGGGGTTTGAATCGTAGAACTGCGGACGCTTCATGCCGGCGTTCTGACCTTTACCATAGTCGTAGATCTGGAAGCCGTTTGAGTCTATCATGATGTTGCCGTTGCCGTCGCGCACATACATAGGATAGATAGGACCTACCTGCGTAGCGGCTGCGAAGATGTTGGCGGTAGAGTTGCTGGTACCATCCTCGCTGGTGTTGTCGTATTCGTAGTGTGAGTATGACATATTCGCACCAAGTTTGAGCCAGCTCTTTGCCTGCAGCTCGGCTTTCAGACGGCCGGTGAGGCGCTCATAGTCTGAGTTGGGGGTGATACCCTCGTTGTTGAGGTAACCGAACGATGCAAAGATGCTTGACTTCTCGTTGCCGGCGGTCACGCTGAAGTTGTACTCCTGACGCAGGCTGTTGCGGTATGTGAGGTCGAGCCAATCGTCGGGTGTCAAGAAGTATTCCTGACCATTGTAGGTCACCTTGTTGCCCAGAGAGGCGTTGGGGTTGAGCTTGCCGTTGCGGCCGATGAGAGTCTGGCCTTCGGGCACATTGTACACGTTGTAACCCAGACCGAAGCTGTTAGCTGCGGTGAGGTTGGCGTTAGCCCACAGGTAAGCATCGTCTGCGCTCATGCCCATGCCGCCGAATTGGTCAGCGTCGCGGGTGGCGTAGTTGTAGAGGGCGCCATACACCGTCTCATAGTATTGGCCGGGGTTGTCGATGGTCTCATACAGCTTGGATGCGCGGCTGTTGCAGCCCCACTTGGCGTCGAAGTTGACGATAGCGCCGCTATCGCTCTTACCGCGCTTGGTGGTGATGAGGATGACACCGTTGGCACCACGTGCGCCATACAATGCATTCGATGCGGCATCCTTCAGCACCGTCATTGACTCGATATCGTGAGTGTTGATGGTGTTGATATCGCCGGCGAAGGGCACACCGTCAACAACGTAGAGTGGCGCTGTGCCGGCGTTGATTGATGTGATACCGCGGATAAGGATTGAGGGTGTAGAGCCGGGCTGGCCGGTTGCATTGGTCATCTGCACACCTGCTACTTTACCCTTGAGAGCGTCGAGGGCGTTGGTCACCTGAGTGTTTTCAATCTTGTCTGATTTCACCACGGTGGCCGAGCCGGTGAATGATGACTTCTTGGCAGTACCATAGGCCACGGCCATCACCTCATCGAGGTTGGTGGCTGACGGCTCCAGACGTACTGAGATGTTGCCTTTGCCTATAGCTACGTGCTGGTCTTTATAACCAATGTAGCTAATCATAAGGTGGCTTGTTTTCTCCGGAACTTGGATGACGAAGTTACCGTCGATGTCGGTAGCAACGCCCGTTCCTTTTGTCGCTTGCACAGAGGCGCCGATGATGGGCTCGTCTGTGGTGGCGTCCACGACAGTACCTTTGACTGTGCGCGTCTGCGCCGACGCACTTAAGCCAATCGAAAGCACTGCCAAAAGTAACAGAAACAGCTTTTTCATACTTACTTAATAGAAATTAGACATTAGTGAATTATTGTTATTGTGATTTCGTCGTTGTATAAGCGCAAAAAACTCTGCCCGCCGGGCATACTTTTTCATTTATTTTGCAAAGATAAGTGTTTCTCTCGTAATAATAAACAAATGAAAGGTAAAAATTGATGATTTTAACACTTTGTAAATCCCTAAAATTAAAAAAGTTATGGCTTTTTACCCTCCAAATCTCTTGATAATCAGATGATTATAAACAATGTTGAAAAAATATGTTTTTAAGCATAAAAAATTACCACTCCCGCCTTTCAGTTGCACTTTGGATTTGTTTTTGATTGCTTTTTGCTATTTACAAGCGCAATGTGTTGATTATCAGGTGTGTAGCGGCCTGGTCGGCAGGGTATGCCCGGCTTTGCCGCCTCACACATTACTATATATAAGCGGCAGAGCGCCTGCGGCGATATGCCGGGGCGCTCTGCGATTATGGCTTAGCCTCACTTGGGGGCTGTGGCGGACTTTACTTGATGGCGCGGGTGATGTCGAAGTTGGCAAATTCGAGGTCGTTGGCGGCCTTGGCAGCGAGAGAGCTGTCGAGCTTCACGGCCTGGCGGAGGTTGCCGGTGAGCATTGACTCGTTGTTGGTGCGGGCGCCGAGCACTGCCATCAGATAGTAGGTGGTGGCGTCGGGAGTGGTGATGCCGGCGAGTGTCTGCTTAGCCTTGCTGTAGTCCTTGGTGAGGATTTGAGCCAGGGCGGCGTTGTTGCTCTTGCTGTCGCCGAAAGCGCGTGCGGCGGCGGCATTGTCGCCTTTCTTCAGGTAATATACGCCGAGAGCTTCGCCGAGACCGTCAACGCCGGCTGCTGATCCGAAGTATTGGTTAGCGCGGTCATAGTTGCCGTCAACGAGCTGTATGAGGCCGAGGTTCATCATAGGCTCGGTGGCTTTGCTGTCAAGCGATGAAGCTTTCTCAAACGAAGCCTTGGCGGCTGCATAGTCGCCGGCACGATATTGGGTGAGGCCCAGGTCGTTCCAGGCGCGGTAGTCATTGGGGTATTGCTCGGTGGCGGCCTTGTAGATGCTCATGCGGCGAGCGTTGTCGTCGGTGAGGGTGGCGGCGTAGAGCAATTCTTCTAATGAGAGCTGCTTGGTGTCAGTGGCGGCGAGGCGGCTGATTTCGGCATCGCTCTTGCCGATGACGTCGATAGAGGCGGTCAGGCGAGAATAGCGCAGCTGAGGCAGGATCTGGTCTGCGAGCTGCTCAAATACTGATGAGAGGTTGCGTATCTCACGCTCGCGCTGCTCGGGGTCTTTGTACATTGACAGCACGCTGAGGATCAGGTCCTTGTCCTGAATGTCGCTCTTTGACACCAGTTTCTGGAAGCCGTCCCAGTCTTCGGCGGTAAATTGCGAGGTGAGCTCGCCGAATTCGGTGATTTTGTCTTTCTTGAGCTGACCTTCGAGGTATGCGCCGGTGTTTTTCTCGCGCTGCTCAGCCAGGCGGGTGTTGAAGTCGAGCGCACCTTCAGGCGATGCATATGACGAGATGTTGATTTCCTTGATGACGCGAGCGGTGTCGCTGTTGGCGTTGGCGAGCTCTTTCTTAAACTCGGTCATGGCGTCGGTGTTGAGCTGGTTGGCGCGGACATTGGCCTGGTTGATGAGGAACATAATGTCGGCGGCATATTTCTCATTGATGACGCGCTGGAAGGCATCGGGCGCTACTGCCGGGGTCACGGTGGCGGCATCTGCAAGAGCTGCCGTGGCGATGACGCCGGTGGCTACCTTGACGCGCGGCAGCACATACTCCTTGCTGCCTTGCGACACTTGAAATGCCAGCTCGAGCTCGCTCTTGGCCATCTCGGGCTGGTAAGCATAGTTGACGGGGATGGTGACGGTGCCGCCGTACTCATACGATACCACGGGGTTGTTGCCGCGCACCTTTTCGCCCTGGAAGGTGTAGGGCTGCGAGGCTACCTCGGTGCCGTTGAATACCAGATATGGCGTGACGGTGACCTGTGCGTTCTTCACAAAAAAGTTGGCCGGTATCTTACCGGTGACGGTGCCCGGCACATTCTGGCCCACGAGCTCCAGCGGATTGGGGTTGACGCTGAAATAGTCAGAGCTGAACTGACCCAGCTTCTTGCCGCAGGATGTGAGGGTAAGAGCCGTACCGAGAATTGCGATGTAGCATAATTTGCTATTCATAGTGGTAGTGGTTTTATGGATTAATGTATCGTGAATTGTTGGCGTTGGTTGTTACTTATGGTTTTAGCATTTTTATTACCGCAAATATACGTCTTTTTTTGCTACCTTTTGGCCAAAATCATAATAATTTTAGCGAAAATACGCAAAAAGGGCTGTAAAAGCATAAAAAATCACTAAATTTGTGGCTCAAATCATATTATACCACCAACACATCCAAGCATAGTGTGCCAATGAGACGATGGCGTATCGAAGACAGCGCTGAGCTGTACAATATCAACGGCTGGGGCCGCAACTACTTTTCCATCAATGACAAAGGGCATGTCGTGGTGACTCCGCGGCAGGGCTATTCTTCGGTGGATTTGCGCGAGATTATGGACGAGCTTAAGGTCAAGGATATATCCTCTCCCGTGCTCTTGCGCTTCCCTGACATCCTCGACAACCGCATCGAGAAGATTTCTAACTGCTTTGCTCATGCCTCCGAGACTTACAATTACCTGGCCAAGAATTATATGATTTACCCCATCAAGGTCAATCAGATGCGACAGGTAGTGGAGGAGATTGTGACCTATGGCAAGAAGTTCAACATTGGCCTCGAGGCCGGCAGCAAGCCCGAGCTCCACGCTGTCCTTGCTACAAACATTGCCGAGAATGCCCTCATCATCTGCAACGGCTACAAGGACTCGGGCTACATTGAGCTGGCACTCCTGGCCCAGAAGATGGGCCGACGCATATACCTCGTGGTGGAGAAGCTCAACGAGCTGGCTCTCATCGCCGACATAGCCCGACGCCTCAAGATACGTCCCAACATAGGCATGCGCATCAAGCTCTCCAGCACCGGCGCCGGCAAGTGGTCTGAGAGCGGCGGCGACTCATCGAAATTCGGCCTCAACTCATCAGAGCTCCTCGAAGCCATCGACTTCATGGAGCGGCGCGACCTCAAAGATTGCCTCAAGCTGATACACTTCCATATCGGCTCGCAAATCACCAAGATTCGCGTCATCAAAAATGCCCTGCGCGAGGCAACTCAGTTCTATGTGCAGCTTGCTAAGATAGGCTTCGGCATCGACTTTATCGACATCGGCGGTGGTCTCGGGGTGGATTATGACGGCACTCGCTCCAGCTCTTCCGAGAGCTCTATGAACTACTCTATCCAGGAGTATGCCAACGATGCCGTCTCGGCTATTGTAGATGTGTGCGAGAAAAACGACCTGCCCCAGCCCAACATCATCACCGAGAGCGGGCGATCGCTCACGGCTCACCACTCGATACTAATACTCGAAGTGCTCGAGACCACACGACTGCCACAGTGGAGCGACAATGCCGAGGTCTCTGACAGCGACCACGAGCTGGCGCGTGAGCTGTATCAGATTTGGGATGGCCTCGACCATCAAAGCCTCTTCGAGAGCTGGCACGACGCCCTCCAGATACGCGAAGAGGCCCTCGACCGCTTCAACCTCGGCATGCTCGACCTGCGCACACGTGCCACCATAGAGAAGCTATTCTGGTCAATAGCACGCGAAGTGGGAGAGCTCGCCAGCTCTATGAAGCATGTGCCCGACGAGCTGCGCAAAATATCGCGTATGGTCCCCGACAAATATTTCTGCAACTTCTCGCTCTTCCAGTCCCTGCCTGACTCATGGGCCGTGGATCAGATATTCCCCATCATACCACTGTCGCGCCTCGACGAGAAGCCCACACGCACCTGCACCATACAAGACATGACATGCGACTCCGATGGCAAGATCGCCAACTTCATTACCTCGCAAGGCTCCACAAATGCCTTGCCCGTGCACACCGTCAAGTCGGGCGAGCCTTATTATCTGGGCGTATTTCTCGTGGGTGCTTATCAGGAAATCCTCGGCGATATGCACAACCTCTTCGGCGACACAAATGCCGTGCATATCAGCGTGTACAAAGACCACTACGAGATTGACCAAATCATCGAGGGCGAGACCGTAGATGAGGTGCTCGACTATGTGCAGTTCAATGCCAAAAAGCTCGTGCGCAACGTCGAGGCCTGGGTCACCGCCTCCATGAAGGCCGGCACCATCACCCCGGAGGAGGGCCGCGACTTTGTCAGCACATATCGCGCCGGGCTCTTCGGCTACACTTACCTCGAGCGCGACTGACCGGCGTCATGGCTCGCTATTTCATCAAACTGTCATATCGCGGCGCTGCTTATCACGGATGGCAGCGACAGCCCGGCGATATCAGCGTGCAGCAGGTGGTGGAGCAAGCTCTCGCCACAGTGACGCGCACCGACATCGCCGTCACCGGCGCCGGCCGCACCGATGCCGGTGTCAACGCCCGCCTGATGGTGGCCCATGCCGACATCCCCGATGACATCGCCGTGGATGCGCGCTTTGTCCGTGCTGTCAATGCCATAGTGGGGCGCGATATCGCCATCTACGATGTGGTGGCGGTGGCGCCTGACGCCCACGCGCGCTTTGATGCCGTGGAGCGCACTTACCACTACTATGCGCACACGTCAAAGGACCCGTTTTTGCCGCCGCTGTCGTGGCAGGCACCCCCGACGCTCGACTTTGATGCCATGAATGAGGCGGCGGCTTTGCTGGTGGGGCGGCGCGACTTCACCTCGTTCAGCAAGCTGCATACCGATGTCAAGACAAATATCTGCGACCTGCGCTACGCGCGCTGGCAGCGCCTCGACGGCGCCGACGCGCCGGGCAGCCCCGCGGGCGAGCGATATGTGTTTGTCATCACCGCCGACCGCTTCCTGCGCAATATGGTGCGGGCGGTGGTGGGCACTCTCGTAGATGTGGGGCGCGGCAAGATGCCTCCCACCGATGTGCTCGACATTATGGAGCGGCGTGACCGCTGCGCCGCCGGCACTTCGATGCCCGGCGAACCGCTGTTTTTGTGGGACATAAAGTATCCTTACGCTATCTGAGGTGGCGGCCTATGACCTCGAGCAGAGCATCGCGCTGATGCAACCCCGCCTCGCGCCACACAATAGCTCCATCTACAAAGAGCATCAGTGTGGGCACTGACCGCACCCCGTATTTAGCAGCAACGCCGCTGTTGCGATCCACATCAATTTTCAGCACTATGGCTTTGTCGCCCACTGACGCTTTCACCTCGTGGAGTATAGGCGCCTGAGCCTGACACGGGCCGCACCAAGTGGCATAAAAATCAACCAGCACCGGCTTGCCTGCCGAAATGATATTCTCAAATTTTTCGCTTATTTTCTCCATATTGCATCGGTATTATTACTTAAAACAATGGTGAGGCTCGAAAAGTTTCGCTACCTTTGCAGTCAAGAAACAAAAAATGTGCCAACCGGGTGCGGCCTCATCGCCGCACCAATAAATCCCCCCAATACGCCGGTGACTCTACCCTCAGATTTTGTAAAGCTTATCGACACATATATAGCGCGCGGCGGCGAGCAGCTGCGCGGCTTGTGTGAGGCGCTGTCATCGACGGCGCCGCAAGTGAGTGTGCGCTACAATCCGCTCAAGGCGCGCCCCCGTGGCGCCTTTGAGGCGTCGGCGCCGGTGGCGTGGTGGCCCGATGCCGCTTACCTCGACGCGCGGCCGGCGTTCACCTTTGACCCGGCACTGCACCAGGGGCGTTACTATGTGCAAGACGCCTCATCGATGGCCATTGCGGCGGTGGTGCGCCACTTGGTGGCCTCGCTGCCCGCCGGACCTGCAATTACCTACCTCGATGCCTGCGCCGCCCCCGGCGGCAAGACCACGGCGGCGCTCGATGCCCTGCCTCGCGAGGCCGTGGTCGTGGCCAACGAGTACGACTATCGCCGCGCCAACATCCTTGCCGAGAACGTGGCCAAGTGGGGTAGGCCGGGGGTGATAGTCACTCGCGGCGACACCTCGCAGTATGGCGCTCTCCCCGCTTTCTTTGACATCATAGCCGCCGATGTGCCTTGCTCCGGCGAGGGTATGATGCGCAAAGATGCCGTGGCGGTGGAGCAGTGGTCGCCGGCGCTGGTGTGTGACTGCGCCGCCCGTCAGAGAGCTATTATCGCCAACCTGTGGGGAGCGCTCAAGCCCGGCGGATACCTTATTTACAGCACCTGCACCTTCAATCGTCAAGAAAACGAGGATATCATCGAGGCCATCATCGCCGACTATGGCGCTGAGGCTGTGGATGTGGGGATGTCAGGCTACGACGAGATAGCGCCGGGGTTGCTCACCGATATCCCGTGCTATCGTTTTCTGCCCGGCAGGGTCAGAGGCGAGGGCCTGTTTATGGCAGTGCTGCAAAAGCCCGCCGGCGAGGCGACACTGACGCGCAAGAGCCAAGATGCGCGGCGGCGCGGCGGCTCAGCCGGCAAGGCTACAATGCCGGCGCTGCCGGCGTGGCTTGCCGGTGACTACAGCTACCGCGCCACGGCCACCGGCGAGGTCTATGCCATGCCTGCCGCCATGACAGCGGCAGCCGATGCGGTGAGCTCGGCGGCCGATGTGGTGAGCTGCGGCACACATTTCGCCACCATCAAGGGGCGCGACATAGTGCCGGCGCAGGCGTTGGCGCTGTCGGCAGATATGCGCCGCGACGCCTTCCCGGCCGTGGAGCTGCAGCGCGATGCGGCGCTGACATATCTGCGGCGCGAGGTGCTGACGCTGCCTGATGGTCTGCCGCGAGGCTATGTGCTGCTGACTTACGGAGGCGAGCCGCTCGGATTTGTCAAGAACATAGGCAATCGGTGCAACAACCTCTACCCGCAGCATTGGCGCATTTTATCGGCCCCCAAGCAGGGCTAACACCCCGTTTTGCCCCCAAAATTAAATTTTTTGCAAAAAAAATGCACAAAAATTTGCACAGTTAAAAAATTGCTCGTAACTTTGCAGCGCAAAAGCCGAAAAGCTTATGCCTCTCACACAAAAGAGCAAGAGTGCTCAACAAAAATGGTGCGGTAGTTCAGCCGGTTAGAATACCTGCCTGTCACGCAGGGGGTCGCGAGTTCGAGTCTCGTCCGCACCGCCGAGGAGAGAGGAGAATGAGAATCGCAAATCTTTCGAGGTTACGTTTCTCATTCTTTTTTTTGTGCCCATACCGGAGTCTTTATCCGCCGGCCCACATTTCGGAGGCCGCCGAAATGTGATTTGTGGGGCAGATTTTGCCTGCGATAGCAAGATCAGTCAATAAAAATCAATAATTCAGGGGCCGGATTAAAAAACTTTGCATAAAAAACGGCTCAAAATATTGCCATTCAAAAAAATCTTTGTAACTTTGCACTCACAAACCCGAGTAAAGCCCAGGTGGCGGAATGGTAGACGCGCTCGTTTCAGGTGCGAGTGCTGCGAGGCGTGCAGGTTCGAGTCCTGTTCTGGGCACAATATCAGCGAGTTAACTAATTGATATTCAAAAAGTTACCTCGCTGATTTTAATTTTAACTGGCAAATTACTGGCAAATGCTCAAAATTCTATTCTCTGAAGAGTATATGCGAATCATCCATTTCGGTATTGAATGAATCAAACACTTTATAAGATTCATCAAACAGGAAAGAAATTTTTTTATTCCCTATCGTATATGTATATACTTGCCGGTATAAGTCTCCTTTATTCCATACCATAACAGAGAAATATCCACTACCATTCTTATCTTGGGAAAACGCTGGAAGTAAAGATAAATATTTAATCCGACCATTTAAGTCTTTTGAACTCTTTTCAGCATCCTCCTTTGTAAGAATATAGCTAAACTCCCAGGAATATGGGCTCAAGCCGAAGATGCGGTGCATTTGTTAAAAACGAGGGGATAGAGTGTTAA
>JBJEDF010000047.1:0-9526 GCA_051871765.1 Muribaculaceae bacterium
GTTTTTGTATCGTCACACACACTCATATATCTATGCCTAACTTTGCAACGTAAATGATAACAAAATAGAAATTCATTTCAGTTTTAGGGTTAGTATAGATAATGTAATTCTTACTTTTTCTGCGTGAAAATACAGTAAGAAACATTGAAGAAAAATGTGTTTTATGTTAGTTATGTAATTGTTTTAAGCAATTAAAACTTAGGCGAGATACCTTCGTGAGATGGTGTCTCGCCTAAGTTTTACATACTTTATGTTTGCGATAACACCTTATTCAAAAAAAATTGCTATCTTTGCGCAATAAAAAAGAGCCGGCATGACCGGCCTCCCGGAAAAAGCCTCACATAGTCAATGCACATACTAATCAAACGTCTCCACAGCTATATGCTACAGCGGTTTATACCGTTGCTCACGATGACTTTCTTTATTTGCCTGTTCATCGTGTTGATGCAGTTTTTGTGGCGTTACATTGACGAGCTTGTCGGCAAAGGATTAAGCATCAGCGTGGTAGGCGAGCTGTTCTTCTACGCTGCCCTCACCATGGTGCCCACGGCGCTGCCCTTGGCCGTGCTATTGGCATCGCTGATGACATTCGGAAACCTCGGCGAGAAATTTGAGCTCACGGCAATGAAGGCTGCCGGCATATCCCTATTCAGGATTATGAAGCCTCTGATTATCTTGATTGCCTTAATTGCCTGTGGCGCCTTCTTCTTCCAAAACAATGTGCTGCCCATCGCGCAGACCAAGATGTGGACCCTGCTATTCTCCGTAAGGCAGAAATCGCCCGAGGTGGAGATACCCGAGCGCTCCTTCTACAAGGAAATACCCGATATGAACATCTACGTGGGCCATAAAAACCAGGCCACCGGCGTGCTGCACGACATGATCATATATGACCTGACACGCGGCCTCGACAACACTCGCGTGATACTCGCCGACTCGGGCAAGTTCAGCTTCACCGAGGACCGCACTCGCCTCTTCCTTCACCTCCACAACGGCGAGCTCTTCGAGAACCTGCGCGACAACTCTATGGGCTTTGCCTCGCAGCGATATCTGCCTTTCCGACGTGAGCATTTCTCTGACAAGCAGGTGTATTTTGCCTTTGATGCCAACTTCAACCGCATCGACGAGCAGGGCATGCGCTCGCAGTATATCGGCCAGAATATCAGCCAGTTAAGCCGGTCCATCGACTCGCTCAGCCGACAGGTGGACTCCATCGGCGACTCCTATGCCCGAGAGCTCCGCACATCGCAATATGTGGGGCTGGCGCTCCGCACCAACAAAAGCGGCGACGCCGGGCCGCAGCTCAGCGACCTGCGCCGCGATGTGGCCATGCCGCAGCCTCTGCCCATCGACTCGCTGCTGGCGAGCCCCACTCCCCTCGCCGCCAAAAATTACATCTCGCAAGCTCTCAACAATGCCAAGCGACAGCGCGCCGACTACGAATTCAAGGCGGCAATCCTCACCGAGGAGGCCAAGCTTATGCGCCGCCATGACATTGAGCTGCAAAAGAAATTCACCCTCTCTATCGCATGTCTGATATTCTTCTTCATCGGCGCCCCATTAGGCGCTATCATCAAGAAGGGCGGCATCGGCACCCCGCTGGTCATTTCGGTGCTCCTATTCATCGTATATTACATCATCGACAACACCGGCTACAAGATGGCTCGCGACGGCAAGATAGCCGTGTGGCAGGGCATCTGGCTCAGCTCGGCAATCCTGCTACCCATGGGCGTATTCTTCACATACAAGGCCGTAGGCGACTCTGCAGTATTCAATGCCGATGCCTACCGCAACTTCTTGCTGCGATTGATCGGGCATCAGCCCAAGCGCGACCTCGAAGTCAAAGAGGTGATAATGAGCGAGGTAAACCCCTCCGAGGCCTTAGGGCTGCTTCAGCGTCTGCTTTCCGCCGCCGAGAGCGTGGCGCCGCAACTGAGCGGCCTGAAAGGCTTAATCTTAGGCCGCCGTTATCTCAGCTCACTGCGCCAGCCCCTCAATGACGTCATCGAGCATTTGTCCAACGCGCGCTCGGCTAAAATCATCGGATTGCTCAATACTTATCCTTTCATAATCTCACGCCGAAACATCAATGGCGTGATACTAACCACCAAACAACTGATTGATACACTAACCGTCGGCCTTACCGACACTGACGTTAACAACAGCGACAATGAACACTATCAAGCTTGACTCTATCGAAGACGCCATCGCTGACTTCCGCGAAGGCAAGATGCTAATAGTCGTGGACGATGAAGACCGCGAAAACGAGGGCGACCTTATTTGCGCCGCTGAGAAGATTACGCCCGAGATGGTCAATTTCATGCTAAAAAACGCTCGCGGAGTGCTCTGCGCCCCGCTCACTATATCGCGATGCAAGGAGCTGAGACTCCCACACCAGGTCGATGACAACACCTCGGTGCTCGGCACCCCTTTCACCATCACCGTGGATAAGCTCGAGGGATGCTCCACAGGCGTCAGCATCCACGACCGAGCAGCCACGATACGCGCCCTCGCCGACCCGGCGTCAACGCCGGAGACATTCGGCCGACCCGGACATATCAACCCACTATATGCCCAAGACGAGGGCGTGCTGCGTCGTTCGGGCCACACCGAGGCCGGCGTAGATATGGCTCGCCTCGCCGGACTATACCCCGCCGCCGCCCTTATGGAGATTATGAGCGACGACGGCTCTATGGCGCGGCTCCCCGAGCTGCGCGAGAAGGCCGACCTTTGGGGCCTCAAGCTTATCAGCATTCGAGACTTAATAGCCTACAGACTCAAAAACGAACAACTCGTGGAGATGGGCGTGGAGGTGGATTTGCCCACCGACTATGGCCACTTCAGGCTCACACCATTCCGCCAGAAAAGCAACGGATTAGAGCACATCGCCATCACCAAGGGTAATGTGGCCGATGGCGAGCCCGTGCTGGTGAGGGTGCACTCCTCGTGCGCCACCGGCGACATCTTCGCCTCTAAGCGCTGCGACTGCGGTGAGCAGCTCCACCGTGCCATGCAGATGATTGAGGCCGAGGGCCGCGGCGCCGTGGTGTATCTCAACCAAGAGGGCCGCGGCATTGGCCTCATGGACAAAATTCGCGCCTACAAGCTCCAGGAGGCCGGCCTCGACACCGTCGAGGCCAACATTCACCTCGGCCATCAGGCCGATGAGCGCAGCTATGGCGTGGGAGCCCAGATACTCAACCTCCTGGGCATCAAAAAGCTGCGCCTGATGACCAACAACCCCGTCAAGCGTATCGGCCTCGAGGGCTTCGGCCTCGAAGTCGTCGAGAATGTGCCTATCGAGGTGGCTCCAAACCCCTACAACCTCACTTATATGCGCACCAAGAAAGCGCGCATGGGCCACGAGCTCTCAAATCTTGACTGAGCATAGTACACGTGCAAGCGTTACACGCCCACGACGTAATAAAACCAAAACCTCATGCGACATTTGTTGCCGTTGAGGCAAAGTAACTCAATTTTTTTAACAGTAATTTATTAAATTATTATGGTGTCAAAATTATCATTTTCATTTAGTCATCCGGCATGGCTATTGGCCTTGCTGATCATGGCCTCGGCACTGACGGCTCGCGCCGAAGAAGGAGATTGGCCGTTTGTCTATACGCTGACCGACGACGGAGCCGGTTACATAATATCCCCTGCCAGTGATTGGAAAAGCTCTGAGATGCAGAATGTGTTGATACCGGCAACGCGCCCGTGTGATGACCTGCCTGTTTTAGGCTTGGCGGGGTTTGAATATTGTGAAGGTATCTTTGAGCTCATCTTTCCGGAAGATGGATGCCAAATGAAATATATCTGCTCTAATGCCTTTAAAGGGTGTGCGTATATTGAGTATGTTGAGAACTTTCCCGAAACTATCGAAAGCATCGGTGACTATGCATTCTATGGCTGTACGAAACTCCCCAATCTGACCTTTGGCCACAACCTGAAAACGATGGGTATCTCCTGCTTTGAAAAGTGCTCATCGCTCACTGAGGTAGTGTTGCCAAATAGTTTGAAGGTGTTGCGCGAATGGGCTTTCAGATACTGCACGGGGCTCGAAACCGTAGTGTTTGAGGATGGTGTGGATTTCTATACTAACGGTGTTTACTGCTTCTACTTTAATGTTTTCGATAGTTGCACGAAACTCAGCTCGGTGTCATTGCCCAACGACACACCCGACTATTTTTATGTGCCGATGGGCACATTCAAGGATTGCTCAAGCCTCAAGTCAATTGTGTTCCCGTCAAACACGCGTAGAATAGAGCAAATGTCGTTCTATCGCTCGGGTCTCGAAACCCTTGACTTAACCACAATCGGAGAGCATGAGTACTATTTGCAGGGAATGTACACCTTTGCCGCTTGCAACAATCTAACAACCATCACCGCCAAAGGCAAATTGCGCTTCGATGGCCTATACACTTTCCAGGACTGCAAAGCTCTCGAAAGCGTCACTATAACCGGTGAAAACGACGACTATACGGAGTTTTGCCCCGATATTTTCAGATATTGCGATAACTTGGAGTCTGTCAATGTATATCGCCTCAAGGGCACGGGATATACCAATGAAATGGACAGTGTCTTCGTCGGGTGTAAAAAACTCAAACAGGTTACCTCCACTTGCACACCTGAATTTAGTAAAATAGGCTACTCCTGCTTTGACGGGTGCACGAGCCTGGAAAGCGTAGCTATCCCGACCGAAGATTTTGTCATCAGCGAGACAGCTTTCAGAGACTGCGCCGCATTGACTGACTTCAACTTCACCAATGTCACCACCATTGGCAAAGGTAGCTTCAAAGGCTGTGCCGCGCTCACCGGCACCACCGGCATCGCCGGCGTCACATCAATAGGTGAAAGCGCATTTGAGGACTGCTCTCTCCTGCCAAGTCTCCAATTCTCCAACCTCGAATCTATAGGCTCCAAGGCTTTCACCGGGTGCAGCGCCTTGGCTTCGATCTCTTTCAATTCTAAGGAAAAGACGCCGCCGACGGTGGCGAGCGAAGATGCTTTCGATGAGTGGCACTATGCTAACACCGAGATTGACGTGCTCGAAGAGAAATATCGCGAGTTTGCAGCCGATGATATCTGGAACAAGTTTGACCATCTCAAGCACCCTGCCATGTTTGCCTATGCCCCGGTCACCGGCGGATACTCCATCAGCAAAGGGCTTTACGCTCTCGACGAGGACTTCACAGGCATGCTCGAGATACCCGCTGAATACAATTCGGCCAATGTGGTGGCTATCGCCAACGATGCTTTTAGTGTGAACACCCAACTCACCGGCATCACCCTCCCCGAAAGCTTGACATCAATAGGCACTAATGCCTTTGGCGAGTGCACTAATGTCACTACCGTAATCAGCAAGCGTGTCGAGCCGCTCACTGTCGATGCTTGTCCGGAAGATGCCTTTGACAGTGCGATTTATGCCAGCGGTACTCTCTATGTGCCGTTTGGCAGCATCGATGCATATAGCGGCACTGCCCCATGGGCTAATTTCAATGCAAGAATCAAGCAAGGCATCGGTGAGCGCACACTCACCGCCCCGGTGCCTTCTCGCGAGGCGGGCGTGTTCAACGACTCTTTTGATCTCACACTCACCAACCCCAACGATGTCGGCACTATCTATTATTACATTATCCCGGAGGGTGAAACAGGGAATGAAGTACACACCCCCATTGCTTACACCGATCCCATCACAATCGATGCTACAACATGCACGGTGGTGGCCTATATCACCGACGGCACTAATTGCTGCGAACCGCTCACTCTTGAATACACATATGTATATTTAGAAAGACTCGCTGTGAGTGTCAATGGCGCCGCAATCACCGACGATAACTGCGACGATGTCCTGGACGATGGTGGCTCTGTTGCTTTCAACAAGGAGACCGCTACACTCACGCTCACCAACGCCACCATCAATAGCGAAGACCAAGCCGCAATATCAGCCGAGGGTGGCGCGCTCAATATCAATATTGATGGCGTCAACACTATCAACTCAAAGGCTGCGGCAGGCATCTTCTTTGGTGGCGCAACACAGACAACCGGCGTCACAAACTATATCAGTGGCGTCGGCCAAGGTGACAACACGCTCACTATCATGCTCGACCCCGCAGTAGATGATACCGACGGTATTTCTGTCATTAACTCCAATCTCGTGATTGACAACTGCTCGGTGATGATTTACGATGTCGCCAACGGCGTCTATCTCACACCGTCAGGCAATGGCGAAGATGGCAACGTATCAGTGCTCGGCTCAAGCACGCTGGGCATCGTCGCCGGCACATCGGCGCTCAGCAATGCTGCCTCGCTAACGCTCGCCGAAGGCCTGCAAATCCAATCCCCCGAGGGTGGCTCTTTCCGAGTAGAGGAAGGCTTCGAAGGCAATATCTTTGATGCCGACGACAACGTGAGCGGTCGCCTGTACATCGGAGCTGCCACGCCGAGCCGCATCACCGAGATTACTAATTTGCCGCAAGGCTCATTTGTCGTAAATTTCACCGACCTCAGCGAGGTGCCATCATTGAATAATGTGGCCATAGGAAACATCTACTATAGCATCACCGATGCCAACAGCGGATATAACCCCGATGCCGGCCTGGTGATCAACGCCTTCTCTGACGTTGACGCCGTGGCGCAATTCAACAGCAAAGTGGAGGAAACAACCTTCACCAACAGCACTTTCAACGGCATAGCGGTGAAAGTGGGCGGCTCCGGCAGCATTACATTTGACTCTTTCGCCAACCACGGCAATGCTCGCCTTACGCTACTCCTCGGCGACGGCCCTGCCGTATATGCCGATGAGCTCACCGACAATAAATATGAATTTTCCACTCCTGTGGCTAAATACCTATATATCTTCGCCACTCAATCCGAAGCCTCTACTGAGCCTTCGCTCGCATCTGTCGAGCCCTATGACAACAGCGTTACAATCTCAAGCATGACCATCAACATTGTCACCGGCATCGACACCGGCATCGAAGATGTGCCGGCAGCAAATGCCGCCGATTCATCATCGCCCGTCACCGACATCTTTAGCATTGACGGCCGCAAGCTCGCCGAGCCTGTGCGGGGCATCAACATCGTGCGACATGCCGATGGCAGCTCATCTAAAATCCTCGTCAAGTAAGCGCTGCATCGTCTCAAATATGAAAATCCGCACCTCGGTGCGGATTTTTTTTGTGCCATTTAGCTACGGTGAGCTAAAAAAGTAGTAACTTTACATTTGCTCTGCCAACGCCACCCAACTTTCGGCGCCGAGCAGTGTTCTATTAATTGAAATGTGACATAATTAAGCCTAATATGATTATCGACCGTATAGCTGCCAAGTTCAAGCGACTGGTGAGCAATTATTTCACTCTCACGGGTTACACCGTAGATCAAGAAGAGATTGATGCCGAGGTAAAGCGAGGCGTTTCGTTCAGAGGCACTAATATCCTGGTGCTAATCTTTGCAATACTCATTGCCTCACTCGGATTAAACACCAACTCCACGGCCGTGATTATCGGCGCCATGCTCATATCACCGCTGATGGGGCCTATTATCGGCATCGGTTTTGGCCTCGGAGTGCACAACTTCAGGCTCGTACACTCCTCGGCACGCAACCTCGCCATGGCTGCCGCCATCAGCGTCGCTGCATCTACGGCATTCTTTATGATCTCGCCGGTGGGCGAAGGCCACAGCGAGCTCCTCGCCCGCACATCGCCCACGATCTATGATGTGCTGATAGCTTTTTTCGGCGGTGGTGCCGGCATCGTCGGCATTGCATCGCGCTCCAAGGGCAATGTGCTCCCGGGGGTTGCTATTGCTACCGCGCTGATGCCGCCGCTGTGCACCGCCGGATACGGCCTGGCAACTCTGCAGATGCAATATCTCTTTGGAGCTCTTTACCTCTTCATCATCAACTCTATTTTTATTGCTCTCGCCACTTTTATTGGCGTAAAAGCAATGAAATACACCCCCATTGCAGTGGCCGATGCCGCCTGGGACCGCCGCGTGCGCCGCATCATATACACCATCGTGGCCCTCACTATCTTGCCGAGCATATATCTCACTTACAACATGATATCGATGAACCGATTTAAGCTCGCTGCCGAAAAGTTTGTAGCACAGGAGTTCCGTTTTCCGGCTACTCATGTGCTCAGCAAAAACGTTTCCAAGACCGACGGCGTGCGCACTATCGATGTCACTCTCATCGGGCGTATTTTGCCCGCCGACTCACTAAAAATGGCTATGGCATCGCGACTCCGATACTATGGCCTCGACGACGTCAAGCTAAACATCGTTCAGGGAGAATCTCCGGTCCTTTCTGCCCCGTCGCACAACGCTACCGCTTCCGACATTTACCGCATCGCTCAAGAGGCCCTCGCCGAGCGGCAGCACCTGGTCGATTCCCTCGAAGCTCGCCTCGCTACCACTTCGCGCAACGACACCATCTCGCTACAACTCGCTCGTGAGGTGCGCGCATTATTCCCGCAGATAGAGTCCATCGCCGTGTGCCGAAGCGTATTCGGCTCGCCCGACGCATTAACCGGCGACACGGTCAATGTGGCTCTAATCCGGTTTGATAGCGATATTGACGCCACAGGGCGGAAACGCCTGCGTGACTTCCTCGCAGCAAGACTTAAAGAGCCTGATGTGGTAATCATTGATGTCACCAAAAACATCTCGCTTCACAATAATAGCACCGGCGCCGACAAGACCATCAACCCCGCACCATGAACATTGAAGCCTTGCGAGAGTATTGCCTCTCGCTGCCATTAGCCCGGGAGTGTCTGCCTTTCGACGACACCACACTCGTATTCAAGGTCCTCGGCAAGATGTTTGCCGTGGTGAGCTTATTACGCCCTGACGTGGTAATCATAAAGTGCGAGCCCGAGTTAGCTATTGACCTGCGTGAGCGATATGCCGACATCGAGGCCGCTTGGCACTTCAACAAACGTCACTGGAACGAGCTCCACACCGAGCCCCACATGCCCGACAGCTTCGTATGCGAGCAGATACGCGGCAGCTATGCCGCCGTGATCGCCGCCCTGCCGCGACGCGCCGCCGCCGCCCACCCCGAGGTCCTCACCATCACCAGCTAACCCATCATCCCGCCCCGCCCACCGGCCGACAACGCCACCCACCGCCCCGCCCCCCAAATGCCTTGTAGGGGCGCAATATTTTGCGCCCGCATCAACCACACCACCCGCCGCGCCCACGCGCGCCGTAAGGCCGCGCCCCCCACGCGCCGCCGCAAACTTCAGGCTGAAAGCCGTCACCACGGCGAGCCTGAAGGGCTCGCTGTGCAATAGCCGGGGGCAAGGCCGTCAGAGACGGCCGCAGCCCTCGGTCAGATGACTACTACGCATAAAGTCTGAAAAGACGCAACCTTGCCCCACAAACCGCGCCCCAATCCCCTTCCAATCAAAGACGCCACCTTGCTCCCACAAACCACGCCTCAATCACCTGCTAATCAATGCATTGTCCGCGCCCTCATACCTCCAATTAGCCCAATCACGTCATCCCCATCCGCCACCCCAAATGT
>JBJEDF010000048.1:0-37533 GCA_051871765.1 Muribaculaceae bacterium
AGCCAACGAGATAGTGAGCCGCAAGATATGCCATCAATTCGTGATAGGCGTCTCCTCCGAATGGCTCTCGCTGAGGCCGCGCTCGAGCGCCCTGCCCAAAGCAAAGGTTATTTCAGCGCTTTACTAACTACGAATAGTGTATATCATGCGCCCCTCACTTACACATCTTTTCGCAGCTGCTGCTCTGAGCTTATGCCTCACGGCGTGCCACGATGTGCCCGACTACGAGACCGATACGCTCGGCAATTTTGACGCCCTCTGGACCGCTGTCGATGAGCACTACTGCTTCTTCGAGCAAAAAGGCATTGACTGGTATGCTGTAGGCCAACAGTATCGCGCCATGATTGATGACAAGACCAACGTGGTGGAGCTATTCCAAATCTGCGCCGGTATGCTCAACACCCTCCGCGACGGTCACGTCAACCTCTCGTCGAGCTTCAACACTTCTTATTACCGCGAGTGGTGGAGCGATTATCCACAAGACTATGACGAGCGCCTCGTGCAAGAGCATTACCTGAAGTTTAAATACTACAGCGTCGGCGCTTCTTACTATTACCTCATCGGCGACAACGACGACATCGGCTATCTGCGCTTTGCGTCTTTTTCTTACCCCCTCGGCGACACTTCGCTTGACTACATCTACACCTTGCTATCCAACTCGGGCTGCCGAGGCCTAATCATTGACATTCGCGATAACGGCGGCGGCGACATGACGGCCGTGGAGTCTATGGTGAGCCGTTTCATTGACCGGCGCATCCTCGCAGGATATATCTGCCATAAGACCGGGCGCGGACACAATGACTTCTCCGAGCCCTACGCTTTTTATTATGACCCCGCTCCGCAAGGCCGCGTGCGCTGGGACAAGCCTGTGGTGGTGCTCACCAACCGCAGCACCTTCAGCGCCGCTAACACCTTTGTGGCGGTGATGAAACACCTGCCGCAGGTGCGCATCGTAGGCGCGCCGACGGGCGGCGGCAGCGGCATGCCTTACACCTACGAGCTGCCTATCGGCTGGGGCATCAGAATGTCGGCTTGCCCCGTATATGATTGCGATATGCTCTTGACAGAGAATGGCATAGCCCCATCTGACGGCTGCGAAATAGGCCTCGACGAAGAGTTGGCGCTCAAGGGCATCGACACCATGCTCGAGCGAGCCATGGAGGTCGTCAATGAGCTCGCGCCGCCGGCCGATGACTCTGACACCGACACGCCAAGCACCGTCGCTCGATAAGCATAAGCATAAAAAAGCCCCCACGACTCTTAAGGCGAGCGCGGGGGCGTTCTTTATCTTTATGTGCAGGGGCGTTGCCTTACTTCTTGGGGTCGATGACCTTCCAGATGAGCGCGGCGAGAAGGCCGCCGGCAAATGGGCCTACGATGAATATCCACAGATTGGTCAGAGCACTGCCGCCCTCAAAGAGAGCCGGACCGATAGAGCGAGCGGGGTTGACTGACGTGCCCGTGTAGCGGATGCACACTAAGTGCACGAGCACCAGCGCCAAGCCTATTGCCAGGCCGGCGAGATTGTTGGTGGCGCCATTGGTCTTTGACGTCGCGCCAAGCACTACCAGCACGAACACACAGGTGAAGATTACCTCGGCAAGCAAGCCTCCAAGCTCGGTGACGCCATACTGCAGGTCGTTGGCGCCCGTGCCACTCATACCGGCATTGCAGGTGAGGAGATACAGCAGCGACGATCCGATGACCGCACCGATGATTTGAAACAAGATATAGAGGCCGGCTTCCTTGGCCGGCATACGGCCGCTGGCCCATACACCGAGGGTTATTGCCGGATTGATATGGCAGCCACTGATGCCGCCGATAGTGTAGGCCATTGCCACCACAGAGAGACCGAAAGCAAGAGCTGTGCCTACTACGGCCGGAATATTGAGGATAGGCTCGCAGCCGAGGCTCACCGCCACGCCGCAGCCCATGAGCACGAGCACCATAGTGCCCACCATTTCTGCAAGATATTTTTTCATAAAGAGTCAGTGTTGGTTAATAAATATTATTTCTTAATCTTTAGTCAAGTGCGAAGATATACAAAATTATTGATATGCGCAAATTATCACAAATCATCGCTGCCGTTATCGCAGCGTTATCGCCATGATGGTGATATCATCGCTTTGCGGCTCACCCCCGGTGTATCGCTCCAGCGCCGTCGTGACATCGTCAATGATTTGGGCGGCGCCGTGTGTCGCCGTTATTGCCCCCGCCAGCCGCTGCTCGCCATAGAGATGGTGCTCTCTGTTCATAGCCTCGGTCACTCCATCGGTATAGGCTACGATGGCATCGCCTGGATGTAGCTGTAATGTCTGAGTGTGGTAGCCATATTGCTCCATAACACCCACAGCCATATTAGGCATTACATCTACAAACCCTACGCGCCCGTCAATCACGGCCACGGGGCGCGTGTGACCCGCATTGCAATAGCGCAGGCATCGCGATACAGGGTCATAAACGCCCACTATCATGGTGCAAAACGTCATCTGAGGATTGTGACGCGCGAGCACATCATTGATCTCGCTCACTATATCGGCAGGGTCGGCGCTACGAGTCACGGCGCTACGAAAGAGTGAGCACACCTGCGTCATAAACAGCGCTGCCGGCAGGCCTTTGCCCGAGACATCGCCTACCACAAACACAAGCTCGCGCCCCCTCACCACATAGTCATAGAGGTCGCCGCCGGTCTCTTTGGCAGCATTGAGATAGGCGGCAAGGCTGTAGTCGCCACTCTCCGATGTCGTGGGCCGCAGCATCGACAGCTGCATCTGCGACGCAAGGCGCAGCTCGCTCTGCAGAGCCACGCGGTGTCGGATATTATTGCGCATCTGCCGGAATATCACCACGCAGCATACCAGCATCAACACCATACCGATGAGCGCTACCACGCTCACGATATTGGCGGTATGAATGACAGCGGCATAGATGGCCGACTCGCTGCACACTACTATCACGCGCCATGGTATGTGCTCAAGCTCTTGCGAATAGACATAATGCCGCGAACCTTCTATCTCTGCCACATAGCGCACCTGCGGCGAGGTCACCTCCGCTGAGTCCGGCCGATGCAACACTCCTGACCGCTCCAGCTCGCGCTGCAGGTCGCCGACGCCCTTATAGCGCCGCGCGTATTCAAAAGTGGAGGTGATGATGTCGTTTTTGTCGTCAACAAGGAGGATGCCCGAATTATCAGCACCGTAGGGCAGCACTTTTGACAATCGTTGCTGCAAGTCGCTGACATCATAGTTCACGACAAAGGCGGCAAAGAAGCGGCCGCTAACATCATAGATCGGAACATAGCACAGCACACTACGCCCCGCTATCGGCGATTGCGCCGATGGTATGCTCCACAGCGGCTGTGTGGATCGCTGTATCTGCTTATAATGCTCTGACGCCGCAAAATCATAGCTCGCCGACAGGTCATAGCGCGTGGCATCGCCGCGTTTGAGCGTCGGGGCGTAGATGGTATGCCTGCCTCCCGGCAACGCATCGGGCGCAAAGATAAACATCGCCGTGGTTGCATGCTTATTAATCTCAAGATAATCATCGAGCACCTCATACACCGTGGCTCGCAACTCTCGTTTGTAGCTGTCAGAGATGTAAAGCTCGGAGGCCGTGGTGCCATCAGCCGCAACACGCTCGCGCGTGTATAGCAGACCCGTGAGGAAGCTGTTGGTGGCCGTTTCTGACATGCGCAGCGATCGGTCGGTATAGTCACTGACACGATTGACGAGCATCTCATTGAGCTTATCGGCATCGCTTAGCTCCTCGCGCTCCACATATCTATATGTCATAATCATCGTGGCGGCAAAGACCATCAGAGAGCAGACCAATGTCAGTATTATTCGTTTCATAGCGTTACGCAACGGGGTGTTTTACTGTTGTCACTTATGTGAGTGCAAATGGTATATACATATCGGCCTACTCGGCAGATGTGTGTATCAAAAAGATAGTTGTCATAGGGATACCGGCTCGACACCGCGCGCATATCGTCAAGCAGCCCTACCCCTTCGAGCTTGAGCAGCGACTCCTTGCGAGTCCATAGCATGGCAAATCGCGCCGCCGGCTCTGCGGCCGTCATAATATCGGCTATCTCCTCGGTGCTGAAACATCGCTCACACAGCTCCGCATCTACAGCCTCGGGGATAACCTCTACGTCAACACCTACAGGCGCATCACTGAGGGCACACACCACAGCTCGCTCGCAATGGCTCTTATTGAAATGCAAGCCCGGCCGATGCAGGAACACAGGCTTGCCCGCCGCATCAGCAACGCCACACTGCGGCAACTCGCGCTCGCCCGTGGCCTCTATCATCAGGTCGAGCAACAGGCTGTCGGCCACCAACGACTGCACCCGCCCGGAGCGACACTTATATCGCTGCGCGCGTGCTCGACATTCCGGTGTCAGGCGCGCCGCCATCTGCGTCAGCTCGCCATCGGTGATTGTCTCAAGACTGTCATTTACCCCTACCCTGAGCATGGCTATGCCTCCTTGTCGCTAATATCAATCTTCACCATAGTCATGTTTTGGCCAAACTGGTATTTATACGAAATATCCGTAGCCAATCCGTTGGCTATCATCAAGCCATAGCCCTTGTCTTTGTTTTCTACGGGATTGAACGGCTTGCCGTCATCAGTGATGGAGAGCGTTATGATATTGTCGATGATGACAAGCCTCACATCAGCGTAGGCATGCGCGCTACTTTGGCCACTGTGGCGCGTGATGTTTGACATCAACTCCTCGGCCACCACGCGCACCTTGAAGATGGCGCTTGTGCTCAGCCGGCAGCCTTTAAGCCACTCCGACAGCTGTTCAAAGCTGCTGTGCATGGCCTCAGCGCTATACGCAAAAGAGAAATCAAGCGAGGGATACCTCACACCCTTGGGCAGCAACAACACCGGCATCAGGTTAGAGTCACGCTTCGTCTTGAACAATGCCACTATCAGCACTATGACGGCCACAAAAGCATACGCTATAAAATTGCTCCACCACACCATGCCCGGCCAGCGGGTGGCCGTGAGCCACATCACCGGTATCACCGCTAAATTAAGAAAGAAACTGATAAAATTAGCGAGCGCCGTCTGCTGCAACAGCTTGTAATTGACCATCAACAGATACAGCACACAAAACAGCCAAAAAGCCACGCCATATATCCTGACTCCGCCACAGCACTCGGCAAGCATGGCATCAGGGCAGTCAAACATGCGCGCCACAAGCTGCGGAGCTATGCACATCACAGCGCAGGCCGTGGCAAGGCTGATGTTGAGAAATCGAAAGGCCGTGAACACCGTCAGCCTGTGTCCATAGCTGTCGCCCATGCCTAATTGCAGCGCCGCCAGCTGCTGCATCGTGGCGCATGACCCCGACACAAACATATTGTATATGGTCATAATATTGAGCATGACCGAGAATATAAACAGCTTGTCATGACCAAGCTCGCTGCCGATAATAGCCTGGGTGCTATATAGATACACCGTCATGCAGATGCTCGCCACTGCAAAGGGCATGCCGCTGCTGCACGCCTCGCGCACTCGTGACATCCGCAACCCCGTCATATCAATCCTATACTGCGACCGGCCGCCCACATAGTGACTGAGCATTATCACGCACGCCACGCCGTGGCCTATCAGCGTAGCAACCGAGCTGCCCGCCACTCCCATATCAAACACCTTGATGAGCACTACATCCATCGTCAGGTTGACGGCATTGTCGATAATCATCGCCACCGACACGAGCTTGGGCGAACCGTCGATAGCGGTAAAGCCGCCCAGAAAATACACCGCCAAAAACAGCGGCGTGCCTATCAACAGCGGCTCAAAATATTGCATCGAATACTCGCGAAGAGCCTCGCTGCTGCACACGGCATCGACTACCACGCCCGGACATATTATGCCCACTGCCATCTCAGCAATCCCATATACCAGCAGCACGATGATAGCCATCGTGAACAGCCCGTTGGCGCGCCCGCGATCGTTGCTGCCCAGGGCTTTGGCCACAAGGATGCTCGCACCGAGGCCCACAAGCTGATAAAAAGTGTAATTACCCTGGATGATAGGCTTGCTCAGCGACGTGGCCGACATGGCATTGTAATCGATGAGGTGGCTCACTATGATACCATCGACGATATTACCCAGCATCGCCGACAACGCCGTGAGTATCGAGGCGCCGAGAAACATCTTGAATGCCTTGCCCGTAAGATATGATTTGCGCTGCATAATCTCTTCTTCTCGCTAAAATAAATAATTGATAGCCAGGCCTATGCTGTTGCTCACCGGCCGATATTCTTTGACTACGGTGGTGGCGTCTGACGTGACTTCTACGTCGTTGGCCTTACCGTCAAGGCCTATCGTGCCATAGACCGACACATTCACAGGCCCCCAACTCTTGGAGATATTGATATTTGCGTGGGAGCTGCTGCCATACGTAGTATTGAGGCGCGACACTCGACTGTAATACACCAACCCTACCGACGTATTCCATCCCTGAGGCAACTGCAACACCGGCAGCACGGAGATGTTGAAGTAATCATAATGGTCCTTCGCATCAAAGACTCGCTGTGTGTTGTGAAACACGTTGGCGGCAAGCGAAAGTGTAAACCTCCGATAGCTGTAGATGGCCATGAGGTTGCCGCTGAAGATGTCATTTGTGCCGTCATTGACGTAGGTGCGATATCTTAGCGACAAGCCCATAGCGCCGGGGGGAGGCGTCACCGACTCAAAGTATGGGCATACTATATCGCTGACGTGATTGTAGCGAGCACCCACATTGACCTGCAACGCATGATGGCCCGAACGCACCATGGCTATATATTCTGCCCCTACCTGATGCAGAAGCATCGTGGTCAGATCCATATTTCCCTTGGAGTATAGCATATCCAAAGGATGATATATCATATAAGGATAGCACTGCTCGGCCGTAGGCCGTTGCAAAGCGCGGTCAAGCGTGAGCCTCACGGTGTGTACAGGCGTGATATACCACTCGCCCATCACATTGAAGGTAAAATCATAGCGGCGCTGCTTAAAATATTCGCGCGCATCGATATGCTGTCGATACATATTATATTGAGCCGCGGCCTTAAAGCTGAAATCGCCGAGGGTGCTCTCCGCCGACACATAAGGCATAAGATATGCCGCGCCGCCGCTGACATCGCTCTGCGCTATTGAGGCATCAACAAAGCTATTGTCCAGATTAGCCATCTGCTGTGAGGTCCATGTCTTGCTCGCATTCAGGCCCACCGTCAAGTCAAGGTAATGTGCATCTGTTGACGCCGGCAACACCGAGGCTTTAAGCTCTATCTTGCCGGCGAGGTTATGGCTGTGCTTGCGGCTATCGTAGGCTCGCACTCCGTAGTCGTGATAGCTATCGTCTTGTGGCGAATACACATACTGGCTCTCGGCGGTCAGCTTTGAACGCTCACCAATAGTATGCTCATACTTGAGATAGCTCTGCAATGATGCGCTCTTGGCATATTGCCTCGACGGGTGACCCTCGGCGCCGCCGGAGCTGAGCATATCGCGTTTGCCCGATCCATGCTCCGACACATTGAATTTTATCAAATCGCGCGACGTGGGCATATACGAACAATACACTCGCGCCAACTGGCTCCAAAATTTCGACGTCGTTGACGCCGTCAGTGCCGTTGCCGCCGCCCCGCCGCTATAGCTCTGCGAGGTAGTGCGCTCGGTGCCATAGTAATAATCGGCCATGGCAAGCCCCCTCACAAGCACCTTCTTGGAGCGCAACGCCACATTCACCTGCCCCATCACATCGCAGGGATAAGAGGCGCTGACGGCCGCGCTGCCCCATGTCTTGCGCTCTATCGCCTGCTGCTCGCGCAACGTGATATTGATTGACCCGCCCTGACCGTTGTTGAGATAGCTTGACACGGGGCTGTCGCTGATTTCTATCTTTTCGATGTCGTTGAGCCGCAATTGATATAGTGTCACATCTGACGCGCCGCCAACGCTCATATCCTGGATTTTGACGTCATAGTTGGATATGGCTGACCACCCGGGGCGCTCCAAAAGCTCCGGCAGCAACGCCAAGATGGTGGCTACATCGGTGCTCGGCGCCAGATTGAGCGAGTCGGCATAGATCACTTTCTTGTCAAGGCGCACCTCTATGGCTTGGGGAGCACCGACGGCGCCGACGGCAGCTGTTAGTGCAAGGGCTATGGCAAGGGCAAGGCGCATGGCTTCTGACGGTTACGACTTAATAGTTAACGTTTGTCTTCAAAAAAATCAAGGGCGGCGATGGCGCTGATAAAGCGCTGCACATAGTCCATCGATGTGACATTCCAGTGAAAACCCAGACGTGCCAGCACATTGATAGTGTATGGATTGTATTTCTTGAAAATCGATACCTTATCCTTGCCTACAGCCTTGTAGGCCAACATTGACTGCAACACTTTGGCCTTCTCGGGGTCTTGCGCGGCTTCCATAAGCCGTTGCTGGAAGTCTTCATCTTCGACCTCGGCGATTTCCACCTTCAGCGTCGCGGCCATAGCTCTCACCACATCGCCAAGCAGCTGGGTGTGATTGTTGAACGGATGGAACACGCAGCACTCCTTAGGTGTCGTAGCAAGGAGCAGCACAGCTCGCGCCACTTCATCGATGGGCGAAAACTCCATAGTGCCCATTGCCTGTGTGTAGCTGATGGCGCCGAGCATCTGATAGATGTGCAGCCTACCCATGGCTGAGTTTGACCGGAAGTTGATCTGGAACTCGCCATCGACAGCGCGCGGCGCCAAGTTGCCCAGACGCACCACCTTTGCCACCAACCCTCTGTTAATTATCGCCTCAAGGACTATGCGCTCGGCGATAAACTTGGAGTGGGTGTATTTGCTGCTGAGCGTCTGCCCGAAATAGTGCATCTGCTCGCTGAAGTCGGTATTCGAATCCGGATATCCGTTGACTGACTGGCCACCCGTGCTGTTGGTACTCGTCTGTATCAGCCGCGCACCGCGTTTGAGACAGAAATCCACACAGTTTTGCAAGCCTCCGATATTGATATCCTCTATCTCGGTGCCCTCGGAGAAGTGCTTGACGATGGCCGCACAGTTGATGACCGTATCCACATCGCCCACCTTATCAAAAGCCTGTGGGTTGGTGACATCGCCATCGATGACTATCATCTGTGTGCCGAAGCGCTCTTTGTAGCTCTTCTCAAAGTAATAAAACAGCAGGTTGCGCAGACGAGCCTCGCTGCTGACGCCATTGCGGCCGTGACGCACCAGGCAATACACCTTGGCCTCAGGGTGCTCCTTGAGATGATGCTCTATCAGATCATGCAAGATGTGGATGCCAAGGTAGCCGTTGGCGCCCGTGAGCAGCACATTGCCCACGGCGAGGCGCTCGCCGCGGCGAAAGCTGTCGAGGGTATTGTTGGCGAGCAAGCTATTGATAGCGCTATAATCATAGTCGGTGACCTCGCTGTCGGCGGCTGACGACTCGCCTTCGCTATCGGCCGACACAAGCCGTGCCAACTGCTGCGGAGTGGTGTTTTTGAAGATATCGGCATACGCCACCTCATAGCCCAGTCGTTGAGCCTCAATCATCACACGCGTCACCGTCAGCGACGTGCCGCCAAGGTCAAAAAACGAGTCGGCGGCGCTGACCTTCTCAAGCGACAGTATCTGCGCGAAGATGTTACAGAATTCCTCCTCCGCCTTAGTGCGTGGAGCCACATAGTCGCCGCCCACCTTGGCTAACTGCGGCTCCGGCAGGTGCTTGACATCGGTCTTGCCATTGGGGGTGAGGGGAAATTTATCCAGCTGCAGATAGGCCGTGGGCACCATATAGCGCGTCAGCGTCTGGCTTATTTCGGCCTTCAGCTCCTCGATATCGATAGTGCGCTCGGCGGTGTAGTAGGCGGCAAGGTGCTCCACATTGTCAATCTTGCGCACCATAGCCACGGCCTGCTTTACACCCGCCACCTTGCAAATGGCGGCCTCTACCTCGCCGAGCTCGATACGCAAGCCGCGCAGCTTGATTTGGTTATCCATGCGGCCAAGCACCATGACATCGCCGCCCTCACTCCAGCGAGCATAGTCGCCGGAGCGATAACATCTCACTCCTTTGTAGGTCACAAATCGCTCGCGCGTCTGTTCGGGCAGGTTGTTGTAGCCTTTAGCAACCCCCACCCCTCCGATGTAGAGCTCGCCCACGACACCGGCCGGCAACTCATTGCCATCGACGTCAACCACATGCTCTATGTAATTGAGCAGCGGCGGCCCTATACTGATGACATCGGTGTGAGTTAGCTCCTTGCAGTTTGACGACACGGTAATCTCCGTCGGCCCGTAGGTGTTGAAGATGCGTGCCTTGGTGATTTGGTGCAGCCGGCTCAGCAGCTTGTCGCTGTAAGCCTCGCCGCCGCTTAGTATGCACTTACACTTGGCCAGTGCATCGCAAAATTCGGGCAGCTCCATATAATTGAGCAAGCGCGATGGCGTAGCATTAAAGATATCGGCACCGGTGGCCTTGAACAGGCGCGCCAGCTCGATGGGGTTGTTGCAGCTACCCTCATCGGCAAGCACAAAGGTCAAGCCGTTGAAAAAGCAAAAGCCATACTCCTTGAGCGACATATCAAATGACAGTGTGGTCACACTCAGGAAGCACGACCCCTCGGTGGCCATAGCATATATGTGGCGATTGGCCGGGTGGCATTGCAGGTAATTGCAAATGCCCTCATGGCGCAGCATCACGCCCTTAGGCCGGCCCGTGGACCCTGACGTATATATCAGATATACCAAGTCATCAGGCGTGACATCTACACCGGGATTGCCCGACTCCGTGTTGTCGGTGCTGAGCAAATCGGCAATGTCAATAGCCTTGCTGCCATGCTCGGCGAGATGCTCGGCCGTGGTGACGACAAAAGCAGCGTCTGAATCCTCGGTGATGAGCGAGATACGCTCGGCGGGATATTCGGGGTCACAAGGGATATATGCAGCTCCGGCCTTTGACACTCCGTAGAATGTCAAGAGCACAGCACTGGTGCGCGGCAAGAGCACCACCACGCGGTCGCCTTTCTTCACGCCGCGGGCCATCAAGGCGTGGGCTATACGATTGGCCTCTCGGTTGAACTCACGGTAAGTGAGTGTGCGGTCCGAGGCTATCAGCGCCGTCTTGTCAGGCTGCGTCTCGGCATAGCGCTCCAGCGGCGCATAGAAGACACGCTCCTTGACATCTGCCAATGCCACGGTGCTGTAGCGCTCCACCTCGGCGCGCTGAGCCTCGCTCATAATGGATATGGTCTTGAGCGGGGCCTCCGGCTTCGCCACAAAGTGGCCCACTGTGGCGGCTACCGACTCGGCCAGGCCTGACGCCAAGCCGCGAGTATAGAGCGCCTCATCATAGCCTACAACGATGGCATTGCCGCCTCCGGGCTCGTCATAGACGGCTATCTTCATCTTGAACTTGGCCAAGTCGAGCGCCAACACTTTTGAGGTCACAGCGCCGCCGCCCACGCTGTAGTCGGCTATCACCCCTACCTGATACTCAAAGACTATCTCGGGATGGAAGCCGTAATCGGCGGCGATGCGCGCAAACGGATATTGCTCGTGCTCGATAGTCTCGGCAAACGTGGCGGCGGTCTCTCGGATATATTGCTCCACGGTCTGCTCGCCCACCTCGCTGCTCAGTGCCAGCGTGTTGACAAACATACCGGTGGTATTATAGGTGCGCAAGTTGCTGCGGCCGTTGGATATTGTGCCGATATACACCTGCTTGTTGTTGACATATCGGCACACGGTGTAGTATGCGGCGGCCAGAAACACACTCATAGGCGTGACGCCCAACGTCTTAGCCAACTGCTCCACCGGCGCGAGGTCTATGCGGTGGCGGCAGGTGCCCAAGGTGTGCACGGCATCTTCGTCTTTGGGCATATTAGGCGTAATCTCGCTGGCGCCTTCACAGCGGCATAGCCGCTTGTCAAAGAACTCGCGGGCGGCGCGATAATCATCGCCGGAGGCAGCGGCGCTTTGGTCGGCCGCAAATTGTAGATATGAGTAATTCTCCGCCTCCACGGCCTCGCCACTGAGGCGCGCTGTTATCTCCTTGATGACAATATCCACCGAGGCGCCATCGGTGATGAGGTGGTGGATATCCATAAACAGGTGCGACACGCCATCTTCCGTGGTGACTACCTCAAAGCGATACAGCGGCCCTTCGGAGATATTAAACGGACGCATAAAGGTGCCTTGGTATTCGTCAAGCTCGGCGTGGGTCATCTCAGACACCGGCACCTCTACCGGCATATCGGCCTTGAGCTGCTGGCAAGGCTCGCCATCGTTGTTGACTATCACCAGCCTGAAGCTCTGATGATTGGCCACAGTGGCTTTGACAGCATCCACTATCTGTTGCGGCTCTATGCCGGCGGGGAACGTCACCATCGACGGCACGTTATAGAGCGTGGTGCCGGGATTTTTGAGGCAGTCGAGATATACTCCCTGCTGCGAATATGTCAGCGGCGCTTGCTCCACGGCTGCCGGAGCATCGGCCCTCGCAGCGCTATTGTCTGCGGCAATGGATGGGCCGCCGAGCAAGTGCTCCAGCACTTGGTTCTCAATGGATTGCAGGCTCTCGCTCTTGGCCAGCGTGCGCGCATTGACCTGCACGCCAAACTCCTTGTAAATCAGCGTGGCAAGCTTGATGCTCGATATCGATGTAAGGCCTACAAAGCCCAGCACATCGGTGATGCCAAACTGCGGCTCTCCCTCCGCACCCAATGGCGGCAGATTGACCACCGATGCTATTAAGTCATATAGGCGGCGCTCAAGCGCATTGAGCGGCGCGGCAACGCCGTGGTGCTCCACGGCCTGAAGCTGCGGCGCCGGCAACGCCTTCTTATCCACCTTTTGGTTGACGTTAAGCGGTATGGCATCTATCTGCATCGTCACCGCCGGCACCATATAGGGTGGCTTTTGCTCAAGGATGTAGGCGTTAAGGGCATCAACATCAAAGGGCTTGGCGTCTGACACCACGTATGCGGCGATGTATTTGCCGCCGTTGTTGTCGTCAAAAGCCTGCACCGTGACATCATTGACACCCGGGAATTCGCGTATCACAGCCTCTACCTCTTTGAGCTCGATGCGGAAGCCGCGTATCTTGACTTGGCCGTCTTTGCGCCCCACAAACTCGATGTCGCCGCTCGGCCGATAACGCACGATATCGCCGGTGCGATACCATCTACGCCCGCCGTGCTCTACAAAGGCCTCGGCGGTCTTGTCAGGGCGGTTGAGATAGCCGCGGCCCACCTGAGCGCCGCTGACCCACAGCTCGCCGGCCGCTCCCACAGGCACTCGGCGCCACTGCTTATCCACGATGTGCAGCGTGGTGGTCTCAGTAGGCTTGCCGATGGGGATATTCGGCTCATACTTATCTACAAGAAAATGCGTCACCGCCACACTGCACTCCGTAGGTCCATAGATATTGTGCAGCGCAAAATCAGCGCGCGGATTGAGAGCCATCATCTTTTCGCCGCCCATGCTCAGATGCTGCAACGTAAGGCACGGCTCGGCATTGAGGGCAAACTGCTGAGCCACCTGCGTGGTCATAAAAGCGATGGTCACGCGATGGTCATTCATAAAAGCCTGCAAGGCGGCAAGGTCAAGACGTATGTCTTCCGGTATGATGCACAGCGTGGCGCCAAGCGTCAAGGGAGCATACATATCCATCATATTGGCATCGAAGCCGAATGAGGCATAGGCGGCGCTCACACTCTCGGCCGTCATGCCGTAATTGCGTTGATACCACCGCACATAAGCCATGACATTACCATGCTCGAGCATCACGCCCTTGGGCACTCCCGTTGAGCCTGACGTGTATAGCAATATCATCAGCGAAGATGCCTGCACCGGCGTGGCAGGCTTGGCCGGCGCTTCATACGTTGCTATCTCTGATGTCAGCAGCCGGGGGCCGGCGTATTGGTCTATGACATCGGCATACTCATCGGCCACTATCAGCAACGACGCCGAGGCGTCATTGACCATAAAGTTGAGGCGCTCGCGCGGATATGCCGGGTCAAGAGGCTGATATGCACACCCGGCCTTCATAGCCGCCAAGGGCAGGATAAACATATACTCATTGCGCGGTATCAAGATGCTCACCACCGGCTCGGAGGCCGCAACGTTTTTGAGTTTGTCGTAGATGACGGCGGCTACTCGGTCAGTGAGAGCGTCGAGCTCGGCATAGGTGTATCGCTGATCGCAATATACGGCAGCTATATTATCGGGGTGCTCACGCGCGGCCTTTTCAAAGCTGCCTATAACGGTTTGGGCACGCTCTTCGTCGCAAAGAGTGCGAGGCGCATTGAAGGTGTCGAGCGTTGCGATCTGCTCGGCATTGCATACCGATATGTCGCTCAATAGAGTGTGCTCACACATACCTTTGACCACATTGCAGTAGGTGTCAAACAACCCGCGGATAAGGCCCTCGCTGTAGCGATGCGTCGGATAATCAACGCGAGCTGTATATGTGCCGCCGGCCTCGCATACTAACCGCACACTCAGCTGCAGCCCCGGGTGGTGCTTGTAAAGGTACTCAGCCGCTTGCTCCTTGCCGCCAAGCTTGAGGCTGAAGGAGTTGAGTGTGCCTTGATATGCAAAGCACACCTCCGGAGCAAAGCCCAAATCGCCACACACCTCGCCATAAGAGTAGCAGCTGTGGCGGCGTGCCCCTGCAATCTGCTCATCGGCGTGCTGCAGCAGCTCGGCCACGGTAGTGGTCTTGCTGTAGTCGTGATAGACGGGGAGCGTCTTCACCATCATATTGAAGGTGGCACGCGTGCGCCGATCCGGACGGCCATGATATATCGTGGCAAACAGTGCATTATCACTGCCGGCATACACGGCGAGAGTATAACCGAAAGCCGCCGTCAGCAATGTGCTCTCCTTGCACTGCGCTGCGGTGCAGTAGCGCTCTATCGCGGCCTTCTCAAGACTCAGCGGCAGATGCAAATCCACATAGCCGGGAGCTCCGCTGTCATATACATCGCCCAACGGCATCGAATCGATTTCCGCCGCCTCGGCATACTCGGCAGTGTACCACCGCTTGGCCTCATCGTAAGCCGCGCTGCTGCGCTCGGCTACCTCGGCAGCGGCTATCTCCTCGCCCGACACTTCCTCGCCAGCGGGCTTACCGCCGTCATACACGCGGCTCACCTCTGAGGTGAATGTGACAAACGACATGCCATCAAAGATGATGTGGTGAAAGTCTGCATACAAATACGCTCCGGCGGGGCTGCGATAGATAGCTATTCTGAAAAGGCGCTCGCCGCCGAGCAGGTCATAGTCTGCCGCCAATGACGGCCTCACGCGGTCAATATCAGCTACATCAATGACAGCGGTGTGAAACACCTCATCGGGGCGTGTGTCAAACACCGGATTGCCGCCTTCGTCGGTAGTAAGGCGCGACTTGATATACGGGTGAGCAGCCACCACGGCATCGATGGCATTAGCCAGACGCTCCAAATCGACGTCAGCGTCAAGCTTATACAGCATATCTATATTGTAATTACCGCTATCTTCGGCATTTATGCTCGCTGCATATATGCCGAGCTGCGTTTGGGTCAAGGGTGAATGCATAACGCTCTTTGAAAGAAGGGTTAAGGTATGTGATATAATAAAAAAGCAGCAGCAACCTACGGCATAATAGCCCTGCCGCTACTGTATGGCAAACATATTGTCAAAACCCGTGAGTTGGAATATCTGCTTGACGTCTTCGCTCATGCCGCTCAGTGTCACCTTGCGGCCATTTACAGAGGCTCGCTTGGCGAGCACCAGCAAGATGCGCATACCCGCCGAAGATATATACTCGAGTCTGTCAAAATTGATGGTAATCTGCTTTTTAACGTCGTCGTCGCTGAACGCTTCCAAGTACGAGGCAAAGGTCCGGGCGGCGGCGGTATCCAGCTCGCCGCTCAAGTCGGCTACAATGGCATCGGCCTCTCGCTTTACGATATTAAATTCTATCATCTTGATTTTTTTGTTGGTTTGTAGCAAATTTCCAAGGCCGACGCGCAGTGACGCGCAGTTTGCCTTCAAGCTACAAATTTAGCAAAACATATCAAGAATCAAAAGAATTAACGTAAAAAAACCGCACAATCTGCTATTTACATTTCATATACATGCACTCATCACCATCATAGGTATGCCCCGAACCACCAATTATTAGTGGCCCGTCACGGCGAGACGCCGCGACGCCGTCTCGTAGCTGACGTTGTCGGTGGTGATGGTGGCGCGATAGACATATATGCCCCGGCCCACTCGCCTACCCACCTCATCGGTCAAATCCCAGGTGACGGGCACTGACGTGAACATATCGCTCATACCGGTCTGCGACTGGGTCCACACCGGCTTGCCCATAAGGTTATACACCGAGATGGTAACCGTGACGATGCCGTCGGGCTGGTCATGGCTCAGGTAGAAATTAGCCTCGGTCGAGGCGGGGTTGGCATCGGTATATACATCGTAGATTTTTGGTGCCAAACCCGGCTGCGCAAAGAACGATACGGTAGCCGTAGTCGCATTGCCCGATGTGTCAAACACGCGCAGACGTGCCGTGTGGCTCCCCTCGCTAAGCTCATCAAACTGGTAGTTGATGCTGCCGGCCGGAGTGCCGTCGCTCTCCGGTGTGTAATAATTGAGCACATCGGTGAGCACTATGTCATCATCAAGTGTGATAGTCATGATATGGCCAAGGCCGGCGGTGGAGAGGTTGAGAGCTACATCATCGCTGACGTGGGCGATGAGCATAGGTGTGGTATTGACGGTGGCGCCATCGGTGAACGACTCGTGGTTGATGACAATAGTGTCAATTACCGGAGGCGTGGTGTCGGTGACGGCCTCGTCATCATAACCATACACATAGAAATCGCGGCTCACGCCTACGGCTTCGGCCGGAGTGTCACCATCGGAGTAAGCATACATTGACAGTGTGGCGGGGCGGAAGTTATCAGCTACCTGCGAGGGCATATCCACGGTGAGTGTGTAGTGGCCGTTTTTCACCACGCCGGCGCCCGTGTAGAGCTTGCTGCCCTGTGTGTCGTAGGTGACCGGCTTGCCGTTGCCATTGCCATGGGTGGTGACTGAGGTCTCGGCATCGTAGAGGTCGGCAAGAATGGTGCCATTGAAGTCTGACAGCACATTGCCGGCGGCATCGGTAACGCTGCCGGTGAGCACTGCATGCTGGCGCGCTGCAAGCGTCACTTGATTATCAAGGGTGACGGCGGCGCCATCTATCTCGTCAAGCGTGATGATATTGTCGGGCGTGGCCAAACGCATTGCCGGGTCGCCCATAAACACAAATCGCAACCTGTTGCTATTGGACACATGGTTGCCGCGAGAGTCGCGTATATCATTCTTGGCGCGGCGATAAGCCTCGCCGGCCGTGGGGAGATGACCCTCACCATCGCGCTGCAAGAATTGCCGACCGAAGGCCGCCACAAACATACCATTATCCGAGATAAACACCGGCCTGGTGGCGCTTATCATACCGATAGTGCCGCCATAACGCTCCTTGTATAGTATTTCACCGCCGCTCTCGGTCGTTGAGTCCCATCTGAGGAAGTCGCAGGTGGCGGCAAGAACAAAGGGCACCTTGCTCAGGTAGAGGCTGTTGATGTCACTAAAGGTGAGCTGCTGCTCGTGGCTCCAGCCGTGATTGGAGGCATGGCCTGAATAGTGCCACCACACCACGCCCTCGTCAAGGGCATCAAACATGTCGGTGCGGGCTCCCGGATATTGGCCGCCTGACTTCTCGTAGGCGTCCATATACACCTTATTGAAGAGGTGCTGCTGACCCGGAGTGTCGATCATAGCTTGCCACATGGCCTCGGTCTGCTCCATGTGCACACCCTGGTCCTCGTCGTCGGCAAGCAGGAGCACACGATTTTTCCATGACGTGCGCTTTGACTTGTAGCTGTATTGATATAGCTTATCTATGATGCTGCGGGCATCGGACTCAGATGTGCAGGGGATGCGCCCCACAGCTATTGTCAAGTCATCTAACGCCGGGTTGCTGCCGGAGTCGTCAGCGAGCATTGCTATAAAATCATCGGTGGCATAGCCGTCATTGTCGCTAAGACCCGCGCGCGAGGTGCGCGGAAGCCACGATGGCAGGGTCTTGATAGAGAGCGCTTGCTGGCCGGCTGTCAGGCAGCAATTGTCATAGGTGGCGCGACCCATCAGCAGTGCATAGCGCAGAGGTTTGCCCTCGGCAGCTCCGCGGTCATACACCATCTTGAGGAACTTGCGCAGGGCACTGACATCGGCGCAGCCCGATGCAAATTCATTATATATGGCCTCGGCATCGGCCACTACCACAGTGAGGCCTTCATCGCGATGCAGCTTGGCCACGCGCTCAGCCTGGCTGCTCCATTCGGCAAGCGTGATGATTACCATATCGGCGGCTGCCGTGGCGTGGAGGTTCTGGTTGCTGATTTTTTTGACAAACGTAGGCGCGGGCATCGATGCCGACGGAGTCCATGCCGCATAGTCGCGGCGCACATTGCCATACGACGAGGTCCACACCGCCGAGCCGCTCGCTGACCCCACATTGATACGCTCTATCGCCGAGGGGGCGGTCACATCCCACACGCGCAGGTCGCTGCCCGTGACGCCTCCCAAACGCAGACCGGCATTATAGGCCGTGAAGGTAAGATAGCCCGACTGGGGCAGCTGCAATTTGCGCTCATAGCTGATAGAGAGATAGTTGAGCCACGCTCCATACACCGTAGTCGAGGCCTTATGGGTGATGCCCACCTGCAGTCGTTCGCCGCTGATGTCCTTGAGCTCGTGGCGCGTCACCGTCTCCACGCCGTGATAGTATGATGATGAATTGGTGACGCCGATGCGGTCTGTCGTGGTGCTCGCCACGGCGGCGCCATTGGCTGTAAACGATATGCTTGACGATGTATTATAAGTCTTGGCCACAAAGGAGCACTCCAGCCACACACGGCCGGCGTCGGCGCGCGACGGCAAGTCAAAATCAAACGTGCGCGTGGGCGTGTACTTAAAGTCCTCTCCCACAAGCAGCGCCCCCGACTCGCCGGGCGACACTTGGTCCAGCTCATGGTGCACACAATCTATCACCACATCGGTGGCATCGGTGGCTTGCCCCACGCCCGTAGTCTCAAAGCCCGGTGCCGGCTCATCGCTCTCACCCAGGAAATAATAGCCCACAGTGGTGTAGATACTGTTTTCATTATGGAAATAGTAGCTATCATTGAGTACTCGAGTGTCGGCGCCTACGCCATAAAACACCAAGCCCTTGTCAGTAAGCTCGCTCTGCACCATAGGCAGGTCATCAGCATAATTATCGGCTGTGAGACCATCGTCAATACGCCGGCCGCCATAGCCATAGACACGCACCTTTGTCACATCGCTGAAGCCATATTCGCGCAACGCCGCGGTAGGGATACAATACATACCCGTCGATGGCACACTGATTTTCACCCACAGCCCCGTGGCCAGGCGCGATGTGGCGGCATAGTGGTCGAGACTTAACGCTGCAGCGTCAGTGGCGCACACCAGCACCGCCAACACCATCAGTCTCAGCACTTTAGATATATTTCGTGGCAATATGTTGTTCATCATCAATAATCGTTGCAAGATAGGCAGATCTGACCCCACCTATATGCTTTAACGCAATATTATCGGATTTATTGCCCCGGCGGCTATCGAGCACCATGTTTTAGGCGTTTGGACCTGCCGGCAAGGTCAGTTTTCGGCTACAGGCCCGGCTTAGGCGCCCCGTATCAGTCGGGCTGCTGACCGTCGTGAGCCTTCCACGCACATTCGGTGAGCTGCATATCCGTGAACACAGCCTTAAACGTGGACTCCTCGGGTGAACACGCGTAGATGCCAAATTGTATCTTTCCGCCGCCCTTGTGTAGATGGATTACAATCGCCTAATACAAAAAATGGAGGCTGCGCCGTAACACATTACGACACAGCCTCGCTCAGCCATCTTCAATAACCTAATTGAAAATTGTACCTATTATTTAATTAATTAAAAGATGGATATCCCGGATTTTGGGTATAATGACCTTGTGAGAAGTTGTACTGATTGACAGGGATCGGATAGTACTCCTCGCCGGCATCAAACACGGCGCCATCGTAGTATATCCTGTTATCTTTTTCGGCTGCAAAGTATTTCGTCATCACATCTTTGGCGATGCCCCAACGCACCAGGTCAAAGAAGCGCTCGCCCTCGAGGGCCTTCTCCAGGCGCATCTCGGTGCGCAAGGCCTTGCGAGCATATTCCTGATTCCATCCGGCGGCGGGATAGAGACCGATTTTGTAGTTGGCGGCATACTTGGTGTTGTCATAGAAGTCTCTTACATACTCGCTATCCATCGCGCGTTGTCTTACGCGGTTGATCAGGTTGCGAGCCACATCGAGATCTTGACCCAGCTCTATCAGAGCCTCAGCCTTGTAGAGCAGCAGGTCGGCATATCTGATGATTTGCCAATTGAGCTGCGAGGCGCCCCACGGCCAGCCCTGGAACATATCTGAAGACTCGGGTGATACCCAGAAACGCTTGGCGCAGTTGTGACCGTAGGTGCCGCGGTCTCTTACCCATGACTGGCACGGCGTGTCCTTGTAGGTCTTGAAGGTGATTGTCGGGCGGCCCACCACAAAGTCGAGGCGCGGGTCAACGTTAGCATCTATATTGCTAAGCGTCTGGGTGTTGTCATCAACGAAATCCACCACCGAATAGTCGGGCTTGGACTGATAGTCAAACACCGGCAGACCATTCTCGTCGGTCTGATAGGCATTGATAAGGTCCTGCGACGGCAAGAAGAAGCCATCACCATGGTAGGGGCTGTTGCCGCCGGGCGAATTGAGGAGGTTGCTCCAGTTCACACGGCCGGCGCTCTCTGACCCGTCGTTCATCGAGTACTGGATAGCGAATACTGACTCTACACCATTCTCATACTCCACGAGGTCCAATTTCTGGAAATCGTCGAGCAGGTCGTAGCCCTTGACTTGGTCTATCAGCGACACCACTTCGCGCAGGCGGTCGGCATTGATATTTACCACGGCGTGGGTCTGCTCATCTTGCTCGTAAGCTTGATAGAGCTTGACCTTGGCGGCATAGGCCAGGGCTATGTTCTTATTGATACGGCCCACCTCAGCTTGGCGCTCGGGCAGCACCTCGGCGGCTTCCAGCAGCTGGTCGGCGATCATACCGAGCAGCTGGTCGCGCGTATATTCATCGTTGCGCACATTTACATATTCTGAGGTCTCCAGGTTCTCATCAAAGTAAGGCACCTTGTTGAAGAGGCGCGACAGCTCAAAGTAGAAGTGTGCGCGCAGCACTTTCATCTCGGCGATGCGCGAAGCCTTAACGGGCACCTCGGCCTCGTCGGCATTATTCAGCACGCGCAACGCTGCGTTACAGCGAGAGATGAGGCTGTACAGGTTAAACCATTTGCCGTCGAGGTTGCCGTTGTTTGACTGCACCTGGAAGGTCTCCATGGCATGGAAATCCCAGAGGTCGCCCTCGCCGCCACCGCCCTTGTAGGCATTGTCGGCGCGTACCTCGCCATAGCTCCAGTTGCTCGTCGGGCGCACCCACGGGTCGCCTTGCTCGTTGGTGAATCCGCTCAGTCCGGCGTAGGCTGCGTTGACCAACAGATCTACCGACTCCGTGGAGTTCATCACGCCATCAGAGAGGCTGCCTTGCGGCTTGTTCTCCAGAAAATCATCGCTACATGATGTAAGAGCGATTATAGCGCCACAGCTTATTGCGTAGGCTAATTTATTTATTTTCATCTTTGTATTCTTTATACGAGTTAGACTATGTTATTAGAAACCGAACTGGATGCCGAAGGTGAATTGGCGCGGCATGGCGTAGGGGTAGCCAAGGCCCTCGGGATCGGCACCGCTGTAGCCGGTGATGGTAAACACGTTCTGGGCCTGGAAGTAAACACGTGCGTTGTTAAGGCGCAGTGTCTTCTGCACGCTTGTCGGCAGGGTGTAGCCCAGAGTGAGGGTCTTCAGGCGTACGAACGAGCCATTCTCGATATGGAACTCTGACACTTCGTGCTCATTGTTGGCATTGTCGGTGGTCGGTGCCGGGGTGTCGCTGGTATAGACACCGGTCTTCAGGTAATCCTCGTATGCGGCAGCCGCCTCAAGAAGGGCTGTGCCGTGGTTGCCGTTCCAGCACTGGAACAGGTCGGTGTAGTACTTCGAGTTAACGAAGGCGTCACGGATGATAGAGTTGAAGAAGAGACTCAGGTCAAAGCCTTTCCAGTTGGCACCGAGGTTGAGACCGAATTGAGCCTTGGGCAGGTCTGAACCCAGCCACGTGCGGTCGTTGTAGTTGATTACGCCATCGCCGTCGGCATCGACATAGCGGATACGGCCTACGCCGGGGTTACCAAATTCCACTGTGTATTTATTGCAATAGTCATCAACCTCTTGCTGTGTGCGGAACACGCCATCGGTCTTAAAGCCCATCCATGAGCCCAAGGGCTGGCCTACGAGGCTGTGCTCGCCGTAACCGCCGCCGTATGAATAATAGATGTCGTCAAGAAGGTTGGTAACCTCATTCTTCTGATAGGTGAAGTTAAAGCCTACTTCGTAGTTGAAATCACGGCCTATCTTGCTGCGCCATGTTATCTGGCCTTCAAAGCCCTTGTTGGTCATCTCGCCACCATTGTACCAGCAGTAGCCGCCCTCGCCGATAGTAGCGATGTAGGGCTTCTCTACAAGCATATCCTTGGTGTCTTTGTAGAAGTAGTCGAGTGACACACCCAGCTGATTGTTAAAGAATGATGCATCGATACCCACGTTGGTCTGATAGGTCTTTTCCCACTTCAGGTCGGGGTTGGTGGTGCGGATGCGGTAAGCTCCGGGCGAGAGGGTGGTGCCGTCGCCGTTCATGTTGTATGAACCGCGGTTGAGGCTCATCAGATATTTGGCATAGAAGGCTTCGTTGTCGATAAGGTCGTTGCCATTGACACCATAGGATGCGCGCAGCTTCAGATCATAGAGCCAGCTGCGGGTGTTGGCCATAAAGGACTCTTGCGATATACGCCAGCCCAGTGAGAACGAGGGGAACCAATCGTAGTTGTGGTCATGAGCCAGACGCGATGAGGCATCGCGACGTATCGTCAGTGAGGCGAGATATTTGTCGTCCCATGAATAGTTGATTTTGCCGAAGCCTGAGAACATTGAGTAGTTTGAAGCGCCGGCGCCTACATTCTTGTTTGAAGTGACATTGTCGAGGTAGATGTAGTTGGGGTCCTCAAGGGCGAGGTCGGTGCCATAGCCAAAGAAGCTCTCGGTGTGGTATTTCTTGGCCTCGACACCTACAAGAGCCATGATTGAGTTCTTGCCGAAGTCGATGTTGTACTGTGCGGTATTGGTCCACACCCAGTCGGTGCTCTTGCTCGTTGACTGTGTCAGCTTGTTGACGGTGTCGCGCAGCCATGCGGGCTCAAAGACTTTGTTGACCTCGCTGTAGTAGTTCACACCAAAGTTGGTCTTGATGATAAGGTTCTTGATAGGCTCTACCTGCAGGTAGGCGTTGCCGAAGACTCTCCAATACTCGTGGTTGTTGTTGGCCTCATTCTCGATAAGACGCATCATATTGGGAGCATCGCCGAGCACATCGTTGATTTGGTCAACATATTCGCCCTCCACATCATACACGGCCTTGGCGGGGTGCTGCTTCACGGCGTTTTCCTCGGCGCCGCCGGGCATATTGTGAGCCTTCCACCAGTTGACGGTCACATTACCGCCGGCCTTCAGCTTATTGTTGAGGAAGCTGTAGTCTGAGCTGAAACGGGTGTTGAGTTTCTTGTAGTCGGTGCCTTTGACGATACCGTCATGGTCCAGCCAGCTGATGGTGAACGATGATGAGCCGTTCTCGCTACCCTTCGAGAGGCCCACGGTGTAGGTCTGCATCAAAGCTGTGCGGTGTATCACATCTTCCCAATCTGTCGTTTGCGGCAGCACATCGGCGCCGTTGAGGTTCTTATAGGTCTGAAGCTGCGCTGTAGCGCCCGTGCCATAGACTGCTGACTGCGGGGTGGCGCCGTTGTGTGCATATTTGTAGGCGCTCCAATATACATCGCCCCACTGGTAGGCATCAAGCAAGTCAAGACCGCTATTGTAAGTCTGTACGCTCAGCGTGGCGTCAAAGGTCACATGGGCCTCGCCTTTCTTGGCGCGCTTGGTGGTGATGATGACCACACCGTTAGCGGCCTGAGCACCATAGATGGCGGCGGAGGCGGCGTCTTTGAGCACCTGGATTGACTCTACATCGTTGCTGTTAATGATAGTGCCGGGGTTATCGCGCGTCATCACGCCGTCGATTACATACAGCGGGCCGTTGGCATCGCTGCGGAATGAGGAGGCGCCGCGGATTGACGTGCTGGTGCTGAGACCGCCGGGGGTGCCATCGGTGGTGATGGTCATACCGGGGACACGCCCTTGAAGTGACTGCAGCACGTTGCCGGTCGGCGTATCGGCCACATCTTTCATCTTTACTACTGACACCGATCCGGTCAGATCTGATTTCTTTTCTGCCGAGTATCCCACTACGACAATCTCGTCTAACAGGGCGGCATTCTCTTCCAGCTCGATGGTCAATGTCTCGGCTGCCGCTACGGTCTTTGACTTAAAGCCAACATACGATACTACAATGTTGGAGCCTTCAGGCACGATTAAGGTGAAATTACCATCGAGGTCTGTGGACACTCCCACATTGCTCTTTAGTTCTGAAATCACGCTCGCGCCGATTAGTGGCTCTGCATCTGTTGCTGACACAACAGTACCTTGCACAGTGATGTCTCGTGCACTTGACACGAACGCCACCAGCAATAGCAATAGTGCGCTTAGGGTTAATTTTTTCATGATGTTAAAATTATGGGTAAGAATTTGAAAATATTCTGCCGCAAAGTTAAGCCCACTCATATAATAAGGATAATAACTGATGTTGCACGCTATATAAAAATCTATGCAAAGAGTTAATTTTTATATATGATGCAACATTTATTATAGATTTTTCAGCCTGCCACCGGCTCCTCTATTGGGCTATCACAATGAGTATTAACAGAAGTTGCTTATAGATAATGGTATGTTTACTGACCCATGACGCTCCAGCTCCCCGACCCTTGCCCGATTGATGGCATCTTGCTCACGCGCGGCCGCCGTCGTCGCCCGCGCGTGAGCTGACACCGCCATCGCGGGTGAGCGAGGGGCCAAGGGGTCAAGGGGTCAAAGTGCCCCACCCGACTTGTAGCTTATTTGCTTTGCTTGCCTTCGCGTGTTTCCGATGGTGTCTCGCCGTAGGCTTCGCGATAGCACTTGGTGAAATAGGCCGGCGACGAGAAGCCTATCTCATAGGCTATCTCGCTTATCGTCTTATCGGTCTTGATTAGCAGTTTCCTACCCTCTTTGAGGCGGAAGTTCCTTATCAGCTCCACCGGAGAGTAATTGGTCAGTGCTTTGATCTTGCGGTAAAACTGCGAGCGCTCAAGGCCCATCTGCGCTGCCATTGCATCTACATTGATATCGGGATTGCCCATCTGCGGCTTGAAGATATCCAAAAACCGGTTGTAGAAGTCATTATCGATATCTGATTTGGGCAGGTGCTCGCGGGCTTCGGCCTTCGACGCATCGCCGGTCTTGCTCCACAAGTCTCTGATGCGCTTGCGGTTCTCGATCAGGCTCGCGCAGCGCGACAGCAGCACTGAGCTGTTGAAAGGCTTTGACACATAGGCATCGCACCCCGAGTCATAGCACTGCACGCGCTGCTCATCCATACCGCAAGCCGTAAGCATCAATACCGGTATGTGCGACGTGGACACCTCACTCTTTATTCGACGACAGCACTCCAAGCCGTCAATGCCGGGCATCATCACATCGCAGATAATAAGGTCAGGCACATACTTGGCGGCTTTCTTTATGCCGTCTTTACCTTTGTCGGCACATATCACATTGTATTTATCGCGCAGCAGCAATGTCAGCAGCGACTGCATATCCTTATTATTATCAATGATAAGCAACAGCGGCAGATGCTTGTCAAAGCTGACTTCGCCGTCGGCATCTATTACGTCAAGATCGGTTTCTACATCGTCAAGCTCGGCCACGTCATCGCCGGCCATAGCGCTATCTATGGCATCGGCCTTGTCCGTGCCCACTACGAGGGGCAGCTCTACCGTAAACACCGACCCTTTGCCCGGGGCGCTCTCCACACTAATCGACCCGCCGTGGAGCTCCACAAAAGCCTTGCACAGCGTCAGCCCTATGCCCGACCCCTGAGGGTGATCGCGCTCCACCTGGTAAAAGCGCTCAAAGATATTGCCCAAGTCTCTCTCGGCAATACCGATACCGGTGTCTGACACCTTGAGATATACCTTGCCGCCATCGGCATCGCAGGTCACGGTGATAGTGCCGTTGCGAGGGGTATATTTCATGGCGTTTGACATCAAGTTGAAGACCACTCGCTCTATCTTTTCAACGTCGATAGCAGCGACAATGCTCTTATTTTCAGGCACATCGATTTTCAGCTGTATGTCACGCTTGCGCGCCACCGTGCGGAATGACTCCACCCAGTCTTTTATCGCCTCGCCGAGATTGATTTCCGTGCGAGTGAGCTCGAGCTTGCCATTCTCATATTTACGGAAGTCAAGGATTTGATTTATAAGGCGCTGCAAGATTTTCACATTCTTATTGGCCAAGCGCGTCAGCAACAGCTGATGGTCGGTGAGGTTGTCGGCATGGGAGAGCTGAGCCACAGGCTCGGCGATGAGGGTCAGCGGTGTGCGCAAGTCGTGCGACACATTTGTGAAAAACATAAGCTTTGACTTCGTCGCTGCCTCAAGTTGCTCATTCAGTCGCTTCTGCGCATCGCGCTGCTCCTCAAGGAGTTTGTTTTTCTCTATCAACGCGGCCTGATGCTTGCGATGCTGCCAATAGCTGCGCAGTATGAGGAATAATACGCCACACAACAGCACTATAATCACGATGCTCGCATAAAACAGCATAGTCTGCGAAGAGTGCTTTTCCCAATAGCTGTCAATCTGCTGCTTGAGGAGTATCATCTTACTCGTCTCGGCGCGCACCGTCTCGTATTGCAAGAGCAAAATGTCGGCATTGCTCAAATCCACGGCCGACGAATAGGGTATCTGCACCTCTCGCTCGTAAGGCTCGCCTTTGAGTATTGCCAATGCGGTCTGTATCAAACGATAGCCCTCGGTGGGATACATAAATGTGGCATCTATCACGCTGTCGGCCACGGCCTTGATGCCTACCTCCGGAGCCGCATCGATACCGATAATCTTGATATCGTCACGCCCCAAGCGCTTGGCCACTGTCGATGCACCTATCGCCATGCGGTCGTTGTGGGCATATATCAGATCCACATCTTTATATATTGACAGCAGCGAGTCGGCTACCTGCACGGCATCTTTCTCGCGCCACCCGGCCGAGGCGCCGGCAAGCACCTCGCCTCCATACTTCTTAAACTCTTCGGTGAAGCCGCGATGTCGGTCATCGGCCGGCGTAGAGCCCACAAGCCCGTAAATCTCGATGACCTTCTTGCTGCCGCCCACCAAATGATAGGCATAACGCGCAGCCACGCGCCCAAGACCCTCATTGTCAACGCTTATCCTGGCCGTGTAGCTATCACCTATGATATTGCGGTCAAATATTATCACCGGTATTCCTCGCTCGTAAACTTCCTTGACGACAGGCGTCAGCTCGGCAGCTTCGTTGGGTGCTACTATCACTATATCAAAGCCATTGTCAGCAAAATACTTTATGTCTTCGATTTGCTTTTTACTGCTGTCATCGGCCGAGCGTATCTCTACCACCGCATCCTCATGACACATTATCTCGCGGTTGATTTCATCATTCATCTTAGTCCGCCAATCGTCTTGGCTGCACTGCGAGATACCGATCTTGTATTTCCGGTCTTCGCTACAGCCGCTGAGCGCTACCAGGGCACATAGCAGTAAAATGATTGGTGTTAGGCGATAATAGTATTTCATTAGATGGTCTGAGTGATGAACACAATCGTTGCGGTGGCTATCGCTTGCAAAATTAATCAAATTTTCTTTAATCAAAAATTTTTCTCAATGTATGTAATATATTTAACAATTGCACCACCGATTACAGTGTATTAGCATTTTTCGTGTGTAACTAATAAATTTGGGGGCATCACAACAATTTTTATAGTGTATGCACTCTTTTTTATATTATATATGACAATAACGGATTAGCTTTGCACTGTCAAAAAAAATTTGCGACATCAAAAAAATCCTCAAATCTAAATATTTCACCAATGAAACTAATCCCTACAAGCATTTCTCTCCTGTTGCTCGCTTCCGCAGCGACACTGGCTCAAGCTGCTGACGGCGTGCAGGTTAATTTCCTCGGCTCTAACAATACTCACGTCAGAGTCACAGGCGATGCTAAATACCTGCTCTTGCCTATTCAAGACTCTAATGATGATGCCAAAATCAACGTCATTGTCGATGGCAACTTGTATGAAACAATATATGCCAAGCTTTCAAAATCTAAAACCGACTTTTATGTGCCTTACGACCTCGAGGCGCTGAAGGGCAAAAACGTGGTTTTTGACATCGTCACCACTCAGGGCCGTGGCTCTGTGCGCGAAGCTAAAAATGACGCCTGCTGGAAAGACATCAAGGTGTCTGACTCCTTTGACGGCTCTAACCGCGAGCTCAAATATCGCCCGCTCTTCCACCACACACCCGCTTACGGATGGATGAACGACCCAAACGGCATGTTCTACAAAGACGGCGAGTGGCATCTATACTACCAGCACAACCCCTACGGCTCGAAATGGCAAAACCTCTCTTGGGGTCACTCTGTGTCTAAAGACCTTATCCACTGGCAACATGAGCCGGAGGCAATACGCCCCGACGGCCTCGGTTTGATTTTCAGCGGCAGCTCTGTCATTGACCACGACAACACCTGCGGTTTTGGCAACGACGCTGTAATCGCCCTTTACACCTCGGCAAGCACAAGCCAGATGCAAAGCCTCGCTTACAGCAACGATGGCGGCTCTACCTTCAAAACATACAAAGCCAACCCCATCATCACACTCGAGACCGAAGCTCGCGACCCAAATATGTTCTGGAACGACACCACCAAAGAGTGGAACCTCGTCTTGGCGCACGCACTCGAGCACGAAATACTCTTCTTCACTTCGCCTAATCTCAAGGACTGGACCCTCACAAGCCGATTTGGCAAAAACATCGGGTGCCAAGACGGTGTGTGGGAGTGCCCCGACCTCTTTGAGCTGCCCGTACAAGGCACAGACCTGAAAAAATGGGTGCTCATCGTCAACATCAACCCCGGCGGACCATTCGGCGGTAGCGCCACGCAATATTTCATCGGCGACTTCGATGGCAAGACATTCACCGCTGACACTGACAGCGAGGGCGTAATCCCCACTAAATGGCTCGACTTCGGCAAAGACCACTATGCCACGGTCAGCTGGAGCAATGCGCCCGACGGCCGCCGTGTGGTAATCGGTTGGATGTCCAACTGGCAATATGCCGCCGAAGTGCCTACAATGCAATACCGCAGCACCAACACCTTGCCGCGCGACATTTATCTCTTCAAAGCCGACGATGACCAAATCTACGCCGCAAGCGCGCCGTCGCCCGAGCTCCTCGACATCAGAGGCTCTCTCACCAAAAACGTAAAGCGCTTCAACATCAAAAACTCGACCAAGAGCTTCGCACTACCCTCCACCAACAGCTCTACTTGCGAAATCCTCATGGACATTGACGCCACAAAGTCTCGCCAGGTTAGCATAACGCTCTCTAACGACAATGGCGACAAATCCATCATCGAGTTTGACCCGAAAAAGCACACCCTCCTCTTTGACCGCACTCGCAGCGGCGTCGTGGACTTCAACACCAACTTCCCCGCAATCACCGTGGCGCCGACATTCGAACATAACGGCAAAGTATCGCTCAGAATATTCATCGACAAATCAAGCATCGAGGTATTTGGCAACAATGGCAAGGCTTGTCTCACAAACCTCGTCTTCCCCAACTCGCCCTACACTAATATCAAAATCGCCTCGGAAGGCGGCAAGAGCGTGATTTCCGACTTACGCATCTATTCCATCAAATAACATACTAATCAACTGCTAATCACTGCCAATACCTTAATACAATGAAAGCTGACCATAATATCGCAGGCAAGGTATCACTCCTGCAAATCATCCCCGTGATGCTCTGCTTCTTTGCCATGGGCTTCGTGGACCTGGTAGGCACCGCCTCCAACTATGTGCAGAAAGACCTCCAGCTCACCGATGCGCAGGCCAACCTATTCCCTTCGCTCGTATTCTTCTGGTTTCTCATCTTCTCCGTGCCCACCGGCGTGCTGATGAACAAGATAGGGCGCAAAAAGACCGTGCTCATCAGCCTCGCCGTCACCATCGTGTCGCTGATTATTCCGCTCTTCGGCAACGACTACAACACGATGCTCGTAGCATTCTCTCTCCTGGGCATCGGCAATGCCATCATGCAGACATCGCTCAACCCGCTCGTCTCTAACCTCATCAGCAACGACAAGCTGGCCTCGACACTCACCTTCGGCCAATTCGTGAAAGCCATTGCCTCATTCCTGGCGCCGGTGATCGCTTCGTGGGCCGCCGTGACCACACTTCCCACCTTCGGCCTCGGTTGGAGATTTCTCTTCGTGGTGTTTGCCGTGGTGTGCTGCTTCTCTGTCGCTTTCTTAGGCGCTACGCCCATCACCGAGGAGAAGCCCGACAAGGCCACCGGCATCGTCAAGTGCATCAAGCTGCTTGCCAACCCCTTCATCCTCTTATGCTTCATCGGCATTATGTGCCACGTGGGCATTGACGTGGGCACCAACGCCACCGCCCCCAAAATCATCATGGAGCGCATACATCTGCCCATCGAAGACGCCACCATCGCCACCGGCATTTATTTCATATTCCGTACCGCCGGATGCTTCCTCGGCTCGATAATCCTCAGATACCTATCGGCTAAAAAATTCTTCGCCATCAGCGTGGTGATCATGCTGGCCGCTATGGTTCTGCTATTCTTCGCTCACTCTGTAGCCACAATCTACATCGGCGTGGCAATGATAGGCTTCGGCAACTCCAACATCTTCTCCATCATCTTCTCGCAAGCTATCACCTCGATACCCGACAAGAAGAACGATGTCTCAGGCCTGATGATCATGGGCCTCTTCGGCGGCACCATATTCCCCATGGCCATGGGCATCGCCTCTGACGCTATCGGCCAAATAGGAGCCATCGCCGTGATGACCGTAGGGGTCGCTTACCTCCTCTACTACACTCTCCACATCAAAAAGACTAATTAATAAAAACATATTAAAACCATAAATCGTCATGAATAACCTCGTTATAGGTATGGGTGAGGCCCTCTGGGATGTGCTTCCCTCCGGTAAAAAAATAGGAGGCGCGCCGGCCAACTTCGCCTTCCACGTTTCGCAATTCGGCCTCACAAGCTGCGTCGTCAGCGCCATCGGCGATGACTCTCTCGGCAATGAAATCCTCGAGAACTTCACTTCTAAAGGCCTCAACCAATATATCGAAAAAGTGCCTTACCCCACCGGCACCGTACAGGTCGAAATAGACCAAGCCGGAATACCACAGTACGACATCAAGGAGAACGTGGCGTGGGACAATATCCCCTACTCGCCGCAACTCGAGGCTATAGCCAAAAAGACAAGAGCTGTATGCTTTGGCTCGCTCGCTCAGCGCAACATCGTGTCTCGAACCACCATCAACAAGTTTCTCGACGCAATGCCCCAAAATGACGACACGCTGACTGTGTTTGACGTCAACCTGCGTCAAGGCTTCTACAACAAAGAGATACTCTGCAACTCTATGCAGAAATGCAACATCCTCAAAATCAACGATGAGGAGCTCGTCACCATCAGCCGTATGTTTGGATACCCCGGCATTGACCTCCAAGACAAATGTTGGATACTCCTAGGTAAATACAACCTCAAGATGCTCATCCTCACTTGCGGCATCAATGGCAGCTACGTCTTCACTCCCGGCAACATCTCATTCTATCCCACTCCCAAGGTGGAGGTTGCCGACACCGTAGGCGCCGGCGACTCGTTCACTGCCGCTTTCATAGCTTCATTACTCAAAGGCAAAGAAATCAAAGAAGCCCACAGAATAGCCGTAGATACCTCGGCTTTTGTATGCACAAAAAAAGGTGCCATGCCCATTCTCCCAACCGAGCTGACAACTATCTGAATATAAGTAATGTTTTTCAGGCCTCACGGACTTCACAAACGACAGCGATGAAGCCCCGCTGATGCCGCAAAGCCATAAAGGCTGCACAGCAAGGAGCTGCGCCCCCACTTTTGCCCGTCGGCGGGCTATGGGAGCGCAGCTCTTTAGCTTATGACACCGCGCCATGGCGCTGAAAATCACTTGGTGCTGACCAGCCACGTGAGAAATTGCTCACGTGAGCCATTGAAGGTGTTGAGGTCAACATCACCATTGATGCCTCGCACCGCTGCCCGGTGGCTATGCTGCCACAGTGTCCACACCGCCCCGCGACCATACGAGGGCGCGCCCGAGAATGAGCACAGCCATAGACCCACATCGCCGAAACGATCGCGCACCAAGCGCCGATAGCTATTCTTGTTGGTGTAGATTATCACTCTGTGGCCACAGGCCCGCAGATAGTCAACCATAGTGCGCAGATTTTGCACTATAGCATCGGTCTGGCTGATGTCAGGATTGCCCCACTCCTCCACATCGATGGCCAAAGGCAGGCGCAACGCCGCCCCATCGATAGCTGCAAGGAGGTTGCGGCCCTGACGCCACCCCTCGCAGTCAAACCTGAAGAAGTGATAAGCGCCCACTATCAGTCCGGCTCGCCGAGCCGCCTCGTAATTGTCGGCAAACCGCGGGTCGCGGAAGGTCTCACCCTCGCTGGCCTTGATATACACGAAATCCACGCTGTCGGCAGCCACTGCCTCAAAGTCTATGTCGCCGTTGTGCGACGAGATATCGATGCCCTTGACCGGATATGCGGCGCGATCCACCTCGATATGCCGGTCGCCATAGGCCATAATGCGACGCACCATCACCGCCGCTATTAGCAGCGCGGTGATGCTGACAATAATGATAGCTAATGTGCCGGCTCTATTTCTCATAATTGATACAGTCAAGGCGGGCTCTCGCCTACATCGGCCCGAGCCCGCAGTAATGATTGAGGAGCGACGCAGCGCCTCGTGGCCTCACCGCTCAGCAGCAGCCGCCACCGCAGTCACCGCCCTGGCAGCCACCGCCGCCACAACCACAGCCGCCGCAGCCACATGTGGGGTTGAGCTCATCGGCCGTAGCATCGCGCACAGTATAGACGCGGCCTCTAAAGCGCACATCCTTGCCCGCAAGCGGGTGGTTGAAATCCATCTTCACCTTATCGGCGGTCACGGCGAGCACCACACCATTGATATGATAGCCGTCGGCCGTCATCATCGGCACCGTGCTGCCCGGCCTAATCATCTCGTCATCAAACTCTCCGTCAATCTCAAAGATGTCGCGGTCAAGCTCCACGATGTCTTCATCGCTATGCTCGCCAAAGGCCTCGGCCGCGCGAGCTATCACGTCAAACTCGTAGCCCGACGGCTGCCCCTCGATGGCGCGCGCCAGAGGCTCCAACACGCCGGGGGTCACGCCGAAGATTATCGACTCGGGAGCCTGCTCTGATGTCTGATGCACCAACGTCTCTGTGCCATCGGCATCAATAGTGTAGAGGTCATATCCGAGCTCCACATACTTTCCTTGTTGTATTTTATCCATTTGCTCAATATTTTTCTACAAAAGTAGTGATAAATCGTGGAAATGCACTATTTTTGCACAAAAAAATACACCTGCGACACTAGGCCGCCATCAGCGCCTGCTCGCCATTAATGCTATTAATCAACCACATACACCATACACTCACGACCATGAACATTGCAGTATATTGCAGCTCCTTTGACAACTTGCCCACGCAATGGCAAGAGTCAGCCCGCCTCATAGGCCAATGGATAGGCTCACACAATGCGTCACTCATATACGGCGGCGTCAACGCCGGGCTGATGCGCCTCTGCGCCGAAGCCACAAAAGCCGCCGGAGGCAAGGTGGTGGGAGTAGTGCCCATGCGGAGGCGCGATGACGCTTGGCCATTCAACGATGTGCAGGTGCCCGCCTGCGACCTCAACGACCGCAAAGGCACCATGCAGCTCTTAGGCGACATATACGTGGTGCTCCCCGGCGGATACGGCACCCTCGACGAGTTTACCACATCATTCTCATACGTCAACTTCACCCGTCAGCTGGGCAAACACATCATCATATACAACCCCGACGATCTCTACACCCCTCTGCTGCAGCAGCTCCACACCATGGTGGAGCGCGGCCTGATGGCGCCCGAGCGCCTCGAGGTGCTCACCGTGGTCACAACCCTACCCGACATGATAGCAGCTCTTGACAACTGCATAGCCACTGACAAAAACTAATATCAATCCACCCCACCCTCACCCACCATGGCAAAAATATACACACGCACAGGCGACGCCGGCACCACATCGCTCGTAGGCGGCACTCGCATAGACAAAGACCACCTGCGCCTGCAGACCTACGGCACCATCGACGAGCTCAACTCATGGCTCGGGCTGCTCGCCGCATCATCAGCCATCACCCCACAGCGACGCGAGCTGCTCCAGACCATACAACACCGGCTCTTCGACATCGGCTGCGAGCTTGCCACCGAGCCCTCATCGCCATATCGGCTGCCACCGCTGCCGCAATCTGAAGTGACGCGGATTGAAACAGCCATCGACACCATTGACGCCGCGCTGCCACGCCACCAACAATTCATCTTGCCCGGTGGACACCCTGACGCCGCCCGCGTTCACATAGCTCGCACAGTAGCCCGCCGCGCCGAGCGCCTCATGGTCACACTTGACCGCTGCGAGCCAATAACGCCATCAGTGATGCAGTATATCAACCGCATCAGCGACCTGCTATTCGTCATCGCTCGCGAAATAAACACCCTCAGCGGCACTGCCGAACTTTTTTGGCAAAAACTATAAAGAAAAGTCGCAAAAAGATTGACACTTTACATAGAAATTGATTATCTTTGCAGCCGCTTACAGCCAATAGCCCTCTGCCGGGCTGCTTAGATAATATATGATTTATACATTTTATATATAACTTATAACTATGTATTGGACACTTGAATTAGCATCAAAACTTGAAGACGCGCCTTGGCCCGCCACCAAAGACGAGCTCATAGACTACGCACAGCGTAGCGGTGCACCACTCGAAGTGATAGAAAACCTCCAGGAAATCGAAGACGAAGGCGACACATACGAGAGCATCGAGGACATCTGGCCCGACTACCCCTCCAAAGAAGATTTCCTCTTCAACGAGGACGAATACTAAACCGACGATAACCCATAAGCGCCGCACATTCAGCCCGGATGTGCGGCGCTCGCTGTTATATCTTGTGTAGTCATACCGTTTTCAAAAGCATCAAAAAAAATCGCCATAACAATAGCGTATTTCCAAAGAAAATCGCTATCTTCCAGAGTATGACATTTTATGTGGGTTCCTCGCTGAAATACAGAGGGTTGCCGCGATAACAAAGTAGATATACGGCAACCCTCTGAAATTTTCAACACTACTTTAATATTTGCGCTCTACACGATAGTTCTCGCGCAGTGGGCCGGTGGCCAACGAACCTCCGAGCGAATCAATGAGTACGTTGACCTGCTTGCCCTCGTTGGCGGCAAGCACGATATTAACGCTGCTACGGTCGAGGTATTCCCCTCCGATGTAGCCATTGAGATGAATATTGTAAGCGATCTTTGACATATATTCGTGATTTTACACCACGAAGTTAGGTCCACATTAATTTGGCTGAAAAGATGGGATTGGTAGTTGCGAAATTTGGTTTTGAAGGAAATTTGTACTAAATATGCTGCAAAATTAACATTTTCATGAGTGGAATTGAGCAAATAAGGAGAGTAATAAAAGCCAGTCCGAGGGGTAGTATATTCTTCCCGGAAGACTTTTCCTTTGTCGGTGGAGACAAGATGGTTGGCTCCGCCATAATGAGGCTATGCGAAGAAAATCTGATAATTCGCGTGGGCCAGGGCATCTATTGCTATCCGAAAATAGATAACAAATATGGCATGGGAGTGCTCAAGCCCTCGCTCGAAACCATCGCCGAAGCAATCGCCAAACGTGACCACACTCAGATAGTTCCTACCGCGTCGTATGCTCTAAACAAGCTCGGATTATCTACCCAGTTGCAAGCCAACGTTGTTTATTACACTAACGGATCGCCGAGAAGGATTAATGTGGGCAACGGTCGCGGCATATTGTTCAAGCGCACCTCGGAGATGAAAAAATTTTCATTTAAGAGCGAATTGATGCAACTTATTGTTGCGGCATTGCGCGAAATTGGCAATGGCAAAGCCACAGAAACGGAAATTTAATTATAGGGGAACGTTTGCAAATGGTGAATGACGCAGACTTTAATCACGATATATCCCTGGCTCCGGCATGGGTAAAAAATATTGAAAGAAATACGATGAAATTCATAGATATACCAGAGGAAGGTCGCAAAGGTCAGTCAAGGCTTTTGCGACTTTCATTTTTTAATATGTAATGAGCTGCAAATCACATGTTACGTATGGGTTGGGCGGGGTGGCGGAGGATTTTTTTTTGATTTTAGCGCCGGGTGCCTGCCGGTATGTTTTTGTTAAGGGGTTAGTAATAGGGTTAATTAAAAGGGGTTAAAGGGTTAATAATAGGGTTAGTACATACCGGCAGGCAGGTGTTTATATTATGGCGGCGCTAAGGCGCGTGGTGGGCGGTCTCGGCGGGTGAGGCGGTGGCATGGCGGTGGGCGAGATTAGTCTAATTGGTCTAATTGGAGTAATTGGTCTAATTGGAGCTATGATGGTGGTCGCGGCGGGCGATAAGGGTGAAGGGCGCGGCTTATGGGGGCAAGGTTGCGTCTTTGCAGACTTTATGCGTTGTTGATGGCTATCCGAGGGCTGCGGTCGCCCCCGGCGACCTTGCCCCCGGCTATTGCACAGCGAGCCTTCCAGGCTCGCCGTGGTGACGGCTTTCAGCCTGAAGTTAGCGGCGGCTTCTGCGGGCGTGGTGGGCGGCTCGGAGCACTCGGAGCACTCGGCGGGTGTGGGCGCAGGCGTGGTTTCAGAGGGGGACTCGACGGCATTATCGGTAGCGGTGGTGGGCGGCGCGGTGGGCGGCGTGGTTGATGCGGGCGCAAAATATTGCGCCCCTACAAGCCATTGGTTGGACGCAGTGGGCGGCGTGGTGGGCGCGGCGGCGGTGGCGGCGGTATCGGTGGTGGCGGTGGTGGAGGCGGCGAGGATTTGGGCGCGGTAGGGGTCGGTGAGGGTGATGACGGCGAGGGTGTCGTCGGCGATGAGGGTGTATTGAACGTAGCCGAGGTAGGCGGAGATGCAGAGGGCGGTGGCGTAG